>JAYTOL010000200.1:0-10448 GCA_043747815.1 Deltaproteobacteria bacterium
CCTCTCTGTCACAAGTTCCGTGATGACCCCGCACACGGACACGAGGCCGCACCCCCCTGATGCTGTAGTCCGTGGCTCAACCTCTCGCAGTAGTGCTAAAAGCAGGGCCTGTGTTCGTAAGCTGTGGATTTAGTTCGCATTGATGTTGGTTTTGCTTCGGCGTACCGTGGCCCGCCCTCTCGGGCAGGGAAGCCGACGATGCAACGCTGGCAGGAGAGCTATCTGGGGCTGCGCGAGGTGCCGCGCGAGTTGAGCGAGTTCGAGCTGCAGGCGTTCTTCACGTTCAGCCCCGCGGAGCACGGGCTGATCCAACGCCGCCGTGGCCCAGCGATGAAGCTCGGCTTGGCGTTGCATTTGGGCTTCGTACGCATGAGCGGGCGACCGCTGGACGCCTTCCGCGTACTGCCGGTGGTGCTGCTGCGCCATTTGGGCAAGGAGCTGAGCATCCCGGTGCCAGATGTGGCGTCGTTGCGTGCGCTGTACGCCCGTGGACGCAGCCTGGGCGATCACCAGGAGCTCGCCTGCCGGTGGCTGGGGTTCAGCTGGATGACGGCACACCAGCGGGGCGCGCTGGTCCGTGCCCTGCGCGACGAGGTCGTGGGCTGTGCCGACCGCGAGCAGCTGCTGGCGCACGCTCGCCGCTGGCTCTACGAGCACCGGCTGCTCATCGTCCATGACCGGGCCCTCCGCGCACTCGTGGCGACTGCGTCGCGGGATCTGGAAGCGGAGCTCGCCGCGACCATCCGCAGGACCGCGTCTCCGGCGATGAGGCAACGCTGGCTGGCGACGACGACCGCAACGCGGCCTGACGGTCAGACGACGCAGAATTGGCTCTGGGCGGCACCCGCTCGGCACTCCACCCGTCAGATCACCGAAGTGCTCGAGCGCATCGAGTTGCTCGTCGAGCTGAGTGTCGACCGAGTGCTGGTCGACCTCAACGCCGCGCTCGTGCGGCGGGTGGCGCGCCGCTTGGCGTCGCGGTCTCCTTCCGTGAGCGCACGGATCAAAGATCCCGCCCGTACCGTGGAAGTGGCGTGCTTTCTTCGGCACTGCCTGCTGACCGCCACCGACCAGTTGATCCTCATGGTGCAGCGGCGGGTGGTGGATCTCTGGCGGCAGTGCGCCGACGGAGTGCATTCCCCGGTGGACTGGGCAGCACGGTACCGGCAACTGCTCGCAGACTTGGCTCGCTTGAGCGCCAAGGACGACGTCCCCGATGCCGAGCTCCGGAGTCGCCTCACCGAGATCATCAGCACCGAGCACCGTCAGCCACGCCCCAGTCGCGCATCGCTGATCCGACAGCGTCTGATCGACGCAACGCGCCCCGTCCGCGCGCTGCTGGGGTCGATCCTCCAGCTGCCCTGGCAAGCCACGGGCAGGCATCCGGTCACCGCAGCGCTGGACCTGTTGCGAGCGCTCTCCGCCGCCGGAGAGCGCAGCTTGCCCGTCGACTCGATCGTTGAAGGCCTCGGTGGGGTCTGGTCCGCCGAGCTCCGCAGTAACGATCGTGAGCGGGCCTTTCGGGCGCTGGAGGTAGCCACGTTGTTTGCTTGGCGCCGAGCCGTTCGCAATGGGTCGGTGTGGCTCGAGCATTCGCTGAGCTTCCGGGGTCGCGAGCGCTTGTTCTTGCCCGCCGAGCGCTGGCACGTGGAGGCGCCGCGGCACTACGCCCGGCTGTCCTTGCCGACGCAGGCAAGCGACTTCCTCGCGCCGCTGCTCGAGCGAGTACGGACCGGCGTGGACGCACTCGCGGCAGCGGCACGCGATGGCACGCTCCGGGTCGACGATGAGCTCCACCTCGCCCCGCTCGCAGCGGAGGAAGAGTCCCCTGAGGTCGAAACGCTTCGAGCCCAGCTCGACCACCGGATCGGCGAAGTACAGCTGCCCGAGGCGATTCTGGCGGTGGACGCCCAGGTCCATTTCAGCTGGATCATGCTCGGTCGCGAGCCGCGCTCGGTCGCGGAGCTGTTGATGACGTACGCCGGTATCTTGGCTCATGGCACGAGCTTGACGGCGGCGGAGTGTGCTCGGATGATCCCAGAGCTCTCCGCCAACAGCATTCGACAGGCCATGCGCTGGGCCGCCGACGAGCGCCGCATTCGCTCGGCGTGCCAAGCGGTACTCGAGTACATGCAGAGTCATCCGATCGCCGCGAGCTGGGGCCGGGCCGATCTCGCTTCCTCCGACATGATGAGCCTCGAGACCAGCAGGCGCGTCTGGCAGGCACGTCTCGATCCCAGGCGGCAGACCGCGTCCGTGGGCGTGTACAGCAACGTCCTCGACCGCTGGGGCATCTTCCACGCCCAACCCATCGTGCTCAACGAGCGCCAAGCGGGCGCCGCGCTGGAGGGCGTCGTTCGTCAGGAACGCCTCGAGACCACCCAGCTCGCCGTCGACACCCACGGCTACACCGACTTCGCCATGGCGCTCGCTCGCCTGCTCGGGTTCGATCTCTGCCCGCGCCTACGCGCACTCGCTCAGCGCCGGCTGTTTCTGCCGCGCGGGGCCACGGTCCCAAAGGAGCTCGTGCACGTCTGTTCCCCTCAGATCGACACGACCGCGATCGAGGCGCACTGGGACTCGCTCGTGCACCTCGCGGCCTCCGTGATGTCGGGCCATGCCAGTGCAGTCACGGCGCTCGCGCGCCTGGGCTCCGCGGCGCGAGGCGACCCGCTCCATGACGCCGGGGTGCAGCTCGGCAAGCTTCTGAGAACGGCGTTCTTGGCCGACTACTTCATCAACGCTGCGTTCCGTCGCGAGCTGCGGCGCGTGCTCAACCGCGGCGAGGCGGTCAATGCGCTCAAACGCGCCATCTACTCGGGTCGAGTTGCCCCGATGCAAGCACGCCGTAACGACGAGATGCAAGCGGTCGCCGACGCTCTAAGCTTGCTCGCCAACATCATCATGGCCTGGAACACCTCGCAGATGCAGGCCGCACTCGATCACTGGCCACGCCGACGGCAGGTCGTGCCTTCCGAACTCATCGGGCGCATCGCGCCCACGCGGCTCGAAGGCATCAACCTGCGGGGGGTCTTCCGCTTTCCCGTGGAGCGTTACGCCGAGCAGCTACTGCCGTCACAAACGGCACCGAAAACACGCGCTACCCGGTGAGGTCGAGGGCGAATTGGACGGCGTTTCCATGCCCCCGGAGGACCAACAGAAAGCGCTGCATAATCGAGCCGTTGCAATCCTTGCACCGCATTCCAGGCTCGATTTTTACCGTCGTAAATTGCACTGAAAACAAGAGGACCCCTGGACGCGACCTCGACGACTTGATGCGACGGCCCCACATCGACAAGCAGCCCGCGCTCGATAGCTACGCGCGTTCTTGGAATCTCCAGCCCGATCGGTTCGCGGTGATTCAAGACCGCATCGAACAGTGCAATTCGAAAGCGCTCCACCAGGACCTGGAACCCGTCCAGCAGCGAGTTCCAAACGCGCCAGACCGACCGGCAGCGTCGATCGGGACGGGCGCGCCTTCCAGCCTCGGCAAATCCGCAGCGATCGCTCGGCGCCCGCAGACGTCCCCATGCATCGAGGCCCAGCCCTCTCGCACTCAGACCGTCAGAAGTCATCGCGGACTGAACCGGTGAACCGAGCCGCGCGCGATTGCAAACGTTCCCCAGCGGCCACGTGTGCCGAGGGGTGAGCATCCCCGATTTTACTGCTCGTCTGGCCCTCAGATGGAAGTGAACGCCGCGCGCATCGACGCAGGAGCGCTAAATTGGCGTCTGCACAGGTCTCGGAGGTAACCTCCAACGTCCATGAGCCTTGCTTTCTGCAAGCACTCTGCACTCACCGCTGAACCCCGTTCGGACTTGGGCAGCAGCACTATCCACCAGGTGTCCAATGGACGCGGATATCGGACGAACCCATGCGACACTCGGTGCTTACACATGAGTTCGCTGAAACGCCTCTTGGTACCCGCGGCCATTGCAAACATGTCATACGCTGCCGTTAGTGTGTCCACCGCCGCGTCGTTCAACGCCGCGACGTGCAGGTCCTTGCACAGCCGCACGGCCACACCAAGCTGACCAGCGATGAAGCGTGCCGCCGCGAAGTGATGAGAACTCCCCGAGTTTATCCAAAACGGTCTTCCGTCCCAGAGGCTGCAGCTGAAGAATCCGTCGCGCCGGATCTTTCCCTGTTCGTGCCCGAGATTGGCTCGAAGGCGCTCAAGATTGGGATTGGAAACGAGGTTGCGGCATTTCGCGAGCGCGAACTCGTCCAGTGTTGCGAACTCCGTCAGCGACGACTTTGATGCTCCCACGCCTTCCACCTCTCGGATGTCGCATTCGAAGCCCGCGATCACTGCGGCCTTCGTGATTTGGGCGAAAGGTTCTTTGCCGCCGATACACCTGCCGTCCTCCCATTTAAACCAGTCCCAAGTGGGCTGAGGGAAAAGCGTCATTCCCTCCATGTCGCGCGAATCCAGACTGTTCCAGCATTCGATGCTGCCCCGGTCTACCGATGCCGACCGCTTAGGCGGCGGCTCGCAGGGCTGCAGGATCTGGAGCAACTCCCGTTGCAGTCCCTCGGAACACGCGGACCGACTTTTAAGCCAATTCACGACCTCGCGGCCTACCCGCATGGCATTTTTCGCGTCCTTTCACTGCCTACTGCTCTCGAACGCCCGGTGCCCAAGCGTTCACAAGGCTGGATTATACTGGGTCCGCGACTAGCGGTGGTACCGTTCGGCGCTTACTCCGAGACCTGCGAGCATAGTACACTGCTGCCTCGAGTGGAGGTATGCCCGTCCGCGCTAGTCACGCTGCGAAACGGCGGGCCGTCAGCCTCCGCGGCTGCACCCCCCTCGGGAAGCTGCGGCGATCAAGACGGGGGGACGAGACACAAACTCACACCCGCGATGTTTTGCTTTTGTCAATGAAGCGCTTCGCGAGCAAGTGGGGCACGATGACGAGCTGGCGTCCGAATGGGCGCGGATTAACCGGGTGCCGTGCGAGACCATACCCGCCAGGCCGCGATACGCGCCGAGTCGTCGCGGTGAACGGCGCAATACCTCGGACCACTTCCTGCCGGATCTTGCCCCATCATCGGTCCCTGACTCCTGATGGACGCTCGGCGGGGCGGCGACGGGGCGCAAGGACTGCATGTAGACGACTACGTCGCGCAGTCGGCCCAACGTGCTCGAGCAGAAATCCAGCTGCGCCCTTGGACCGATTTGCCCCGCCTTGCCGCCGGGCGTAGCCGTAGCTCGTGAGGACCACGAGCACCGAACCGATCAAACGACCCCCGTTCCCACGAGAGGCCGTGCGCGATCAAACGGCTAACGGAGCGCGTCGATGTGTCCGCCAAAGTCCTTCGTTCGCGAGGTGGATTCCCCAGATTTATTTCCGCGTCATCATCGCATCCATTCGTGACCCCAGGGGTCGATCAGGCCGCTGTCTGGCGGCTCGTTCGCGCGGGCTACGCAGAGAGTCGCGCCTCGGCACTTTGGAGCCCTTCGGGTGCCGGGCCTCTGCTTTCCCGGTTTCCCAGGGGGAGCCCTCCGGGAATGCAGCCCGCCATGCCGAGGAGCGCCTCGTAGCCCGCTCTGATCGAACGAGCCGCCAGACAGCGGCTGATCAACACGGAGTCAACGATGAACACCACGACGAAGCAGCGCAAAGAAATCTGGGGAATCACCAACCGCGGTAACGGCAAGAAGGGCTACTGGACCCGGATCGGCACCGCCTTCGAAAACGCCGACGGCTCCTACAACCAGCTCTTCGACTACTTCCCGACGAATCCCAACACGACCATCCAGTTCCGCGACCCGAAGCCTCGCGAGGACTCAGAAGCCACCGAGGACTGAATCGCTTCACCGCCGGGGGCGGCGAAAGCCGGCCCCGGCTCTCAGACGGAAGAGGGGCAGTAGGGAAAAGAAAGCCAGGGAAGGAATGCGCACGATGCCGAATAACCAACAAGCGAGGGCTGAGCGACGCGAGGCTCCGGGACAACGACTCACGTACAAGGTCCAGAAATACAGGGTCGAACTGGTACGCGACGGCGTGCAGCGCTTCGCGTTCGACAGCGCGCCGTGCGCTCAAACGGCCGCCGCCATCTTTCACAAGCTCATCGGCAATCTGCCGCACGAAGAGACGTGGGCACTGCTTCTGAACGCAAAGCTCGAAATCATGGGCGCCACGCGCATCAGCCAGGGCGGGCTATTCGGCGCTGCGATGAAACCTTTCGACGTCTTTCGTCCGGTCGTCTCGAGCGGCGCGGCAGCCTTCGTCCTCGGACACAACCATCCGAGCGGCGACCCACAGCCGAGCGCGGCCGACCTCGAGATGACCACGCACCTCATCGAAGGCGCCGAGCTCCTTGGCGTCACATTGGCCGATCACCTCATCGTCGTGCGAAGCGGCGCGCACGTGTCGCTTCGGGACCATCTCGCCTGGGGCAGCACGTCATGACACGGCCCGGGCAAGGCGAGCCACGTAAGATTCTGCTCACGGGTCCCGTTGGCGCTTACGCGACGATATGGGCCCGGCGCTTCGCACGGGACCAGACCCTCTGGCTCGAGCGGGAAGGGGAGATTCGATCAGTGCGGCATATGGCTTGGCTGCCCGAGTCGTTTGGGCTTACCTCGCCCTTTCGGGCGCCGCACCACACGGTGAGCTTGCGCGGCCTTTCGGGCAGCCTCGAAAAGGGCTGGCGCTATCGCCCGGGAGAGCTGCATCTCGCGCACGGCGGGGTGCTTTTCCTCGACGTGGCGAACCACTTCAGCCGCGCGGCGCTCGAGCTCGTGGCGACCGCCTACGCGCAAAGGCAGCTCGTGCTGTCGTCGACCGGCGGGAGCATCACTGTCCCGCTCACGTTCTCTCTCGTCCTGTACGTGTCGAGCTGCCCCTGCGGCAACAAGGGGTCTCGGCATGCTGCGAACGAGTGCCGGTGCACGTCCGAACAGTTTGAGCGGCATTTTGAGCCGGTGAGCCAGATTGCTCGGGATGCTGAGCGGATCGAACTGACGGAGGAAGAGACGCACACGCTTCGGGTCGCGGTAGATCGGGCTGACGCGATTGGGGATGCGCTGTGAGCAGGGCCGTTTACCGGATATGCGTCTGCGAATACGCCTACAGCGGCGCGCATGGCGCCCCCTACTGGGCTGACTTCACCGGCAACGGTGCACGCTCTCGGGCCCTGGAGGTCGCCCGAGAGGCCTTGCAGCGCTCGAGCGTGACGCACGTGCAGATCGTCAACGTGTCCAACGGCCGAGCATTCTGCAACGGCCGCCTCGTGCTCGACGTCCGGAACGATCTGGCAAAGCCCCCAGCGTCCGCATGTGAGCGGGAGATCCAGTTAGGGAAAGTCCAATGAGCAACGCCGATGCGGCCGCCGTAGCCCAGGAGCTCCGCAAAACCTTTTACCGAGAGTCAGACAACGCGGCGTGTTTTTCGCGACCGATTGGGGCGCGCGAACGTGCAATCGGTGCCGCTCTCGCACTGCGAACGCTGTACCTGTCCGATCCGCTCAACCCGTGGGTGAGACAGTGCTGGGCACAGGTCGAGTCGGACGCCCGCCGGAAGATGATTCAACTGGTGCCAACCCGAAATGAGGAGGGAAGTGGATGACCATGATCCTCGCACGTATGAACGCGGTCGCACGCCTCATCGACAATGCCCGCCTACTAGGACACGAGTCTCAGACGACCGCATTCGCGGTCGAACTCGTGACCGGGTGCCCCGCCTTTTCGCTCTGCTGTTGCTGCGCCGAGGGTGTGGAGGGTGATGCAGTCCGCCTTCCGCGCGGTGGTGAGTGCTCGCGCTGCCCTTACGTCGGCCACGACTGCCTCGTGGTCACCTCTGACCCGCATGTCGACATCGCCAAGCAGCCATGACCGACCTCGAAGGGGTCGTTGCCGGGGCACTCCGGTGATCTCGCCGGTTCAGAGCTTGCACGTGGCCCCATTGCAGCCCATCTTATTGTGTGTGGCCGCGGAGCTGAGCGGCCAACGGAAAAGGCAGCCAGATGATCCTCACCAAGCTAGAGCAGCTCGGCATCAAGAAGATCAACGCCAAGGACGCCATCACTGCGAGCGCTAGCGGCGGCGGCGTCCTCATCCGCATCGTCTATACGCCCGAAGCTGAGGCACATCTCCGCTCCGAGTGCGACTGTCCGGAGTCTCTCCTGAGAGGGGAGGAAATTCGGTTCTCGGGGGTGATTCGGCTGGGCAATGCCTGGTGGGTGCAATTGGTCCGTCCCTGGTGACCGCGTCGGGCGGAAGATCCTCCGATCCTCGCGAGGGGGCGCGGTGCCGAGCGCCGAAACATCTGATGCCTTCCTTCGACGAGCCCTGGTCGACCATCGACGTGCCGGGCCATTGGGCCCGGCGCACGATCATGACTCGTAAAGACGCACCCATCATCTGAGCCCATTCTGATGCCTTCGAGCGATACAACTGAACATGGCGCGCGAGAACCCCTGCCACCACCGCTATGACGGCTGCGCGGGCGCCGTCGCGAAGGGCGCCTGCTCATGCGAGCCGTGCCGCGTCGAGCATAATCGACGAGCAGTCGAGCGCCGAGAGCGTCTCAAGGCACAGCGGCGCTGCTGGTATGCCAGGCCAAGGTCATCAAAGTCGATGGCGTCTGGCTCACGGTTTGCAAGACGCACCGGGAATACTTCCGGGGGCGAGAACCGCCGGGCGAAGGCACACGCCGCCGGCTGAAGCGCGAGCAGAAGGAGAAACAATGAAAGGACCTCTGCGCTGGCGCCTACGCGTAGATGATCGGACACCGGATCTTACCCTCGGCGGTATGACGGGTATCGAACTCTGCGCGAAGCGGCGAGCGGCGCACGAGGTGTCGCGCTCGCGTCCGTTCGCCCCGCCCAGCTTAAGGATCAAACCCAATGCGCGGCCGATGCTGTCAACAATCGTTGACAGTGGCGCCCGACCGCGCTAGAACAATGGAGGGTGACGAGCAGCGAGGTGGTCCGGAAGCTGGTGCAGGCCGGCTGCACCAAGGTCCGCCAGGCCGGCTCGCACGCTCGCTACGTTTCGCCCGACGGCAACTGCGCGACCACCGTTGCCTTGCACGCGGGTAAAGACATCCACCCCAAAACCCTCCGCACCATCGAAAAGGACATGGAACCATGCCTGGGAAAAAACTGGCTGCGCAACCGCTGAGCTTCAAGGTCGTATTCGAACCGGATGGCGACGGCTGGCACGTCGCCATTCCGAGTGTGAAGGGCTGCCATACCTCGGGCCAGAGCCTCGGCCAGGCGCGCCGCAACATCCGCGAAGCCCTCGCATGCTGCGCCGACGTGTTCGACGATCCCGATCAGGTCGCGGCCAGCGCCGTGTTCGAGGAGCGCCTGAAGCTGCCGGCCCCGCTCCGGGCGGCGGTGAACCGCTACCAACAGGCGCAGGCCTCTGTGGCGCGCGCCAAGAAGAACTCGGCCGAGAGCGCTCGCGAGCTCGCCGAGCAGCTCAGCTTGCGCGATGCTGGCGAGCTGCTCGGGCTCTCGCAAGAGGGCGTCCGCAAGCTCTTAAAAGCGGGCTGAGCGGGGGGCCTTCACGTATTGCGGCGAGGATGTCATTCTTCTACGTCTCCCCTGAGCGTGCGGGCGCGAGCGGTATTCACGGGGCGAGCTTGAGATTACGCGGAGAACCGGAGAACCAAACCATGAAGAAGTACCCGATACCAGCTCCAGCCGAGGATCCAGGCTTCTCGATGGGCCTCATTCTCCAAGTCGCCAAGCTCCTCGAGGAACGCGGCTTTCCGAAGATCGACGACGGGTCTCGGATTTGGTGCAGCTGCAACAGGAGCTTTTCGGATTTATCTACGCTCCCGCGGGCGTGGTTCCCATCACCTGAACCGGAGCTGCTGAATATGATGACTGAATCCGAACTGGCACTCATGTCCTTCGTGCCGGGTGCCAAAGTCAGCCACGAAGCGATCAGTGCGGAGAGTGAGCGCGTAATCTCAGAGTGCGAAGAACTGGTGAAGCTCCACCGAATGACGCTTCGCGACGCGTTGCTTCGCGCACACACTCGCGGCTCAGATGCTGCGCAGCTTCACCATCGTATTGCTACCTTCAACGATCCCGGCTGAATCTCGAGAGCACCAGCGGTTACCTCGCATCACGCCGCTGTTGCGGCTGACTCGCAGGACGGTTTGGGACCTCGCGGTAGGTCTCGTCGCGGGAGTCTCATCCGAGAAAGGTGGACCTCGCCGCCGGTGCCTACGCGGAGATGATCGGACACGGCTCTCTTTACCCCCACGCGCTGATCGTACACCGGAGAATTGCCGCCGCACATTCCCGTGGGGCGCCGCGCCGTCGCCTTGGTGTGGAGCGAACCGGTTTGCACCAGGTCGATGTACGAGCCGATTCGTACGAACCTGTCAAGGCAAAGTAGAAATGTCGGGATCTGAGCAAAGTAGAAATGTCGGGTACCTGTCTTTAGGCAACGCGTTTCTTGCGCTTCTCCAGCAGGCGCT
>JAYTOL010000201.1:0-1124 GCA_043747815.1 Deltaproteobacteria bacterium
TTCGGGGATGATCGAGAGCGGCCATCGTCATGTGCTCCAGGCCCGGCTCAAGAAAGCCGGCACCGCCTGGCTGCCTGAACATGCCGACCAACTCGCCCATGGATCGGGCGGTCGCAACACGAGACGCGCAGACAGCACGGATGACGGACAGCGAACAGTTCTACACGGGGGTGCGCCAGCTCCAGGCAACGCCGGAGCAGTGGGCGGCCGTGCATCGCATTTTCGGGCTGCCGCTCCCGGAGGCGGGCGCCTCGATGCTGATGGTGAGATCGCCGGACGCGATGGAGCCGGGGGAAATGGGGGCGGGCGCCACAGGCTCGACGGTGGCGTCGAGCAGAGGGCCGGGGCATTTGGACTCGGCCTGCGCCCGCGGGATGCCGGCGGCTTTGGATGGCATCGTGGCGGAGTTGGATGGCGCGATGGCGAGGGACGAGCGAGCATCGTAGCACCGGGCCGTGCCTTCATGCCATCAGGCCGAACTGAGCGAAGGTCAACCCAGCGGGGTCGCGGTCCCTCCCCTGTTCGCATCGAACACGACACGCGGAGCGTGCAAACTTCTCCCGGCCTGTCTCCGACGGCTTCAGGCAGCGGAACGGAACGCAGCGAAAGCGGCGAGCCATCGGAGCGGTTCGCTGGCGGCTGCGAAGCGGAGTGAAGTGGAGCGAACTGAAACGGACGGAGTCAGGCATCGTCGCGGTGGCAGTCTGCCCGTGCTGGCGCATGGGCCAAGCGGAGGCCCAGACGCGCACGCAGGAGCATCGTAGCCGGAGCGCCAGCCTCGTGCGCCAGGCCGGGCAGTCTGCCGCCGCCCTTGTGGGGCGCGGGGGGCCGCGCTCTGCGGCGTGAGCCGACGCAGGAGGCACGCGCCGCCAAACTCTCTGCCAGCGGAGCGAGTCCGGCGTCGGTCGCCGTGCTCGCGTAGCGGTGCCTCGCCTGTCTCGCGACTGAGACGGGCCGGTAACAGAGCGAAGCGTCCGCGCAGCCTGCGAAGCAGTTCGCGCAGCGGAGTGGACGTGCCGGCTCACGTCGTCGAGTCAGGCCCACCACGCCAACCAGTCCCGCGATGGTGCGCGCAGCGCACGCTCGCGGGTCTGGGCTGGCGCATCGAACACACTCTGCCCTCT
>JAYTOL010000202.1:0-1105 GCA_043747815.1 Deltaproteobacteria bacterium
GGTGTACTGCCGGGACGGCTGTATTCGGGACCGGCGATAGCGCTCGCCCTGTGGCTGTTCGTGCTCCAGGGGCTGAGTGGCGTGGCAGTGCGGTCGAGCCGATAGATGGGATGAAGCGGCCGGCTGCTACGAAGTCGTGGCAGATTAAAGCCCCGCCGGAACGAGAAACCCGATCGCAGCCGCAATGTGGAGGCCGACCATGGAAAAGATTGGTATCGACGTGCACAAAGTTTCAACCCAGGTGTGCGTACTCACGGAGACGGGCGAGTACCAGGAGCAGCGTATCCGAACGGAGCCGGACGCGTTGACCGCTTTTTTCGGGAGCCGACCGCGGGCGCGGGTGCTGCTGGAGGCGGCGACTGAGAGCGAGTGGGTGGCACGGCACCTCGAGACGCTGGGTCACGAAGTGATCGTGGCGGACCCCAACTTCGCTCCGATGTATGCCAGTCGCAACCGTAAGGTCAAAACCGACAGGCGCGATGCCCGCGCACTGTGCGACGCCTGCCATCTTGGCGCATTTCGTCCCTCGCACCGCTCGAGCGATGAGAGCCGACTGCTCAGAAAGCACCTGGCCGCTCGGCAGGTCCTGGTTCAAACGCGGTCGCGGATGATATCGCTGTGCCGCTCGCTGCTGCGCCAGGAGGGCATCCGTGTCCCTTCCGGGGCCGCGTCGAGCTTTCCCAAGCGCGTTCGCGCCTTGGGGCTGCCCGAGGAACTAGCTCTGGCCGTCGAGCCGTTGCTAGCGACTCACAAAGAGCTCTGCCAACAGGTCAAGGCCATCGATGCGAAGGTCGAGCAGGCGACCAAGAACGACGAACGGGTCAAGCGCCTCACGACGGTGCCGAGTGTGGGGGTGGTCACGGCGCTGACGTTCATCGCACTGGTCGACGACATCCGTCGCTTCTCCTCAGCCGCCAAGCTGTGCGCCTACTTGGGCCTTGTGCCGCGTGAGTACAGCTCGGGGGAGAGGCAACTAAGGGGGCATATCACGAAGGCAGGCAACTCGCGATTGCGCTCGCTGCTGGTCGAATGCGCGTGGGGCATCCTGCGCCGAGCGAACCCTCAGACGGAGGCGCTGTCGGCGTGGGCGCTGCGCATTGCAGCG
>JAYTOL010000203.1:0-24138 GCA_043747815.1 Deltaproteobacteria bacterium
TTCGCCCCGCCCCGCTGCGCGGGTGAGGGGCGTGTCGAACCCGGCCCGATGGGGCACTCTGCATTCGGTACTTCCTCTACATTTGGAGAAACCCGGCGCGGACTTCGGGTTTCTCCTACTAGCTCATTCAAAGGGGGGCAGCTCCATGATCGTGGCGTAGATGTCCAGCTCCCTGCCATCGCGCCTATCGCTCGAGAAGAAGAACCTCTTCCCGTCGGAGCTGAGCCACGGATCACGCTCGTCCTGGTCGGTATTTACTAACGGCAGTGGTACTGCTCGCCCAAAAGGCTCGTCCAGGGACGTGCGCCACGCCATGTACAGATCGCCCTCCCCTGCCTCTGGCTCTCGGTTGTAGAACAAGAGCAAGCCATCGTTCGTCAAGAAGCCGTCGACCATGCTGATGCCGGGCTCCCACAGGTACGCGAGCGGCTGCAGCGTATCGAACTCCGCGTTCGTACCCGAGCGGCTCGCCAGAAACGTCTGATATTCATCGTCAGTCCGCCTCGAGGCCAAGGGCATCACCAGCTCGCCTTGACCGAGCGGGCGCGGGATATCATCGGAGTCACTATTCAGGGCGACGACGTTCTCTATGCTGCCCCAGGCTTGCTCGCGCGACGCCCGCGTGAGGCGCCAGATGTCGAAGCCTCCCAGCCCCAGGTCGCGCTCCGAGGCGACCCACAGCGTTCGCCCGTCCAGCGAGATCGCAGGGCTGGTCTCGTCTTCCTCTGAATTGGCCGCGCCGAGTGGCTGCGGCAGCCCAAACGGTTCGGCACGGGTACGGCGGGTGGCGTACCAGACGTCGTCGCCTCCGAGCCCGCCGTCGCGATCGGACGTGAAGTACATCTCCAGCAGATCGTCGGTGAGCGTCGGGTTGGACTCTTCTGTCTCAGGGTCGTTCACGTTCGCGATGCGCCGGCCCGAATCACGGAAGGCAGGCACGGGCGCGCCCTGACCGAGCGTGATCACCGCATCGCCGCCGCAGGCCGCTGGCACTCCGAGCAACAGCAGGGCGGACCAACCACTGGCTCGTGGCCGAAGACCTCGCGCCGGGACGCCCCGCGGCTCGACGCGCATCGCCCCACGCGCCGCATTCAACGACGAGACGCTGCCCCCGGATCGACTCGCCTGGCTCCAGCCGCGCCGCCCATTCGGCCCCGAAGGACCTGAGCTTCACGCTGCAGGGCCCCTGCAGGAAAACGCCGCTCGTAGCGATCCAGCGCGAGCTTGGCCCCGGCAGCCCGCCCCCGGGAAAGCTCGGCGCGAACGGCGTCGAGCAGCTCGATCTCGTGGCGCAGCGTGGCCTCCTCGAACAGGTTCACCTCGTCACGCAATTTGACCAGGTCTACGCCCTCGGTTCGAGCCGATACTGCGCCCGACGGGTCCACTACTTCGTCGCCAGGACCGATCGGCGTTGGCGCGGACGCGAGCGATGGCGGCACGACCTCGGTCGTCGCGACGCCTGGCTCAGGTCGATGCGCAGCGCCGGTCGGAGACCAATGAACCAGCCCAGAAGCAGCCAGGCCGCCGGCGACCAGCCCTCCCATCGCAAGCTTCAACCACGACGCATGCCAGGCCTTCGCGACCGCGCCGGCGGCTGGCGCTGCGGCCCCCGTAAGACCCAACGCTTGTTCCATCCGAAGCTGTAACTCGGGCGAAGGGCGCTCATTCTTGACCGCCTGCAGCAGCCTACGTTCGAACTCCGTGGCACCTTGGGCGAGCAGCCGCTCCGGATCCTTCACTAGGGCCTCGCTACCTCTCCGAGCGCCGCCACGATAGACTTGAACTCCTCACGAGCATGCATCAGCGTTTGCATCGCAACGTCTGGATCGATCGCCATCACGCTAGCGACCTCACCAAGCGGCACGCCTTCGAGCTCGAACAATATGAACGCCGTCGCCGAGGGGCGTGCCATATGCAAAAGCACTCGGTCCATCACGCTGACACACGCCGCGCTCTCACGCTCCTCGGGCGGCGCGTCGCCCGGCGGCGGCAGCGGGGGACGCAGCCGCACCTCGGAGGTCGAGACGCGCTCCGAACGAAACGCCTGGCGCATCGCCAGCGCCAGTAGCCGGCTGCGCTCATCATGTCGGCGCACCGAGCCGAGCCCTTTCGCCGCTTCCGAAAACACCTCGCGCGTCGCCTCGGCCGCCTCTGCAGGCGACAGCCCCAGGCGCCGCAGCGTTCGCCAGATGAGGGGATGCTGCTCCACGAACATGCGCTCGAGCTGCGCCGGCGTCAGGTCCGAGCCTCGGCTCGGCCTGCGCTCCGTGGCCAACATGGACGCACCCGACATCCCCCGCAGTATACTCCGCCATGTTGCGGGGATTGGGGAAATCGCCCGTGCATGCGCTCAGATACGCGCCCGGGCTCCGCTGCAGAGGCGCCTGCCTTGGGACGTGAGGCAGCGCGTCGATCCCCTCACCAAAAAGCGAGCCCCGCCCCGGCGGCCCCGGACCAGACCGCGGCCTGGACGCGATGGAAGGCGTCGACTTCACAAGCTGCGCCAGAGCACTCCGAGCCAAAACGAAAGCGGTCTCGCACCAAGGGCTTGGCCACGCCGAAAGAGGCGGTAATCCTCACGATCCCGAGCCTGGCGATGAGCTGTGCATTGGCGCCGAAGCTGCTCCAGGGGCGGCTCTCGGTGCGGGGGAAGAAGGTTTCGTGGCCCACGGCGTTCAGGCGGCCCAAGGATCCCGAGACACAAGGGCGGAGATGCAGCGCTGCCACGCCGACGCGCAGCGGACACGCGTCCAGAGCCGCGGCTCCCAACGCGAAGTCGGCTTCCCCATCGGCCTGTACGAAGCCTCCGCGCCGTTGATAGCCGTAGCTCAATGCGGCCTCGGGAGACAACCAGCTGTTGCGCTCCCAGACGGCCCGTAGCCAGAGCTGCCCCCCCACCAGGGCTTCGGGGGCCACGCCAATCGACAGCTGTGCGGAGACCCCTGCCGCGAGCTCGACGTGCTCGAGCAGCGGGGGCTTGGCCGCGACCCGGTCCGTTTCTCGCGTGAGGTCCGGAGCCTCGGAAGCCGCAACCACCACCTGCGGTGGGTCCTGGCGAGGAGCCGGTGACGGCGCCACTGGCTCGGGCTCAGCGGCGACCGGCGGCGCTGGCTCTGCCTCCGGTAACGCTGGGCTTTGGGGCTCGGGATCGACCTCCGGCGCGCTGCCGGCGGGTGCTGGTGGATCGAGGGGCTTGGCCCGAGGGGGCGTGCGCCGAGGCGCGGCGGGGCCAGGCGGGCGCCTCGCCGGTGCGGCACGGGCGTCATGCGCTCGAGCTTCCAAGCTAATCGCGACCACGAGGGCCAACGCGTCGAGCGCATCGTCGCAATCCGGACTCGCGATGTGACGGGTCACACCGGAGGCCCCCCGCCCCACTAACTTGACGCTCGCATCCAGCCCCGATCCTTGCGGCTCGATGCTCAGACGAACGGTGAGCTGTTCACCCGCCTCGACGAAGCGCACGGCGCGAGTACGCTTGAGCACGCGCGAAGCGAACCCCTCCGCGTCACCACAAACCGACACGCCCCAATCCAGGCGAGTGGCGATTCGGTTCGGCGGCGCCGCTGCTGCGGGCTTCAGCCAGAGGCTCGTCGCACCGACGAGAGCGCACAGCGCGCTGCGGACGGCTCGCGAACGAGCGCCGGTGCGCGCTGGACGTCCCGACGAGTTCAATCTTCTCATTCCTAGCCGGCAGCCGGAGAGTGAGCAAGAGCCCCAAAATCACTCGCGTACATCAACTCACCGGCCGCGCGACACGCAAAAATGCCAGGCGCGATGCGCCTGCCAGGATCACCCCGGTCATCAGACCTATGAGGAGCGTGCCAGAATCCGCACAGAACTGCTTGGTGCCCGGACCCGCCACCACAATTCGTGATCGGTTTGGCTCGCACACGCATGGTTTCATAAGCGAATTGCCAGGCTTCGTCTGAGCTCTGTCCCTATCATTTTCGGCGCGTGGTCTAGCTCTCCAAAACGGCACGCATCTAAAACGGCAGGCAAACTGCCCCAAGGGCACGGTTCCCGACGATACCGTTCACAACGAACTCTCGTACCTCGCATTGCTCGCGCGAGCTCGACCGCTAACCTTCAGAGCCAGGACCCCGAGTATATGGCGCACCTCAAATCTTCACATCATGGCCCGAGCTCGCGGCAGGGCCTGGTTGGCCGCGCCGCGCTGTCGACGGGCGCGCTCATGGTCGGAGTCATGGCCTGCAGCGCTTCCGATGGCGGCGGCGCTTCCGTACGGCAGGGGGCCGGCGAGCAGGAAGGGCCGTCTTTTTTCGAACCCGACGCTCCGGGCAGCGCTAGCCCGATGGGCAACGGCGGCGGCGTAGGGGGGCTCGTGGAGAGTCGGCCCGAACCGGTGGGCGGCATCTCCATCGACCAAGCCTGCGTCATCGATCAAACCACTGCAGAGCTAGTGGAGCAGCCCGTCGACATCATCTTGCTGCTGGATAACTCCGGCAGCATGTCCGATGAGCTGGAGGCGGTGGAGCAGAACATCAACGTCAACTTCGCTTCCATCTTGGCGAGCAGCGCGGTCGACTACCGCGTCATCCTCGTCTCACGCCACCGGCGTGAGGTGCGCGCCGAAGATGGCGAGTCGAGCACGTCGATCTGCGTGAGCGCCCCTCTGAGCGGGCTCGCAGATTGTTCGGCCGCCCCCGAGCCCACCTTCTCCGAGCGCTTTTTCCAATACAGCACCAAGCTCGAGAGCACGGATTCGTTCGACATCCTGCTCGACACGTTTGCGCCGCCCTTCGACGAGTCCGATCGCGAAGAGAAGTTCGACAATGCGCCGCTCGGGTGGTCCGCCTGGCTCAGGCCCGGCGCGAAGAAGGTCTTCCTGGAGGTGACGGACGACAACGAGGACATGCCTGTCAACGACTTCCTGAACCAGTTGACGAGCATGGCGCCCGCTCAGTTCGGCAGCGATCCACAGAACCCCAACATCGTTTTTCACAGCATCATCGGCATCGCCGAAAAGAACCCCGTATCGGCCGCGTACCTGCCCGATGAGCCCATCCAAATGGCCACCTGCACGGGCAATGGCAACGTGGTCGAAAACTCCGGTGTTTCATACCAAGAGCTGAGCCGCCTGACGGGTGGTCTGCGCTTCCCGCTCTGTCAATTCGGGGCTTACGACGTGGTGTTCCAGCGCATCGCCGAAGACGTGGTGCTGACGAGCAGCATCGCCTGCGATTTCCCGATCCCGGCGGCTCCGCAGGGCTCGGAGCTAGACCTGAACAACGTCGCCATCCAGTACAACCCCGGCAACGGCACCGTTCCAGTCCAGTTTGGTCAGGCCCCTGCCTACGGGGCATGCCAAGCCGATGCGTTCTACATCGCGAACGACCGCCTGAACTTATGCCCCGCCGCGTGCTCGCTGATCCGCAGCGACCCGACCGCCAACGTCGCGGTGCTGTTCACGTGCGAGAGTCAGCTGATCGTTCCTCGCTGATTACATCCCGCTGATCCGAGCGCGCCGGTTGCCAGCTCCTCCCCCGCCCGCCCTTCGCCAGAACGGGCGGGCTGGACGCGAAAAGTCGGGGCGCCCGCGAGCCGACCTGGCGCGAGCTTATCTGATAGAGTATCGACCCCGGCTCGAAATGCCAGAGCGGCAGCCGCGCGTCGAGCGGGTCGGCATCACTAGAGAACAGCTTCGGAGAAACCGCACGTGAGACGAATTCAAGGCCTGCGCCCGCTCGTGGTCGTTTTGGCGACGCTGGCTCTGGCGCTCCAGGGGCGGCCGGCCGCGGCGCAATACACGCGGGACAAGTCGGCGAGAGACAAGATCAGCGACGCCGTCAGCGAGCACTACCTGAAGATGAACTTCGGACAAGCCGAAGAGGTTCTGCTCGGCGTCGTTCGAGCGTGTGGAGACAAGTGCCGCCCCGCCACGATCGCCAAGGCATGGATGTACATCGGCGTGGTCCGCGGCAGCGGCAAAGAAGATCAGCACTCCGCGCGCGAGGCCTTCGACAGCGCCTTCGGTCAGGACCCCGGCGTGACCTTGGATGACGCCCTCGCCACGCCCGAGACGACCGCGACCTTCGAAGCAGCACGCAAGTCGCGCCCCGAGCGAGGTCGAGCCATCCCGCTGATCGGCGGGGCAGCGGCCGACACTACCGAAGAAGACGCAGCGCCGCAGTCCGAAGGGGCAGCGGCGCGCGCGGCCTCGCGTTCCGGCTTGGACTGCACGCCGGGCTCCCGGGAGGTGCAGACTCGGCGACCCATCCCCTTCGAGTGTCGAGCCGATGACGAGACCGCGCGCATGAGCTTGCGCTACCAGGAGCAGGGCACCGGCGCCTGGAAGACCGTCGACATGCTGAAGAGCGGCGCGACGTTTCGAGCGCAGGTTCCCTGCCAGGCCACGATGAACTCGGGGACAATTAACTTCTTCATCGTCGCCACCGACGCGTCGGGGGACCCCGTCGACACGCTCGGTAGCAAGGGCGCACCCGAACGCATCTCCGTCGACCCGCAGAGCAGCGAGGCGCCCGCTTACGCCGGTGAAGCCGCGCCCGCGCGCTGCGAGGAAAAAGTGCTCTGCCCCCCTGACTTCCCCGGCTGCGAAGACACCATGGCGGACGACGGGGGCACGGCAGAAAGCGACGCGCCGACGTCCTACCACACAGACTGGGTCGGGGTTCATTTCGCGGCGGACGTCGGCTTCATCAGCGGCTCGGACGTCTGCGCGACGAGCAACCAGGATTTCGATTGTTTCGCCAGCGGGGCCACTACGCCGTATCCGGAGGCACTGCCCGCTCCCGTGGCGGGTGAGCCCGGCGAGCTGGGGGACGCATACCCAGGCACCGGGATTGCGTCAGGCGCCTCCGGCGGGACGTTCCGCGCGTTGGTCAGCTACGACCACGCTTTTGCCGACCGGATTTCGGCGGGGGTGCGCGCTGGTTATGCCTTCGGCGGAGGTCCCAAAACCATCGATGGTCGGACCTTCCTACCCATACACGTAGAGGCCAGGCTGCAGTATTGGCTGCGCGGGTTGAGCGCGACCGGGCTGCGCCCCTATCTGCATCTGGGTGGCGGCATCGCCCAGGTCGACATCAAGAAGGGCCAAGTCACGGTCCGGGACTGTTCGGAGGAGCCGGAGCGAGAGGCTTTCCTCGACTGCATCAACGCCCGTGACGCCTATGATTCTGCGAACGACCCAGCGCTGCCGAGTAGGACGCTCGATGCGTATCGGAAGCTCGGCAACGCCTTCGTGACGACGGGGGGCGGCGTGTTGTTTTCTCTCGGCGGCGACGCGGCGTTGCAGGTCAACCTCAACGCGATGCTGATGTTACCTTCCGTGGGTTTCGTCGTGCAGCCGTCGATCGGGCTCGTCTACGGCTTGTGATGACGCGCGCTGAGCGTTGCGCTCCGCACCGTTCACGTGGCAATACTTCGTTGTAGACATAACGCTCACCCGATTCGGAGCGGCTCGATTCCGCTCTCGCGCGGCCCACGAGGCGTTCCCCCGCTCCGGGTGCTAAGGATTGCTCTTATACATCGATTTCCGTGATCATCGCGAAAGGCTCGAGCATTAGACCCCGCATGCCCAGCGCTACCATGTCCGTTCATGAAGCCCCCGCCAGCACCCCATTGGTGGACGCAGCGGCCGCCCGCTTGCGGCTCGAGCGGATGTTTCGAGCTCACCACGAGCTGATTTGGCGCACGCTCCGGCGTCTGGGCCTTTCAGCGGACCTCGCTGCCGACACGACGCAGCAGGCCTACCTGATCGCGGCGGAGCGGCTCGAGAACATCCGTAGCGGGAGCGAGCGCGCCTTTCTGTTCAGCACGGCTATCGGCTTGGCGCGTACGAACTTCCGTCGCAGTCAACGCTGTCAGTTGCAGAGCGACATGGACTTGCACGTCGATCCCGCGCTTCGTTCGGAGCAGCTGACGGACCGCTGTAGCGCGATGGAGCTGATGGACCGCGTGTTCGCGAAGACGGATCAGGACCTGGTGACCGTTTTCGTACTGTTCGAGCTCGAAGGCTTGTCTGCCCCCGAGATATCGCAGCTAGTAAATATTCCCGTCGGCACCGTGGCTTCGCGCCTTCGGCGAGCCAGGGCCACGTTCCGAGCCGCCGCCCGCCGTATGGAGCTCGCGCACCTCGGGGAGCTAAAGTCATGAGAGAGCCGAAGCGTCTGTTGACGCAAGGCGCCACCGACTTCGAGCGTCAGCTCCTGCGGGCGGTCGTCAATGAGCGTCCGTCGGCCTTGCTGAGGTCGCGCATGCAGCGGGGTCTGGGCCTCGTCGGGCCGCTGGCGTGGGCCAGCAACGTGAAGGCGATGTTCAGCACGCTCGCGAGCAAAGCTACGGTCAGCGTGGCCGTAGGCAGTGTCGTCGTTAGCGGCATGGTGGCGGCCGGCGGCATCGCGGCGGTCAGCTTGGCCCCTGGATCGAGCGCCCGCTGGGAGGCTCCAGCTAGCGATACTGCAGCTAGCGATACTGCAGCTAGCAACACTGCCGAAGTGGAACAGGCCGAAGGCGCCCGATTGGTCGCAGAGCCCAGCGTCGCTGAGCCGGTGACGCCAAAATTGGCGGAGCCACCGGCAGAGGCACTGACGGTAGACGCCTTGGCACGCGCCGAAGCGGACAGCCACCTGCGCGAGGAAATCGCCCTTTTGGACGCGGCCCGTGCTGCTCTGCAGGGTGGGTCGCGCTCGCGAGCACGTGCCAGCCTGGACGCATACAAGGCGAGGTTCCCGCGTGGTATCCTGAGTCGTGAAGCAAAGATACTTCGGCGGCAAGCGGCGTCCCGATCGGGACGGGTCAGCTCGAATTAGGTTCGCCTGGCAGGTTCATCACAACGCTCCTCGCGCGAGTGAGGCCATGGCTGCCGCCCTCCCCGGCGGTGTTACCGGTGCTGTCCGAGCCGCGTCGGAGTCTCGAGCGATGAAGAGGTGGCGAGGGTCGTCGCCGCCAGTGCGGTTGTCGTCTCTCTCGCCCGCGCTGCTCCTGCTTTGTGCGGCTTGTGCCACCGTCACCGAGGACGATCCGCCCTCGAATCCCTCGGCGAGCGCTGCGGGCGCTGCGGGCGCCCCGGCGGGTGTCGGCGGTGGCGCCAACGGCGGTACCGGTAACGTTGGATTGGGCGGCAGCTCGAGCAATGGCTCGGGTGGCGCCTCATCGCCAGGGAGCGGCGGGCGGCCCCTTGCGGGCGGTGCCGGCGGCGGCGCGAGCGCAGGTGCGGGCGGCGCCAGCGCAGGCGCGGGCGGCACTCCGCCGGTCGTCGACACCATGCCGCAGTTCCCGAGCGGGATGCTGCTGCTGGAAGACGATTTCGAAAACTTCGTGCAAGCGAATTGGCTCGCGAATGACGGACAGTGGGCCATCACGACGGATCCCGAAGCTGAGGGCAACGTCTACGGGCAGACGGAGACGAACGCTTCCTCTCCGCACATGGTCACTGCCGGTGACACGAGCTGGAGGGGTGTGGTCGCAGAGGTCGACTTCAACGTCGTCTCGTTCAACGGCTCCTCCAGCAGTTACATGGCGGGGCTGTGCCTGCGGGTTCAGGACGCGGACAACTTCTACATGGTAGGTCTGCGCAGCAATACCGGCGGTATTCAGCTGCGCGGCATCGGCGTAGACGGCGGCAATCTTGCCCAATCCGAGTACGAAGAGGGAGTCGAGGGCGTCTGGTACCACTTGAAGGTCGAAGCGGTGGGCAGCACCATCACGGCGTACCTCGACGATGTATTGATGTTCACGTATCCCGACGCGACCATCCAGAGCGGTGGTATCGGGCTTTGCACGGTGCGGGCGTCGGCGCTGTTCGACAACGTGCGAGTGGCGGCGCCCTGAGCGCGCGCATCAATACAGGACGACGGTGAGCGAGCGGGCGCCGTGAGCTCCCACCACCAGCGCTTGCTCGATATCGGCGGTCTTTGACGGACCCGACATGAAGCACCCATAGCTGCGTTCGGCGAGCCGCGAACCGATCCGCTCGTACGCCTGGTGCAGGTTGTCGACGATCTCCCCGTGCGGCAAGAGGACGACCAAGTGCTGGGCCAGGAACAAGGCAGAGCGCACGGGCGCTGCGGCGCCGTCGATCCACACGGCCCCGTTTTCGGCGACGCCAAACTCCGCCGCCACGATCAACACGTCCACGTCCGCGAAGGCATGTGCCGCGGCGGGGATGTCGCAATTGCCGGCGACGCTCGAGACCAGCGAGCAAACTTTGGCCGCGCTGCGCACCGCCTCCAACTCCAGGACCAGCTGCGGCAGGCCACCGCTGACCCCGACAGAGACCACGCTGCCCGCCGCTTGACCCAGCGCCACCCGAAACTGTTCGCTCGGATCCGGGTAACGTATCCACTCTGCAATGAGTGATGGTAGTGGCACCTCTGGGACGGACTGAGAGCGCAGCGTCGCGAGCAGGGTGTCGCGCGAGCTCATCGTTGGTCCACTGGGTCCCGAGCCGTGGTCTTGGCAGGGAGGAGGTTTTGGGGGCGGCGCGCGGCATACTCTGCGAGAAAGCTACGCCGCGGCAGCGGCGGCAGGGCCCGCGTGTCCGACCACGCCGCGAGCGGGCCCATTTTCATGACGCTGGGCACATGGCGACCGATCCAGCGAGCGATCTGCCCGAGCCAAGCCGTGCGCCGCGGGCTCGCGAGGATCCAGCCGACGAGCCCCCCGAGTCGACGCTTCAGCCCCGAGCCCGCTGGGCCCACGTGCACGTCATCGGATACGGCGACGCCGTCCACCTGGCGCCGCCTGAGGATGAGCAGCTGCTCATGCAGATCGATGCCGACGGGGCACACCGCCGTGCACGACCCGCACAAGGTGCAGGCGTGCGGCAGGCTTTGATGCGCCCCCGGCGTTTGCAGAGGCGCCAGGATCGATCCGATGGGACCCGGCACGTGGGTCGCGTAGCTATGCCCGCCGCTCCGGCGATACACCGGGCAGGTGTTCATACACGCGCCACAGCGAATGCAACTGAGGGCGGAGCGATGCTCCGACTCGGCCCGGATCGAGCTACGCCCGTTGTCCACGATCACGATGTGTAGCTCAGCCCCCGGCCGCGGGCCGTGATAGTGGGACGTGTAGACGGTGATCGCCTGCCCGGTCGCGGACCGCGCCAAGAGCCGCAGAAACACGCCCAGATCCGCCGCGCGGGGCACCAGCTTCTCCATGCCCATGCAGGCAATGTGCAACCCTGGCAGTGACGTGCCGAGGTCCGCGTTGCCTTCGTTCGTGCACACGACGATGCCGCCCGTCTCGGCGATGGCAAAGTTGACGCCAGTGATACCTGCCTCGGCCGCTAGGAACTTGGCGCGCAGATGTTGGCGCGCGAACTCGGTCAGGCTCTGCGCGTCGGTGAGCGGTGGAGCACCGAGCTTGTCGGAGAAGGTCGCGGCGACGTCTTCTTTCCGCAAGTGGATCGCCGGCAGCACGATGTGGCTCGGCGGCTCATTCCGGAGTTGCACGATGAGCTCACCGAGGTCGGTGTCGGTCACCTCGATGCCGTGCTGCTCGAGCCACGGGTTGAGGCCACACTCCTCGGTCAGCATGCTCTTGCTCTTGACGACTCGGGTCACGCCGCGGCTCGTCAGCAGGTCGAGCACGATGCGGTTGTGCTCCGCCGCATCGCGCGCGTAATGCACGTGCGCGCCCTGTTTGTGGGCGTTTGCCTCGAAGCGCTCGAGATAGTCCGGCAGCTTGCTCAGGGTATGAGCCTTGATGAGCGCGGCGAGCTTGCGCAGCTGCTCCCACTCGGGCAAGGCGCGGGCACGCTGGTCGCGCCGACCGCGAATCTGCCACAACGCGCCGTCGTGAAAGGTCGCGCGCTCGCGGTCCGCCAAAAAGGACCTCGCCCGGCTGGCGTGGCTCTGGGCTTCGCCGCTCACGCGCGTGCCCTGGGGGCTACGGCTGCCGGCACGGGGCGCCCGACGAGGATCTGCGCAATATGCATCACGGACAGGGGCCGCCCCTGGCGCTGCATCAGCCCCCCGAGGTGCATCAAACAGGACATGTCCGCGGAGGTCACCACCTGAGCACCTGCCCGCGTGAAGTCGTCCAGCCTATCGTCGCCCATGCGCGTGGATATTTCCGGCTCCTTGATGCAAAAGCTACCCCCAAACCCGCAGCACTCGTCTGCCCGGGCGGGCTCGACCAAGCGCAGCTCCTTCACCCCCGAAAGCAGCTGCCGCCCAGGATTGGAGGACGCTGCCGCGCCACCGCCGAGCTCGCTCGGGCGTCCGAACCCGAGCTCCCGCAGCCCATGGCAGCTCTCGTGGAGCGCCACCCGATACGGGAAGGCAACGTCGATGCTGACGACGCCCACGACTTCCACGAGGAACTGACACAGCTCGAGGACCCGGACGGGGCGGCGTTGCCCGGATGCCTCCCGTGCTTGCCGGTGCAGCGTCGCGGTGCAGCTGCTGGAGGGGCACACGACGTAGTCGTAGTCCGCGAAGGTCGCCGCGAAGCGCTGCCCGAGCGGCTGGGCCGCGGCAACCGCCCCGGTGTTGATCAAGGCTTGCCCGCAGCAGGTCTGCTGCTCCGAGACGTCTGCTCGCACCCCGTGCGCCTCGAGCAGCTCCAACGACGCCCAGGCGACGTCGGGATAGAGCTGGTCGATGTAGCACGGGACGAACAAGGCGACCCGCTGGCTGTGGTGGTCAAACGGCACGGAGCGAGCATAGTGCGTCGGGCGCCGGCCGGGAAACCATGCAATAAAAATGAATGGTTTCAGGCCGAGAGAATCAGTGGCGGCGCGCCACTTTGACTTTTGGCCGGCGGCCCCGGAGCCATCGGCACGCCGCGCGCTTCAACCGGCCGAGACGCGCTCCGCCCTGCCCGCTCACCTCAAAATGAGGGTGCCGCCGGAGGTGAATCTGAGCGTGGGCCGCCGAGATCGCTCGCGAGCGCTCCGTTGATGAACACCCAAAGGTCGGCATCCCCGGCGAACGTGAAGCGTTCCCCGCCGCGGCAACGGGCTCAGCCTCCTACCGCAAGCTTACGGTGCAGTTGCACCGAGCCGGTCCACCCAGGCCGTCAGCTCAACGCGGCGCTCTGCGACGGCGACATGTGTGGACGCTCCCATGACCTCCACTCGGGCTTGGTCTCCCCCCGGCAAGGAGGTAAAGCCCTCGGCGAAATGGGCTGCCGCGTCGGCATCCGCCCACTCGATCGCCCAGAGCGCAGCCACCGCCGCTTCGGAGCCCGTGCTCTGATAGATCCAAAAGCGGTCCCCGCGCCAGCGATCGGCCAGTGCACGCAGGCTCGACGCGGCTTCCTCATCCGGAGACAGGCCCAACAACACGGCAGACGCGACCCAGGCCCCGGCGACATCATCTCCGACCAAGGCATAGCCGTCGAGAGCTGCCGGGACTGTACGGAAGGCATGCAGAGCGGGCATGGGTGAGTCACTACTGCGCATGACCTCCAGGCTGCTCGCGGGTGGCGCGTCGAACAGCGCATCGAGGGCCTCACTCTTTCCCTCGAGCCACTCGGCCCCCGCATACCGCGTGCCGTACGTGTACGGGAAGATCCCGCCGGCGGTGAACAGCGGCGAGCCCGCGCCGAAGCTGAGCTCGCTGGCGGCGCGAGTGAGATAGTCAAACCACTCCGCAGAGTTGGCGCCGTCCAAATCGAGGCCCTCCTGCGCCAGCATGATGATTCGTTGATACAGCGTCGCTTCACCCTCGACGACCGAGGTGCGCGCGAGCCTTGCGTCTGAATCGATGTCTAGACTGCCCGTGAACTCCGCCAAGCCATGGCTCGCATCTTGGAGCGCGTGCACGAGCTCGTGTGCGAGCACCCCCATCGCCACGGACCCGGCGAGCTGCGCGCCGCGGTCGATCATGATGACTTCTCGGGTCGGAGGCAGATAGAAGGCGAGCACCGAGGCGATCGTCACCTCGAGCACGTCCGACTCCTGCTCAATCGAGCCGGGGTCCAGCAGCCCAAGCAGCTCGAGGCCGCGTATCTGCGCCTGAAAGTCCACGGCCAGCGTCGGCAGGCTGACGCCTTCATCGGACTGGGCCACCAGGGCGATCGCGTCCGCCTCGTTCAACAGGCGCACCACCGGAGGTTCTCCAGCGCTCGCCGATTCGCCGCGCAGGCACGCCATTAATCCGAACAACTCGGTCTGGCATGGGCGTTCGAGGACGTCGCACGTTTCGTAGCTGAACCGCTCGCAGCCCTGGATGGGGCGTGCTCTCGAATCGGTCAGCTGTGGCGGGCGGTCCGTGTCTCCGCAGCCCAGCGCCGACAAAAAAGAGAGCCCGAGCGCGAGGCGGCGAAACGGCATGGCGCCCCGGGCGTGCCGCGAGGGGCTCGTCCGCACCCACCGCTCCACCCCGTTCGCCGCCGCTCCATAGCCCATCGCCTCAGCTTGGCAGTCGCTCTTTCCGGGTCAACCGACAAGCTCGCGGGCGCCCGCATCGCGCCGATCACGGGCAAAATCACTGGGCCAAAGGCGCGCGCTCAGCTAGACGGGAGGATAGCCTTGATCACGCTCCAGCTCCTGCTCTGCGCCGGGATTTTGAGCCTCGCCATGGGCGCGTTCTGGCGGCTGGGTGCTGGCGGGGGTCGAGCGCTCGGGCTAGTGCTCGTGAGCGCGGCGCTGTTCGGTACGGGGCTCGCGCTCATGGCGCCTCCCGGTGCCGCCGAGCGCACTCCACTGTTGGAGGTGCGCGCTCGCGCCACGGGTGATTACGTCACATCCGATGCGTGCCGCAGCTGCCATCCCGCGGAGTACGACAGCTGGCACACGAGCTATCACCGCAGCATGACCGAGGTGGCGAGCACGGCGACCGTGCGCGCGCCCTGGACGGGTGAGCTCGAGCTCGACGGCCGCTCCTACGGTCTGCTCCGGCGGGGCGAGGAGTACTGGGCGCGCCTGCCGGACCCCGATCTCGCCGCGGCTCTGGCTCGCCAGGGGAAATCGCTGGACGGCGTCGCCAGTGTCGAGCGCCCCATCGTCATGACCACCGGCTCACACCACTATCAGGCGTACTGGTTGCCCGGGGCCCGCGGCAACGAGCTGTGGCAGCTCCCGTTCGTCTACCACTTCGAGTCGCAGCGTTTCATCCCGCGCCACGCGGCCTTCCTGCAACCCGAGGCTGATCCTCCCCACTGGGCGCGCTGGAACTCGAATTGCATCCAGTGTCACAGCGTGCTCGGTGAGCCCCGCCATGAGCTGCAGACGGACGCCTTCGACAGCCGCCTGGTCGAGCTCGGCATCGCATGCGAGGCCTGCCACGGCCCGGGCGGGGAGCACGTGGCAAAGCAGCAGAACCCGCTTCAGCGCCATCGCACGCGGCAGAGCAGCGCGGGAGACCCCAGCATCGAGAACCCCGCCCGCCTCGGCGCAGAGCGCGGCTCCGAGATCTGTGGCCAGTGCCACTCCTATTTCGTGCCCAACGATGCCAGCCAGTGGTGGCAGAGCGGCTTTAGCGACAGCTATCGACCGGGGGATGCTCTCGAACGTTCCCGCCGGGTGCTCCACTACGAGCCCCACGCGGCGACGTACGACCCCGCGCTCAGCACCGACCTGAGCAGCCTATTCTACTCCGACGGCACGATCCGAGTGGGCGGAAGAGAATGGAATGGTCTCTCGCGCTCGGCCTGTTTCGAACGCGGTCAAGGCGCACGCCAGCTCCGCTGCACCTCTTGTCATCAGCTGCATGGGGGCAGCCGCGACGACCAACTCGGTCCCCATGCGGAGGGCAACGCCAGCTGCGAGAGTTGCCACGAAGGCTACGGGCCGCGACACACCCGCCATGCTCCCGACTCTAGCGGGAGCCAGTGCGTCAACTGTCACATGCCCTTCACCACCTATGCGCTGTTCAAGGGCATTCGCTCACATCGCATCACTCGACCTGTGGCGGAGCTAGAGCCTGGCGGGCCGCCCAACGCCTGCAACGCCTGCCATCAGGACAAGGCGTTGGCGTGGACATCGCAGTGGCTCACCGAGTGGCGCACGGCGGCCGAGCCCGCACGAGCCCGCCGGAGCAGCCCGCCGCTCCCCGAGCCGCTTGCGAACGACCCGCGGCAGCGCTGGCCGGCTGCGGCGATCGGACTATTGAGTGGCGACGCGGCCACGCGAGTGATCGTGGCGTACCAGCTCGGCTGGGCCCCCGCGCAAGCCGCGAGCGGGAGCGGTTGGCAAGCTCAGCTGCTGATCGAAGCGCTGGCGGACCCCTACGCCGCCGTGCGCTTCGTCGCCCACCGCTCGCTGCGGTCGCTTCCCGCCTTTGAGAGCTTCGAGTTCGATTTCCTCGCTCCCCCGCTCGTGCGAGCCGAGCGTCAACGCCAAGCTAGAGAGACTGCCACCCTGCTGCGCTCGCCATCGCGGCAGGCGCCCGTCTTGCCGCTCGATAGCGAGGGGCGGCTCGATCGCGCTTTTGTCGACGCGCTCTCCCGCTTGCGAGACGACCGCCCGATACGGATCGCCGAATGAATGCGCAGGCCCAAAATCTCGTGCGACGCCATCTGAGCTTCGGCTGGTACGCGCTGTTTTTCTTTGCATTGCTCGGTACGGGGCTCGAGCTGTTGCACGCCTTCAAGCAAGGCTACTACCTGGACGTCGGCAACGAGACTCGGCGCCTGATGTGGCGGCTGGCTCACGCTCACGGGGCGCTGCTCGGCCTGGTCAATGTCGCGTTCGCCCACACCGTGCAGGCCGTACGTGAGGAGGCGACGCCTCGGCTGCGGCTGGCCTCGGGCTGTTTGATTGTGGCGGCCGTGCTCTTGCCTGTCGGCTTCTTCCTCGGTGGGGTCTTCGCCACGGGGGGCGATCCGGGGCTTCCGATCTTGCTCGTGCCAGTCGCTGCGTTCCTGCTTTTGACGGGGCTATGGCTCACCGCCCGTAGTGCCGCGAATCAGGTCCGGGGCTAGGCAGGCTTCGGCGGATTCGCGGCTCTAGGTGCTGCTCGCCGCCAGGGCTCGCAAGGCCTTCTTGTCGAGCTTCCTCGCGTTCGTGCGCGGTAGGCTACTGACGAAGGTCACCGACACGGGGCGACGGTATTTGACGAGCTCTCCGCGGCAATACTCAAAGAAACCTGCTGCGTCGAGCCTCGCGCCAGGCTCGAGCACGACGAACGCCACCAGCACCTCGCCGAGCCTCGCGTCAGGCCTCCCGACGCAGGCCGCTTCGGCGACCTCCGGATGCCTGAACAAGACCTCGTCCACTTGCCGGGGATACACGTTGTAGCCGCCCACGATGATCATGTCCTTCTTGCGATCGATCAAGAACAAGTGAGCCTCGCGATCGAGATAGCCGATGTCGCCGGTGTATAGCCAGCCATCTCGGAGTATCTCTCGCGTGGCGTCCAACCGACCGCGATATCCGAGCATGAGCTGCGGGCCGCGCACTCTGACTTCCCCCGCTTCGCCGGCCTCGAGCACGCGGCTGCCCGTCTCGACGTCGACCACTTCCACCTCCGTCTCGGGCACCGCTTGCCCCACCGATAGCAACTTGTGCGCGGCTGGGCTGCTCAAGCACAGCGGCGCAGCCTCCGACATACCCCAGCCCTCGAGCAAGGCGCAGCCGGTCCGCCGTGCCCACTCGCGCTGCAACTCTTCGGGGCACGCCGCGCCCCCCGACAGGCAGTATTTCAGGCTCGAAAAATCCGTCGCACCGAAGCTCGGGCTTTGCAGCAGGCTCATGTATGCCGGAGCTGGCCCGCCGCCAAAAACGCTGATCTGTTCGCTCCCAATCGCCGAGAGCACGGCTTCAGGGTCGAATTTTGGTACGATGACGAGCGTGCCGCCAGCGTAAAGCGGTACGAACGTCGCGTAGAAGAGGCCCCAGATGTGGAAGATGGGCGCGGCGCTGAGGAAGCGCTCTGCGCCGAGCGCGACGCGCCACACGGAGCAATGCTGCAGCACGGACACCATCAGAGACCGGTGCGAGTGTTCGACCGCTTTGGGCTCACCCGTCGTGCCGCCCGTGAAAATCAAGACCGCCGGGTGCTCTGGCAGTGGTTCCGCCGCCTGCGTCCAGTCCAGGCCCTGGCCGTGCGCCCACGCGCGAAGGTCGAGCGCGTCAGCACCACCGCCTCCAAGGGTCAGTAGCGTGTCGATGCGCCAAACTGCCGCGAGCGGCCCCACCTTCCGGCTGGCATCTGGCGAGCAGATGACCACCCGCGCGTCGACCTCGCGCAGCACGACGTTGAGCTCCGGCACCGTAAAAAACGGGTTCACTGGCGCTACGCGAGCGCCCGCGCAGAGCACCGCCAGCACCGCAACGATGGCCTCGATCGACGTGGGCGCGAGCACGACGACGGGCTCGCCAGCGACTCCCAGCCGCGTGAGCCGCTCGCTCAGGCCGAGCACCATGCGAGCCAGCTCGGCATAGCTGAGGCGGCGGCCCTCACACACCAGCGCCGCCCGTTCGGCGTAGCGCGACGCGCTCGCGCGGAGCGCGTGGACGATGCTGGGGTAACGAGGCAGCTCAGGATCGAGCATCGTCGCTTTTACTCCTCCTTCAGGGGTTCCGCTCCGTCCCACCCGTTCTGGAACATGTCCTGCACGAGGACCGCGTATCGAACACGCCTCGCCAGCCTGGAAACGCGCTCTTCACAGCTTCTTTTTGCTCATCTGGCGCGTCGCCAATACTTAAGTTAAGCTTGGTTAACATGGGTCGCGACTCTTCGCCGTTCCCATTCACGGCAGGAGAAGCTTTGATGCGCTCGCGTGCGCTGGCAGGTGGATGGGTGTTGAGCGTGCTCGGGGCGCTCCTGCCCGGGTGTGGGCGAGAAGAACCTGGCTCCGTAAAGGTCGCAGTGGCTGCGCCCTTGGCGGAGCTGGGCCTGATGGCAGATGCGCGCCAGGCCTGGCAGCTCGTCGTGGATCAGATCAATGACGCGGGCGGCATCAATCAGCAGATGCTCGAGGTCTACGAGCGCGACACACCCCTATCGGACGCCACCGATTTGCAACCGGTTGCCGACGGCTTCGTGGATCTGACCTCCGAGGGCTACAAGTACATCATCTCGCTCGTGTCCGGAGCTGCGCTCGAGCCAATGATGAACGCCGCGATGCCGCGCGGGGTCCTGACGATGAGCATCACCTCGGAGGAATCAGCAGTCGATTTTCCGAGCTACGACGGCATGTTGTTGCGCGGGATTTTGCCGACCGATCGCCTGATCCAGAAACAGGCGTTGGCCATGCAGCGCGACGGCCTCACGTCGGTCGCCATCGTCGGCGAGACGATCCTCGGCGCTCTAGAGCCGCGGCACGCAGCGATGCACGACGCGTACGCGGAATGTCTGACGTGCACCGTCACCTCCGTGACCTATCCTGCCGACGCCGACCTTTACCGCTACGATTGGGCGAGCGTGGGATCGGAGGTCGCGAGCGGCGCGCCGGACGTGGTATTTCTAGCGAGCGCAAACCCCTCGGCGTTACTCGACACCATCCACTGGATCGAACGCGCGGGCTACACGGGCCTGTACTACTTCGCCTATGGCGCCTACATGGCCACGCTCCTGCCCGCGATGCCTGCCTCCAAAGTGCCCGAGCGTTTCCGCTCCTACGATCTGGCGTTACCCCCCAGCGATCGGCTGGAGCATTTCCTTTCGGAGTACGAGTCCAGATACGGCGGCTCGTTCTTGCCGGAGCCTCGGCTGGTAGCGTTCGCCGACTACTTGGCCCTCCTGGCCCTGGCGATGACGCGGGTCGGCAACGACGATCCACACCTGGTCGCGACCGTCATGAAGGAGCTCGCGGGACCTCCAGGCGAAACGTACGGCGCGATGGACTACGCCGCTGCCGCTGCCGCGGTTCGCGCCGGGCGCGACATCGATTTCGTGGGCCTGTCAGGGCCCCTCGACTTCGATGAGCGCGGTGAGGTCTCGGACGGTTTCGCCCAGCAATACCGGCTCAGCGCGAGCGGCGACGTCATCCCCCTGCCCTGAGCGCGCGCGTCACCCATCGGTATCCTTTCCTTTGGCAATGGGCGCGCCTGGACGCATACTGCCACACATGGACCGTACGAAGTTTTTTGAGGCTTTGTGGGGGGACTTCGCCACCATTGCCCCGCAAGCCGCCGCGATTCGCCAGCGGCTGGAGGCCCACGGTGAGCGCATTCGCAATGACCACGTCGCCTTCCGCACGTTCAACCTGTCCCCCGTCAGCCTAGAGGAGCTGGAGCCGCTAGTGCTCGGCATGGGCTATGCCCTGCTCGATGAATACCGGTTCGAAGACAAACACCTGCGGGCAAGAGCGTACGTGGGCGCCGGCGCGCCACGAGTTTTTCTGAGCGAGCTCTTGTGTGAAGAGTTGAGCGGCTGGGCCCAGGCGATCATCAATCAACTGATGGCGCAGGTGCCGCCGGGGTTCGCCTCAGGGCCCGAGGTATTTTGGGCCGGGCACCCCTGGGCGCCGCTGCGCTTCGCCGACTACGAGCGGCTCAGCAACGAGAGTGAATACGCCGGATGGCTCGCGGCGTTGGGCCTCAGGCCCAACCACTTCACTGTATCGATCAACCACCTCACGAAGCTGACCGAGGTCTCCGACGTGCTAGATTTCGTCGAGGCCGCCGGCTACCGCATCAACGCTTCCGGAGGGCGCGTCAAAGGCTCGCGAGACGTCCTGCTCGAGCAGGGCGCTACGCTAGCTGACCGAGTCCCCGTACAGTTCTCGGACGGGCCTCGCATCATTCCGACCTGTTATTACGAGTTCGCGCTGCGCCACAGGGACCGCTCGGGCCAATTGTACGAGGGCTTCGTGCCGACCAGCGCGGATAGGATTTTCGAGAGCACCCACCGCAGCCCGACATAAGCCGCCCTGGGTGCGCCCCGGCGACGTGGCAGCCGGCGACGTAGCCTCTTGCTCGCGTCGCCGCTGCTGCCAGCGCGCGCGAGCTACAAGTTCTGATATTTCACGCTGCAACCATAGGGCTTGGTCTCGGCAGGCTCGACCTTGGCTCCCGAGCGCACCGCGGTGAGCGCCCCCTCGACGTAGTTGACGAGCTTGCCGCCCTCGGGTGATTGGCCTTCTCCGTCCGGGGAGTTGTCGATGGCGCCGCGATACACCAGCACGCCCTGTGGATCGATGACGAACATGTGGGGGGTTCGCTCCGCGCCGTAGAGCTGCCCGACGCTGCCTGACTCGTCAATCAGCACTGGGTGCTGCAGCCCGAACTGACTGATCCCCTGCCGGTTGGCGTCCACGCCGTTGCCTTGCTTGCCAGGGCCACCAGAGTTGACCGCCAACCACACGACGCCATCCGCCGCGTGCTTCGCAGCCAAGCCCTTGAGCGAACCGAGCGTGTGAGAGGCGCGCACGAAGGGGCAGCCGGGATTGAACCACTCCAGCACGACTGCCTTGCCGCGAAACTGGCTCAAGCTCACGCTCTTTCCGTCGAGGTCGGTCAGCGTGAAGTCGGGCGCCGGGGCTCCGAGTTGGGCGCTGGGCAGGGCGGCCTTGTCGGCGCTCGCGGCGTGTGCCGTGGCTGCGGGTGGCTCGACGGCGGCGGCCTCGACGGCAGCGCTCGGAGGTTTGCTGCAAGCCAGGGCGAACGCGACGAGCGCACCCCCTGAAGCCAGCCCGGTCCGCCTCTGAAAAAAACTGCGAACGGGCCGCACCCGGGTCGTCGCTTGCAAACTCTCTTGGTACCTCATGCAGGCTTCCTTTCTCTCTGTCGGGAGGCGCTCGCCTCTCGCGCGCCCAGGCATCCACTTTCCCGCCAATGGACGCCGGAGTAAAGGCGTCTATTTCTAGACTGGGACGGCGTCGCCAAAATGGGCACCCCTCACCTGTGCCGACGCCTCGGCCAGGGCGCGGCCCACTGCCGCCGGGTCGGTGATCGGGGCAATGCAGCTAAAATTCCGGCAAACATACAAGGCCGCCACACCATCTACCAACGTCTTGTCTCGCGCGAGTGGCAGCGCCGACCGGACGTTTGCAGTGCGCGGTATGATCACGGCCCGAGCCGCGTTAGGTAGATAGACCTTGGCAGCTTCTGCCAAGAGCGCCTCGAGCCCCGCATCACCCGGGCGGCCCACGGCAACGACCTCGAGCGGCGCCTCCCGACACAGCTCGAGCACGTTCAGGCTCGTGGCGAAGGCGCGCGGCACCCCTGCCACGCTGACGCCGTGCGCCTCGAGCGCGGCCAACGCGAGATCGAGCCACTCGGGACGCTCGAGGTGATGGGCCAGCCGAGCCAGAGCCCGAGCTGCCACCGCATTCGCGCTGGGGAGCGCTCCGTCGTGACCCTCCCGCGGGCGCAACAAAAGGGGCTCGTGCTGGTGCGCGGTGGCGTAGAACGAGCCATCCTCCGCGGCGAAATCGCGTAAGAGCCGCTCGACCAAGCTCTGAGCCTCGACGAGGAATTCGCTCGGGTCGAGCGGCGAGGCTGCTCGCCCCGAGGCCTCGTAAAGCGTGATCAACGCGTCCGCGAGAAACGCGTAGTCTTCGAGATACGCGTCGAGTTGCGCGCGCCCCGCACGCGCCGTACGGTACAGCCCCCCGTCGGGCCGCTCGAGCCGAGTGAGCGCAAAGCGAGCGGCCCGCTCCGCCGAATGCCAGTAACGAGGATCGCCGAGAACGCGCGCCCCCTCGGCCATCGCGGCGATCATCAGCCCGTTCCAGCTGGTCAAGATCTTGTCGTCCAGCAGCGGCGGCGTGCGCGCGAGACGCGCCCGATAGACTTCTCGGCGGGCGACGTCGAGCAGCGCCCGCGCGTCGTCCTCCCTGATGCCCAGGCCCGCGGCCACGTCGGCGAGCTCCCGAGGGGTGTTCAGAATGCTGTAACCCTCCCAGTTGCCGAGCGGGGTGACGTCATAGTAGGCGCAAAACAACTGCGCCAGCTGTGGCTCCAGCAAACGGTGAATCTCTTCGGGGGTGAAGACGCAGAACTTGCCCTCTACCCCGTCGCTGTCCGCGTCAGTCGACGAGTAGTATCCCCCCTCCGGCGCCTGCATCTCCCTCAGCACGTAGTCGAGAGTCTCGCTCGCTACCTTCCGGTAAGCGGCCGAGCCCGTCACCTGGAAGGCTTCTAGATACACGGAGGCCAGCTGCGCGTTGTCGTACAGCATTTTCTCGAAGTGCGGCACGAGCCAACGTTCATCGGTCGAGTAACGAGCAAAGCCCCCAGCGAGGTGGTCGTAGATCCCACCGCGCTGCATGCCGTCCAACGTCGTACGCACCATGTCGAGGAGCTGCTCGTCCCCACTGCGGCGGTACGCCCTCAAGAGCAGCAAGAGCGCTGCGCACGGGGGGAACTTGGGAGGGCCGCCGAAGCCACCATGGTCCGGATCGAAGGCCTCTCTGAGGTCGGCGACAGCCTGCCAGGTGACGTCGTCCGAGACGGCGCTCGCCCCTTGATGTCGAGCTCGAGCGCGCAGATGGCCGGTGAGCTCGGCGGCTTGCGCGAGTAGGTCGTCGCGCTGGGTTCGCCACAGATCGCGAATGCGCGTGAGCAAGGAGCGGAATCCGATCGAGTCACCGCGGTTGTCCGGGGGGAAATAGGTCCCCGCAAAAAACGGCTCCCGCTCAGTTGTCAAAAACACTGTCATGGGCCAGCCGCCGCTCCCGCTCAGCGCGACTGTCGCTCCCATGTAGATGTCGTCGACGTCTGGGCGCTCCTCACGATCGACCTTTATGCACACGAAATGTGCATTCATGAGCTGCGCGATCGCCATGTTCTCGAAGGATTCGCGCTCCATCACGTGACACCAATGGCACGCGGCATAACCCACGCTGAGCAAGATGGGCTTGTCCTCGCGCGTGGCACGCTCGAACGCCTCATTGCTCCAGGGGTACCAGTCGACCGGGTTCTGCGCGTGCTGCAGGAGATACGGGCTGGTTTCTAGAGCCAAACGGTTCTGTATGCGCACGGAGACCATCTGCCTCCTATAGCGCCCGGCAGCGGCGGCACGCGCTCACAAAAAGAATCTAGCTTCGCCTGCGGTCGCCCTGGCGGGGCCTGCCGGGCCGCTAGTGCCGCGAATCCATCGAAGCGATGGGCAACTTACGCCGCCCCTCACGGGGCGAGGGCGGCGTAAGTTACCTGCCTAGCCCCGGATCTGATTCGCGGCACTGCCTTTACATTGCCCTCGATTCAATAGAATCGAGGTACTAGGGAGTGTTTTCAAACCCCTTTCCATTCTCCGGAAAATGTGTTCCATCCTGGCTGATGGAACGCTTGGTTCGACTGACGGACGCGCAGTG
>JAYTOL010000204.1:0-6199 GCA_043747815.1 Deltaproteobacteria bacterium
CTCATGACCGCACGAGATCACGTCGCGTGGGTCCGTGTCGATCCCCTACCGTAAGCGATCGATATCACAATAGAATCAAACTGATCGGTGCCCTAGGGCCCGATGCGCGATCTGGCGGGTCGATTTGCCACGCCGCCTAGGCGTATCAAACAGCAGAAACGTCACGCTGTTAGATTGCGCGTTCTGCCCTAGGTGGTCCGAAGATAGGCAAGCGCCGTCAATTCTGCGATCCGCTGCTTTGTCCGAAGAAGACTAAGATCGACAGGAAGGCGTTTGCGTACCACGCAAATGCAGAAAAGGAGCATCCACGTGCCTAGCGCGAGCGAGACCGAGAACCCAGCAATCCCGGCCCCAAAACCCAAGGCGACCCGACCACGGACCACCCGAGACTGGTGGCCCGAGCAACTCGATTTGCAAGTGCTGCGTCAGCACTCGCCGCGCTCGAACCCGATCGGGGAGGAGTCGGACTACGCCAAAGAGTTTGCGAAGCTCGACGTGGAAGCGTTGAAGCGCGACCTCGTTCGAGTCATGACCACGTCGCAAGAGTGGTGGCCGGCGGACTACGGGCACTACGGCCCGCTCTTCATCCGCATGAGCTGGCACGCTGCCGGTACGTATCGCATCGAGGACGGGCGAGGCGGCGCAGGAGACGGTGGGCAGCGCTTCGCTCCGCTCAACAGCTGGCCTGACAACGCGAACCTCGACAAGGCGCGGCGTCTGCTCTGGCCGATCAAGCAGAAGTACGGTCCCAGCGTCTCCTGGGCTGACCTCTTGGTGCTCGCCGGCAACGTCGCGCTCGAATCGATGGGGCTCGAGACGTTTGGCTTCGGCTTCGGGCGACCGGATGTTTGGGAACCGGAGGAGATCTTTTGGGGGCCGGAGGACACCTGGCTCGGTGACGAGCGCTACAGCGGTGACCGCGAGCTCACGGGCGAGCTGGGCGCGGTGCAGATGGGCCTGATCTATGTCAACCCTGAGGGTCCGAACGGCACGCCCGATCCGCGCGCCTCGGCGCGCGACATTCGGGAGACCTTCCGGCGCATGGCGATGAACGATGAAGAGACGGTGGCGCTCATCGCAGGTGGCCATACGTTCGGCAAGACGCATGGCGCCGGCGACCCGAAGCACGTGGGTACAGAGCCGGAGGGTTGTCCCGTCCATCATATGGGCCTCGGGTGGAAGAGCTCGCACGGCACCGGCAAGGGCAAGGACACCATCACGAGCGGCCTCGAGGGCGCGTGGACGCACACGCCAATTCAATGGGACAATAGCTTCTTCGAGACACTGTTCGGCCACGAGTGGGAGCTGACCCGAAGCCCCGCCGGCAACAAGCAGTGGAAGCCCAAGAACGGCGGCGGCGCAGGCAGCGTGCCCGACGCGCACGACAAATCTAAACGGCACGCCCCCATGATGGCGACCACGGATCTCGCGCTGCGCACCGACCCTGAATACGAGAAGATCTCGCGGCGGTTCCACGCCAACCCGGCGGAGCTGGCGGACGCGTTTACGAGGGCCTGGTACAAGCTGCTCCACCGTGACATGGGGCCGCTGTCGCGCTACCTGGGCCCGTGGGTGCCGGAGCCGCAGCTCTGGCAAGATCCGGTGCCCGCCGTCGCTCATGCGCTGGTCGGGGCGGAGGACATCGCCGCGCTAAAGAAGCAGATCCTCGCCTCGGGGCTGTCCGTCTCGCAGCTGGTCTCGGTGGCGTGGAGGTCGGCGGCTTCTTTCCGGGGCACCGACGACCGGGGTGGCGCCAATGGCGCTCGCATCCGCCTGGCGCCTCAGAAGGATTGGGAGGTCAACGAGCCCGCCGAGCTCGGCAAGGTGCTGAAGGCGCTCGAGGGCATCCAGCAAGCGTTCAATGCGGGCAGCAAGCAAATCTCGCTCGCGGATCTGATCGTGCTCGGGGGCTGCGCGGCGGTCGAGCAAGCTGCGAAGGCCGGCGGCCACGACGTGAAGGTGCCGTTCGCGCCGGGGCGCACCGACGCTTCACAGGAGCAGACGGACGTGACCTCGTTTGCCGTGCTCGAGCCCAGGGCTGACGGCTTCCGCAACTATATTAAAGCCGGGCAGAAGCTCTCGCCGGAGACCCTGCTGCTCGATCGCGCGAACATGCTCAAGCTGACCGCGCCGGAGATGACGGTGCTGATCGGCGGCTTGCGTGTGCTGGGCGCCAACGTGGGGCAATCGCCACAGGGTGTCTTCACCCAGAAACCCGGCGCGTTGAGCAACGACTTCTTCCTCAACCTCCTGGATATGCACACCGAATGGCAGCCCTCCAAGGCTGACGCGAGCGTGTATGAGGGGCGCGACCGGGGCGGGAGCCAGGTGAAGTGGACCGCGACGGCGGTCGACCTCGTCTTTGGCTCGCACTCCCAGCTGCGCGCGATGTCGGAGGTGTACGCGTCCGCTGAGGGCAATCAGAGGCTGGTGCGCGATTTCGTCGCCGCCTGGGACAAAGTCATGAACCTCGACCGCTTCGACCTCGCGAGCTCGAAGGCGAAGCGCCCTTGAGCTGACGCCCCGCCAACACTCGCACGTTCATGGGCGCGCTGCGAGTGGGAAACTTGGTTCAGAATGAACCAGAGCAGGCGGCGCCCAGGCCCGATACGCCGCAGACCAGGCCGACCGAAGTCGGAGCGGCGGGGCCTGGGTCCTGTAAAATCCAACTCGTGACCGCGCCGCCGATGGTCACGAGCGCCGTGACCCCGCTCACCCACGCGACGGTCCCCGCGTCTTGCCCGCCCGAGAAGTCATACGGGCAGACCTGGATTCTCGTCTGACCCGATCGAATGCACTCGGCGCTGTTCCAGCGTGCTGCGTATGTTTCACGAATCTGCCACGCCGTCACGGCGGTGATCACGCTCGCCGTCCCCAGGCCGGCCAGGCTCCAGGTCAACCACTCGGGAGAGCCGCCCGCGCGAGCGGGCTGGTCCTGTAAACTTTTGAGCTGATTACCCGTGGTTAGGGTTCCCTCCGAAGGCGGGCTTGCACCCTGGGCGCCCTGTGACACGGTGCCAAGCACAATGGCAAGCAGGCTCGAGCTCACCCAGCGACGGCGCGCGCCCGTTCTTCTCATTTGCTCGTGCTCAGCCACCGGGCGCAACTATACGATTGCCGGCGGTTCTGACACAACGCCCAAAAACTCGGCCGAGCGCGCGAACGGCAGCGGGTTTCCCCTCTCTTCACCAGGCTCGGGGCAGGGCGCCGACAGTAGCTCGTGAAGGAACTTCAACCTGAACAGGTCATCGACCTGCGCTATCGCCTGATCCGGGTGATGAGCGAGGGGACCTTCGGCACCGTCTGGCTCGCGGAGCACCTTGCGCTGCGCTCGGTCGTGGTCTTGAAGGTGCTCGAACAGCTCTCGGTCGCCGGCGAGGACCTGCGCCAGCGCTTCTTGCGGGAGGCGCGCGCCGCCGCCGCGTTACGCAGCCCCCACGTCGTGCAGATTCTCGACTGTGGCGTCGACGGAGAGACGCCTTACATCGCGATGGAGCTGCTCGACGGCGAGTCGCTCGAGCAGCGGCTCGCCCGGGTGGGGCGGCTGGACACGGTCGAGCTGGAGCGCGTCGTGCGCCACGTCGCACGGGCGATTGAGCGGGCCAACGAAGCGGGTATCGTCCACCGCGATCTCAAGCCGAGCAACATTTTCATCCAGCCCAACGACGGCGAAGAAATCGTCAAGGTCCTCGACTTTGGCATCGCGAAAGCGAAGCGGGGGGGGCTCGACGGGTCCGTCCCTGGCACCACTCCGGCGGGGATCTTGCTCGGCACGCCTCACTACATGAGCCCCGAGCACATCCAGGGCAGTCAGGACTTGGATGTGCGGACCGATCTCTGGGCGCTCGGTGTGATTGCCTACGAGTGCCTGCTCGGCGTTCTGCCCTTCGATGGCGAGAGCATCACCGAGGTGCTCACGCGGATCTGCTCGAATGAGCGACCCATTCCTTCCGAACACGGCGCCGTGCCCGCGGGCTTTGACGAGTGGTTTTTGCGCGCCTGCGCCGCGCGTCCGGAGGATCGCTTTGTCTCTGCCAAGCAGGCGGCGGAAGCGTTCTCCCGCTTGTGTGACGTCTCTGAGCGGGCGCCCACCGTGGTGCCGGCTGCGGTTGCTCCTGCGCCCCGCGCCGCGCGCGTGGGGAAGCGCCCGCGCAAACGCCTCGTCGCTCGCGTGGGAGGGCTCATGCTTCTCGTCGGCGGCGCCAGCCTCTGGCGCGTGGCGGTCCGCCCTGAAGGCCGTGTCGAGGCGGAGCCAAGCGCCCGAGGTGATGCGGTCCCGGGCCACGGCGCTTTGCCCGTGAGCCCCCCGGTGTCCGTGCCCTCGGGGCTCGACGGATCCCTACCGAGGGGAGCGCTGGCGGAGCCCCGTCCGGCCCCAGACAGCGATCCTCCGAGTCCACCGGTCGAGCTGCCTGACGAATCGCCACTACTGGCTCCAGCGAAGCCGTCGGCTCGTCCGCGATCGCCGGTCCGCGCCAGCGGCGCGGCGCACGTCGCGCCCCGCCCGCGCAAGCCCCCGGCACCCGCTGCGGCGCCTCCGACGCGGCCCCCCGTCGCCACGTGTGATCCGCCGTGGGACCTCGACAGTGAGGGGCGGCCACGGGCGAAACCCGAATGTTTGTGAGCGCCTCGCGCGGCGCTCAGAAGTCGCCACGCAGGGCAGCGCCGCTGGCACCGACCTGCAAGGTCAAGCCCTGCTGACGCGCCTCCCCGCCCGCAGGCGTTCGCGTGGCGATGACGATGGCAACGCCAGTGGCGGTGAGGACCCCACCCGTGATCAGCCCCACCGTGCTCAGCGTTCGCCAGGTATCGTAGGCGCTGACCTCGGCGGGCGAGCACTCCCGGTCCACGCACAGGTTGCGCCGCTCGAAGGAGGAGTACTTGCTCTGAGCGAGAAGGTAGGCGACCGAGCCTGTCAGAAGTCCGGCACCGCCCCCCGTCAGCGCAATCCAAGCGCCGGTGCGCCAAGCGTCACGTGTCCCGTCATCGCCCCAGCGGTCGTCGTGCTCCGCGTGGCCAGGCGCGGTCGGAGCGAAGCGCAACCAGACCTCTTCGTCACCGGCCTCGCCGATGCTGAGGGCGACCTGCGATTTTTCTGTGCCGCGGATGCCAATCACGGTGTGCGGGCCAGGGTTGACCAGGCGTGAATGACCGAACTCGGGGTCGCTCAGCACGACACCATCTAGCTCGACCTCGACCTCGTCCACGGTGGCCCCGCGAAGCTGAAGCGTGAGACGAGGGATACGCCCGAGCAGCTCCCGCAGCTCCCGCGCGGCGTCCAGCTTGGCAGCCTGTTGCACGGGCGGATCGGCGGGACGCACCACGTATTCCGAGACGACACGAAAGCGTTCCGTGGCTTCGACCCATTTACCGAGCTTGGCGAGGGCTCGGCCGGACCAGAGTCCCAACGAGGGTACAGGCAACAGCAGGAACGATTGTTCCAACTTTGCGCTGGCGGTCTCGTAGTCGCCCACCGCGTACGCTTCTACGCCGGCGTAGCCGAGGGCACGGGCACGATCGCGGATCTCGCTGTCGTTCGGCTCGGCCCTCGCGTCCCGGGTTGCGATCAGCAGTAAACAAACGCTGGCCCAGATGCGAAGCCGGGACCGCCACGAGGTCCTGATCAAGCAATGGTCGAGCTGTGACAACCGCGCAAAACTACTCGACGCCACAGGGGAAAGGCCAGAAGACAACGGCTGCAGCGCGGGGACGGTCGATCGGCCATGGCGCCGCTGGAGCATCGGAGCCCGCCGTCGACGCGCAGCGTCAAAGATTGCCAGGCACTGCCCGTGCCAGTAGCATCTCCGGGACATGCAAGCTCACCAACCGGGCCACGTTTTCGGCGGTAAATACCGCCTGATACGCGAGCTCGGCAAAGGCGGGATGGCGTCGGTGTGGCACGCCGAGCACCTGACTTTGAGCTCGTCGGTCGCCCTCAAGTTGATCGACCCCGCGATAGCGCAGCACCCCGACGCGGTCCAACGCTTTCTCCGCGAAGCGCGCACGGCGGCCGCTCTCCGCAGCCCGCATGTGGTGCAAATACTCGATTACGGCGTCGACGACAAGACGCCCTACATCGCCATGGAGCTGCTCGAGGGAGAGTCCCTCGGGGAGCGGTTGGCGCGCAGCAGCTCGCTCGACATCCTGGAAACGGCTCGCGTCATCCGGCATGTGGCGCGTGCCATCGGGCGCGCGCACG
>JAYTOL010000205.1:0-9601 GCA_043747815.1 Deltaproteobacteria bacterium
CTCATGACCGCACGAGATCACGTCGCGTGGGTCCGTGTCGATCCCCTACCGTAAGCGATCGATATCACAATAGAATCAAACTGATCGGTGCCCTAGGCCCACTCGGTGGCGAGCTTCGTGGGATGGAACAGTTTCGATCGAAATCGTGGATCAGAAGGGTTCCCACTCCTGCAAACATTTCGTGTGTAGTCAGGTTGCGTCTTGGCCATCCTTCACCCAAAAACATGCTCCAACATCAACGCCGCCACCTCCGTCGCCAGAACCGGACCATTGCCGCCTACGCTCGCGTCACTACTCACGAACAGCGGCCCCTGACGCGCATCATCCGTCACGCGCCCATGTGACCCCTTCACGAGCGAGTCATCATCGGGCGAGATCACATCCATCAACGTGCGGAACCCAAGCGCCTTCTTCAGCAAGCGCCAGCCGATCGCAAACTTGGGCGCCGCCAGCTTCGGATTCAGAAACAACTCGACGGGGTCGTAGCCTGGCTTGCGGTGGATATCGACGGTCGTCGCAAAATCCGGGGCCCGCGTGGCATCCAACCAATAGTAGTAACTGAACCAGCGGTCCGAGCGCGAGATGGCGACCAGCTCGCCCGAGCGCGGGTGGTCCAAGCCGAGGGCCGCCTGCTCCTCGGCGCCCAACACGCGCTCCACGCCCTCCAGCTTTGCGATCTTCTCCCGTACCGTTGCGACGAGCTCGGGTCGCTTGACGTACACGTGCGCGACCTGGTGGTCTGCCACCGCGAACGCTTCGGACGCGCCTGCATCGAGCAGCTCCCGCCCGAGCTCATCGCGAACCTTGAGCCAGCTGGCGCTTCGCAGCTCGCGATTGATGTGCACGGCGCCCGACACGGGAGTGATCCCGTACTCACTCAGCACGATGACGCGCCGCCCGCTGCGCTCGGCCGCATCGATCAGCTCCCCACACAGCGCATCTACTTCCCGCAGGTCTTGGCGCAGCCTTGGATGTGATGTGTCTGGTCCGAGCCGCTGCAGTCCGTAGTCCAGGTGCGGCAAGTACACCAAGGTGAGCGTGGGCGAGCGCGTCGACAGCACGTGCAGGGCTGCGTGGGTGATCCAACGGCTCGAAGAGATGTCGGCGGCGGGCCCCCAGAAACGAAAGAGCGGAAACTGCCCGAGCTTCTGCTGTAGCTCTGCGCGCAAATCCGCGGGCTGGCTATACACGTCGGGGAGCTTGCGCCCGTCTGCGGGGTACATGGGTCGCGGCGTGACCGACCAATCGGCGCCCGAGTACATGTTGTACCACCAGAACAGGTTCGCCGAGGTGAACATCAGGTCGCGCTCTCGCCCGAGCTCCCAAACTTGCTTGCTCTGAATCAAGGCGTTGGACTGGCGCCAGAACGAGACCTCCGACAGCTCTCGAAAGTACCAACCGTTGCCGACGATGCCGTGCTCTCGTGGCAGTACCCCCGTGAGGAGCGTGGCCTGCACCGAGCAGGTCACCGCCGGCGTGATCGTCTCCAGCGGGCGCACGGCACCCCTTGCGCACAAGGCGCTGAGATTCGGCGTATCGGCGCCGAGCAGATGCTGGCTGAGCCCGACGACGTTCAGGACCAGGGTGGGTCTCATGCGTTATTATACTCGCGGGCTCACGTCTCTCGAACCAGAGCCTGCGGCGCTCATCAGCCCCGCACGACCGGCGCCTGCCCACGCAACACCGAGTTGCCCTCCCAGAGCTTGCGTTGGTCGATCAAGCTCGGCGCATCGATGCCGTCGAGCCGTCCGCTCTGGGCGAAGAACGCGGCCGGGTTGCTCCAGACGATGGTCTCGATGACCTTTTCGGAGATGCCTGCTTCGCGCATCTTCGCGGCGGTCTTCGGCACTTTCAGTGGATCGCTCACGCCCCAATCGGCAGCGCTGTTGATGATGATGCGCTCAGCGCCATAACGCTTGACCAGCTCCACCATCCGCGCCTCGTCCATCTTGGTCGCTGGATAAATGGAGTGGCCCGCCCAGCAACCGCTGTCGAGGGTCAGCGGCAGCGTCTCCTCCGTATTGTGGTCGATCAGCACGAGCTCCGGCGCGATGCCCATCTCGCGCACCACGGCGATGGTCCTCTCCGTGCCCCGTTTCTTGTCGCGGTGGGGCGTGTGGATCAAGATGGGCAAGCGCGCTTCGAGCGCGAGCTCGATCTGCCGACGGAACACCGCGTCCTCGGCGGGCGTCATGTCATCGTAGCCAATTTCGCCCACGGCCACGACGCCGTCTTTCTCGAGATAACGCGGTAGGATCGCGAGTACCCCTTCGGCCAAGGCGGGCTGGTTTGCTTCTTTGGGGTTGAGACCCATCGTGCAGAAATGCTTGATCCCGAACTGGCTGGCGCGAAATCGCTCCCACCCGAGGAGCGACAAAAAATAATCCTCAAAGGTGCCGATATGGCTGCGCGGTTGGCCCAACCAAAAGGCGGGCTCCACGACGGCAGCGATGCCGGCGTCCGCCATCGCTTGGTAGTCGTCGGTCGTGCGCGACGTCATGTGCACGTGGGGGTCGAATATCTTCATGGTTTTGCTCCGGGCGAGCCGAGGGGCGGGGTAGGCGTGCCGGTGACCAGGTTCAGATCGGCAGGGATCGAACGCCCGGCGGCTCGCCTTTCACTCGCGTACGCTTGGGCCATACGCACGAGCTCTGCCGAGCGCCGGTCTGCGAGGCCCTCGATCCGCTTCACGGCCACGCCAATAAAAAATGACTTGAGCACCAGCTGGTTGAAGCTGTGGTCGGGGAAGTGGCGAGCGGGGTAGGGGTTCTCGCAGGCAATGGCTTCGAACACGCTCTGTACGTGGGAGCGGCAGGCTTCGATGCCGAGGTCCACGAAGCGCTCGGGCTCCGGCAAAAGAGGCAGCGTTCTCGAGAGCGCGGCCCGCTCATCGTTATCACCCGTCTTGAACACTCCGCTCAAAAGCTGGAGCCGCGCGTCGCCGTCGAGCTGCTCGCAGATCGCGATGAGTAAGGTCGCACGCGCGAGCGCCGACAGCGGCCAGCCTCGAGGCAGGGCGATCCGCGCCGCGGAGAGCCGCTCGACCTCTTCGCCGCTCAGATCGACCGGAGCCGCGCCTAAGCGACGCCCGGCGCCGGCGTAAGCCAGGCCAAAATTTTCCTTGCTGAGCTCAGCGTGGCGCGACGACAGCCAGTCGAAGGCGGCTCCGCTCGCGCGTGGCGCGATCAGTTCCAAGTAAGGGTGCCGAGGAGCGCCTGCCATTCTGAACAGATCCTAGTGGAGCAGCAATGGGCTGGCAATTGGGCGGGGCTGCCCGTCTCGAGCGCCGCACACCGGGCGCATTCAGCGCGTGCTATTGCCGGCCGAAAAGCCGCGGGCGTTGGGAATTGCCACGTGTCTTGCCATGACTTGCGTCGGCGCTGCCGCCCCGCTAGCAGCAAGTGCGTGTCAGGTAACAGCTTCGGGCAAGCTTTCAGGATCACGACGGCTGGCGAGTCGCATGGGCCAGCTAACGTCGTCATCATCGACGGCTGCCCTCCGGGCATCGAGCTGAGCCCGGAGCTCTTGTCGGTCGACTTAAACCGGCGCCGCCCCGGTCAAAGCAAGATCGTCACGCAGCGGCAGGAGGCCGACGAAGCGGAGATTCTCTCGGGAGTCTTCGAGGGCAAGACGACAGGCACCAGCATCGCGATCTCGATCCGCAACACAGATGCCAAGAGTCGTGATTATTCGAACATCATGGACACCTACCGCCCTGGGCATGCGGACTACACGTATGACCGCAAATATGGCTTCCGTGACTATCGGGGCGGCGGCCGTTCTAGCGCTCGGGAGACCACCGCGCGCGTCGCCGCCGGCGTCGTCGCCAAGCAGCTTTTGTCTTCACATCTGGGCGTTTCGATCCTGGGCTACGTCAAGCAGGTTGGTCACATCGTGGCCGACATCGCTGACCCGGCGCAGGTTACGCTAGAGCAGGTAGAGACCCTACCGAATGGGGAGCCCAACATCGTCCGCTGTCCCGATCACATTCAGGCTGCCGCCATGGTCACGTTGATTGAGGCCATGCGCAAAGACCAGGACTCCATCGGCGGCATTGCCGAGCTGGTGGCGACGGGCGTGCCCGCCGGGCTCGGCGAGCCGGTGTTTGACAAGCTCAAAGCAGACCTGGCAAAGGCGTTGTTCAGCCTACCCGCGGTGCTGGGGGTTGAATATGGGAGCGGCTTCGCTTGCGCCGCCATGCGCGGCAGCGAACATAACGACCCCTTCGAGCTCGATACTTCCATGCCTCAGGTGCCGGGGGGGGTGCCCAACGTGCGCACAACCAAGAATCATCACGGCGGGATGCTGGGTGGCATCTCGAGCGGCATGCCCATCGTGCTCCGCGCCGCCATCAAACCCACGAGCAGCCTGCCACGGCCCCAAGCCACGGTGAACCGCCAGGGTGAAGCGACCACCGTGCGGACCACGGGTCGCCACGACCCCTGCCTGTTGCCGCGTTTCATCCCGATGGGCGAGGCGATGATAGCGCTCGTGCTCGCGGACCACTACCTCCGCCAGCGCGCGCAGTCGGGCGCCTAACGAGCGCTTCGCGCCCCGCCCTCAATGCGGCTGGATGGGGTCCATGGTGCCGGGCGGAGGCGCGACGGTACGCTTCAAGACCACCTGCCGTAGCGACCCTTCTTGCTCTCGCCAGAGCAGGCGGTCACCATCGACACAATACTCATACTCGGTCCTCGGCTGACTTTCGATCACTACACTCAACCCGAGGACGCCATATACACCCGACGCTCCGCCTCCGAAGGTGGTGCGGTTCGAGCACATACAGACCCCACCAGCCAGTGCACAGGTCGTCGATTCGTCCTGGATGGTCGAGCAAATTTTCGGAGCCACGCTGTCCGTAGGATGGATGCCGAGCGTAGCGCTCAGGCACGTCGACGTGAGTTGCATGTCCGCCTTCTGTTGGAGCTGCCGGGTGTCGTAGGCCTTGCCGTTTTCGAACTTCAGCTGGCCCGACCAGCTCGAGGTGAGGCGCTGCACCGCGTTCCAACATGCAGTCTCGTCGAGAGCCATTCGGGCTTGGCCCCAGCCCTGCAGAACCTCGAGGTTTCGCGTCGTCGGGTTGCAGTTGTCTTCGACCTCCCAGGTCCCTGCCAGCAGCCCACCACAGGCCTCGAACGAGCGGGTACAATACGGCGAGATCTCACCACGCTCCCACCCTGCGTCCAGGAAGGAGTCGAATTCAGCGGGGGTGAGCTTTTCTTCCGGCTCCACCGGAGCCTCGATATCCTCCGCGTCGAAAACGATGCCCCGGTCTGTTCCGATGTCGATCGGTGACGCCGAGCCGCAAGCGACGAACGCGAACCCAAGCCCGAGGCTTGCCAGCATTGGACTCGTCGCAGCTAAACGACGCAGCATTTAGCAACTCTGACAACGCGAACGGTGCGGCACAAGGCGAATGTGGCCTTTTGCCGCCAGACCGACGAATGCGTCAGGGACAGGCCGAGCTGACGCGCTGCTCGAGCGGCGAGCCAGGCCAGTCCTTTCGGAACGCTTTGGCACTGGCCTGGGCGGCCTCTCGCTGGCCGGTACGGCACAGTGCGTCCACCCGAAGTGCATCGGCTTCCATCCCCAAAATGGGGCGATCAAAGCGCTCTCGATAGCTGGAGATGAGCTCCAACGCTCGGCTCGGAGCACCCTCCTGGACGCTGCTCCGAATTCTCGAAAGCATCGAGAGCTCTTCACCCAATTGACCGCTCGGCGCCGCGCTCCCCTGCTCCGAGGGCTTCGCAGCAGCCTGGACGGGGAGAGGGCTCGATGCGCGAGCCCCTCGAAGAGAATTTTCAGCGGCGGCGCTCGGGAGTGCCGCCGGCGTGCCTGATCCCGGGGGCCGTTGGCCCCCTACAGTCGGGGCGCCTGTCGGCTCCATGGCCGCCCGTGGAGAAGCTGGCTCCCGGCGGGGAGCCCTAGGAGTCTGTATGGGCAGCGAATCGACAGCATGGAGAGCCGCCACCGGCTGCCGCGGCGCGTCGATCTGCTCGCTCGAGCCATCAGTCAGCGTTGCATCGGTAGTTCGCCCGTCAACGGAACCGAGGCCACCTATCTCGCTCGGGATCTGCGTCCCGCCCGGCGATCCGCCACGAACCGCCTCTGCTTGGTCCGGAGCAGCTTCGCTGTTTGTACCATTGCGCGACTGCCCGGACGCGGCCGCGACGTTCGCGACCTCATCATTGCGCGGCGGCGTGCCTCGACCGTCCGCCGGAGAGAACACCGCATATAAGCCTGCAGCACCCGCCGCGATGCCCAAGGCCGCGCCCACGGCTTTCACGCCCCAACCAATACCGCCCGCAGCGCGCACGGCTTCGGCCAATGAAGAAACACCGGCGACCGCGGCGATGCTCGCGAGCCAGCGCGTCTTGACGCGATCCCGGTCTTCCGGAGTCGGATCGTCGAAACCACGTGCCTCATCAATGATGCGCCGCGCGTCCGCGCTGAGATCGGGGTCCTGATTACTCACCATTACTCTCGGTCAAAGGAGGAACCTCTAACGAATCTGGCGAGCCAGATTGGGACTGCGCCGAACGCAGTGCTTTTTCGAAACTCTGACGGCCGCGGCGCAGGCGACTATACGCCGTGTTGAGATTGACGCCGAGCGACTCGGCCGCTTCCACTACGCTGCGTTCTTCCAGATCCACCAGCACCAGCATTTGCCGCTCTTTCTCGTCGAGTTGAGCCAATGCCGTCCGCAGCAGGCGTGCTGCTTCTCGCTGCAGGTAGATACGGTCAGGTGACTCCTCGGGGGACTCGAGCTCTGGAACCTCCGGGCTCCAACGGGCGCGCTCACGCCGCGCCCGTCGGGTGTGGTCGCTGGCCACGCGCAGCAAAATTCCGTAGATCCAGGTGCGGACGCTGGACTGCCGTTCAAACTCTGCCCAGCGTCGATGCAACACCAAAAATACGTCTTGCACGGCGTCGTCGAGCGCCGCCTCACCCACCCCGAGCCGCCGCAGGCTGCGCCACACCATCGAGAAGTGTTGTTCGAACGCCTGCTCCGGGGTCTCGCAGGACTCTCCCGAATCTACCACTTGCCCGCCCTTGACTGTTGCCGCCGCAAAACTCCAACCAAACCCCCAGAACGGGCCCGGAAGAGGCGGTAGGTCAGACAGGCAGGCGGAGAACACATGCGGTGAGTGGGGGGGAGCCGCGCCATCCGTTCAAAAACGTGCGTCGACGCCAATCTCTAGACGGCTCCCGACTCCATCAGTTCTGTAAACTTCTATGGCTGGGCACGGGGGGGTCGCGCAATCCAAAGTCACCTCGAATGGCTGCCGCGTCTCCCAGCTGACGCCCGGAGCTAGCCACACGGTGAACCGGTGGGCCAGTTCATAGCGCAGCTCAGCGGCGCTCGTGAGGGTGACCAGAGGACGGGTCGTCCCCTTGGCGTCCTCCAGCAGCTCCAAAGACTCGAACCGGAAGAGCGTGAGCTCTGGAGCCAGACAGGGAGCGAAGCTAAAACCACCCGCCCTCCAAACGGCCCAACAAGCCCTCAGTCCTAGGTTCTGTCGGGTTATCGCCAGGCGCCCGGGCCCACCCAGCACGCTGGCCTCGGTCGCGGGCCAGTGGGTGATGCCGGCACCAACGTCCAGCTTGCCGAGGGTCAACCCGGCGCTGCCCCCGAACCCCGTAGTGAGCCCCGGCTTGAGGCCATAACCCGCAGCAACGCCGATGCGCAGTAACCCATGAATGTCGAGTCCCGACGCCGACTGCGCTGGCATTTCGGAAGGGGGCGGCGTGTCGGCGACAGCTGACGAGGGAGTCGGAAAAGCGGTAGCCGCGGCAACGGAGGGAGCCGCAGGCGCAGTAGGGGCGACAGAGGGCCGCGTCGACGAGGTCGATGGCGCCGTTGGCGCGATAGGCGGTGGTGCGCTAGCCGGCTCGGCGGGCAGAGGCGCTGTCGCTGGTTCTTCCCTCGATTCCATGATCATGGCGAGCAGCAGCGAGATCGCTTGTTGGATCTCGTGGCAGCTGCCCCCCCGCAAGATGCGGCGCCCGAGCTGCTCGCCGTGGCCCGCCTCGAGGTGCACTACCCATTCATCGCCGATCCGGCTCACTTCCGCTCGCGCTTCGACGGGACGCAGCATCACGCCAGGCGCGACCATCTGCAGCGCCTTCGCGGCAACGCTGGCGCCATCGCAGCTCGCCTCAGTGCTGCTCCATGAAAGCTTCAGCGGGGTTTGCGCCGCCGACTGCGCTCCGACGGGTGACATGACCACGATCGGGAGGCTGAAGGTCAGCAGCAGTAGCGCGAAGCCAGGTGGACGACGGGCGCGCATGCTCCTCCGCGTACTAACGCCAGCCGCGCCGGGGGGCAATCGAGCGCATCCGTGCGACGACCGATCCTCGCGCGCCTGAGCTACGGGCAACAGGTGCTCGGGCTCTAACGGGACCCGCGACGCCGCGAAAGAAGCCCCGGATGTTGCGGCTGGCGGACAGTCGTGTGTAGGTTGGCTGGGCCCCGGAACAGAATACGTCTTAAGCCCAAAGGTATGAGGAGGTAGCGGGTGCTTTGCCAGAACTTTCAAAGGCACGAGCGGCGTTCGAGGGAACGAAGCCGTCGCAGTCGCTTTCTTTCGCTGCTCGCCGGCTCGGGCAGTGCCATCGCCGTACTGGTAGCGGCGCAGCCGGCGCAGGCGCTCCCACTGGTCACTCTGTCGGGCAGCTTACGCGGCCTGTACGGGTCTGTGCTGAGCGATCAGGAGCTGAATCCCTACGGGATCGGGCTCGGTTTGCGCGCTGGAGTGACGCTCCCCATGTCTTTGTACGTCGGCGCTTCGCTCGACTACTTTTTTGGAGAGTCCGCCACGGTCGGCGGCGACGAAAACTCCCGGTCCCTGCTGCAAGTCCTGGGCACTCTGGGCTACGACGCCAGCTTGGGCCCGCTGACGCTTCGCCCGAGCCTAGGCCTTGGTTTTGCGCAGAGCAGCAACGACATCGCCGGTGAGGATATTTAGGAGGGTGATTTCGTGCTCTCTCCCGGCGCCGAGCTGTTGATTGGCTTGGGCCTGCTCAACGTCAGCGGCGAGGTACGCTACAATAAAATATTCGCCGACGACGCGGATGGTTTGATCCTCGGCCTGGGTCTGGGCTTCAGCCTGTAGCGCGGCCGAGCGGGGGAATCAGCCTGGGGCTTTTTCGCCGAGCATTACTTCCCCGGCTTCGCGCAGCCGACGCTGCACCGTGGACTGGGATATTTCACAAAGCTCCGCGATTCGTGGCAGCGTTTCGCCATCGATGAAGCGCAAAAGCCAAAGTTCACGCAGGCTCGGCGGCATAGAACGCAACCGGTCCATCAATGCCGACAAGTCCGCCTGGAGCTCCGGGCTCGCGTCGTTGCTCTCCAGCGGGTTGAGCTCCTCCACTTGCGTGAGGCTCAGCTTGGAATAGAGCCAGGGCCGCCCCCGCTGCCGCCATGCGAGGCGGGTCGCGATGGTGGCGAGCCAAGCCTTGATTGAAGACAGCTCGCGCAGCTTGTGAAACTCCTGGTAGATGACCAGAAACACCTCCTGCACTAGGTCATCGACCCCGTTGTTCGAGCCGAGGATTCGGGTGCCGATGCTAGCCACGTAGCGCTCGTATTCGTGAA
>JAYTOL010000206.1:0-111490 GCA_043747815.1 Deltaproteobacteria bacterium
TAACTCCGCCAGGGCGTTTACTACAACGTCTGGCCCGCGCCCATTTTCATCCCCGGTGGTCGGCGCCCGGCGCCGGGGTTGTCTGAAGCCCGAAGCCTGGACCTCAACCTTCGCGATAGAAACGCGGGACACGCCGTGACACCGCCGTCAGGACCTCCCACGCGATCGTCCCGCACTGCGCCGCGATCTCCTCAGCCGTGAGCGTGCCTTCGCCCAGGGGCCCGCGCTGCGAGCCCAGCACGACCACCTCGTCCCCGATCTCGGCGCCCGGGATGTCGCTCACGTCGACGCTCGTCATATCCATGCTCACGCTGCCGATGATGGGCGCGCGGCGACCGCGCACCAGCACCTGTCCGCGGTTCGAGAGCGCGCGCGACAGGCCGTCCCCGTAACCCATAGCGATGGTCGCGACGCGGCTCTGACGCTTGGCTCGGAAGGTCGCGCCGTAGCCCACGCTGGCGCCCGGCGCGAGCGTGCGTAGCGCGACGATCTCGGTGCGCACGCGCATCACGGGCTTGAGCGCCGCCGCCACGTCGGCTCCGCCGTCGCGCGGGACCACGCCCGGCGCCATGCCGAACAGACCAATGCCCGGACGCACCATGTCGAGCCGCGCCCGCGCGTGAACGAGCGTCGCGGCGGTGTTGGCGGCGTGCCGGCGCCGCACCGGCAGGCCGTGCGCGGAGAGCACGCTGCACCCCTGATCGAACAGATCGAGCTGCTGGCGAACGGAGTCGCCGTCGCTCTCGGCGCAGGCAAAGTGGGTCATCACGCCGTCCAGCGAGACCTCGGGCAGCCGGACCAGAGCTCGCGCGAACGGCTCGAGCTCGCTCAGAGGGACGCCCAGGCGCGCCATGCCCGTATCAATCTTGACGTGCACGGGCAGCGCCGGTCCGCCCGAGAAGCGCACCTCCTCGGCCAGGCTCGACAACTGATCCAGCCGCGAGATCACCGGCGTCAGGCGATGCCGGATCAGCTCGGCCCAGGCGTTACCGTAGTGCCCACCCAGGATCAGGATCGGCGCCATGATGCCCGCCTCGCGCAGCTCGATGCCTTCTTCAATCAAGGCCACGCACATGCCGGCGCTGCCGGCGCGTTCGAGCGTGCGGGCCACGGCCTTCGACCCGTGGCCGTAGGCGTCGGCCTTGAGCACGCTCCAGACGGGCACCGCCGCGCTCCGGCTCAGCGCGAGCAGATTGTGCCGCAAGTTGCCGAGCAGGATCTCTGCCCGGGTCGGGCGAACGCTGTCGGCAGGCTCGGCACGGCGGGGCGTGAGCACTCGCGAGGACCCGGGGTGCGGAGCGTCGGACTTCATGCGCCGAGCGAGGGTATCGCCATCATTGTGAGGTTAGCCCACATTGCTTCAGACAGCCCTCGAACGTCGACTCGCAAGGTTGGCACCCCGTGGGCAGGGTTTCGCAGCCCGGAGCGCAGGCCTCGTGCTCCGTTGCGCACCGAGCGCGACACTGCGCCGGCAGCTCCGGCGCCCGCGCGACCTCGGAGGTCTCAGCGGCAGCCGCCTCGACGGGCGCCACGGGTAAGCTCGGCGCCGGCGCGGCGGGCGGCGGCTTCGTGCGCGAATCTCGGACCTCACCGGAGGGCAGATCAAAAGGCGGATCGATATCGCCGCTCACCACCTCGGCGATACGGCGCTGGGCATACTCCACTCGATCTCGAGTCTGCCCGTAGGTATAGACCCGGCGCCATTCGCGCCAGCAGTGCAGGCGATGCGAGGCCGCGATGTTAGAGTCCAGATCCAGTCGGTCGCAGTGGGCGAAGCGCAGGTCCCCCTCCTGAATCGCCTCGAAGCTCGGTCCACAGCTCTGAAGCAGCAGCAAGCAGCACGCCGCGACGGCCGGCATGAGCCATCGTTTCGCAGGCGTAGCAACCGGCACCCGGGGAAGTCTCACAGCAGCCAGACTCTACTCCGCAACCCAGGGCGATGCTCTGGTCCTCGAGCCGCGGCGCCGCTTTGTCTTGGTGAATTCGCGACATTCACGGCTGCCCCCGCCTACCGGCCGGGGCAAGCTCGCGCCCCGCGCGCCGCGCAGGGCGATTCGGGCGCCACATCGGCGCCGCTGCGTCCGCCCTTTCCGTTTCGACCGAAACAATAAAAGAGAGTATACGGCTCGTCCCTTCGGCCCCAAGAAACTCGTCCCGTCCGGGGCGCCGCGGTCTCGGGGCATCGTTCGCGCGGGCGAAGAACGTTGCCTGCAAGCCAAGAGCTGAGCCCGTTCCGTTACCAATGTCCAGCAAAGCCCCCCCCTCCAAACCCTTTCAGCGGCTCGAGAGCGAGCTCGACCTGCGCGTGCAAAAAACGCTGGCGGACGTGCGCGCCGGGAGGCCCGTCATCCTGGTCGACGACGAAGATCGCGAGAACGAAGGCGATCTGATGTTCGCCGCCGAGCACGCCACGCCGGAAGCGATCAACTTCATGGCCAAGCACGGGCGGGGTCTGATCTGCCTGGCGCTCACGGGGGCGCAGATCCAACGCTTGGATTTGGCCATGATGCCGCAGGGCGGCGCTCCGCTCGGCACCGCGTTCACGCTCAGCATCGAGGCGCGTCACGGCGTCACCACCGGCATCAGCGCCGCGGACCGTTCGCGCACCATTCAAGTCGCCATCGCGCCCGATGCGCAGCCCCGCGACGTAGTGACGCCCGGCCACATCTTCCCGCTCAAGGCTCGCGACGGCGGCGTGCTCGTCCGCACCGGTCAAACCGAGGGCTCGGTGGATCTGGCCGCCCTGGCGGGCTTGCTGCCTGCCGGCGTGATTTGCGAGATCATGAATGACGACGGCACGATGGCGCGCCTGCCCGATCTGCAACGCTTCGCCGAAGAGCACAAGCTGCAGATCCTCACCATCGCCGATCTGATCCGATATCGGTTGGAGACGGAGAAGCTGGTGCGTCGCCGCAACGATTTCAGCATCCGGCTGGACGCTACCGGCACCGACTGGCAAGCAGTGGTCTACGAGACGAGCGTAGGCTCGGGCCCGTTTCTGGCGCTCGTCAAAGGTGACCCGGCGCGCGAGGCGTCGACCGCCTGCCGCGTGCACTCGGGCGCCCTGATCGCCGACGTGTTCGGATCCGACGCGCTCGAGGGCCGCCACGACCTGCGGCACGCGCTCGAGCACATCGAACGCCTAGGCCACGGCGTGCTCGTGTACCTGCCCCCGAAGACGGACCTGCCCACTGAGCTCAGCGCGCTCGGGAGGCAGGAGGCAACGGGCAGAGTGGGTACGTCGCTGCCCGTGGAGGATGTCAGCGCGCCCCCCGGGCCGCCGTTGCGCGAGTTCGGGCTGGGTGCCCAGATCCTGCGCGACCTCGGCCTGCACCGGATCCGGCTATTGACGAATCACCCGCGCAAGATCGCAGGCATCGAAGCCTACGGGCTGGAGGTCATCGAGTGCCTCCCGCTCGGGCAACCACCCCTGGAAGCGCCTTGAGGCACCTCTCCGGACCGTCGCGCTCGGAGTTTTCCGCATGGCCCCGAGATGCGGGGTTGCACAAATCCAGGCGTACATTTATGGCGGGCAGGCAAACATTACCCCGATTGTCATGAGAACCCTCGAAGGCTTTCAAATCGCCAGCCCGGGGACGCGCTTCGTGCTCGTCGCCGCCCGCTTCAACGCCCTGGTCGTCGAGCCGCTGATCCGCGGCGCCGAGGACGCGCTGCTGCGCCACGGCGTGAGCGGTGAAGACATCACGCTCGTGCGCGTGCCCGGCGCCTGGGAGATCCCCTGGGCATGTCGCCACGTCGCGGCGAGCGGCAAGGCCGACGCGATCGTGGCGCTCGGAGCGGTGGTGCGCGGGGCGACTCCGCACTTCGACTACGTGGCGTCCGAGGTCGCGAAGGGCGTATCTCAGGTCTCCGCGTCGACAGGTGTGATCATCAGCTTCGGGGTACTCACCACGGACACGATGGATCAAGCGCTGGAACGCGCCGGCGGCAAGGCAGGCAACAAAGGCGCTGACGCCGCCCTCGTCGCATTGGAAATGGTCTCGCTGCGCGCCGTGCTCGGCGCCTGAGCCTGCTCTCACCGGATGGAAGCCTAAGCCTATGGGTGCGCGGTCTGCCGCTAGAGAAGCCGCGTTACAAATGTTGTACGCGGCCGAGTTTGGCAATCCTTTGCCCGAGCAGCTGATCAGCGACTTTTGGCGTGAGTTTCCGGGTGACGCCGAGGGCCGCAGCTACGCCGACCCCGCCGTGCGCGGCGTGCTCGCGGACCGGGAACGCATCGACTCGTACTTGATCAAGGCCAGCACCAACTGGCGCCTCGAGCGGATGAACCCGATCGCCCGCAACGTGCTCCGCCTGGGCACGTGGGAGCTGCTCACGCATCCGGAGATACCGCGCGCGGTGATCATCGACGAGTCGGTGGAGGTCGCCAAGCGCTACGCTGGCACCGAGAGCGCCGCGTTCGTCAACGGCGTTTTGGATCGCATCGCTGACGCCTGTGGGCGGCAAGACGAGCCCAAAGGCAAAGGCGCCAAGGCCATCAACGATGAGCCGGAGCCCGAGCTTGCCGAGGGCGAAGACGACGACGACGACGAGCCCCTCTCCGGGCCGGACCCCGCCACGCTGCCCAACGGCAGTGACGAGCCCTGAGTAGCGCTCGGATAGGGTTAGATGGAGCTCCGCTTCGTGAGCCCGGAGCTCGGCGAGCTCGATCGAGTCGGCGCCGAGGTGCTGGTGGCGGGGTTGTTCAGCGACGAACGCCCGCCCCGCGGCGTAGCGGGCCTGGTCGATTGGCGCGGCGCCGGGCGCCTCTCCCGCTTAATGCTCGGCGGCTTCGCCAGCGGCGGGCTCGGCGAGGTGTTGATGCTGCCCGCCAAGCCGAGCCTACCCTTCGACAAGGTCATCCTGTTCGGTGCCGGCGACAGCGCACAGTTCGATACGCTGATCTTCGCCGGCCTCATCCAACGCATCCTCGGGACCATGGAAGGCCTGCGCACCCGCAGCGTGGTCGCCCAGCTCCCAGGGCGGCACCTGGACGTGATCTCCGCGGAGCGCGCCGCGGACATTTTACTGGAGAGCGCCGCGGACAAGCCGGAACACGATGTCTGGACGCTCGTGGAGACGCTTACAGCCCAGAAAGCCATCAGCGAGCATCTGCTCAAAAAGCGCCGCCGCCGCGCTTGAGGCCGCCATGCGCGACAGGTTCGCCCGCGCAGCCAGCCGCGCCCGCGCAGCGTCAGTGGGCCGCTGCGCGCCGCACACCCTTGGAGTTGGCGCGCCGTGCAGGCGCCTTGCCGGGTGCCGGGCGCTTGCTCGGGCGCGTTGGGTTGCGGGCGGCCTCCCGACACTGCTCGGGCAGCTGTTGCCCGAGCGCCTCCGGAGCCCAGGCCACCACTGCCTCGACGAAGGCTCGCACCTGAGGCGGCACGAACTCGCGCTCGGGATAGACGACGGCGATGCGCACCTCGGCGCTCAAGGCACCGGCCAGCACCTGCACCAGCGCGCCGCTCTCCAGGTGCCGATGCACCACGACGAGCGGCAAGAAGGCGATGCCCAGCCCACGCAACGCCGCGTCACCCAAGAGCAGCACGTCATTGGAAGAGAAGGTTCCGTCCACATGCAGCTTGCCCCCGCTCGCCAGCGACCAGGCGGACTGGGGCACCTCGCCGCGCGCGAACCCCATGAGGCAACGGTGTTGCCGCAAGTCGCGGCGCGTGCGCGGTGTGCCGTGCCGGGCGAGATAGGCGGGTGCCGCAACGGCCAGCACGGGCTCCCGCGCCAGCGTCCTCGCGATGAGGCCAGGCTCGAGCTCGCTGCTGGCGCGCACGGCGACGTCGTAGCCATCACGCGAGAGGTCCACCAGCTGGCTCGAGAAGTGGACTTGCATTCGGACCTCCGGATGAAGCTCAGCGAAGCTGCATAACATGGAGCGAAAGCTCTCGGTCATCATGGGCGGCACCGAGACGCGCAACGTGCCGCGCACGGCTTGGTCCGTCTGGCGCACGCTGGCCTCGGCGTTGGAGACGGCGTCGAGCACGATGCGCGCGTGACGGTACAGCGCCTCACCCGCGTCCGTCACGGCCAGGCTGCGCGTCGTGCGACGCAGCAGCCGCGCGCCGAGGCGCTGCTCGAGCCGGGCCAGCCGGCGGCTGATCGTGGCTCGAGGAATCCCGAGCTCGCGCGCGGCGCGCGACAGGGATTTCGACTCCACGATCTTGGCGAAGGCCACAAACTCGGAAGTTTCAACGGGCTCCTCCACTGGGCTGCTCCTCCATTGGCCACGAGGCCATTTGGATCAATTGTTGGCAGATGCTGCCCATTGGTGGCCATTGTGGCCACTGGGTCATACCTAGCATACTGCCGGGACACGGTTTCTCGAACGGAGGCAATCCATGAAAATTCGAACGGTAGGTTATTGGGCAGCGACGGGGCTGGCGGCATTTGCCTTTGCAGTCGGGGGCGTGTTCGACTTGGTTGGCGGGGCCGACGTGGTCGCCGGGATGGCGCACCTGGGTTATCCGCTGTACTTCGCGAGGTTGCTCGGCGCCTGGAAGGTGCTGGGAGCGCTAGCCATCGTGGCGCCCGGTTTTCCGCGACTCAAAGAGTGGGCCTATGCGGGTATGGTCTTCGATCTGACGGGGGCCGCCGTTTCACACGCGGCCTCCGGCGATGGGCCTCCGCAGGTGCTCACGCCGCTCGTCGTCTTGGCGATCGTGATAGCGTCGTACGTGCTTCGCCCCGACAGCCGGCGCGTGCCGGCGAGCAAGGGTGCTTCGCTCCCGGCCTCCGCGCCGCGCCAGTCGGCGGACATGCTCGCGGTGTGAATCAGGGCTGCTGCGCGGGCTTCGCGGCAAGGTACTGAGCGCAGGCTTCCTGAGCGCAGGCTTCCTGAGCGCAGGGCTGCCGAGCTCAGGGCATCTTAGCGGCGGGAGCGGTCGGGCGAGCGGAAGCCGCTGAGGGTGTTGCCGGAGGGGCGTCCAGAATGACGCCTCCCAGCACCACGCGCTCGGGCCCGAGCCGGTCGTATTCGAGCGAAAAGCCCGGATACTCGTGGACCTCGACGGTCTGATTGGGGTTCTCCCCCTCCACCGAGCGCACCGCTTTGGGCTTGCCGAGCAGCTCTTGGACGCCGCTCTGCAGCATGCCGAACGCCGCGCCTTCGACGAAGCGGCCGTTGAAGATGCCGAAGTCGAGCTTCGGCTCCGGCTTGAACGGGCGCCCCATGCGATAGGCGCGCATCTGTTTCACCACACCGCCCTCGAGCACGAACTCGACGGCTTGAGCCGAGTAGCGGCAAATCACCTTGCCCCCCGCCTCTTCCCGCTTTTCCTCGCAGGGCTCGCCGATCAGCCGCTCGATGGTGTCGACGCGCGCTCCAAAACGGATGGGCCCGAAGCCTTCCCCCGGCAGGATGGGCAGAGTCGGACCGACGGGGATACGCCAGGGAGGAGAGGCAAAGGGCGGCTTGCGCTCACCTGCCGGAACCGGGCGAGGCGCTCCGGGAGCAGCTCCGGCAGGCGCCGAAGAGGTCGCAGGCGCCGGAGCTACAGAGACGGGACGATCAGTGACTTCGCCCGCGGGGCACCCGAAGAGCCAGGCGCCGAGCAGCGCCAGGGCCGCCCCGTTGCCACGCTCGCGTGCGGACGATCGACGCAGCGGCGCCTCGCCTGACAGCAGTCGCAATTTCACCGCGCAACCTCTTCGACGCGACCCGCCACCGGCATGCGGCGGCCGAGCCCAAACGCCTTGCGGGTCAGAATCAAGCCGGGCGCCGCTTGGCGCCGCTTGTATTCGGCGCTGCGCACCAAGTTAACCACCTTCGCCACGACGGCCGCATCGAAGCCGCGCGCAACAATCTCGTCGGGGCTCAGTTGATCTTCCACGTAACACTCCAAGATCGGGTCGAGCACGTCATACGCCGGCAACGAGTCCTGGTCCAACTGGTTCGGCCGCAGCTCTGCCGAGGGCGGCTTCTCGATCGTCGCCCGCGGGATGCGCTCGCCCTGGCGATTGATGTGGGCCGCGAGTCGATAAACCATGCTCTTGGGCACATCGCTGATCACGGACAGGCCGCCGACCATGTCCCCATACAGGGTGCAATAACCCACGGCGATCTCACTTTTGTTGCCGGTGCTGAGCACGAGCGCGCCGCTGCGGTTGGAGACGGCCATCAGGGTGGCTCCGCGCACCCGCGCCTGAATGTTCTCGAACGTCACGTCATGCGGCCCCGCGGGGCCACACCACTCGAGCGTACCAGCCAGCCCCGCCAGATACGCCTCAAAGATGGGGTCGATGTCGACCTTGCGATGCAACAGGCCCAGGTTCTTCGCCAAAGCCTCCGCGTCCGCGATCGAACCTGGCGAGGAGTAGCGCGTCGGCATCGCCAGCGAGAGCACGTTCTCGGCACCGAGAGCGTCCGCCGCGATCACCGCCGTCAGCGCCGAGTCGATGCCTCCGCTCAGGCCCAGCACCGCGCGCCGGAAGCCGCACTTGCGCGCGTAATCGCGCACGCCGAGCACCAGCGCAGCGTAAGCCGCGGCGACGCCGCTCGACGACTCGGGACCGGCGAAGCTCGAGGGAGCTGCGTCGTCCGACGACGCCGGAGCCATGCCACCCGATGGGGCCACGCCACTCGCTCGCGCCGCGCTAGAAACACTCCGGGGTCGAGCGTCGCCGCCGAGCTCGACGCAGAGCAGCTCTTCTTCGAAGCTCTGCGCGCGTGCGACCAACTGCCCCATCTTGGACCACACCACACTCGTGCCATCGAAGATGAGCTCGTCATTGGCACCGACCTGATTGGCCACCACCACGTTGACGCGATGCCGCTCCGCCACGTCCCTGAAGATCCGCTCCCGGCGCCCCCACTTGCTCAGAGTGAACGGGCTCGCGGAAAGGTTGAAGAGCACGTCCACCTCTCCGTTGGCTACGGAGAGCGGGTTTACTGCGTAACGCCCGGCGAGCTCCGCACACTCCGCCCAAGCGTCCTCACAGATGGTGATAGCCACGCGCGTCCCCTCGAGCTCGAAGCTCTTGCTGCCCGTACCGGGCCGGAAATACCGGGCTTCATCGAAGACATCGTAGGTGGGGAGCAGCTGCTTGCTGACACGCTCGATCTGCCGACCGCCGCAGGCCACGACGGCGTCGTTCGTCAGCGGCAACCCCGGCCCCGGAGGCGCATCACCCAGAGTGCCGAAGATCACGGTCAGGTCCGCGGGCGTGGCCGCCACGAGCTCGGCAGTGGCCGAGTGGACGCGCTTGACGAAGCCCGGCCGATCCAATAGGTCGCGAGGTGGATACCCCGGGAGACACAGTTCGGGAAACAGCAGCACTCGAGCCCCTTGGTCGCGCGCCCGCCCGATCCATTCCAACATGCGCTGTGCATTTTCTCGCACCGCGCCGACCGTGGGGTTGAACTGAGCAACGGCGACCTTCATTTACTTCTGGCCCGTTTCCTGGATGAGATAGCCCGTGAGCCCGTTTGACCGACGATTCTTGTTTGTAACGGGCAAAGGCGGCGTCGGCAAGACGAGCGTGGCCGCCAGCCTGGCGCGAGCTCATAGCCTGCAGGGCCGCAGCGTGCTTTTGGCGGTGACGGACACCGCCACCCATCGAGAGCTCTTGCCGGGCGCCCGCTGGCGTGAAGACCCGAGCTTCTACAAGGACGGGCTCTCCACCGTACACATCCAAGCCGAAGCCGCCCTGAAAGAATATGGCCGCTTGCTGATCAAGCCGCGGCTCGCGCGCCAAGCGCTCTTCGACAACCGCTATGTGCAGGGCTTTTTGACCGCCGTCCCCGGCTTGCCGCAATGGGCAGTGCTCGGCAAAGCCTGGTACCACACGACGGAGACCGAGGGCGGCGCGCCGCGCTTTGACACCGTCATCTTCGACGCACCCGCCACGGGCCATGCCCTGGAAATGTTGCGCCTGCCGAAGGTCATCACGGACATCGCCCCCGCCGGGCTGCTGCGGCGGGACGCGGCGCTCGCCAAGCAGCTGCTCGAGGACCCCGCACAGAGCGGCATCGTGATCGTTACCTTGCCGGAGGAGCTGCCCACCAACGAAACGATCGAGCTCGCGGGCAAGATCACGAGCGAGCTCTCGCTGCCGATCGGCGCCGTCGTGCTCAACCGAATGCGGGCGCTGGTGTTCGACGCCGACGAGCATCGAGCCCTGGCACCGCTCGCCTCACTCGCGAACCTCGAGCCTCGCTCACCCGCCGACGGGGCCCTCGCCGCCGCAGCCGCGCGCGCCATCGTTGAACGAGTTCAGATCGAGAGCCGCGCGCGACTCGTGCCTTTGGCCGTCCCGCTCGTAGAGTTGCCGGACGTGGAACACGGCGCGTCGACCTCGCTCATCGACACGCTAGCTCAGGCGCTCGCCAGCCTCTGAGCGCGCCTCAGCGCCGAAGCGGCGGAAGCGCGAACGGATGGGCGAGGCCCGCGGCGCGAGCCGCGCTCAGCCGACGAGCGGCAACACGCGCGTGCCGGGCTCCGCGGGCGGCCGCCGGCGCGAGACCGTGGACTGCACGCTCGGCGCGGCCAAGGGTGGCGTGAGACGCGGCGATTGCGGGCCGCGCGTGGTGTAGCCGAGCGCTTCGAAGACCTTGCGATAATCGGCGAAGTTGCCGCCCGCGCGCACGGCGTCCCAGACCGCCAGACCCTCGGCCTCCGCGCCCTGCGCCAGGACGAACTCGACCCACGCCCATTTGGCGCTCGTGCCGCGCACGTCGGCGCGCCCCTGAAGGCCGCGCTTGAGGCGCTCGAGCCGCTTCTGCACCACGTCGATACCCGCAAACTGCTGCCCATCGAGCGGAGTCCGGCGCTTCGGGCAAAACGGCGCGATGCCGAGCGCAATCGGTAAGATGTGCGACAGCTTGGAGACGAATACCGAGCACTCGTCGATGTCGTCCTCGGTCTCTCCCGGCAAACCGACCATCAAGTACAACTTCACGCGCTGCATGCCCGCCGCTCGCGCGTGTTCACTCAGGGCCTCGTAGTGCGGCACCCGGCCGCGCCGCTCGATCGTCTCGCGCAGCCGCTCGCTCGCGCCGTCGAGCGCGGTGGTGAGCGTGCGATAGCCCGCCCGCTTGAGCGCGAACACGAACGGCTCCTTCAGCCGATCGGGGCGCAGGCTCGACAGCCCCACCTGTTTGCCGCGGCTCGCCAGCTCGTCCACGATCTCGACGATCTGTGGATGATCGCTCACCGCGGCGCCGACCAGCCCCACCTTCGCCGCATTCGGCGGGATGGCGTCGAAAATCACCTCTTTCGGCACCTTGCGCATGCCGCCATGCGACGAACGCCGCATCACGCAATACGTGCAAGTGCGCGAGCAACCGCGCTCCGCCTCCAGCAAGAACATGTTGGAGAGCTCGGTGTCCGGCGTGATGATCACGCTCTTGGCCGGCAAACAGCTGTTGTCCGCGATGGCGAGCCCCGGGAGCACCGAGCCGTGGTGGCGCGGCACGAACACGTGCGCGTGCTCCGCCAACGTCGAGAGCACCTGCTGCTTGTCCGAGCCTTCGAAGCAGGTCTGCACGACCCAGCCCACCACCCCCTCCGCCTCACCCATCACGATCGCATCCACGAAGGGCGCGAGCGGCAAGGGGTTGGAGAAGGTGAGCGGCCCACCCGCGATGATCAGAGGATCGCGCGGCCCGCGATCTTTGGCGAGCACCGGGATGCGCGCGGCGTCGAGCAGGCGCAGCAACCCCGCGAGCTCGAGCTCGTAGGCCACGCTGACCGCGATCAGCGGGAAGTCGCCCAGCGGCCGCAGCGACTCGTAGCTCACCGGAGCCTCGATCTCGGTCGTGCCCGGCCGATCCCCCTTGTCTTCCAGGAACACGCGCTCGCAGGCCACCCCCGGCATGCCCTGCAGGATCCGGTAGATCTGCTGGAAGCCGAGCGAGCTCATCCCGACTCCATAGGGAGACGGGTAGGTGAGCGCGACCCGCCACGGCGCTTGTTTATCGATGCGCCCCACTTCCCGCTCGAGGCGGGTGCGGATCAGATCGCGGGTGGTTTGGGATGATGACGACACGTTGAGGGCTCGAGCCGCGCGACCGTAGCACGCCGACGTCGCAGGGAGGCCAGCGCACCCTGCGAAAACGTCCGCTGGCCGGCATAATTCCGGGACGTTTGGCTGCCGTAGAACTAGCCGCCCCGCACGCTGTGTTTCATGCTGCACCGGTCAGGGCGCCCCCGTACGCGCGCGAGCAGGCACATTAAAGGCAAACAAATGAAAAGAATCGGTTACTTGACTTGGATCATCGGGCTGGCGCTGGCTGCGGCCTGCGGAGGCGATAGCGACTCCGAGGATGACGGGGGCGGCGGTAGCGCAGGGAACGGAGCCGTGGACACCGGCGTGCCGGAAAGCACGCCGCTCGAGGACGTGACTCCAGCCCAATTCGCCAGCGCGTGTGAGGCGCTGCGTGCCGAGGTGACACGCCGGCTGGGCCCGGACGAGGCCGTGCGCGGGGCCTGTGAAGTCTACAGCGGCACGAGCACTGACGTGCCGTCGGAGTGCAACAGCGCCGCCGCCATGTGCGTGCCCCAGGCCAACGCTGGAACGCATATGCTGATCCGCCGAGACCAGCTCGATTTTACGAGCTTCGAGTGCGGCGACACGGGCGGGCTCGCCGGCTGTAACGTGACGGTCGGCGAGTTCGAGATCTGTTCGAACGACAGGATCAGCGCGGTGGAGAAGGTGCTCGCCGACAACGACTGTAGCCATGCCGCTAGCGTCGACTTCACCACCTTGATAGCGCTGTCCGGCATTCAGAACATGTCGCCCCCCTCCTGCGCGCGGCTCGACTCCGAGTGCCCCAACGTCGGGCTCGGGCAGCCCCAATGAGCTCGAACGGCAAGCACGTTTGCCGGCTCGAGAGCGTTCACTTTGTCACTTCAATGGTTTAGGTGGGTAGCGTGAGAATCGCCGTCGTCGGAACGGGTTACGTGGGTTTGGTCGCGGGCGTGTGCCTGGCGGAATCGGGCGCGGACGTCGTCTGCATCGACGTCGATCAGCAGAAGCTCCGCTCTCTCGAGAAGGGCCAGGTGCCCTTCTTCGAGCCGGGCCTGGCCGCGATGTTGTCGCGCAACTGGCCGCAGCGCATCGCCTTCAGCGATGACCTGGCCTCCAGCATTCGCGGCCGTCAGATCGTGTTCGTGGCGGTGGGTACTCCGCCGTCAGAAGACGGCTCTGCGGACTTGAGCCGCGTGCTCGAGGTGGCGCGAGACGTAGCGCGGGTCGCCGAGCAACCGCTGCTGCTCGTGCTCAAGAGCACCGTGCCCGTGGGCACCAACCAGCGCGTCAGCGACGTGGTGGCCTCGTCGCGCCACAAGATCAGCGTGGTGAGCAACCCCGAGTTCTTGAAGGAGGGCGCGGCCATCGACGACTTCCTCAAGCCCGACCGCATCGTAGTCGGCACCGATGACGACGCGGCCTATCGCTTGATGGAGCGCCTGTATGCGCCCTTCAACCGGCAGCGCAACCGCATCCAGCGCATGTCGCCGAAGAGCGCCGAGATCGTGAAATATGCCGCCAACGCCCTGCTCGCGACAAAGATCTCCTTCATGAACGAGATCGCCGAGCTGTGCACGGCCGCCGGCGGGGACGTGGAGCACGTGCGCACCGCGCTCGGGGCCGATCGCCGCATCGGCTTCCAGTTCCTGTACCCGGGCCTCGGTTTCGGAGGCAGCTGCTTCCCGAAAGACCTGCGCGCCCTGGTTCGAACGGGAGAAGAGCTGGGCACGCCCATCCGCGTGGCGCAGGCCGCGGTGGAAGCCAACGAGCGCCCGGTGGCCCAGCTGCTCGGGCACATGGAGCGAGACCTCGGAGGTCTGGCCAGGACCCACATCGCGGTCTGGGGCCTCGCGTTCAAACCCAAGACCGACGACGTGCGTGAAGCGCCCGCGCTGCGCCTGATCGAAGGCCTCGTGGCGGCCGGCGCGCACGTCGTGGGCAGCGACCCCGAAGCGCTCGAGACCTCACGCCAGCACTTCGAACGGGCAGGGCTGCTCGACCGCGTCAAATTGACGAAAGATTACTACGCGGCCTGCGAAGGCGCGGACGCCCTGGTCGTGGCCACGGAGTGGCTGCAATACCAGTCGCCGGACATCGAACGCCTGGCCCGCAGCATGAAACGCCGCTTCGTCTTTGACGGCCGCAACGTGCTCTCGCGCGAGGGCTTCAAGCAAGCCGGGTTTGCGTACCGCGGCATCGGTCGCACCTAGGCCCACCGGCCCAAATGAATGTAGTCGAGCAATTACCGGCGTGGGGAGAATCCATGGTACCATGGTGCCATGGCTCCCACCAAATCGACCGAAACACCCGAACGCTCCCGCCTCATCCTCGACCTCGCCCCCGACGTGAGGCGCCGCGCCCGGCTCCTGGCGGCTCGCGATGACCTCACCCTTCAAGAGTACGTCCGTCGCGCGCTCGACCGGCAGCTCGAAGCCGACGAAGCCGCGGCGCTGAGCGCGTCCGACGATCCATTGCTCGCGGCGTTGTGGGACAACGACGCTGATGACACGTACGACCAGCTTCAAGCGCGGTGAGCTCGCGCTCGTCCGCTTCGTCTTCGCCGACGAATCCGGAGCGAAGCGCCGACCCGTGCTCGTGCTGTCCAGCGACCACACTCGCGACGACCTCGTCGTCGTAGCGGTCACGAGCAACCTGTCACGAAAACAGCCCGGCGAGCACGTCGTCCAAGACTGGGAGGAAGCAGGCCTGCCCAAGCCCTCGCTCGTCACGTCCATCTTCCGCACCATCAAGCGCTCGATGATCGACAACGCGCTCGGGCGCCTGTCGGCGGCAGATATGTTGGCGGTGGAGCAGCGCCTGCGGGATGTGCTCGGGCTTTGAACGATCGGGAACGCTCCTAAGGCTTTCTCGCGCCCTCGAGCTTGGCCAAGTCGCGGTCAAACGTCCCGAGCGGCAGATGGCCCGCTCGGCGCGCTATCTCCAAAACCAGGCAATCGGAGAATCCAAGCGACGGCTTCTTCCGGTAGTGGTCGAGGGCAGCCGCGACCGTCTCCGAGTCTTGCACAGCCAACTGCCGGTGGCTCAAGAACATCTCGACCGCCGCCGCGAGCTCGCCGGGAGCTAAATCGTAGACCGCGGACAGCACCCAAATGGTTTCGGCGAGCACCAGGTGGGAAACCCAAGCACCCTTGGCGACGAATGCCTCTGCAGCCGCCACCTGCTTTGCGTCATCGCGCGTCGCGAGCCGCACCAAGACGTTCGTGTCAACCGCGTGCACGCCGCTTCCGCACGTAAGTCCGACGACCCTCTTTCAGCTCCTCGAGGGTGCGCGGAGTGGGAGCGCGGTCCGGAAAAAGCGCTCGGTGTACATCCTCAAAGCTGTACTGACCGCCACGTCGGACGACGATCTGACCGCCCTCTTCATCCCACTCCAGAACAGAGCCCGGACCAACGCCGAGCTTACGCCGGACCTCGGCGGGAACCGAGATCTGCCCCTGTGCGGTCAGCTTGGAGACTGCGAAGGCCATGCAATACTCATTACCATGGTAATGGGTGACGCGCTAGGACTCGCGCACCCGGGCGCACGCCAACCGGCTGCCCTTGTCGGAAAAAGCGAAGAGCGCCAGCGCCGTTCAGCCGTCGCTAGAGTCGCCCGGAGCCGTCTGCTAGGTTACCCGCCGGCAGCATGGCAGGTCAGTCTACCAACGGTTCGGGCGGTCACATGCCGTATGCCGGAGACAAGCCGCCCGCCGCGGCGCCGAAAACGCAACCGAGCCTGCGCGCTGATGACAGCGCTGGCTTCATCGTTCCCAACCCCCTCATCTCGCGTGGCAAGCCGGCGTTTGCTTCGACGGGGCTCGCCAGCGCGGTCAATGACGGCGGCTACAAGTCGACGCCGGCGTGGGACGCCGGTTTGCCGAGCCCCGCGCTGCCAGCGTGGGTGGCCATTCAGGTGGGGGTGGGGCCGCGCCGCGTGCTCTTGAGCTGGACCGCGTCGGCGAACTACAACTACACCGACGTGGCCTACGGAGCGCCCGCCGGCTATCGCATCGAGAGCTCGGCGGACTCGAAGAACGGGCTCGACGGCAGCTGGCGGGTGGAGGCGCTGGTGCGTGGCAACGCGGTCCGCACGCGCGCCCACAGCTTCGAGTTCGACGGGCGCAGTTGGGTGCGGCTCACGGTCACCGACGCGCCGACCCCGAGCCAAGGCATCAGCATCGATGAGATCGACGTGCACGATGCGTCCGACGGCTGCGACGACACCTGGCTCTTCCTCGGCGACGGCGTCACGGCGTTCGCTTTCGATCGCGACACGCCGAGCTCGCAGCCGAGCTTCGCCGAGCATATCCACGCGCGTTACCCCGGCTACTTCCCGCTGATGATCAATGCCGGCATCGGCGGCGAGGTCACGAGCGCGGCCACCCAGCGGCTCCCGTTCGTCTTGGCGCAGAACCCCGACGTGCGCCACTTCGCCATCGGCTACGGGAGCAATGACGCCTGGAACGACCAACTCGGCGCGCTCGAGTTCCGGGCCAACCTGCAGGCGCTGGTCGAGGCGCTGCTCGCTGCGGGGCGCGTGCCGGTGTTGGCGCGCATCCCGTTCTCTCCCGACGACAATCACTACCGCGTGCAGGCCTATAATCAGGTGGTCGATCAGCTCACCGAGCAACACGGGCTGCTCCGAGGCCCCGATCTCTACGCCTGGTTTCGTGAGCACCCCGAGCAGCTCAGCGACGAGGTGCACCCCGCGCCCGAAGGCCGCGTCGCGATCAATCGCCTCTGGGCCGAGGCGATGGACAGCTTGTACGTGCCGCAGTAACGCGGGCTAGCGCTCAGGCGCGGCGGCGGCGGCGAGACGCGAGGCCGAGGGCTAACCCCGCGAGGGCGAGCAGGCTCGGAGTGGAGCTCGCGGCGGTCGTCGCCTGCAGGGCGCAGCCGGATTCGGCGACGAGGGGCGGAGATGTCGGTTCCGGCTCGAGCTCTTCGAGCAGCGGCTCGGCGCCGGCAGCGGCGAAGGCCTCGAGCGCGAGCGCGGAGAAGGGAGCGAGCGTGGTGTAGACGTTGCGGATGCCGACCCCCGCGCAGCTCTCACCGGCGGTGAGCGAATACACGCCGAGCAGGGCGCCGGTCTCTTCCGAGAAGGCAGGACCACCACTGTCACCGTGGCAGGGGCCTTCGGTCACCACGAAGGTGCGCGGGGAGGCGCTGATGCTGGGTTCGCTGTCCGACTCCGGACCCACATCCACCACGCGCAGCCCGTTACGCGCGTAACGGCGCTCGGTGGGGGACACCTCGCGCTCACCATAGCCGACGATGCGCACCGTAGATCCGGACAGCATCTTCCCCGATAGACGCACCTTCGCGAGAGGCGCATCGACGTCGCGATCGAGCAAAATGAAGCCGATATCGTTGCGGCAGACCTGGTTCGAGCCGGTTCCGAACAGGCGCGCGCCGAAGGCGGCGGGAGCCTTCCCCACGACCACCGCGCCGACACGGATCGCGACGTCCTCGGGCAAAACGAGCGCGCCGATCCTACCATCCGCCGCGGTCGCCCCGCTGATCGAGCCGTCCGCCGCGCAGCTGAAGGTGCCCGTCTCGGAAACGGTGATGCAGTGGAGCGCGGTGGCGACCAGATTGGGAGCGATCAACGTGCCGGTGCACTGTTGATGGTCGCCGTTGGGAGGAGTGCTGAGGACGAACACCGCCGAGTCATCACTCTCGTCCGACTCGATTCCTCCGTAGATGGGTTGCTCCAGGGTGCCGAGCCCGGGCTCGTCTACGGCCTGGCCGCAGGCGACGGCCAACGTCAACGCCAAAACAGAAACTAGACCTCGTCGCATTGCGCTCATCTCGAAGAAAAGTGGAGGCCGCGCCGTTCCGCTTCGAGCGTATCGAGGTGGAACACGTTGCGCTGGCATTAACCCTGTGAGCGGTTCTTTCTGAAAGTGATTGAGCGCCACGCATCGTTCGGCGTGAATTTGGATGCACCTGTAGGCCGTCGCGCAGTGGAGCCTACATTTTAGACCTGGTGCGGGTGCACGCGGTGCCAGGCGAGTTGTGCAAAGCGTGCGCAGACTGCGCAGGCTAAAGCGCCGCTTTTCTCGTAAGTTGCGCAACTCGGCGCGTCGGCTTGTCGGGTAGTGTCGCGTAAAGATCTCAAGCTGAGAGTCGACGAACCGTCATTATTTCGAAGAGATGTCGCCTCTCGTTACCCTGCCCCCGCCTGCGGAATCGCGCTTGGAGTTGGTCGTCCGCAGCCGGGAGACGTCAAAGTCCGTTTTGCTGGATCCAATCAAGGTCCTGGGCGTGGGCCGGGGCGAGGAGAACCACATCCGCCTCGACTGCCCGTCGGTATCGCGTACGCACCTCTTGCTCCACCCGGTCGCGGGCGGCCTCGAAGTCGAGGACCTCGGCAGCGCCAACGGCACGCTGCTGATCCGAGCCAGCACCGGCCAGGAAGCGCCGGGCGCGGGCGTCCAGTTGAAGCTGAACCCCCGTGAGCGTTGCGCGATGCAGGTGGGGGATGCATTGCGCGTCGGCTCAGCCCTGATCTCGCTCCAGGTGCAGCTCCAGCGTCGGTCCGCTCACCCCGCCCGCAACGTCAACCCGGCAGGCGGCGGCCCGCGCGTGTTGGTGGACCCGGCGTTGAAGAGCGCGTACGAGCTCGTCACCCGCGCAGCGGCGACGGAGATCTCCGTGCTGATTCTTGGTGAAACGGGCGCCGGCAAGGAGGCCATGGCCGAGACGGTGCACCAGCGTTCGCCGCGCCGAGGCGGCCCCTTCCTGTTGCTCAACTGCGCCGCGTTGTCCGAGACGCTGCTCGAGAGCGAGCTGTTTGGCCATGAGAAGGGCGCGTTCACCGGGGCGCACGCCAGCAAAGCTGGTTTGCTCGAGTCGACCGCCGGCGGCACTGTGTTTCTAGACGAGATCGGCGAGCTCGCCCTGGGCACGCAAGCCAAGCTGCTCAGAGTGCTGGAAGAGCGCAGCGTGATGCGCGTCGGCGCCACCAAGCCGCGCCGCATCGACGTGAGGTTCGTGACCGCGACGAACCGCGACCTCGCGCGCGAGATCCGCGCCGGGCGCTTCCGCGGCGACCTGTATTATCGCATCAGCGGCCTCGTCGTGCGCATCCCGCCGCTGCGCGAGCGGCTCAGCGAGATCGAGCCCCTGGCGCGGTTTTTTCTGAACGAGTTTTGCGGGCAGATGGGCCAGAGCGCGCCCGAGCTCACGGCTTCGGCGCTCGACGCCCTGCACTCCTACGAGTGGCCCGGCAACGTGCGCGAGCTCAAGAACGTGATGGAGCGCGCGGTGCTCTTGACCGGCACGGGGTCCATCACCGAAGAGCACGTGCTCCCCGAGCCCTCGCTCTTTAGCGACCGAGCGGGGCACGGGGCTTCCGACTCCGAGCAGGACGACCTGGACGAGTCGACCCAGGTCATCAAACGGCCCAAAGACTTTGGGTTAGAAGCAGACAGCCAGCAGGCCTCCAGCCTGCGCATCCCCGAGGGCGACGAGCGCGATCGCATCATTCGCGCGCTCGAGGCTTGCGGCGGCAATCAGACCCGCGCCGCCGAGATGCTCGGCGTCTCGCGGCGCACGTTGATCAACCGACTCGACAGGTGGAAGCTGCCGAGGCCGCAGAAGCGCTGAACCTTTAGTTGTGGCAGGAGGAGGTGTCTGCGCCGAACACCCCGGCGAGAAAAGCATCTTCGGCGGCACCACAACCGGTGGCACCAAAAGGCACATCGGGAACGTCCCCCGAGCACGTAAAGCTCGTAACGGGTGACGTCGCCAGGCAGCTGTAGAAAGCGTCCACTTCATCGCTGCACTCGATATCGAAGCTGTCAAAGGTGCTCATGGCCCCGAGCTGGTCATCGACGCAGGTTGCCGCAGGCTCGCAATCGGCGAGCTGATCAAACCTTTGGCAAATGGCTGCTGCGAACTCCTCGCGCGTCGTCGGCACGGGCGGGAGCGCGACGGCAGCATCGCCGCCATCCGGAACATCCGCATCAGGCGCTCCAGCATCCGTACCTCCCGAGCTGCCGCTCGCTCCACCACTGCCCCCATCTCCCGCCGTCCCTCCGAGCCCCCCGCTGCCTGCCGCCCCGGCGGCGCCCGCTGAGCCGCCCTGCGCAGCGCCCGCGGACCCAGCATTGCCACCCGCACCTGCGCTCCCCGCGCTGCCTGCGGCCCCGCCTGTGCCTCCCGCTCCAGGCGTCACGCTCGTGTAATCCTTGCCATCGCAGCCCAGGACCGACAACGAGGCCAGGCCCATGATGCCTGCGAGAGCAGTGGCAGAGCCGCTAGCCGCGCATAGCTTGCGGCGGAGCGCCCGCGTCCCTCGCGCGCGTTGGAGATGACGTGAATTGACCTGCCGCTCGTGGGCGCCGTGTTGCATTCGTCCGTTCCTTCCTGCAGGAATCTCCGCAGTTAGCCAAGCCTCATGTGCCAAAACGGCCACTGATCGGGCGGAGCTAACCCACCCACCCCCCAATTAGCGCCGCATTCCGCGACAGCGTCACGGGGGATACCACGCGAAGCCCAGGAGGCCACGCCGCCTGATGCGCAGAGCACACCGCCTGGCGCCGCTGACTCTCCGAGCCCGCCCCCGGGCGGGCCCCGAGTGAGTGGTTCACTTCGGTTTCCTCGGTGGTGTGCCGTCTACGTGGGCAGGAGAGTTTTGCCGAGCATGAGATCGCACGACATTGTCGCCCCCGAGAGAACCCGAAGCTGGCAAGCCACCGCCATCATCGCCAGCGCCGCCGCAATCACCGCCGCGGGCGGGGTCGCCGGCTGCTCCGTCCTCTACGAGCTGAAAACCGAGCAGTGCTCGAGCAACGCCGACTGCGTCGCGCTGGGCGGCGTCTTCGCCGAGCTCGAGTGCATCGAGAGCCTGTGCCAAGAGCCGTCGGGCTGCAAAACCAACGGCGAGTGCATCGACGCCCCGGGGAACGCGGGGGAGCCCAGCGTTTGCATCAATCGCGCCTGCGTCAGGCTGCGGACACCGGAGTGCCCGATGATATTGCCCGTGAGCAACGAGCTGTACATTGCGAACTTGCGCAGCGAAGATCCGCTGATCTTCGGCGGGTTTGCGCCAGCCACAGCTGGGTTGTTGAGCCAAACGACGCGCAACTATGAGCTCGCTCTGAAGGAGTTCACCGAGAAGGGCGTCGGACCGCCAAGCAGCACCGGCTCCCGCAAGTTGGTGATGATCGTGTGTGATTCCGCCAACCAGATGAATGCCCAACCCACCGACAATGACGAGTCCATCGACCGCGCCATGGCCCATCTGGTGGACGACCTCAAAGTGCCGGGTGTCCTCGCCACGATGGACGCGGAGGACCTTCAGCGCGCATTTGAGACCAAGGGCAAGGCGGCGAGCACCTTCTTCATGAGCACGCAGGAGTCAGACCCGACTCTGGCGACGCTGCAGGACGACGGCCTGATTTGGCATGTGGGCCCTGGCGCCGATGTCATCGCACAAGCGTACGCTCCGCTGCTCACGCGCACGATAGCCTATCTGAAATCTACGGGTGCGGTGGGCCCCACCGAGGAGGTCAAGGTGGCCACCATCGTGGGCTCCGACAATCGCTTCCTGTCAAACATGGTCGAGACCATTCAAAGCCCGCCCGACAAGTTTGGCATCTCCTTCAATGGACTGAGCGTCGCCGACAATCGAGCGGCAGAAAACTACCTTAGCGTGGCCTCGACGACGCCCGCAGCCATGCAACTGTCAGCGCTGAGGGCGTTCAGACCGCACGTCATCATCGCCGCCACATATCCAAGCTTCTTGTCGGATGTCATGCCGCTTCTGGAAAGCAGCTGGGATGAGTCTGACGGGCAGCCCAAGCCATTTTATCTACTCTCGCCTTTTCACTACAATCGCCTCGATGCGGCCCTGGGTGTGCCCGGCTTTAAAGCGCGCCTGGCCGGGGTCAATGGTCCCGCTGCCGAAGATCAAACTCTTTATGAAGAGTACGTCGGCAATTGGGACACTACTTTCATCGAGGCAGCCGGCGTGCGCGGCTACGAGAACTACTACGACGCGGCATATTACCTGATCTACTCCGCGATAGCAGCGGGCACCCTGGGTGTATCCAGTGGTTCAGATCTGAAGCTCGGAATGCAGCGTCTGCTCAATGGCAATGAATACTATATGTGCCCAAGGGGAATGGTTGACGCGTCACAAGCCCTGGCTCGGGGGGCGATCAAGCTCATGGGCACCCTGGGTCCGCCCGACTTCGACGCGATCAGCGGCACGCGCTCGGCCCCAGGCAGCGTCTGGTGCGTCAACTCGATGAATCAGACGAAGTCCGATGTGCTCCGCTACGTGCCGGATGCCGATCCGACTCTGGCGAGCCTACGAGGCGACTTTGATTGCTTTACGGGATTCTGAACATCGCTTCTGGTCGCTTCCCTGCACCCCTACACCCGGGCGGCCTATGGGCGTCCGGTGGCTCGTTCTGCCAGTGGTGCGAGTGCAGGCCATCCCCGTCCCCGCCCTCTCCTCCGGTCGTGGAGGACATCGGCAAACAATATCGTCTCGCTCTGAAGTTCGCCGACTCGGGACGTAGTGGTCAGCCCTATTGTCATCCCGTTCATGGGCAAAACCCGAGGTAGGGACGAATCCGAGTATCGGCCGGGGTGAGCTCCAGTTCCTTGCGCCAGAGCGCGCCATCGGGATCCGCGCACCCGCGCCCTAGTGCCTCGCACCCCAAATTCGTGCCGGGTTTCGCCCGGGCCGCCAGCAAGTGAGGGCCCCGAGCGAACCCTCGAATGGCTCATTCCGTGCTCGGTACTGCCTCTACATTGGGAGAAACCCGGCGCGGACTTCGGGTTCCGCCTACTAGGATGTCGGGCGCATTCACGAACGGCTTACGCGACTTTCAAGCGTGGTTTGGCGCCAAGCGCGGCGAGTGCACGCACGAGAGACTCGATGCTGGCCTGCGGATCGCCCCCTTCCATCTTGGCGACGCGGGCCTGGCTAGAGCCGATGGCCTTGGCGAGCTGGGCCTGTGTCATGCACGCCTCGGCTCGTTTCTTACGCACGGCTCCCGCGAGCTCCAGGCGCACTTCGACCACGGCCGCCTCGGCTTCGCTCAGATCGAGGAACTCGGCGACCGTTGCCACCCTACCGCCCATTTTTTGCAGTTTGCGTTTCTTCTTTGCGTCCATGGCCATCCTCGTTCACTCGTCGCGGTCCCAGTCGCGGAGCCGCTGTCTGCACTGCGCGATCGCCTGCTTGGGCGTCGCCCGTGTCTTCTTCGCGAACACGTCTACGACCACAATCTCGTCGGCGTCCACGCGATAGACGATGCGCCAAGTGCTGCCGGTCTCGGCGTCCTGAATGCGAAGCTCATGGCAATGCGGACCGATCATCGGCATGGGCCGCGAATGCGGCATCGATAAGGGCTCGCCCTTTTGGAGGCGCCGGAGCAGATAGCCGGCTTCGATTCGCGCGCCCGAAGAGAGCGGGGGCGTTTTGATATCGCCGCTCAGGATCACCAGTGGTTTATCCTTCGGCGACACCAGCACAGTATGCCACATATGGCATTCGGGGCAAGGGCACAGCTGAAGATAGTCGCGCGTGAACACCGATTCCGACGGACCCACGGTCATCGCGACGCTGTCGCTGTGCGACGCCGCTCGAGTCGTCGATGGCTGCAATCAGACGATCGCCGGCGGTGCATCGGCGCGCGGATCCAAGGATTCCTTCAGTCACCGCTCCGAACATCGACTGTTGGCAGATATCGATCGATGTCTCAAGACCGGGGGGCGGTGCCTCGCCTCACGCCCGACGCGTCAACACCTGCACCCGCGCCGAAAAGCCACCGAGATCCACGCTAGGCCCCTCGAGCACGTGCATGCCGAGCTCCCTGGCGACGCGCTCGGTCCTGCGCTCGAGCGGCGAGAGCCACACGAGCCGACCCGAGGGGCGCAGCACCTGCGCGGCGTGCCGCACGAACGCCTCGAGGAGCAGCGCGAGCGATCCGTCTCGCGCCACGCGCCGACCCATCGGGGGGTTGCTGATGATCAGGCTCGGCTGGGGCGGGGCGAACTCCAGCGCTCCGGCGTGAACGAGCTGGGCGAAGCCGAGCTCCGCCGCGTCGAGGTTGAGCCGCGCGGCGGCGAGGGCCCGCGCGTCCACGTCGCTACCCCAGAGCTCTCGGACCGCTCCGAGGCGTGCGCGTTCGATGAGCTCGAGGCCGCTACCGACGAAGGGGTCCCAAACGACCTCGTCCGCCTGCGCGCCCGCGAAGCGCGCGAGCGCGGCGGCGATCGTCGGATGCGACGCCGCCGGTACGTCCGCGCGCCGATAGGCGAAGCGCGGATCCGGGTCGAGGTGTGGGACCAGGCACAGGTCCCCGCGCGCGTCCGCCGGCGCGCGCAACGTCCAGAGCGCGCGCTCCGAGTCGTTGACGAGCGCCGTGCTGCGTTCGCGCACCGCTCGCGCGAGCGCCCAGGTGAGCGCGCGTCGATGGCCCGCGTCCGTCCAGGTCACGCGAAAGCGCGGCGTGCCGTCGCTCCAGCTCGCGAGCGCGGCGAGTGTGTCCGGGCGTGTGAGCGCGTCCGCGATGATCTCGGCCGCGCCCATTTCACCCTTGTCCCGCGATACGTGCGTCAGCGGAATCAACAAGCCCACGTCGAGCGCAGTCCTGGCCGTCAACAGCTCTCCCAGCGTGCCGGCATGCTCGACCTCGACCCGATCGGGGCCACACACGCGCGGCGTCCAGCTGCTGGCGAGCTCGCTGGCGAGCACCTCGGAGAGGCCCGTACGACACGACAGCGTCACGCGCCAGGGACGCGGCAGCCGTCGATCCAGGAGCACGCGCGAGTCGGCGCCGCGCCCGAGGCGCCGTTCGATGAGCAGCCGCGCCCGAGACATGCGCCGCTGCAGATCCGCGTCGTCCGCAGGCAGGCGCGACAGCGCCTCCAGGCTGGCGGCGCTCCCGAGCGAAGACAGCGCGTCCACGATGCTCTTCTGCTCCACCACGGGCGAGCCCCCGAGCGCGGCGAGTAGCGCTGGCTCGGCGCGCGCATCGGCTAATTTACCGAGCGCCCGCGCGGCCAACTTGCGGCTCTGTGGAGCGGCTTCTTGGAGCGCAGCGATCAGTGCCGGATACAGCTCCGGGCCGGCGCTCTCCCCCGCCATCCGCATCAGCAGCCCGAGCACGCGCGGCCGCTCATGGATCGACAAGGCAGGCAGCGCAGCGAGGGCGCTCGAGAGCGCGGCCTGACCCGCTCGAGCCAGCGCCCGCTCGAGGGGTTTCACGTGCTCCTGGGCGCAGGACGCCAGCGCCGTGATCAACCCATCGAGCGCGCGGTTCGGCGGCGTGTAGCCAGCGTCTTCCAGGCAGCGCTCCAGCTCGGTGCGCGGATCCCGAGCGCCCTTCGGCGGCGAGCCCGGCACTAGCGACGCGTCTCGAGCCCTCGCCGCGACTCGAAGCGGGACAGCGCGAGCTCGATCAGCTTCGTCACGAGATCGCGATAGGAGAGCCCGCTGTGCTGCCACATGCGCGCGTACATGCTGACCTCGGTGAAGCCCGGCAGCGTGTTCACCTCGTTGACGAACCAGTTGCCCGTGCCCTTCTCCAGAAAGAAATCGACGCGCGCCAGCCCCTCGAGCTCGAGCGCCGCGAACACGGCGAGGCTCAGGGCTTGCACCCGTTCGGTCTCCGCGGCCGTCAGCGGCGCGGGCACCATCAGCTCCGCGCCGTTGGGATCGAGATACTTCGCCTCGTAGGAATAGAACTCGTGGCGCGGCACGATCTCGCCCGGCAAGGACACCTCGGGATGCTCCAGGCCGAGCACCGCCGTCTCGATCTCGCGCGCCGAGACGCCGCGCTCGATCACGAGCTTGTGGTCGTAACGAAAAGCCTCGGCCAGAGCCGCCGGCAGCTCCGCCGGGGAGCTGACCTTGGAGACGCCCACCGAGGAGCCCAAGTTGGCGGGCTTGACGAAACAGGGGTACCCGAGCTCCGCCGCCACCCTAGCACCGAGCGCAGCCGCAGAGGCGCGCCCCGCCCGCGCCACGATGAAGTCGACGATGGGCAGACCCGCGTCCCGCAACAGCCGCTTGGACACGTCCTTGTCCATGCCCACCGCGGAGCCCAGCACGCCGCAACCGACATACGGAGCGCCCGCCATTTCCAAGAGCCCCTGCAGCGCGCCGTCCTCGCCCTGCGTGCCGTGCACGATGGGGAAGAACACGTCCACGCCGAACTGACCGCTCAGGTCACCGACCTCTCGGCGCTCGAGCGCGTCGACGCTCGGCGGCTCGACAACGCGCACCAGGGCGCCTTCCCCGACCACTTGTTGGGCGGGGCCCGTCGCCTGCTCGAGCAGCGCCGTGGCGGCAAGGAGCTGCCAACGCCCCTGCCGGTCGATGCCGATCAACACCGGCTCGAAGCGCTCCGGGTCGAGCGCCTTCACGATGCCACGCGCCGACATCACGCTCACCTCGTGCTCACCGGAGCGGCCGCCGAAGATCACCCCCACGCGCAAGCGCCGCGGGCTCATTCGCTCACCACGCGCAAGCGCCGTTCGTCCAGCAAGGCCGCCACCGGCGCGGGCATCAAGTGCGAGGCGCGGACGTTGCCAAGCGCAGCGAACAAGTTCCCCCGCACGTTCGGATTTTCCGCGTGCAGCTCGGCGATCAGGCGCTTGACGCGCTGGCGCTTGAGGTTGTCCTGCGAGCCGCACAGGTCACACGGCAAGATCGGGAAGGCCATGAGGCGGGCATATTCGGCGATGTCCTGCTCCGCGCTGTAACACAGCGGGCGGATGACGATGTTTTCCCCATCGTCGGCCTGGAGCCGCGGCGGCATGGCCTTGATCTGCCCGGCATAGAACAAATTGAGCAGCAGCGTTACCGTCAGGTCATCGCGATGGTGGCCGAGCGCGATCTTGTTAGCGCCGAGCCGCCGCGCCGTCGTGTACAGGATGCCGCGCCGCAGCCGCGAGCATAACGAGCAGTAGGTCTTGCCCTCGGGCACCTTCTCCTTGACGATCGAATACGTGTCCTCCGACACGATCTCGAACGGGTAGCCCTCCCGCGTCAGATATTCGGTGAGGATGTGCACGGGGTAGCCCGGGTGGCCCTGGTCGATGTTCACGGCGATGAACGTGAAGTCGAACGGCGCACGGCTCTGCAGCTTCCTGAGCAAGTCGAGCAGCGTGTACGAGTCCTTCCCCCCGCTGATCGCGACCAGCACGTGGTCACCCGCCTCGATCAGCGCGTGGTCGCGGCTCGCCTGGCCCATTTGCCCGATCAGGCGCCGCGTCAGGTAGCGCAACGGATCGTGTGTCACGGGAATATTTTCAGAGATGGGCATTGGGTCGTCACGGGCACGCGAACACCGGCTCCGGGGGGCCGATCGCGGGGTCGTTATGCCGCCATCGCCCCCTGCGGGCAAGCATCGAGGCCCAGGGCGACGGCAGGTGGACATGGGACGGAGCCCCATTCGTCCGCTGACCGGCTGCGCGCCGCCCGTCATCGGTGCTATGCCCCCGGTCATGAAAAACGCCCACATGGCTCAGCTGGCGTTCACGGTCGTAGCGGCCGTCGGCGTCTACTCCTTCCTCACCACGGCTCGTGACGGGGAGCGGCGGAGCTTGTGCACGCCCTCCTGCGCGCTGCGGCCCAACTATGCCAACTCCAACAAGCTGGCGCCCGATTTCGAGCTGCCCACGCTCGACGGCACGACGAAGAAGCTCTCGGACTACCGCGGCAAGGTCGTCGTCCTCAACTTCTGGACCAAGACCTGTCGCCCCTGTCTGGAGGAGATGCCCTCGCTCGCTGACTTCGCCCGCGTGCTCAAGAATGCGGGCCCGGATCTAGAGGTGCTCACCGTCACCACCGACGAAACCGCCCAGGACGCCCACGACACGCTCGTCTCCGTGCTCAACGGCGAGCCGCCGTTCGTCACGTTCGTCGATGCCGAAAACAGCGTCGTGGCAGATCGCTTTGGCACCAAGCTCTACCCTGAGACCTGGTTCATCGACAAACAGGGGGTCATTCGCGCGCGTTTTGACGGCGCCCGCGACTGGATGAAGCCGCTGCATCTCGAGTTCGCCGAATCGCTGCGCGGCCCCATTCAGTGCGCCATCGACTTCGCTGAGCAAAACCCCAGCGGCCCCCTGGCGGGCATGTGCAACGACGTGCCGCTGGCCATCTAGGCGGCCCTGGCGTGCCTCAATTCGCACGGGCTCCCGCACTGAACATCTGGACAGCTTCGCTGGAGCGAGCTATGAGTTCTCTCGCGGTGACGCAGAACCTGGAGGTGCCCGTGAGAGTCGTCCTATCAACACAGAACGTGAATGCCATTCCGGTGGACTTTCTTGCCGACCCGGATGGGGTCTGGGAGTACGACCTGCTAGCCCGCCAGGCCGGCTTCGATCAGCAGTGGGGTGAGCTCTCCGTCGGCGCCCTCACCGAGCCGTTCGATGGCTTCCCCGAGGGTGCCGCGGTGGTCACGCTCAGGACGGGCAATCAATGCTCTGTGGCGCTCGTCGATTGCACCAGCGCAGACGCGCCCGTGTCTTGGTCGTAGGGCGCCGACTGCGGCAGGTTGAGCGGCGGGCGTGTGCGGCGTAAGCGGTTCAGGCCACCCCCCGCTCGCCGCACCCGCCCTTAGCTCCGGCGGCATCGACTTTGCGCATCGACTTTGCGCATCGACTTTGCGGCGTCGACTTTGCGGCATCGCGAGGGTGAGGCTTCGTTTGATGCTGCACCAAAACCAGTATGGTGTTGGTGCAGCAAAATCGGTGGTCGGCGAGGCGTCACGGGAGAGCTGTCCGAGCTTTGCGCGAGGGCGTAAGTAGCGCGCTTCGGCTGCGTCGATAGGGCGGCCTTTCTCGAGGCTGAGTCCTGCCAAGGCCAGTTTGAGGGCGGGCTGGCAAGGCATCCAGATGCGGTCGGTGCGAGTGGGCGAGGTCGAGCAGGCCGGCGATTGGCTCCGCGCTCCGGGCGCTCGAGTCGGTCTCGAACATCTGGCAGGCTTTCACGATCGCGTTGGAGCGCTCGTGGGAAGACGGAGTGATTTGGGTACATTCGCCCGAGGTAGCTTGGGGCGTCGAGCGTGCGGTCAGGTGGGTTGCCTCAGCGTGGCGGTCGTCGGTGGGGCAGGAGGGTCAAGTCGGTGGGTAGAGGGTCCGAGCATGAGTCGGGACCGCCGGTGGGGATCGGTAGAGTTGGCCTTGGTGAGCATCAGTTGTGAAGGGCTTGGTGAGTGCAGTGGGAGCTCCAACTCGGATGGGTGGATCGCGGTGAGCCTTGCGGAACACGGCAGTGAGGTGAGCGGGCATGCCGACGGCGGAGAGCCATCGGCGGGAGCGTCGTTCTGGCGTTCGCGTCCGGGGCTACTTCGTGTTCGGAGGACTACCGCGGCGACGGCGCCACTTTTGGGCAGTCGGACCCGGGGGCTCGTTTCACGTGAAACGAGTGGCGCGTCTCCAAATCCGCGTTGGCCCGATACGGCGCCTCGCAGGCGCTGAGCAGAATGATGTCCTGCTCTGAGGGACGCGCCGGTGGCTTGCAGCGCGTTCGCCCCTCGGTGAACCCCGCGGCTTCGAATCGCTCGCCGCTGCGGTGTTGAGCCACCGCTAAGGAACGCCCCCCATCGTCTTGGGCTTTCGGGGGCCCGCAGTCCGCCGGTGTTGCCTGGGGTAGGCGAGACTCGGTTGGAGGACGCGGCTCTGCTCGTGCCGCGAAGGCTTGGAGCTCTGCGCGCCATGGTGGGATCCCGCCGGGCGTGCGGGCTCCGAACCTTTGCGGAGCGAAAGGGGCGGCATTTGCCTCGGTCCAATCGAGTCATACACCTCCCGTGCGCTCCGCGATTGCGGCGCGCCGCACCCGCGCGACGAGCCCCGCGCGGGGATGTATGGCCCGCCACTAGAGCCTGGTCCTCTCCCCGCCTTGGGCGGCGCATCACCCCATCGGGCCGGCTGGGGGTCTCCACGCATCGGCGCCGCGGCTTAGGGCGAAGCACGCCGGCCTGAACCGCTTCCTCGTCCCGCCTCCTTGGCGCTCCCCCCCCCCCGCAGCCGGTGTGGCGAAGCGCCAGAGTCTTGGTTTGCCCGCACCGCCCGATGGGATCCTCTCCTCCGCCCTTTGCGGCTCGCATATCACCGCAGGGCGTCGCCCGCCGCCGTCAGGTGCGTTCGCGGCTCTCGGCGAGAGGCACGACTCCACCGTGGGTCAACGCGATTCGCTCCTCCTTCGGCTGAGTCACTTGAACCGCTCGGCCGCCGGCGTCCGAGGGCCCGTTGCCCAGACTTGCGGGCAGACGGCCCAGCGGGTCTTCCTCGCCCCCTTTTGACCAGCACCTGCATAACGGGAGTGGGCCTCCGCTCGCTCGATCCTACCCGGGGCCCGCACGACGCGCCGTGCGCCAATTCGCTCACTCCTGCTTTAGACTGGCAGCGACCTCCCTGCCGCGGGCGTTCTCGACTTCTGGTGTCTAAGGATCGAGGAGGGCCCTCAACTCGTCCGTGCCGTTCCGCGGGAGCCGCAGCAGGCGAGGCTGGACACCAAGGCGCCGGAGCTCGTCCAAGTTGGTGCCGGTGGTCGCATCCGGGCTTTCCGGCGCACTCAGGACCAGCCAGTCCGGGCAGCGGCTGGTCGCCTCCATCGCTCGCAGGGTGCTCAGGACGTCGTGTAGGACACCTAGGCGGTCCGGAGCGACGAGCACCCAGGTGGCCTCGCCGAGGCAGTGCGCGAGGTCCAGGTTGGTGAGTTGCTCCGCCAGGGGTGAGAAGACACCGCCCGCCGTCTCGACCACGAGGACGGGCGCAGTGGCGGCGTTCAACCGGGCGGCTTCCTCGAGCCAGACCGACACCGCGTCGAGGTCGATGAAGGAGCCCGCTCGCCGGGCTGCTAGGGCGGGGCTGACCGGGTCGCCGTAGCCGTAGAGCGGGTGCAGGGCAGGGTGTTTCACGTGAAACGACGCGGCTTGGAGCCTGGCCGCGTCGCTGCCTTGGCGAGACACGTGGTCCAGCCCGGTCTCGATGGGCTTCAAACCGGCAACGGGAGATCCGACGGCCCTGAGCGCCCGCACGAGGCCCTCTGCGACGAAGGTCTTCCCAACGCCTGTGCCGGTACCCAATACGATCCAGCGGCGAGCAGATGTGGGTGCAAGATCGCGGTGAAGCCCCCCGCTCCGATTCGGAGCGCGGCCGCCGGCCAGTTCGCCATTCACCGCTCCGTCCGATGGGCTGGCAGCGCTGAGACGGACGGCGCCCGCCGCCGCCCAGCCCGTCACGGCCCCTGTGTCCGCCGCGCCTCGCCAGACCTCCACGACGGCTACAGCGACAGCATCGACGTCAAGCTCCGCCAGCTCTGACCGCAACGTGATCCGCAAGCGGGATCCTCCGCGCGGGACGGTGGGGGGTCGAATCGGTTGGCAGTGGACGCCTCGGCTGCGGAGCGCGGCCGCGGCGTCCAGGGTGATTCGCTCGTCGCCGAATATGACGGGAAAGATCGGCCCCCGCCGGCCGCGCGGCAGCGGTACGCCCGCCAGCCTCAGCGCCGCCTCGAGCCGAGCCTCGAGCTCCCTGAGCCGCGAGCGAGCGGCGTCGGCGCCTCGGAGCCGGCGCAAGTGGTCCAGGGCGACGTCGCACAGAAGGGGGCTCGGCGCCGTCGAGAACACGAAGCTTCGGGCGCGGTTCCACAGCCATCCCCGCAGTTCGTTCGAGCAAGCCGCAAAGCCGCCGTGCACGCCGAGCGCCTTGCCCATGCCGCCGACCAGCACGTCCGCGGTCACCCCTGCCTCTTCGCAAAGCCCGCGGCCTTCGCGGCCAAAAACGCCCAGGGCGTGTGCCTCGTCGACGATGAGCGCGGCCTCGTGTTTGGCGCAGAGGCTGGCGATGCCGCGCAGGTCTGGACAGTCCCCGTCCATCCCGAAGTAGCTCTCCGTGACGACCCAGCGAACGCCCTGGGTGTTGTCTAGGGCCCGGCTGAGCGCCCCCAGGTCGCCGTGCGGCAGGACGACGACGTCCGCCCGGCTGAGGCGGCAGCCGTCGACGATCGAGGCGTGATTGAGCGCGTCCGAGAAAATCGTCTCACCCGGGCCCGCCAGGGCACTGAGGACGCCGACATTCGCGGCGTAGCCGCTGGAGAAAAGCAAAACCGATTCCACCTGCAGCCATTCGGAGATGCGTTCTTCGAGCTCCAGGTGCTGAGGCCAGGTGCCGGAGATCGAGCGCGCCGCTCCCGCGCCGGAACGTACCTGCCTCCCTGACGGCGCTGTTTCACGTGAAACGAGCCCTCCTGCCAGGCCTAGGTAGTCGTTTGAGCGGACGTCGATGAGGCGAGTGGCGCCGGCCGCACTCGCTGCGTTCAGCCCAGTGCTGGTCGGGTCGCGCCATTGTCCGGCGGCTTTGAGCGCTTCAATCCGCTGCGCGATCCGCGTCCGGGGCAACACCTTGGCAGCTGTAGTCCATCGACCGGCCACGGACCAGCGCGGCGCGGCCTGAGCAGCTTCACTCGCGCAATGAACCCGGGGGGAGGGCGGGCAGGAGCTCCCCATTTTCGTCCACGCCATCGAGCGCGGCGTTCACGCGCTCGAGCAGGGAGCGCAGCATCCCTTCGGAGTGCTCGCGCGCCGCGGTGCGGGCAGCGCGCTCTTCCTCCAGGTCGTGCGCCAGCGCCATGGCCACGAGCAGCATGGCCTGCGGATGTGCGGGCCGCTCGTTCCCTGTCAGCTCCCGCAAGCGTTCGTTGACGACCCCCGCGTAGCGCTGCAGCGACTGCTCTCCCGAAGAGGCGACCAACCGGTAAAGCTGCCCTCCAACGTTCACCTCAACGGCAGGGCGCGCCATGGCGGCACGCTATCACCCTCCGACCCGAATGGAAAGCAACCTCTCAATATCCTTACCGAACCCATCTACCAACTGGTATGGCCAATTGGCCAGCCACCCGTCGCTATTGGGCGATGTCGGCGATGTTCTGGCAGAACGCGTTCGAGCCGCGGCACAGCCGACAGTCCACGGGGTCATCCTGGCCGAGCCTGCACGGCGCCTCGGGATTCATGTCGAGGTTTTCGCTGCAGTTCCCCGCCGAGTCCATGACCGCAGACGGAAAGTCGACGAGGCAACCCTCGCACACGCGGATCACATACGTGAGCTCCCCCGACTCCACCTCGAGCCCACCGATGGTCTTGCCGAAAACCTTGACCTGCGCCACGCGCGTCCGAACGTCGGCCCGGGTGGTGATTTCATTCGCGAGCTCGATGCCCGTCGCTGCCGGGATCAGGGTGGCGTTCACGGTGCCGAAGCCCGGGTCCGAGGAGGCATCCGGAAAGATCACCCCCGACGCTGGCACCGTAAACTCGGTATCGAGCGCGCCGGTGTCGGTGAAGAGCTGCACCTCGGCGCCGGTGATGGCGGTGATCATGCTCTCGGCGCGCAGGTTCTCCTTGTCGCCCCTCGGCGTCAGCTGGCTGCCCACGAGCAGCGTCGCTTGGTAGTCGAGCTTGATGGCCACATCGAGCGTGCCGGCCATACGCAAGGGGGCGCTGGCCTCCGCGCGCGCGCCGCACTGCGGAGCGTCGAGCGCGATATTCCCTTGGACGAAGAGCCCCGTTTCTTCGTCAGTGCAGCCCCAGCCTACCCCCAACGCGCCGAGGAGCACGGCGACGCCCCTGCCGGCTCTTGCCAAAACATGTTTCATATCCACGACCTCGCGCTAAGTCTCTGCAGATCAGTCGACAGTCTACAGAGTTGCGCAGAGACACGCCAAAAGATGGCGAAAGTCGTGCGGTGCCGGAGCCACATCACCCACAGCAACCCCTCACTGGCACGCGCTCGGGCCGAAGCCCGCCGCAGCGGCCTGGCTTCAATTCGGCGACGTGAGCTCGCGCGCGACGCGCTCGATTTCGGCGAGCTCGATCGGCCTGAACTCGGGAACCCCCGCCGCGCTGACGAGCACGAACTTCACGCGATTGCCGCGACGCTTTTTATCGAGGCCCACGAGAGACGCGGCCTCGACCAGCGGCTCCGAGCTCAAATCCGTCGGTAGCCCGAGCGCCATGAGTAGCTCCGTCACGCGCTCGACGAGCTCGCGTGGTGTGACGCCGAGGCGCTGGCCAAGCCGCAACGCCGCGACCAGTCCGAGGCTCACGGCCTCGCCATGCGAGAGGCGATCGAACCCCGCTACTGCCTCCAGCGCATGACCAAAGGTGTGGCCCAGGTTCAGCGCGGCGCGGATGCCGGTCTCGCGCGCATCTTGACCGACGACCCTGGCTTTGACTCGCACGCAGCGGCTCACGAGCTCCCGTATCACCTCGGGGTCTCGCGCGCGCACCGCGGGCACGCGCGCCTCCATATAGTCGAGCAACCCGGCGTCTCCGATCAACGCGGTCTTCACCACTTCGGACAACGCCGTGTCGCCGCGCGCAGGCTCGGTCAACGAGTACGCGACGTCGCAGAACACCCGCGACGGCTGCCAGAAGGCGCCCACGCAGTTCTTGGCCTGACCCAGGTCGACCGCGGTTTTTCCGCCTACGGACGCATCCACCATCGCCAGCAGCGTGGTGGGAATGGCCACCCAGCTCACGCCGCGCATCCAGCCCGCCGCGGCGAAGCCCGCGATGTCGGTGACCACGCCGCCCCCGAGGCCTACGAACAAGCTCGACCGATCCGCGCCGAGCGCGCTGGCGCGCTGCCAGATGCTCTCCACCGTCGCCAGCGTCTTGTGCGCTTCGCCCGGCGGCAAGCTGAGCAGCTCGACTTTGGGGCTCTGGCCCAGCGCGGCCATCAGTGCCGCCGCGTGCAAGGGCGCGACGTTCCGATCGCTGATGAGAAAAACCCGGCTCGCGCCCGCCGCGAGCTCACCCACGCGCGGCACAGCAATCTGTGAGCCGATCTCCACCGAGTAGGACTGCTCGCCCGCCGCCACACCGACCGGGTCGCGCTGCCAGAGCTCCAGCACCTGGCTTGCGAGCGCCTCGGGGGTGCTCCGCGTCGTGTCGAAGCGCTGATGACACTCCGCATACGCTGGGGCACGCAGCTCGATCAAGCTCTCGGCGCGCTCCCGCGCGTCGGCTGAATCCAGCAGCGGACGTTGGCCGGGTTGGGCGGCGCTCCGCCGTAAGGTCTCCTCGAGATCCGCCACCAGCGTGACCAACACCGCCGCGTCCATCGCGCGCAGCCGGCGAGCCCGCCCCAGTAGCGCCCCGCCGCCCAGCGCGACCACGTCAGGGGTTCCCTGCTCGAGGATCTGCTCCAACGCTTGGGCCTCTAGCTGCCGAAATGCCGACTCACCGCTGCGAGCGAAGATCTCGCTGACGCTGAGCCCGCTGCGGCGTTCGATGCGCTCGTCCAGATCAATGAACGCACGACCGGCCCGCTGCGCAACGAGTCGACCTACAGCGGTCTTGCCGCTGGCCATGAAGCCGTTGATCAAAAGAGGTCTACGCATGTCAGGCCGTGCTCGGGTTGGACGCTGTTCCGGTGAGCCTGCCCAGAGCGGCGCTCGACACGGGAAAGCCTCCCTTTGCAGGTTTTCTCCCGCGACGTCTATACTGCCGACACGCGAGCGCCCACAGCCCCGTGCCCGGGCGGGCTTCGTCCACGCGCCCCGGCGGGCAGCTTTACTCTCCTGCGTCGTCGCGGCACGGCGACTATGCTAGCGTGCGCGCCGCGCGTTCGCCGTCCGGACGCACACTTCACCTCCGAGTGGCACCTTCTCGCACCCCGCCTGATTCAACCTCCCGGCTGGCGCCGCCCCGTGGATCTTCCCTGCATGCCGCCGCCGCCCGCGCCGCGGCTACGGTCTCGCTGAGCCGCCGGGATGGATAGCGACTCGAGCGCAGGGCCCCTGAAGGAGCTGACCACCTCGCGGGCCCGCTTCATCGCGGAGCTCGGGGAGCGGCTGGCCACGTTGCGCCAGGGGCTCGCCCGGATGAGCACGTCCGCGGAGCCCACGCCGGAGCTCAACGCCGTACGCCGGCGTCTGCATGCGCTCGCCGCGGCTGCAGAGGTGTTGCGCTTCACCGCCGCCGCAGACGCGCTCGCGAGCGCTGAGGCGGCCCTGGGCGCCGTGCTGAGTGGAGTGCCCGGGGCTCCCGCGCGCGAACGGGTCGGGCGCATCCTCGACCTCATCCCTTCGCTCGCGCTCGGTGCGGCGATCGACGTGCGCGAAGAGCTCGACGGGGAGCGCCCTCGCAGCTTGCGCGAGCCGCTCAGCGTGCTCGTCTTCGGAGACGCGGGCCTCGAGTCGCTGCTGCACAAGCCGGGCCCTCTGCACAGCGCCCAAACTCACGCCACCACCGATCCGAACGAGCTGCTCAGCCTCGTCACTCGGCTCGACCCGGACGCCTTACTCATCGACGGCGACGATCCACACGTCGGGGAGCTCGTGCCCCGCCTGCGCCAGGCCTCCGGAGCGCGCGAGGTGCCGCTCGTCGCGGTGGGCAACTTCGCCGAGTACGAGGCCTTGTTGCGCCTGGTGCGGCGAGGCGTTGCCCGCATCTTGCCCAAGCCCGTCGACGGCGCTGCGCTGCAACGCACGCTGCGTCAGCTGAGCGGGCGTGAGGCACCGCCGCCGAGAGAGCTGCTCGTGAGTCGGCTGAGCGCCGATGATCTGGTGGCGCTGATCGGCGCGGAAGCCCGGCACGCATTTGCCCAACCGACGTCGCCTTCCCACCCCGCCCAGGCACTCGACCTGGGGTCGGGCGCGGAGGCGCTCGCGGCGCTGTGGTCCGCGTTCGCGCGCATACGTGGGCTCGTGGCTGCAGCAGCGACCGCAGAGCTGCGTCTGCCGCTGCTCGGTCCGAACGGCGTCATCCCGCTGGCCCCTGCATTTGCCCGCAGCAGGCCCTCGGGGTCGGCGCCGCCCGTTCGCTCGGCGCTCGAGCTCGCAGGGCGCCGCTTCGTCGTCGCCGACGACAATCCGGCCATCTTGGCGCTGATGTCCTCGACGCTGCAAAGGCTGGGCGCCGCTGTATTGCCCGCTCGTGACGCCGCCGAGGCCATCGACCTCGCCGAGCGACACTGGCCTGACGCGCTGATCAGCGAAGCCCTCCTGCCGGGGCTCGACGGCTTCGAGCTGTGCCGGCGCATCCGCGAGGACATCGCGCTCGCCGACCTGCCCGTGGCGCTGATTTGTTGGAAAGACCACCTCCTGGAGCACGTGAGTGTGTCCGCAGACCCGGCCGCCTCGCAGCGCCAAGCGTTGGACGCGGACACGGTGGGGGCGCCGCTCGCCGAGTGCCTGCGCAGCCGTGCGAGCCTCGAGCAGCGGCTGGCGCGGCACGACGACGTGCACGGTCGGATCGACGGGCTCACGCCGCGCCTGCTCTTGCAGCTCGTGTGCAGTCGCACGCCGAACGCGCTGCTCCGACTCCAGAGCGGTCGCCTGAGCTTCGAGCTCAGCGTCGCGGACGGCAGGCCCACGCATGCGCGGCTGCTCGAGGGCACGCAGAGCGTCGCGGAAGGACAGGCCGTGCTCGGGCCGTTCCTTGGGGTTCGCGCTGGTCGCTTCAGCGTGCAACCCTTGTTTTCGCCCCCCCCCGCCCACTTTTCAGACGATCTGATGACGCTGCTCGACCCGGTGATCGCGCGCGCGCGGCGGGCTCGGGACTGGCTGCTAGTCGGCGATGTGTCTGAGCTCGAACGCGTCGAGCTCGACGAGCACGCCGTCACGCACTACCTCGACGAGTCGTCGGGGGCGCACAAGCCCTTGTTGACCCGGCTCTTGCGCGGGGCGCCGCCGCGGCAGCTCGCGCCGCCCGCCGAGGGCGGGCAGGGGCCGACGGACGCGCCGCCGTTGATCCCGACGTTGTTCGAGCTGGCGCGCCGCGGCGGTCTAATCGCGCTGGTCGATCGCGAGGGTCGTGATCTGCTCTCGCCGGACGGGGCGCTGGCCCCGGCAGCCAACCCCGCGCGGACGTCGCAGCCGCCGGCATACGAGAACGTTCCGGCGCTGGCCTTGGGAGAGGCTGTGCTGCGAGCCGTCTCCGCGCCCACCACGCCGAGCGCGCTGCGCACGCACCCCGGCTTGGCGCCACCTCCTGGAGCGGCGAGCGCGGCTCGCCGCGCGCCCCCGGTCGGGCTCGCCGCGCCGACGGCTGACGTGGCGACCCAGGCTCACGCCGCGTCGAGCGAGCGCGCCGGCAGCCTTGCGGCGGGCGCAGACGACGACGAGCCTCCAGAGGCGCCGCGCGCCCCGCCCGCGTCGCTGGCACCGCCACCGGGCGTTGCCGAGCCCGCGGAGCCTTCGGAGTCGCCGCTGCCCACGGCGGCCAAGGCCGCTCGCGAGCCCCGCGAAGTTCCGGAAGCTTGGTCATCGGAACCGGACGAGGATCTCGCGGACGAAGCCAGCGCCGCTCGCGACGCGAGCCGCGACGAGGACGGCAGCGCGGACCCTGTCCCGGTTTTGCGTGCGAGTCGGTTGCGGGCCGCCGCGGCGCCCTTGCTCGTGACCGTCGGCGCTGCGGCGCTCGCGTTCTTCGGCATGCGGGCCCTGACGGGCGGAGGCTGGCAAGCGCTGAGCAGCGCGCTCGAGAGTCACCGGCCGCCAGCACCGCCAACCTCGCAGCCAGACGCCGGGCGCACGCTCCCCGTCGCCGAACCCCCAGGCCCCGCCGCGCCGGCGTCCGCCGCGCCTGCCCCCCCGAGCAACGAGCCGCCGGCTGAGGACCTCGCGCTGCTCGCCGAACGGCGCAAGGTGCCGCTCCACGTCAGCCTCGACAGCGAGCTGCTCGAGCTGCCCCCGCACACGAAGTTGCGGCCCGGTCACGGCTTGCTCGAGGTACGCACCTGGGAGCCGCAACAGATCTACGTGGACGGTGTTTTCGTGGGCAACTACGCCTCTCGGCTGATCCCGCTCGGCCCTGGCACCTATCAGCTGCGCCTGCGCGACGGCGCCCGGGACATGGAGAGCTCCGTGCTGGTCCAGGCAGGCCGGCGCACGCGGCTCTCGGCGAGCCCCAAAAGCTCCAATTGACGGCCGCGCTGCGCACCCTCGGTCTGGCCGCGGCGCTCGCCCTTCAGGCGGCGACGCTGGCGTGCGAGCCTCGGCGCGCGCCGCCGACGCGCGCCGATCCCAGCGCCGAGGTGGCGCGCAGCGAAGCCCGCGCGGGCGCCGATCCGACGTCCAACGCGGCCCCCTTTCAAGCCGCGTCGCTGTGTCGCGTGGCGCACGGGGGCATGTTCCTCGATCTGGGCAGCGACGCCAGCCACGCGCGACGCTCCTTCGCGCTCGGCCCCTTCGCGGACCTGGCGAGCGACACCTGGAGCGATCAGAGCTACACGCGCTTCGCCTCGCCCGAGGTGCACTACGACTTCTGGCTGATGGACGAGGCGGAGGACCTCGAAGTCCGCATCCGTGCCAAGGCGGGGAGCTCAAATGCACTGACCGCGAGCGTCGACCAGGTGCGACTCGGCAGCCTGCGCCTGCGCGGTGACGGCTTTCAAACACTGGCTTTTCCGAGCCTGAAAACACCTCTGCCCCGCGGTCGGCATCAGCTCACGTTGCGCTGGTCGGGGCGCGCCACTGGCGACGGGCGCCCGCTCGGGATGATCGAATGGATCCACTGGGCTCCGCCGGGGCAGCCGGCGCTCACCTACCGCCCTCCCCGCCAGCGAGCGCTGCGCGACGACGTGGTGCTCGGCGGGGTGCCGCGGCGCTCGATCGTGTTGGAAGCGCCAGGCAGCCTGAGCTGCCCGCTCTCGGTCACGCGCGACTCAAAGCTCGACTTCGGCATCGGGTACTGGGGCGACGGCAGCGGCGTGGCGCGGATCACGGCGCGGCGTGACGGCGCGCCGCCTCAGCTGTTGGCGGAGCGTCGCGTCACCGGCAACGCGGCGGAATGGACCGACGTCTCGCTCGATCTGCATCAACAGAGCAACCAGCTCATGCAGCTCGAGCTCGACGTGGCGAGCGACAGCCCTTCGGGGCGCCTGGTCTTCAGCGAGCCGCGCCTGCGCTCGCCCAATAAGCCCGTGAGCGTGCCCCGCGCCAAGCTGGTCGTATTGGTCGTGGCGAGCGGGCTGCACCGCGAGCTCTTGCCGCCCTTCGCGGGCGGCCTGCGGAACATCAATCGGCTCGTGGAAAAGAGCGCTCGTTTTCCAGAGTATCGCGTGCCCACCACGGTCGTGGGGGGTGTCATGGCCAGCCTGCTCTCGGGGCTACCGCCCATGGCACATGAGCTCCAGACCCCCAAATCGCGGCTGCCCCGGCGCGTGCAGACGCTGGCGGACCGCATCCGCGAGGCCAGCGGCGAGAGCGCGTTCTTTACTGGCGTGCCGCACACGCGCAAGAGCTTTGGCTTTGACCGCGGCTGGAATCACTATGAAGAGTTCTCGCCCGTCAGCGACGTCCCCGCCAGCGCTCCGCTCACGCGCGCCAAGCTCTGGCTGGAGGGCGCGATCGAGCGTGAGCCGGGCGTCGCTCGGCTGGTGGTGGTCCACCTGCGCGGCGGCCATCCCCCCTGGGACCTGTCGCGCGAAGAAGTCGCTGAGCTCGAGCCGCGCGAGTACAACGGGCTGCTCGAAGCGCGGCGCGGCGGCATCATCCTGGCCTCGATCCGCAGTAACACGCGGCTCGCGCAGCGAAGGCTTTCGGCACCGGATTGGGTGCGCCTGCGCGCGCTCTCGCTGGCGGCGCTCGGCAAGCAGGACGAGGCGCTCGGCAGCCTGGTCGAGCTGCTCGAGCGCTCCGGGCTCTGGGACGACACGCTGTTCGCTTTTGCGGGGGACGTCGCGGCGGGCGACCCGCCCGAGGCCCCCTTCGGCGCGGCTCGCGCCCTGACCGAAGACCGCTTGCTCGTGCCTTTGTGGGTCAAGTTCCCGAGCGCGAGCTTCGCGGGGTCCGCTGTACCAGGGCCGGTGACGAGCAGCGACGTGACGACCACGCTCGCCGGCGCCTTGGGCGTGACCTTGCCGGATGAGCTCGTGGGCGTGGATCTGTACCGGCTGGCGGCGGGGGATGGCCCGGCGCTGGGGCGTAGCTTGCTCGCGACGCTCGGGCCCGATTACGCCTTGCGCTGGGGCAACTGGCTCATGCGCGGCACGAGCCCCAAGACCCCGGTGCTGTGCGAGCTCAGCGTCGACCCCGCCTGCGCCCACGACGTGCTCGAGCAGAGCCCGCTCGCCGCAGAGGCGCTCTGGCGGGCGACCTTCGAGTCGCAACGCCGGGAGCGCAGCCTGGAAAATGCCGCTGGCCCGGCCGAGCCTGCCCTGCTCGACAAGGACACTGCCGCCGCCTTACAGGTCTGGGGCGATTGACGTCTTGGATTCGACAACGAGCCCGCCCAAGCTACCGGAGGATTGCATGCAGCCCGTCGCACAACCAAAAATCCTGATCGACAGGCACTCCATCGAGGAGCGCGTGCAAGCTCTGGGCAAACAGATCGGAGCGGACCACCCCGAGGGCTCGCTCGTCTTGCTCGGTGTGCTGAAGGGCAGCTTCATTTTCATGGCCGACCTGGCGCGCGCGATCGAAAGGCCTCTGCGCGTCGAGTTCCTCGGTGTGCAGAGCTACGGTCAAGGCACGAAGAGCAGCGGCGCCGTGCAGATCACGCAGGATCTGACCGCCCCCGTGGACGGCAGCGACGTGATCATCGTGGAGGACATCGTGGACACGGGCCTGACCGCGCACTTTCTGATGACCCAGCTCGCAGCGCGCCAGGCCAGGAGCGTGCGGCTCTGCTCGCTATTGCACAAGCCGGCGCGCGCGGAGCGCGACGTGAACATCGACTACCTCGGCTTCACCATCGAGGACGTGTTCGTGGTGGGCTACGGGCTCGACTGGGCCCAGATGTACCGCAACCTCCCCGATATCTGCGTGATCGAGCCGGCTCGCTGAGCGCGCGGCCCCCCTGCGTTGTAGCTGGCTAAATCGCCAGCACCCACACGTCGTAGACGACGTGGGTCCAGACCACGGGCGCAAAGCCCCGGGTCACGTAGATCAGGGTAAATACCAGCGCGCACACCGCGCGGAAGACGAACACGCGAGCGTCGAGCGTGTCCCCGTACACGCCCAGGTGGTGCCACGCGCTGAAGATCAAGGCACAGACCAGCGCCCAACCCAGCCCGAGCAGCCAGCGCTCGAGCGGCGAGGACGGCGTGAAGAGCACCCTGAGGCACTTGAGCCCGATGCCAAAGAGCAAGACCCGAAACGCGACCTCCTCGTACAGGCCCGCGCCGAGGCTCATGATCAGCCCCGTAAAGCGCCCCTCGACCCCGCCCGCGAGGAACAGCCTACCGACCACCGCGGCCGCGACGAGCCGCATGGCGACGGCATACACGATGCCTTCGAACGCCAGCCAGGCGAAGCTCTTCCAGCGCAGCGTCTGGCCGCGGCCGATGAGCAGCAGCACGGCGACGTACAAGGCGCCGAGCCCGAGCGTCAGCCCGACATACGCGATGCGGTCGTGATGGGCGAGGCTGACCAGCTCCTGCGTCACGACGTCCGCCGCGTTGCGCACGGGCAGAAACATGACCCCCAGATGATAGAAGACGAAGATCGGTAAGGTCAGCCCCAGATCCGTCCAGGCCGAGCTGCGTGCGAGCAGTGCGTGCTCTGGCTTCGCCAAATCAACTGGCTTGGGCAAATCAACTCGGCTCGAGGTTGTAGACCACCCACATCACCACGACGATCCAGGAGAACACGATCGCGACGAAGGGCCCATCGCGCAGCATTTCCTGGGTCGGGCTCTCCGCCTTCGGCCGTGAGCGCACCAGCACCAAGAACCGCCACATGGCGAGCATCACGAAGACGGATGTCCACCACAGGCTGCGCGAGTGGAAGAAGCTCATGGTCTCGGGATCGAAGGTGTAGGCGACGTAACTTGCCAGCGTGAGCGCCGCGGTCACGCGCAGCGACCAGTTCAAGCCGCGCCGCGTATAGCCGCCGAGCGCGGCGCGTTGCTTGCCCCCGCCGCGACCCACGCCCGAGAGCTCGTGCCGGCGCTTGCCGAGCCCGAGGAAGAGCGCCAGTAGAGCCGTGCACAGGGTGAGGTAGGTCGAGACGTCCGTGTGAGTGGCAAAGCCGCCGGCCAGCACCCGCAGCACGAAGCCCGCGGCGATCGCGGCCACGTCGAGATAGGCCACCTGCTTGAGGCGAAAGGAATACGCCACGTTCAGCAAGAAATACGCGAGCGCCGTCACCAAGAACTCCCACGGCCCGATGGCGGCTCCGATCAGGCTGATCAGCACCAGGCCCGCTGCAGCGCGGCGGCCCCACTCGAGCGGCACGCGCCCCGACGGCAGAGGCCGATAACGCTTGAGCGGATGGGCCGCGTCTCCGTCCAGATCGAACAGGTCGTTCATCGTGTACACGGCGCCCGCGAGCAAGCAGAAGACACCGAAGGCGCCGATGGACCGCACCACCAGGTCGGCGATGAACATCTCGCGCGCGAACACCACCGGCGCGAGCACGAACACGTTCTTCACCCACTGGTGGGGGCGCATCGTGATGAGCAGCCCACCCAGCCGCCAGGCGAACAGCCGCCAGCCCTGCCGCGGCGGCTCGGGTGGAAACGGCCTGATCTCGCTGCTGGACCCTTCGCTCTCCGGCGCGTCACCGACGTCAATGGCTGCCATGGCTGCCCTCTCGCGGCCTGCGCGGACCTGCGCCCGCGGTCATCGGTACCGGGCGCTCCCGGGGGAGGACCGCGAACCTGCGCGCCTTGGCCACGGTTTTGGTGGGTTTCACTGCGATCTCTTCGACCCCGACGGCCCAGCATCGAGGCGCCCGCACCATAATCAAGCGCCGGTTCAAGGCTGGAGTTTTGTGCGCAGCCCGTGGCGCTCGACGTTCTAACTTGACGCTGCGCCGCCCATCGAGGCATCCGATGGACCTGCGCGCCGGGCGCCGGCCCTCGGGACGCCCGAGGCCTCCAATGTTCCGCATCAGCCGCCGATCCTCATGACCCAACCCGACGTTCGCTACGCACGCGTTCTGTTCCAAGGCCAGCCCACCTTCGTGCTGCTGCCCAGCACCGGCCCTGCCAAGATCCTGAGCGGCGCGCCCTGGGCGGGTGGCGCTCCCACGGGCGCGGAGCTGCCGGCGAGCGCTCTTGGCACGACGGCTCCGCTGCTCTGCCCCGTCCAGCCGTCGAAGATCATCGGTATCGGGCGCAACTACCGGAAACACGCCGAAGAGCTCAAGAACGAAGTGCCAGAAGAGCCGCTCATGTTCTTCAAGCCGCCGTCGTCTCTCTTGGACCCGGGCGGGACCGTGGTGCTGCCGCCGGAGAGCGAACGGGTCGACTACGAAGGCGAGCTGCTCGTGGTGATCGGCCAGCGCGCAAGGCGCATCGATAGCGCGCAGGCCAGCCGCGTCATTTTCGGCTACGGCATCGCCTGCGACGTCACCGCTCGAGACCTTCAGACGAAGGACAAACAATGGACGCGAGCCAAGGGCTTTGACACCTTCTGTCCAGTCGGCCCGTACCTTTTGCCGATCGCCGATCCGCGCCAACGGCGGGTGCAACTCCGGGTCAACGACAAGCTCCGTCAGGACGGCACGACCTCCGACATGATCTTCGACGTGCCCCGCTTGGTCGCCTACGCCAGCAACGCCATGACGCTCGAGCCCGGCGACGTGATCCTCACGGGCACGCCCGAGGGCGTGGGGCCCCTCGTGAACGGAGACGCCGTGTTGGTGCAGATCGAGGGCCTGGGCGAGCTCCGCTTTGCGGTGGCCAGCGAGCAGCGAGCCTAGCCGCTGATGGCCCCTCTGGCGCGAGCCGCCGTCTTCTGTATCGGCACCGAGCTCACGCGAGGTGAGATCAACAACACGAACGCGACCTGGATCGCCGAGCGATTCACCGAAATCGGGCTCGACGTGAGCAGCATCGACGTCGTCGCGGACGACGCTGGCGCGATCCGGGCGGCGCTGGAGCGGCTGAGCCAACATAACCAGATCGTGGCCACAACGGGCGGCCTGGGCCCGACCACTGATGACATCACCAGCGCCACGGTGGCGGCCTGGCTCGGCGTGTCTCACGTGCGCAACACCGACGTGCTGAGCGGGCTTTCAGAGCGGCTCTCGCGACTCGGCCGTCAGCTCACCGCCTCGAACGCGCAGCAGGCGGACTTCCCGGCGGGCGCCACGATCCTCGAGAACCCGAACGGCACGGCGCCCGGCTTCTCGGTGTCCCACCACGGCTGCACGCTGTTCTTCATGCCCGGCGTGCCGCGGGAGATGCGGCCCATGTTCGACCGCTATGTCGAGCCCCGAGCGCGCGCCGAGGTGCGCGGCGCCCAACATCAAGTGCGGCTGCGCTGCTTCGGTGTTCCAGAATCGACGCTGAACGACAAGCTGGCAGGGCTCGAGGCGGCGCACGGGGTGAGCGTCGGCTATCGAGCTACCTTCCCAGAGGTCCAGGTCAAGCTGCTGGCCCTGGCCGCGACGCCCGAAGAGGCCGAGGCCCGCTCGCGAGCCGCAGCGGTCGACGCGCGGGCGCGCCTGGGCAGCGCGATTTACGCCGAAGGGGAGCGCGACATGCCGCAGGTCATCGGCGCGTTGCTGCGCGAACGCGGGCTCACGCTCAGCCTGGCCGAGTCCTGCACGGGGGGCCTCGTCAGCTCGCTGCTCACCCGAAGCCCCGCCAGCGATTTTCTGCTCGGCGGCGTCGTGTCGTACGCCAATCAGGTGAAGATCGCAGAGCTCGGAGTGGACCCCGCCACGCTCGAGGCACACGGCGCGGTGAGCCCAGAGGTCGCGCGTCAAATGGCAGACGGCGCGCGTCAACGCTTTGGGTCTGACCTCGGCCTCTCCCTGACGGGCATCGCTGGTCCGACGGGGGCGACGGAGCAGAAGCCGGTGGGGCTCGTCTACTACGCGCTCAGCACGCAGGACGGAACGCTGGTCCGCGACGTCAACGTGAGCCAACGGCCTCGAGAGGCGGTGCAACTCTACGCGGCCTGGTGCGCGCTCGACCTGATCCGACAGCACCTGATGCAACGGCCCGCGACCGGGACGTAGCGCGCGACCCGGGTTGGGCTCAACCCGAGTGGACCAGACCGAACACGACCCCGAAGGCCGGCACCGAGAGCATGGGGAAGATGTTCCACGCCACCAAGAGCCCCACAAACTGCAGGATCGGGATCTCGCGCATCTGGTCATAGACCTTGCCGAGCGTGGTGGGGAACAGGCCCTCCGCGATGCCCGCGCCGTCGAGCGGAGGGATCGGCAGGAGGTTGAACAGACCGAGCATGACGTTGAGGTTCACGAGCACGGACAGCGCCATCGCCAGCCCGTTCACGAGTGACCCCGCCTGTGGCTCGCCCGCCTCGCGCACCAGCTGCGTGAAGCTCAGCTGATAAGGCATCTCGAACACGCCGGCCGCGAGCAGCACCTTCATCGCTACGATGCCGATCAGGGCCAGCGCGAAGTTCGCGGCTGGCCCCGCTAGACTCATGAGCGCCTGGCGGCGCGGGTGGCGCTTGCCCCAGGCCGAATCAAAGGGCACCGACGCCCAACCCATCATCCAACCCATCTGGAAGAAGGTGATGATCGGGATGATCACCATGCCAAACGGCGAGCGTTTGATGTGCCCGATCGGATCGAGAGTCACCTGTCCACCGTCGTACGCCGTGGGGTCTCCGCCGAGGTGTGCCGCCAAGCCGTGGGCAGCCTCGTGCGCGACCGTGCTGAACAGGAACACGATGTACCAGATGCCGAAGACGGCCAGGTCGAAGCCGCCGAGATTCATCCGGCCTCGATGGCACGCTGGGCAGACAGTCTCTCCGCCGGCTTCGATCCGGGTGTCTTTGGTTCAGGCGTCTTCGATCCAGGCATTAGGCCAGAGCCTGTCACACCGCCCGCGCCCTGACCATTGGCCCCATCTCGAAAACGCAGCGCCCCCGAAACCGCTATAGCGGCGACACCCCGCACCCGGGCGGCCATCTGCTATGTCGCCCGCGCCGGGGCTAGGGCGCCTGGCTCTGCCGCACCACGCCGCCCCGTTCCGGCTCGCCCTCGCGTAACCCCGCGGCGCTCAGGCCGCCGCCGCCTGGGCGACACCCAGGGTGATTTCCTCGTTCTCGGCCGAGACGACGATCGTCGAGCCCGGCAAGAATTCACCCGCGAGCAGGCGCCGAGCCAGCGGATCCTCCAAATAGCGCTGAATGGCTCGCTTGAGCGGGCGGGCGCCAAACTGCGGATCGAAGCCCACCGCAGCGAGGCGATCTTTTGCCTCGTCACGGACCTGCAGCGAAAGGCCCCGGCGTTGCAGCCGCGCCGACAACCCGAGCAGCTGAATATCGACGATGCGGCGGATCTGCGCTCGGCCCAACCGCCGAAAGACCACTGTTTCGTCGATGCGGTTCAGAAACTCTGGGCGGAAGTGCGCGCTCAATGCTTCCATCGCCACCTCGCGCAGCTCCCGAAGCCCTTCCTCGTCGTCACCCGCGCGACCCTCGACCTGCGCCAGCGCCGCCGAACCGATGTTGCTGGTGGCGATGATGACCGTGTTCTTGAAGTCCACGGTGCGCCCCTGGCCGTCGGTCAAGCGCCCATCGTCGAGCAGCTGCAGCAGCGTGTTGAACACGTCGGGGTGCGCCTTCTCGATCTCGTCGAAGAGCACGACGCTGTAGGGGCGACGCCGGACTTTCTCCGTCAGCTGCCCGCCTTCGTCGTAGCCCACGTAGCCCGGTGGCGCGCCGATCAAGCGTGAGACGGCATGCCGCTCCATGTACTCGCTCATATCGATGCGGATCATGGCGCGCTCGTCGTCGAACAAGAACTCCGCGAGCGCGCGCGCCGTCTCCGTCTTGCCCACGCCCGTGGGACCGAGAAAGATGAACGACCCGATGGGGCGGCGGTCATCCGACAGGCCCGCGCGTGACCGGCGCACGGCATTGGCCACGGCCACCAGCGCGTCATCTTGACCGATCACACGTTTGCGCAGGTCGTCCTCCATGCGCAAGAGCTTCTGCATTTCGCTCTCGAGCATCTTGGAGACGGGGATGCCCGTCCACTTGGCGACGACGGTAGCGATGTCCTCCTCCGTCACCTCTTCCTTCAGATAGCCGCCAGCTTCACCTTGAATTCGACTGAGCTCGGCGCGCAGCTCGGCGATCTCCTTCTCCAGCGCCGGGATGCTGCCGTACATGAGCTCGGCCGCCTTGCCGAGGTCACCCTGGCGACGCGCCTGCTCCTCCCGACCGCGCAAATCTTCGAGCGCCTTCGACTTGTCCCGAACCTTGGTGATGTTCTCTTTTTCACGCAGCCAGTTGGCGCGCGCGGCGTCCCTCTCCTCCGACAGCTCGCCAATCTCCCGCGACAGCTCGCTGAGCCGCGCCTTGGAGGCGTCGTCCCGCTCGCGCTTGAGCGCTTGCTCTTCGATGCGCAGCTGCATCAGGCGCCGCTCGAGCTGGTCGATCTCGAACGGCAGGCTGTCGATCTCCATCTTGAGCTTGCTGGCCGCCTCATCCACGAGGTCGATGGCTTTGTCTGGCAAGAAGCGGTCGCTGATGTAGCGGTGGCTGAGGGTCGCCGCAGCCACCAGCGCGGCGTCGCGGATGCGGATGCCATGGTGCACCTCGTAGCGCTCCTTCAGGCCGCGCAGGATCGCGATCGTCGCTTCCACCGTGGGTTGATCCACCAGCACGGGTTGGAAGCGCCGCGCCAGCGCCGCGTCCTTCTCGATGTGCTTTCTATACTCGTCGAGGGTGGTGGCGCCGATCGCGCGCAGCTCGCCCCGCGCTAGAGCGGGCTTGAGCATGTTCGCGGCATCCATCGCCCCTTCGGCAGCACCCGCCCCAACCAGCGTGTGCAGCTCGTCGATGAACAGGATGATGGAGCCCCGCCCGCCTTCAATCTCCTTGAGCACTGCCTTCAGCCGATCCTCGAACTCGCCGCGATATTTGGCCCCGGCCACGAGGGCCGCCAAGTCGAGCGCCAGCAAGCGCTTGTCCTTGACGGATTCGGGCACGTCACCCGTGGCGATGCGCTGGGCGATACCCTCCGCGATCGCCGTTTTACCCACGCCGGGCTCACCGATCAGGACCGGGTTGTTCTTCGTGCGGCGGCTCAACACCTGCAGCACGCGACGGATCTCCTCGTCCCGACCGATCACCGGATCGATCTTGTTGTCACGGGCGAGCCGGGTCAGATCACGCGTGTACTTCTCCAGCGCTTGGAACTTCCCCTCGGGATCTGGATCGGTGACGCGCTGCGAGCCGCGAATCTCCGACAACGCGCGCAGTAGCTTGTCGTACGACAGGCCGTGCCGATCGAAGATCGCTTGCACGTCCTTATCGTTGGCCGCCGCTGCCAATAAGAAGTGCTCCACCGAGATGAAGTCGTCCTTCAGGCGCTTCGCTTCGTCTTCGGCCTTGGTGAGCAGGATGCTGGTCCTGCGCGCGAGGCTGGGCGAGCCGCCCCCCGACACCTTCGGCAGGGTATCTATGTTTTGCTTGAATTCGCTCTCCAGGGCCCGCGTCACTGCACCTGCCCGCTCGACCAGCGCCGGACCCACTCCATCCTTCTGCCCGAGAATCGCCAGCATCAAGTGCCCGGGAAAGAGCTCCGGATGCCCTTGGCGGAGCGCCAAGTCCATTGCCGCGCTGAGCGCCTCACGACTCTTCGTCGTCATTCGATCCATCTGCATGGTCACACGCCTTCCTCACCCACCCGGGTTCCCCAGGGGTCCAAAACTGATTGTGAAGGTGTGTCGCCGAGGCCGCTTGTCGAGAGGCCCGCGCTGTTTAGGCCGCTGGGTTGGCAGCTCAGATGTCGAGGTTTTTTACGTTCAGCGCGTTCTTCTCGATGAATTGACGCCGAGGCTCGACCTGATCGCCCATCAGCACGCTGAAGAGCTCATCGGCACCTACCGGATCCTCGACACGCACACCGAGCAGCGTGCGTGCGTCCGGGTTCATCGTCGTCTCCCAGAGCTCGCCGGCGTTCATTTCGCCGAGGCCTTTGTAGCGGGACAGGACGATGCCCTTGCGGCCTCGCTCCTGGATGAAGCCATCGAGCGCCGCACTGTCTTCCAGCTCCACGTTGGGCCCATTGTCGACGGACGCCACGTACGGGGCTGGGCCGATCGACTGCACGTCTTGCTCGATCGACAGGAGCTCCTTGAAGCGCGGGCTATCGACGAGCTCGGCGTTGATCTGAGCCGGGCGCGCCGCGGCACCGGGTCGGAACTTCACCTCGATCGCCCCGGGCCGGTTGTCGGTAGGAGCCAGGACCTTGACCACCAACGGACACAGGTCGGCGTGCCGCTTCTGAAGCCGCGCCTGCATGGCTGCAGCCACGCCCGTCAGGGTCTCGGGGTTCTGAAAGTCCACAGCTTCGGGGTCGGCGTTTTGCAGAAACGCCGACAGGACGCGAGGATCACAGCGCCGCGAGAGCGCGTCGAGGCTGCTGCGAAACCGGCTCAAACGCGAAGCGAGGTTGTAAAGGGCGAGCCCCGACAGGACCGGGCCCTGGCGCGACTGGATGTTGAGCTTGGCGATGCCGTTCTCGGTCAGGTGCCGGTCGAGGCCCAGGTTGTCCTTGAAGTACAGGTCCTTCTTGCCTTTGCGCACGCGAAACAGCGGCGGCTGGGCGATGAACAGGTGGCCCTGCTCGATCAGCTGCGGCATTTGACGATAAAAGAAGGTCAGGAGCAGCGTGCGGATGTGCGAGCCGTCGACGTCCGCGTCCGTCATCAAGATGACCTTGTGATAGCGCAGCTTCGAGACGTCGAAACCGCCGGAGTCCCCGATGCCGCAGCCGAGCGCGGAGATCAGCGTGGCCACCGCCGTGGATGAGAGCATCCGGTCGATGCGCGCGCGCTCCACGTTCAGGATCTTGCCGGTCAAGGGCAGAATGGCCTGGAAGCGCCGATCGCGCCCCATCTTGGCGCTGCCACCTGCGCTCTCGCCCTCCACGATGTAGATCTCGCTCTGGCTCGGGTCCTTACTCTGGCAATCGGAGAGCTTGCCCGACAACGTCGTGAGATCGAGCACGCCCTTGCGCACCACCTCGCGCGCCTTGCGCGCGGCTTCACGCGCCTTGGCCGCCACCACCACCTTGTCGATGATCTTGCGGGCGACCTGCGGGTGTTCCTCCAAGAAGCGCCCCAGGTGTTCACTCACCGCCGTCTCGACGATGCCCTTGACCTCGCTCGAGACGAGCTTGCTCTTGGTCTGGGAGTCGAAGGAAGCGTCTGGGTGCTTGACGTGAATGACGCATGTCAGGCCCTCGCGCGTGTCGTCGCCCGTGAGCCCGTTCTTGACGTCCTTCAGCAGGTTCTGCGCGTTGCCATACGTGTTCAGCGTCTTGGTCAACGCCGTGCGCAGCCCCGTGAGGTGCGTCCCGCCATCCTTGTTGTGGATGGTGTTGGTGTAACAGCTGATCTGCTCGGTGTAGCTGGCCGTCCACTGCATCGCGATGTCCAGGGTGAGCGCGTCGCCCCGGCCATTTTGCAGCGGCACGTCCGTGGAGAAGGCCACGACCTCGTCGTGGACCGGCTCCTTGCTCTGGCTGAGCATGGCCACAAACTCGCGGATCCCGCCGCGATACTCGTACACGTCCTCGACGGGGCCCTCTTCCTTGCGCTCGTCCCGCAAGCGGATCACGAGCCCGGAGTTCAGAAACGACAGCTCGCGCAGGCGGCTGGCCAACAGATCGTGACGGAAGACGATATCGGTAAAGATGGCGGTGTCAGGCACGAACGAAATGGACGTGCCCATCGCGTCCGTTGGCACCGTGCGCGCGAGCGGCGCCTCCGGCACGCCACACCGGAATTTCTGCACCCAGACGTAGCCCTGCCGCTTGATCTCTACGGTCAGGCGCGCCGAAACGGCGTTCACGGCGCTCACCCCGACGCCGTGCAAGCCGGCGCTCACTTTGTAGCTCGAGTGGTCGAACTTACCGCCGGCGTGCAGCACGGTCATGACCACTTCGGCGGCGCTGACGCCGCGGTCCTTCATCACGTCCACGGGGATGCCGCGGCCGTCGTCCACGACCGTGCAACTGCCGTCGGCGCCCAGGGTCACGCTGACGCGGTTGCAATGGCCCGCGAGGTGTTCGTCGACCGCGTTGTCGACACACTCCCACACGAGGTGATGCAACGCCGAGCCATCGTGGACGTCGCCGATGTACATGCCGGGACGCTTGCGCACGGCCTCCAGGCCTTCGAGCACGGTGATGTTTTCAGACCCGTAGGTGTCCAACGGGGCTACTGCAGCAGCCTGGCCGAGGTCGGTACCGAGATCAGTCGTCAAAGTGGTTCCTGGGGTAGTTCCTGAGATGATTGCGAGCGTTCATGCGGAGCCCTGGTGGCCTTTTGCTAGAGCACCCCTCTCGCACGGCGGCCTGGGAGGGCGACTCGAATGGCTCTAGAACGGCAATTCGTCGGGGCCCTGACGCGCAACGTCGAACGTTCGAAAATGGCGTATCCATAGTATAGCCATTTCGGGCCCATTCAGCAAGCGCCGCGCCGCGCGGAACATAGCGATTTCACGGCCATTTTTTGAAGGTCTCCAGGGTGTCTCGAGACCCTTGGGAGAGGCTCATCGAGTCAGCGCCAGAGCGCCCGCCTGGAGTCGATAATCGTGCCGATCTTCGCTGCCCGCGCCGGGTGTGTGAAAGAGCTCGGGGCGCGTCGTCGTGACGAAGACCTGGCTCTGGCTGGAGCGCAAAAAGTCGTAAACGGCGCCGATACGCGTGGGGTCGAGCTCGCTCGAGACATCATCGAGCAACAAGATGGGATGCGCTCCGCGCGCCTCTCGAATCGCCGCCAGCTCTGCGAGCTTGAGTGTCAAGGTCAGGATCCGGTGCTGGCCCTGGGAGGCGTGTTTACGCGCAGGACGCCCGTCGAGCACGAGCTCGAGGTCATCCTTGTGGGGTCCGAAGGTCGCCATGTGCCGGCGCCTGTCTGCGGCGCGCCGAGCCAGGAGCTCGGCTTTGAAGGTGGCCTCGTCCAGATCGCCACCGGGCTGGTAGCGCATGCCAAAGCTCAGATCCGACGCCACGAGGCGCCGGAACCCTGGTTCGGCCTCGCGAGCCAGAGCCAGGCTGGCCGCGGCGCGGATCTGGCCCAATCTCGCCCCGTGCCGGGCCGCTAGCGTCTCGTAGGCGTCGAGCTCGGGGGCGCGCTCACCCCGCACCTCCAGCACCTTTTGCCGTTCGCGCAGGGCGAGGCGATACCGGCGCCGGTCGTCAGCGGCGGTCGGATCGCTAAACAGGCCGACGCGATCGATCAGGTCGCGGCGCGTGGCCGCGCCGCCCATCGTCAGATCGAGATCCCCGGGATGGAAGACGACCACTGGAGTCCGCACGGCGTATTCGGAGAGCCTCTCGGGGCGCTGTCCGTCGCAAAATACTGCCCGACCGGCGTCACTCACGGTCACGCGCTGGCTGCGCTCCTCCCCGTCTTCCGACAGCACGGCGTCGACGCGGGCGAAGGCCGATTTCTCGCGCCGCAGCTCCTTGTGTTTATCGGTCCGAAAGCTGCGGCTCGTGGCGACGCAGTACAAGGCCTCGAGCAGGCTGGTCTTGCCCTGCCCATTATCCCCCGCGATGACGTTGAAGCGGGGCGCGGGGGTGATGCTCAGGGCTTCGATGTTGCGAAAATTGACCAGCGACAGCCGGGTGACGAGCAGCGTCTTCAAATTCGCATGGGCATGATGACGGCCAAGTACTCGGCCCCACCTACCTGCTTGCCCGGCTGCACCGTCGCCGGATCGAGCTCACCGCTCACGCCGAGCACGACGTCTTGCTGGTCGATACAGCTCAACACCTGGAGCAGATAGTGGGCGTTGAAGCCGACCGTCAGCTCGTGACCGGAGTACTCCACGGGGACCTCGTCGAAGCCATCCCCGCTCTCCGGGCTCTCGCTGGAGAAGCGCATCACGTTCGCGGCGAGCGTGACCTTGACGCCACCCGTTCGGTCGTTGGCCGCGAGCGAGACGGCCTTCAGCGCGTCTGCGACCAGGGCACGCGGCGCCAGCACGCGGTGCTGCGTGCTCTGCGGGATGACCTGCCCGTAGGGGGGGAACTGCACTTCGACCAGCTTGATCCCTAGCTGCAGGCTGGGTACGCGGAAGAAAGCGTTAGTGCCGCTTTGCAACACCGTGATCGACGCGGTGCCGTCGCTCTTCGCCTCGTCGCACAGGCGCTTCAGCTCGAGGATGCCTTTGAGCGGGATCAACATCGAGGCGTTCGCCTCGTGCTCGGACACCTGGATCTCCATCTTCGAGAGCCGGTGCCCGTCCGTCGTGACCATGCGGACGTTACGTCCCTCCCACTGGAACAGCGCGCTATTCAAGTGCGGCCGTGTGTCGTCGGTCGCGATCGAGAAGTGCGTCTTGGCGATCAGCTCCGCCAGCGTCTCGGTCGCGAGGTTCATCGGGATCGCCCCCTCGCCGGGCTGGGGCAGCGTGGGAAATTCATTCCCGGGTAAGCCCTTGAGCGTGTAGCGACGCGCCTGGCCTTGAGCGCGTATCGTCACCGCCCCATCCGGCTGCAGAGCGATGCTGATGTTGCCTTCGGGCATCATCTTCACGCGCTCGAACAGGTCGCGCGCGCCGACCGCGACGGAGCCCGCTCTCTCGACCTGAGCCGTGATGGTACCGCTCACGCCCAGGTACAGGTCCGTCGCCGCGAGCCCGAGCTCAGACGGTTTGCGTGCCTCGAGCAACACGTTGCCCAACACGGGCATCGTGCTCTTTTTATCCGCCACCCCCTGGCAACGACCCAGAATACGGCTCAGATCTCGCTTACTCACCACCGCGTGCATTGCCCCTCCCCTGTAGCCGGCCATTGGCAACGCCGCCAGCCTCCATTTTTCGACGAGCCCGACAATCCGCGGGTCTTCATTCGATAAGAGTTTTCAGAGCCTCTTCCAGCCTGTCCCGGCTCGAAACAGGGGGATGCGCCTGGGTCAGGCGAGGGATTTCATCACCTGGTTGACCCCAGGCTGTGGATACCTAGGTTCGCCTCCCTCGTGCGAGCGTGGATGGCGTCCAGCGATACTTCCCTAGAAAGCGCTCTAGACGGGGGAAAGGAACCACTAAGAAGGTTTTTTAAATTTAGTGGTGGTCGTAGTAGGTGCTGTGGATACTGGGGAGATGTCTGCAGTGTGATGAATTAATTAGTAAAATTCTATCTCGGGCTGAGGAGAACCCGGGTACGGCGCCTGCTCTTAGCTTGTGGAGGGCGCGATGTAGGGCCGTTTGCCCCAAGTTGTTGGCAACGGCGTGCCCAGAGTGTCACTCGGTTGTCCACAGGGGCTCAGGCCCTCAATCCGACACGGTTGTCCACAGCTGTGGATTACCTGTGGTGCGACATCTACCCCTACGAGCGCTGCCAGAAGACGGCCCGCACCCGCACCCGCTCACGGAAAGGTGCGAAAGGAGAGACTCGCGTGCGCGGGTGTCCCACTTGTTACGGCACCCCCCATTTCCGGAGCGAGCTGAGCTGGCGTAACGCTTACATACACCTTTCGCGCGGGCACGGGGCTCGGGCGGCGTGAGGGGACGCTGGCTTCAGTTCACTGCCTAGTTTGTCGAGTGGGGGATCGTGCCTGCGCACTGCCACTCGAACACGTGCTCGAAGTCATGCGGCCGCGCAATGTCGAGCGCGTCGAAGGCGCGCCGCCATTTCTCCTCGGGCTCTCGCTGGTTCGCGGGGAGGCGCTGCCCGTCGTGGATGCCGGCGTCCTGCTCAGCGGTGAGCCGTCCTTGCCGACGCGCTTCGTCACGCTGCGGGTCGACGATCGACGCGTCGTGCTGGCGGTGACGGAAGTGCTGGGCACGGCGGCCATCGCCACCGGAAATTGGGGCGGGATTCCCCCGTTATTCGCTGGATCGAGCGACGTGCTGCGCGCCCTCGGCACGCTGGACGGGCGCTTGCTGGAGGTCTTGGAGAGCGCGCGCCTAGTGGAGGCCGCGTTGACAGGCAGAGCGGCGGGCGCGCCATGAATCTGCCGCTCGCCGTCGAGCTGATCGAGCGTTTTCGGCTCGTCCTCACCCTTCGGCTCGGTCTCTGCTTCGAAGACTCGCGGCTCTGCCACGTGCTCGAAGTGCTGCAGGCGCGCGTCGTCGCGGCGGGAGGCGACGCCGTGGCTTACGTGGAGCGTCTGGAGGCGCAGCCCTCGGACGAAGAGCTCACGCTACTGGCGCGCGAGCTCACGGTGCCAGAGACCTATTTCTTTCGGCATAGCCAGCAATTCGACGCGCTGCGCGCGATCGTCCGGGAGAAGTATCTCTGCCTCGGTAAGTTGCCGCCCAGGGTCCTGTCGGCGGGCTGCGCCTCGGGCGAAGAGGCGTATTCCCTGGCGGCACTGCTGTTCGACTGTTGGCCTGAACGGGATCCGTCGATAGTTGCCCTTGACGTCAACCCGTGGATCCTGGCCCGCGCACGCGAGGGCCGGTTTTCGGCCTGGTCTTTGCGCGAAACGCCGGCGGCGCTGGCGACCCGCTGGTTTCGACAACAGGGTCGCGACTACGTCCTCGACGAGCTGCTGCGGAGGTCCGTGCGCTTCGTGAGCGCCAACCTGGCGCTCGACCATCAGGAGGTGCTGGCGAGCCAGAGCTACGACGTGATCTTTTGCCGCAACGTTCTCATGTATTTCTCGCCAGAAAAACGCGAGGAGGCGGTGGCGCGGCTGGCGAGCGCGCTCGTCCCCGGCGGTTACCTGTTTCTCGGAAGCGCAGAGACGCTGCGCGGGGTGAGCCAAGAGTTCCACCTGTGCCACACGCACGAGGCGTTTTACTATCAGCGCAAGCTGGCCCATGACCGTCTCCCCAGCTCGAGGCGCTGCAAGACCCGATCGGACAGGCCAGCCCCGCTCAGGCTCGTCCCTCCGGAAGCAGGCTGGGCAGACGAGATTGGCCGCGCCTCGGCGCGCATCTCTGCTCTAGCGCGCGAGCCGTCCGTGGCGTGCTCCGTGCCGAGCCTCGTCCCTAGCGTGAGCGCCAAGGAGAGCCCCTGGGATTTGAGCGGCGCGCTCGAGTTAATGCATAAAGAGCAGTTCTCGGGCGCGCTCGCGCACGTGCGCGCGCTACCGCCGGACGCCGCTCTCGATCCCGACGCCTTGCTCTTGGAAGCGGTGTTGCTCGCCAGCGCCGGCAGCTTCGTCGAGGCAGAAGAGACGTGTCTGCGCTTGCTCGGGCTGGATGAGCTCTGCGCTGGAGCCCACTACGTGCTGGCGCTGTGCGGTGCCGGGACAGGCCGGCAGGGAACGGCGATGCACCACGACCGAGTGGCGACGTATCTCGACCCGGGCTTCGCCATGCCACGGCTCCACCTCGGGCTTTTGCTGCGCCGCGCAGGCGAGATGGGGGACGCTCGCTTGGAGCTGACGCAAGCCCGCTCGCTCATCGAGCGCGAAGACGCCGCGCGCATCCTCATGTTCGGCGGCGGCTTCGGCCGAGCCGCGTTGCTCGCGCTGTGCAGCGCGGAGCTCGACACAACCGCAGGGCCGCCGCGATGACAGAGGCGACACAGCGTTTGCAGGCGCGTTTGCAGGAGTTGCGGGAGAGCTTCGATCGCGGCTTCGGCGAGCCGCTGGCGACGGTTACCGAGGACTCTATCGAGCTCATCCGCATCCGCGTCGGCCAGCGTGCGTACGCGCTGCGCTCGAGCGAAATTGCAGGCCTGGAGGCGGATCGAACCGTGACGCCGCTGCCGAGCGACAACCGCGAGCTCTTGGGCATCGCCGGGGTGCGGGGCGCGGTCGTGGCGGTGTTCGATCTGGCCCTGTTCCTCGATCTACCGCCGAGCGAAGCCCCGCGCTGGCTGGTGCTCGCGCGAGCGTCTCCGACGGCGTTCGCGTTTACCGCGTTCGAGGGCCAGCTGCGTGTTCACCACGACGCCGTCTCCGTAGTGCAGCACGGGGCCATCGGCTGTCTGCGCGAGTTCGTGCAACACAATGGCGAGTCACTGCCCTTGATCGACGTCAGGGCCTTGGTCGCAGCGCTCGAGGGCCGCGCCCGTCCGAAGCAAATAGGGGGAGTCTAAATAAATGCGAAAGCCGTGGAGTTTCGGGCGCAAGATTGGGCTGGGCTTCGCCGTCGCGGTGGCCCTGACGCTGCTGGTTAGCAGCATCGCCGTGTTCGCTCTACGCGGCGTCGTCGAGGCTAAAGACCGGGTCTTGGAGGTGAACGCACGTGGCCTGGTCACGACTCAAAGGCTTCAAAACAAGGCAGAGGAGCGCATCTCGGCGCTGCGCGGCTTCTTGATCACGCGCGATCCGGCCTTCATTGACGAGCTCCTCGCGGCGCGCGGGGAGGCGGTGCAGCTGGTCGAGCAGCTGCGCGCGGATCGGCCGGAGCTACGTGCAGAGCTCGACGCCGTATCGGCAGCGGACGACGCGTTTCGAGAAGGCCAAGACGCGCTGCTGGCTCTGGCGCGCGGCAACGGATCAGCGCTGGCGGTCGAGCAGGCATTCGTGAAGGAGTTGCGGCCAAAACGCCTACGCTTCACGGCCAGCATCGAGACCCTGACGGAGGCCGAAAATGAGCGCCTCGAGCTCGCCACCATCGCTGCCACGAACGCCGTGTCGACCGCCATTTGGCTGGTGGTGTCGATCGGGGCGCTGGCGGTCGTCTTTGGGAGTATGATGGCGGCGAGCCTCACGCACGCTTTGGGGCGCCAGATCTCGACGGCCGTCACTCAGGTGCAGAGCTCGTCCGCCGAGCTCCAGGCCGCCGCGAACCAACAGGCCAACGGGCTTCGCGAGCAGGGCATGGCCATCAACGAGATCACGACCACGATCAGCGAGCTCCTGACCACCTCGCGGCAGATCGCAGAGAGCGCGCAACGGGTCGCGCAGATGGCGCTTCAGACAGGCGGCTCGGCGCGGGCTGGGGACGAAACGGTGACGCGGGTCCACGTCTCCTTCGCCGGCATTCAGCGCCAGGTCGAGTTGATCGTCACGCACATGCTCGAGCTCGGGCGCAAGTCGCAACAGATCGGCACCGTGCTCGAGATCGTCTCGGAGCTGGCGGAACAGACCAACATCCTGGCCATCAACGCCACCATCGAGGCCAGCGGGGCGGGCGAATCGGGCCGGCGCTTCGCCGTGGTGGCGGACGAAATCCGCAAGCTCGCCGATCGGGTTGCAGGCTCCACCAAGGAGATCCGCGTGCTCATCGATGATGTGCGGAGCGCGGTGAACACCACGGTGATGGCCACCGAGACCGGCTCCAAGACGGTCGAGGTCGGCTCGCGGCAGTTCGGCGAGATGGCGGTCTCGCTGCGCCAGATCACCGCCCTCGTGAGCAGCACGACGGAAGCCGCCCGGGAGATTGAGCTGAGCACCAAACAGCAGAGCACCGCGGTCGAGCAGGTCAACACCGCGATCGCCAACGTCGCGCAAACCTCTCGGGAGACTCAGGCCAGCGCGTCTCAGACCTTACAGACGGCGGCCCAACTGGCGGGCCTCTCGAAGGAGCTCCTGCGCGTCGTTCAGCCGCAAGCTGCGTGACCTTCCACCATGGCGCAAGACGACCCGTACAAGTATTTCCGCGTCGAGGCCGCAGAGCTCGTGGAGCTGCTCGGGCAAGCGGCGCTCGCCATCGATCACGGCGCGGCGATTTCTGGCGGCGTTGCGGCGCTGCTCCGGCACGCGCACACGCTGAAGGGGGCGGCGCGTGTCGTCAGGCAGCTGCTGATCGCCGACCGCGCCCACGCCATCGAGGACTTGCTGGCGCCGCACCGCTCGAGCGCCGAGCCGATTCCGGTGGGCGACGGGGCACGCCTGCTCGCCGAACTGGATGCCATCGCGGCCATGCTGGCGAAGCTCGGAACGGGCGCGTCGCCACCCCTCGCCGCTCCGGCCGCGCCGCCGCCAGCGGCAAGCGCGTCCCCGCTGCGGCTGGCCTCCAGCGCGGAGCCGACACCGGCCCCACCCGCCGTCGCGGAGCGGCCGCGCGCCGAGCAGGTCGCCGCGACCGTGCGCGCCGAGGTCGGAGAGGTGGAGGCTGTGGTGGAAGGTCTTGGCGAGTCGCTGGTGGAGCTCGAGGCGCTCAAGGGGACGCTGGGGGCGCTCGAGCAAGTGCGTCAGCTCGGCGAGCTCTTGGGGCGCCAGCTCATGGCGCCCCGTCGCGCCGATGCCGAGAGGCTGGCTGGGGCGCTCGAGCGGGCACAGGCCGTGGTCCAGGACCTCAAAGCCGGCCTGGGACGCATCGATGGCAGCTTGCGCAGCGGCTTCGAGCGGCTGGGCCGCGAGCTCGCGCAAACGCACACCGCCGCGGAGCGCTTACGCCTGGTGCCGGCGCGAAGCATCTTCAATTCGCTCGAACGCGCCGTCTACGACGCTGCCCGCGAGGTCGGAAAACCCGCGACGCTCGCCTCGAGCGGCGGCGACGTCAAGCTCGACAGCCACGTGCTCGGCGTCGCGCACGGCGCGCTCCTGCATGTGGTCCGCAACTCGGTGGCACATGGCCTGGAGAGCGCGGTCGAGCGAGCTCGCCTCGGCAAAGCGGCCGTCGGCACCATCACGCTCTCGGTGAGCCGACGCGGTCGCGATGTCGTTTTCAGCTGCCGTGACGACGGCGCGGGGCTCGATCTGGGCGCCGTACGCCGCGTGCTGCGCCACACGGACGGCGAGCTGGAGGGTCAGGACGAAGACCAGATTCTACGGCGGCTGCTGCGGGGTGGCATCTCGACCTCCGGCAGCGTGACGCGCTTGTCCGGTAGGGGCGTCGGTCTGGACGTCGTGCGCGAGGCCGCAGAGCGCTTGGGCGGCTCGGTGGCTCTCGAGTCCGCCCGCGGCAAGGGCTTCAGCGTCGAGCTGTGCGTGCCGCTGTCGATCGCTGCGGTCTCCGCGGTGGTCGTCGAATGCGCTGGGCGGACGCTGGCCTTGCCGCTCGAGTCGGTCGTCCTCAGCGTGCGTCTCGGGCCGAGCGACATCACCTGCGCGGGGTCCCGCGAGAGCATCTGCCACGCCGGCCAGGTGATCCCTTTTGCGCCGCTCGGGCGCGCGCTGGGTACGAGCGGCGCGTACCCTCCAAAACTCTGGTCTGCGCTCATCGTGTCGGGCCCGAGCGGCCAGGTCGCCGTGGGCGTCGATCGTCTGCTCGGGGCCCGTTCGCTCGTGCTCCGGCCGCTGCCTGAAGTAGCGCGCGGGACCGCCGTGGTCGCAGGCGCCACGCTCGACGCGCTCGGCAACCCGGCGCTAGTGCTGGATAGCGACGCCCTGGTGGTCGCGGTGCAGCGCCTGGTCGGCGTGGAGGCGAGCCCACCCTTGCGCTCTCGACCCATCCTCGTGATCGACGACTCGCTCACGACGCGCATGCTGGAGCAGAGCATCTTGGAATCGGCGGGCTACGAAGTGGCGCTGGCCACGTCGGGGGAAGAGGGCCTCGACAAGGCGCGGGCGCGCCCGTACGCGCTATTTCTCGTGGACGTGGAGATGCCGGGTATCGACGGCTTCACCTTCGTGGATCGCGCGCGTCACGACCCGGCGCTCGCGAACGTGCCTGCGGTCCTGGTCAGCTCGCGCTCAGCGCCGGAGGATTTCGCCCGGGGCAAGGCGGTCGGAGCCCACGGCTACATCGTCAAGGATCGCTTCGACCAACACGAATTGCTCGGCCTGATCGAGCGCCTGGTGAGTGCCTGATGACCAAGCTCAGGGTGCTCGTCGTGGAAGACTCGCTCACCATCCGCAAACGTCTGATCGAGGTGCTGGAAGAGAGCCCCAGCTTCGAGGTGGTGGGCGAGGCGTCAGACGGAAGCCAGGCGATCGAGCGTTGCCTCGCGCTGCGCCCCGACGTCGTCACCATGGACATGATGTTGCCGATCATGACCGGGCTCGCAGCCACCGAATACATCATGGGGCACTGCCCGACACCGATCCTGGTCGTCTCGGCGTCATTCAATCGCGGCGAGGTGTTCAAGACCTATGACGCGCTCGCCGCAGGCGCCGTCGACGTGATCGAGAAGCCCACGGGCCACGAGGCGCCGGGGGCATGGGAGCGGACTTTCCTGAGCGCGCTCAGCATTGTCGCGCGGGTGCGGGTCATCACGCACGTCCGCGCGCGCTTGAGCGGCCTCGCGCAGCACGCGCGCTCGGAGCGCCCCACGGGGTTCGACCCGGCGCTCTCTCCACGCGGGGTGCTCGGGCTCGGCGCCTCCACGGGTGGCCCGAGCGCGCTCGTCGACGTGCTCGGCTCGCTACCAAAAGATTTTAGCTTGCCGGTGCTCGTGGTGCTGCACATCGGCGCTCCCTTCGCTTTCGCCTTTGGTGAGTGGATGGACACCCAGTTGCCGCGCGCGGTGAGCTTCGCGAAGGGTGGCGAGCGGTTGGATTCGCTCCAAAACCAGGTGCTGCTCGCGCCGCCGGACCAACACCTGGTCGTTCGCGGTGGCGTGCTCGCGCTCAGCAACGAGGGGGAACGTCACTCCTGTCGGCCTTCGGTGGACGTGCTGTTCGAGTCGCTCGCCAGCCAATGTGGCGCAGCCGCGGTCGGCTGCTTGCTCACCGGTATGGGTCGAGACGGGGCGCAGGGGCTGCTCGCGCTCCGGCGCGCGGGCGCCGCCACCGTCGCCCAAGACCAAGCCACGAGCGTGGTGTACGGCATGCCGCGCGAGGCCGCGCTGATCGGAGCTGCCGAGCAGATCCTGCCGCTCCGGGACATCGGAGCGGCGCTCGGTGTCCTTGCTCGCGGCCCCCGCCGGAAGCAGCCCTCATGAGCCCCACGATCCTGATCGTCGATGACAGCCTCACGGTGCGCATGGATCTCGCGGAGGCGTTCGGCGCAGCGGGCTTCCATCCGCTGCCGTGTGCCAGCGCGGCCGAGGCCCGCGAGGTGCTGCGTCGAGAGCAGGTGGACGTAGCGATCCTGGACGTGGTTCTGCCGGACGGAGACGGTATCGAGTTGCTCGAGCAACTGCGCAGGGACAGCGGGGATCGCGCCGTCGTGGTGTTGATGTTGAGCAGCGAGGTCGAAGTTCGGGACCGCGTTCGAGGCCTCGCCACCGGGGCGGACGAGTACGTCGGCAAGCCCTACGACATCGGCTACGTGGTGGCGCGTACGCGCGAGCTGTTGCAGCCCGGACACAAGCCCGCGCTGGGCGCACGCTCAGTTTTGTTGATCGACGCGAGCCCGACGTTCCGCGCGCTGCTGACGCAGGCCCTCGCAGCGGACGGCTACCGGGTGCTGTGCGCGCCAAGCGGGGAGGAGGGGCTGCGCATGGCGGCACTGGAGCACCCGGAGGCGATCATCGTCGACGGTGTGTTGCCGGGGATGGACGGTACGACGGTGATCCGGCACGTGCGGCTCGACGCGGCGCTCCGGCGCGTGGTGTGTCTATTGCTCACCGATACTCAGGAAGCGCACGCTGAGCTCCGCGCCCTGGACTCCGGGGCGGACGCCTTCGTGAACAAGCGTGAAGACGCGACGGTGATTCTGGCCAAGCTGCGCGCGGTGTTGCGCACGGCGCCGGATACGCGCTTCGACCTGGAGACACGCAGCCTGCTCAGCCCGAGCCGCATCTTGGCGGTCGACGACAGCCCGACCCAACGCGAGGCGCTGGCCGCGGCCCTGCGCGAGGAGGGTTACGACGTGATCCAAGTGAGCTGCGGGGAAGAAGCCTTGGAGATCTTGTCGATCCAGCCGGTCGATTGCGTGCTGCTCGACTTGATGATGCCGGGTATCGGCGGCACCGAGACCTGTAGGCGCATCAAGAGCTCGCCCATCGTCCGCGACATACCAGTGGTCATCCTGACCTCGGTCGATGACCGCGCCTCGATGCTCGAGAGCCTGAGCACCGGCGCGGACGACTACATCCAAAAGTCCGCGGAGCTCGACGTGCTCAAGGCGCGCGTGCGGGCCCAGCTGCGGCGCCGGCAGTTCGAGGACGAGACCCGCCGCGTTCGGGAGCGCCTGTTGAGCAGCGAGATCGAGTCGGCGGATTCGCGCCGCGCGCGAGACGTCGCAGAGGTCCGCGCGTCCATGGTGGGAGAGCTGGAAGCCAAGAACCAGGAGCTCGGGCGCGCCATGGCCGAGCTCCGAGATGCGCAAGCGCAGCTCGTGCAGGCCGCAAAGATGGCCTCGCTCGGCGGGCTCGTGGCTGGCATCGCGCATGAGATTAATAACCCGCTCGCGTTCTCGCTGTCGCACCTGACGACCGTGAAGAAAAGCCTGGCGCGCGTCGAGTCGGAGCTCCACCCGCTGCACACCGACGTCGCCCGGGAGCACTGGGAGCGAGCCCAGCTGCGCATCAACGAAATGGGACTCGGGCTCGAGCGCATCCGGGAGCTGGTGGTCAAGCTCAGGACATTTTCACATATCGACGAAGGCGAGTGGCGCCGGGTCAGCATTCGGGAGTGCATCGAGTCGGTGCTGACCATCCTCGGCCACCGCTTGAGAGAGCGGATCGATGTTCAGACGAGCTACGGCTTACCCGACCAAATCGAGTGCTACCCGAGCCTCCTGAACCAGGCTCTGATGAACCTGGTCGCGAATTCCATCGATGCCATCACCGGCCCAGGCAGCGTCCGCATCGAGACCGGAGCCGTGGGCGAGCAGTATCAGATCCGCATTACCGACTCGGGCAGCGGGATACCCTTGGAGCTGCGCGATCGCGTATTCGACCCCTTCTTCACGACCAAGGCCGTGGGCGAAGGGACCGGGCTCGGGCTGTCCATCACCTATTCGATCGTGAGGAAGCACGGCGGCACACTGACTATCGAGAGCCCCAAGGCGGGGGGCACGACGCTGACCATCGGCTTACCGCTACAAGCGGTCGAAGCCGAACCCGCCACACAGCAGCAGCCGGTCAGCTCCGGCGTGGGTTAGCGCCTGCTGCCGAGAGCTCGTGGCAGCACGCGCCCAAAGCTCGGCATCAGGCCGCGTCCGACACCTCGGGATCCGAACGCAAGCGCGCGAACGCCTCGAGTAGTTGACGCCGCGCTTGTTCGTGCGTCTTCCGACCGATGGTGCCTTGCTGGAACGCTTGCTCGAGCTGGATCAGCTCTTCGAGCAGCAGCTCGCTGGCTCGCTCGCGATCTTCCTTGGAGAGATCCGAACGGCTGGGGCTCGCCGGGCGCCGGCGGCCCACCGCTTGAGCGACACCCGCCAGCGCGATCGCCGCCGCTAGAGCAACGGCCACCGTGCGCCCCTTGGCCGGCGTCGGAATACCCGAAATTTTAATCTCCACCTGGTCCGGGGCGCGGGCCTTCTCCGTGACGAAGTCTCGCCCGGCGATCAGCCGCCGCTGACCCTCCTGATTGCGGGTCTCCTCGGGTTCGGGAAAGCCCTTCATTCGGAGCTCCATCGTCGATGAAGCATCCAGGATGACGCGTACCATGCCGGTGTTGATCGTGGTCGGGAAGGTGAACGAGCGATCGCTCTTCCCGTCCGTCGGGAGATGGAAGCGAAACATCAAGTCATGCTGGCCGGGCGCGAACGTCCCCGCGAGCTTGACCCCGATCTCGCCCTCTAACTCGAACCTGGCGTCCGCTTTCGGATCCTTGATGGTGACGGCACGAAAGCCCTCGGGCAGCGGGAACACCACGTTCTCCGGCAACCAGCTCACGTCTCCGTAGTTTTCGACGCGGTACAAAACGTCGATCGCAAATAGATTGTCCTGCGGGATGATCGCGATCAGTGTGCGCGATAAGAGCAGCAGGCCGTCGACATCGCTCGTCGCCGGGAAGATGGGGACGATGACGCGCAAGCCCATGTCGCCGGTGCGAAACTGAAACTGCCCGGTCGAATAGCGAGCCGCACCGACGCTGACGCTGACGTCGTAGAGATGATCCGTCTCGGTGGGTTGCGAGCTGAAACGCGCCACCCCTCGCATGTCGGTGCGGGCGGTCAGCGTCGAGTCCACATTGCCGCGCTCGATGCTCTGCTTGCTGATCGCCAGCGTGATCTCCTGGTTCTCGATGTCCTTGAAGTCCTTCGAGTTGAGCCGCACCTCGATCTCCCCGCTCGGAAGATCCGGAGCTGGGCTGACGCGCGGGCTGGGCTTGCGCGGGCCGTGCGGGCTCGAGAAAGGCGTGGCCGGCGTGGGTGCTCCCGGGAGCGGACGATTGCGCCGCCGCTGGGCTTCGGCCTGCACCGCAGCTCCGGGGGAGGCCGCGCCTGCGGCGGCGGGCGGTGGAGGTTCTGCTGCGCCCGGCGCAGCCTGACCCGCGCCGGGTGCAGCGTGAGCCGGGGGCTCTTCTTGCGCGGGCGCCGCCGTCGCCACACTGGCGAGAGCGCAAATCAACATGTAGCGCTTCAAAGCTCGGTACTTCACTCGTGTCCTCTTCAGGGAGCCGTGTCTGAGGGGGGGCTCTTGACCGCGGCCTCGGCTGCCTCGTCTTCGCCGGGCAAATCCGGCGCCGGAGGCTCGCTCGCTACATCCTCGACGCGCCGGGGCGCCGGGTGCTTACCGTTCGCAGCCGCGAGGCGTTCAGCCAAGATCTTTTCGGCGCGTTCGCGCTCCGGGCTCAAGTCCTTATCCACTTCCCGCAGCAGGCGCTTGGCCTCGCGCCGGTATTGTTCGGCCAGGCTCGCGTAGTCTTCCTCGCTGATTTTGCCCACGCTGCGCTCGTATTCCAGGTCCTTCAGCGCCCGCAAGACAGCCCGCTTCTGCTCTTCCTCCGTGCTCGGCGCGCCCAGGCTCAAGGCCTCGTCCAAGGTCAGGGGTACGTCTCCGCCCAGGCCCTGGAGGCTGGACCAGATCAGCCAGATGGTGCCGCCGAGCACGCCGCCGGCCACAATCAACAGACCCAGCCCGAGGCCGAAGAAATGGCCGAACACTGCCGCGCTCACCAGGACGGCGAGCGGGTAGAGCCAGCGGAGATGCGGGGAGATGTTTTGGATTGGACTAGGTAACGCCATCGTGTTCACGAATTTATCAGCAGTCTAGAGCGGGCCGCCGGGAGCGCGCCGTCCAGGCGACGCCCAGACCAATCAAGAGGCCGCCCAGGATGGAGAACCCGCTCCTCTGGCCGACGCCGCGCTGAACAGCGGCCTGCGCCTGCAGCGAATCGGAGGTCGAGAGCGCGGCCAGCCGCTCCCGGTCTTGTAGCTGCGCTGCGCGCGAGCGCGCCAGGACGTCGCGATCGTTCTCTATCGCGGCCGCGGGCGAGCTCGCCAGGATGATGGCGAACATGATGGCGCTCGTCAGGCCAGCCGTGGCCCGAACATAGCTCCACGCGCCCACCTCCCGCAGGCTCACGTCGGGCCAGAGCGAGGTCGCGGCGCCGAGGATCAAGACCAGCACGCCTATCCAGATGAACGCGACGAGTGGGTTCACGTGGATGCGGAACGTGGCCCGCTTGCTCTCCGTGTCGATCGAGCCCACGACGACGTAGAGATCGTCCCGTAAGCTGTTGATCTGGGACACCTCGGTCGTGGGACCCATGGCAGATTCGTTGTAGATGAACTTCGCGGGATGGACTTGATCCACCGTCTTGCCGTTGCGCTGGACGTCCATGTCGGCAAAAATCATCTGCTTTTCCATGTCGACCTCACGCCGAGAGCCGCGGTAGGTCAGCTTGTAGTCGCCGACTTCGGCGCTTTGCCCCGGCAGGAGGCTGGCTTCCTTTTCGAGCTCCCAGGCCTTGCCGCAGAAGCCGAGGTACATGAGCCCGATGCCGACGTGCACGATGTAGCCGCCGTAGCGCCGGCGGCTCTTCTTCACGAGCGTGAGCAAGGCCTCGAACACGCCCTCGGCGGCGTTCTTGCGGCGCGCGCGCACGCCGCGCAAGAACTCCTGATATACGACCGCGAAGTTGAACGAGACGAGCGCCACCGTGATTGCCGGCGTGATGGCAGAGAGCTGCTGCACCACGGCGCCAACGGCCCCCCGGTACGTCGCGGGGTCGAGCACGTAAGCGGGGAAGCCGACCCGCTTGCCCAGCGCGACGTGCAGCACCAGCGTCACGAACATCACGATGGTCGGCAGACGAAAGGCGCGCTTGAGCGACACGTCACTGGTCTTGCGCCAACCAAGCAACGGCGCGGTAGCCATCAGGGCCAGGATGATCACGCCGATCGGCGTCATCCAGCGATTGTAGAATGGCGGACCTACCGTGGCCTGTTGGCCCTGGAAGAACTCGGTGACGAGCGGCCAGATGGTTGCCACCGCGATGAACGACGTCGCGCCGAGCAGCGCCCAGTTATTGACCACGAAGGCGGCTTCCCGGCTGAGCACCGACTCGATGCGGCCTTGGGCCCTGAGCTGCGGCAGGCGCCAGTTGATCAGGCCCGCGCAGGTGGCGACGATCAAGCCCATGAACCACGCGAAGTACGTGCCGATGTCGCTCTGCGCGAAGCTGTGCACGCTGCTGATCAAGCCGGAGCGCGTCAAGAACGTGCCGAAGATGGTCAAGAAGAAGGTGATGCAGATCAACGCGACGTTCCACACCTTCAACGTGTTGCGCCGCTCTTGAATCATCGTGGAGTGCACGTAGGCCGTGGCAGTAAACCAGGGCAAGCACGCCGCGTTTTCGACGGGGTCCCACGCCCAGTAGCCGCCCCAGCCGAGCTCTTCGTAAGCCCACTTCATGCCCAGCGCATTGCCGATGGAGAGGAACATCCAGGCAAACAGCATCCATTTGCGCACCGCGTTCACCCACTCCGAGTCGAGCCGGCCGGTGATCAGCGCCGCTATGGCAAAAGCGAATGGAATCGAGCAGCCCACGAAACCCATGTACAGGCTCGGTGGGTGGATGATCATGTAGTAGTTGCGGAGCAGCGGGTTCAGCCCGTCTCCGTCCACGCGAGCGCCTGCGATGGTCGTCTCGAAGGGATTGGCCGAGTACAGCATCAGCACGGCGAAGAAGCCGACGATCACCATCAAGGTGGCGATGACGTAGGGCTGGAGCAGTCGGTACTTGCCTTCCAGCCAGCGCACGCAGGCCGCGATGTAGCCACTCAAGAGGAAGAGCCACCAGAGGATCGAACCGTCTTGCCCGCCCCACAATGCGGTAAAGAGGTACGGCGTCGTCATCGAGCGGTCGCTGTAGCGAGCCACGTAGCGGATGCGAAAATCGTGCGTGATGAACGCATACGCGAGCAGCACCACCCCCAACATGACGAGGCCGCAGGTGCCGTACGCGCCGAGCCGAGCGGATTGCAGAAGCCGCGGGCGACCACGGCCCGCGGCGACGGAGACCGCGAAGGTATACGCAGCAGCGACCAGCACCGCGTACAGCACTCCGGTTCCAAATTCAGGCAGCGATTCCCACATAGGTTGTTCCGACTCCTCGAGCGCCAACTCTTAGAGTTGTCGCATCATTCCCGCAAGAGCTCCGCAGCTCCCAATTCGGCCGCTGCATCGGCTGTCGCACGGTGACGCTTTCGCCTGATAGAAGAAGACTTCAGGCGAAACGGCAAAACTTCGAAAATTCTGCCGCCTCCGGCCAGTTGCAGGCTACTGGGTCCAGGGGGGGGCGTCCAGTCTTCCGCCTCGGCTGGTGTAGCGCGCATCCGCCTGCCCGCTCGTCACGGCACCATGCGCTCGAGGGAACGCCTCTAACGTCGGCCAAGGGTACAAACAACTAACGCTGTTAACCCCGGCGCGCTCGGCGTGCGCGCTCTCATTTCTGGAGCTGGAAGCAATGGAAGTTGTAGCGTGGGCTGATGACGTCAGGTGCAGAGCGCCGAGCCACCGCCATAGCCGCGTTCAAGGCTCAGAACGCTGAAGATCCCAACAGCGTCATGGACGGTCCGGAGCCGCGGCCCAAAGAGCTCGTTCACGCCGAGCGCTTGGCGGCGTGGGTCGAGCGCCTCGACCCCTCCCCGTCCGAGGCGCTCGTGCTGGCCAGCCACTGTCAGCACCTGCGGCGCTGGGAGCTCGCGCGCGAGGAGTTCGCCCCCGGGCGCGTCGGCTATCTGACGTGGCGCAAGGCGCTGGCGCGCTTGCACGCGGACCACGCTGCCGAAGTGTTGCGCAGAGCGGGCTACGACGCGGCGCTGCTCGAGCAGGTGCGCCAGATCAACCTCAAGCAGGGCTTGCGCACGAACCCCGACGTCCAGACCATGGAGGATGCGCTGTGCCTGTGCTTCCTCGAGCACGAGCTGGTGGATTTCGCGCTGAAACACCCGGACGCCAAGGTCGTGGACATCATCGCCAAGACTTGGGCGAAGATGAGCGAGCGCGGGCACCAGCGCGCGCTCGGCTTGCCGCTCTCGGAGCACGCGTCCCAGCTGGTGACACAGGCGCTCGCGAGAGACGCCTCGGATCGCCAGGCGAGCTCCGAGGACCCAGCGGGATCGAGCTAGCGCAGCGAGGTGGCGCTGGTGACGGTCGTGCCGAGCTTCTCACCCAGGCAGACGCGGCGGATGTTGCCCGGCGCCATCTTGAAGACGTGGATGGGCATGCGGTTTTCCCGGCACAATGTCACCGCGGTCGAGTCCATCACGGCCAAGTGCTCTGCCAGAAACTGATCGTAGGTGACCTCTTCAAACATGCGCGCTTCCGCGTTCCGGCGCGGGTCGCAGTTGTAGATGCCGTCGACCTTGGTGGCCTTGAGCAGCGCGTCGGCGCGGATCTCCATGGCGCGCAGCGCCGCGGCCGTGTCCGTCGAGAAGTAAGGGTTGCCGGTGCCGCCCGCGAAGATCACGACGTGCCTCCGATCCAGATGCCGCATCGCACGGCGGCGGATGTACGGCTCCGCCAGCTGCTTGAGCTCGATGGCCGTCATCACCCGGGTCGCGACCCCGTGCCGCTCGAGCGCGTCCTGCAGGGCCAACGCATTGATGACCGTCGCGAGCATGCCCATCGAATCGCTCTGCGTGCGGTCCATTCCTTCGCTCGCGCCGCGCAGCCCGCGAAAGATGTTCCCGCCTCCGACCACGACACCGATCTGGACGCCGGTCTCATGCAGCTCTCCGAGCTCCGCGGCGGTGCTCTTGAGCGTCTCGGTGTCGATGCCGAAACCGCCCTCTTTCCCGCAGAGAGCTTCACCGCTCAGCTTGATGACGACGCGGCGGTAACGCAGGTGGGGCTTGGCATCTGACACGGCTCCATCATTACTCTCCAGGGCACCCCGCCGCAACGCGCTCGATCTGGGAGGCTCGCCACCCCCCCGGCGGGTCAGCCCCGAGATTCTGTTTGTCAGGAGGCCATTTGGCCGGCTAAGGTCGAGGGCTACTCTCCATGCGATTGAACAAAGCCAGCGACCTTCCAGGGCCGCGTCACCGCCCAGCATGGCGAGCGGCGTGCTTGGATGTTTCGGCCCTTGGCGCGCTGCTCGCTGTCCTCGCGTCGGGGTGTGACGGCTGTTCGCGCTCAGAGACGCCGCGCGCGGCCGCATCCGACGCCGGCGCGGCTGCCGGCCTCTCCCCCGAGCAGGCAGCCCAGGTACTGGCGCGGGTGGGCGAGCGCGTCATTACCCTTGGCGACTACGCTGCGGCGCTCGATAGGATGGACCCCTTCGAACGCATGCGTTACCAGACGCAGGACCGCCGCCAAGCCTTGCTCGACGAAATGATCAACGTAGAACTTCTGGCGCGCGAGGCCGAACGCCGCGGCCTTGACCGGCGCCCGGAGACGGTCGAGCTCGTGCGCCAGTTCCAGCGCGACGAGCTGCTGCGGCGCGTTCGGGCGTCCTTGCCGCGCGCCGAGGATCTGCCGGCGGCCGACGTGAGCCGCTACTACCAGGACCATCGGCAAGCCTTTTACGAGCCGGAGCGGCGCCGCGCCGCGCAGATCGCGCTCAGCGGCGTCGAGCTGGGCCGCCGCGTGCTCTCCGAAGCTCGTGCTGCCGACCCCGACCGCTGGCGCGAGCTGGTCGCCAAATACGCGCCCGAAGCCGCCCCTCCAACGGGAGACAACACGACCTCACGGCCCCCGCTCGAGGTGCCCGGCGACCTCGGCCTGTTGACGCAGCAGCCCGACGAGCCCGCGGACGCGCTGCCCGACGTCGTGCGCCAGGCGGTGTTCCAGATCGAAAGCGCGGGTCAGGTGTACCCCGAGCTGGTCGTATACGGCGGCCGTTTTCATGTCGTCCGCCTCGTCTCCAAGCTCGAGGCGCGCCAGCTCTCCCTCGCGGAAGCGGACGGGATGATTCGGGCGCGCCTGGTCCAGTCGCTGCAAGCGAGCGCCGAAGCTGCGCTGATCGCACGCCTGCGCCAGAGCACGGCCGTGAAGGTCGATGAGGCCGTGCTCGATGGCGTGCAGCCGCCGACGCCGGGCGCGAGCGCAGCGCCGGCGGCCGCTCCCGCCGCGGCGGGCGGGCCCTAGTCATGGCGGCAAACGTGTCCGCTACTCGCGCGCCGCTCCTGCCTCGGCACGACCCCGATCGCCCCGATGACTGGCGCTGGCAGCTCAGGCACTCGGTGTCGAGCGCCGAGCAGCTCGGGCGCGCCTTGACGCTCACGGAGGCGGAGGCAGCGGGTCTGGCGGCGCTCGGGCAGGGCGGCTTCCCCGTGGCGATCACACCGTATTATCTCGGGCTGATCGCGCCCGACGACCCTGCCTGTCCGATTCGGCGCCAGGTGGTGCCTCGGATCGAAGAGCTGACGCGGGTGCCTGGAGATCTCGAAGACCCGCTCGGCGAGGCGGCGCATGAAGCAGCGCCCAACCTGATCCAGCGCTACCCCGATCGCGCGCTGCTGTTCGCGACCGATCGCTGCGCCGTATACTGCCGCTTCTGTACCCGCAGCCGCCTCGTGGGGGCGGGGGGCGGCGCCCGTCCCCTGTCGCGGCTCGAGCCGGCGTTCGAGTATTTGCGGGCTCACCCCGAGATCAGCGACGTCATCATCAGCGGCGGCGATCCGATGGTCATGACCACGGATCGGCTGGTGCGGCTGGTGGAGGCGGTGCGCGCCATCCCTAGCGTGGAGACGATTCGCTTGGCCACGCGCGTGCCGGTGGTCTTGCCGCAGCGGGTGACCGACGAGCTCTTGCTCGCCCTGCGCCCTCACCACCCCATCTGGATCATGACCCACTATAACCACCCGCGCGAGCTGACGGCCGAGGCTGCTCTGGCCTGCAATCGTCTGGCGGACGCCGGCTTCCCGGTGCTGAACCACAGCGTCTTGCTGCGCGGCGTAAATGACGACGCCGAGGTGCTCGCCAAGCTGTTCCGCGGCCTCGTCCGCTTGCGCGTGAGGCCCTATTACTTGCTCCAGGCGGACCCAGTGCAGGGCACGGGTCACCTGCGCACGCCGCTCGCCGTGGGGCTCGCGATCATGGAGCAGCTGCAAGGGCGCCTGAGCGGTATCGCCCTACCCAAATTCATTGTCGACACGCCCGGAGGTTTGGGCAAAGTGCCGGTCGGTCCCGACTACGTGGTGCGGCGCGCGCCTGGCGTGACGCGGTTCCGCACCCATCGCGGCGTGGAGGTCGACTACCTCGATCCGCCCCTGCCGTCTGAGCGCCGCGGCACCGATCAGAGCTGAGGGACTGTTTCATGAATCAAAGGTTAGACGAGCTCGATCAGGCCGCCCTCGCCGGTGGCGGCGCCGAGCGCGTGGAGCGCCAACACGCGGCGGGCAAGCTCACGGCACGCGAGCGCCTGGAGACTTTGCTCGACTCGGGCTCTTTCATCGAGGTGGATCGGCTCGTCACGAGCCAGATCGGGCAAGCGGGCGCGGGCAAGCGCTCCGCCGTCGGAGACGGTGTGGTGGTGGGCAGCGGCGAAATCGACGGCCGGCGCGTGTGCGTCTTCGCGCAGGATTTTACCGTGCTTGGGGGATCCTTGGGTGCCGCTCACGCCTCCAAAATCGTCAAGATCATGGACCTGGCTCTTTCGATCGGCGTGCCGGTGATCGGCTTATCCGACTCGGGAGGGGCCCGCATTCAGGAAGGCGTGGAGTCGCTGGCGGGGTACGCGGACATCTTTTACAAGAACACGCGAGCCAGCGGGGTGGTCCCGCAGATCAGCTGCGTGATGGGCCCGTGCGCGGGTGGGGCCGTGTATTCGCCGGCCATCACCGATTTCGTGCTGATGGTCGAGGACACGAGCTACATGTTCATCACGGGCCCGGACGTGATCCGTGCAGTGACGCACGAGGAGGTCAGCAAGGAGCAGCTCGGCGGCGCGACCACGCACGCAAAGAAGAGCGGCGTCGCTCACTTTACGGCGCCTGACGACGCGAGCTGCCTCGGGCTGGTACGCAAGCTGCTGGCCTACTTGCCGGCGAACAACCTCGAGAGCCCTCCCGACCAGCCCAGCACCGACCCGGCGGAGCGCGAGGTGAGCGAGCTCGACGCGCTGATCCCGGCGGAGAGCAACAAGCCGTACGACATGACAAAGGTCCTGCTCGCCGTGCTGGATCGGGACTCGTTTCTGGAAACGCAAGCCCAGTTCGCGCGTAACATGGTCACGGGCTTTGGGCGCCTCGCGGGGCGCGTCGTCGGCATCGTCGCCAATCAACCCGCGGTGCTGGCCGGCGTGCTCGATATCAACGCGAGCGTCAAAGCCGCCCGCTTTGTGCGCTTCTGCGACAGCTTCAACATCCCGCTCGTGAGCTTCGTGGACGTACCGGGGTTCTTACCGGGCGTCGACCAAGAGCACCGCGGCATCATCTTGCACGGCGCGAAGCTCTTGTACGCGTTCTGCGAGGCCACCGTGCCCAAGCTCACCGTCATCACCCGCAAGGCGTACGGAGGAGCTTACGACGTGATGAGCAGCAAACACATCGGCGCCGACGTAAACCTCGCGTTTCCCAACGCGGAGATCGCCGTGATGGGTCCGGCGGGCGCGGTCAACGTGATGTACCGGCAAGAGATCGCAGAGGCCGCCGATCCAGAGGCGCACCGCGAGCGGCTGATCGCCGAATATCGCGAGCAGTTCGCCAACCCCTTCAAGGCTGCCGAGCTCGGTTTCCTCGACGAGGTGATCCGCCCGCGCGACGTGCGAAGGCGTTTGACGCAGTGCCTGCGCCTGCTCAGAAACAAGCGCGACGAGGGCCCGCGGCGCAAACACGGCAACATCCCGCTCTGAATCGTTCCCGCAGGCGCGGGGCGAGCCGGGCTCCGTTCCAGGCGCCCCTGCCGGCTCGGACTCGCGCGGTCAGGAGGCGGGCGCTCAGCCGCGGCGGGTACCACCGCGCTCGACGATTTCCGCCTGGAAGGCGTTGAACGCGCTGCCTTCGGGCCACTCGGGAGCGCTCGAGACCAGCTCCAACGCCTCGTCGCGCCGGCCTTGATCGATGTGCACCACCGCCAGCGCGTAGCGCATGGCCCAGTGGACGAGCGGATGATGCTTGGCGGCGGCCGAGAGCCGCGCGGCGTCATCCTTTTCGGGGCAATGCGCGAACGCGCGCGCCAGGGCGCCAGCCGCGCTGCGCAGCACGCTCGCACGGCTCTTTGCCCAGGGCGACGCGGGCAGCGGCAGGGCGCGCAAGGCCCGCGCTTTTTCGAGCGCCTGGTTCTTGCGGCCTTCAAACGAGTCGAGCAGCGTCTCCACGAATAAACGATGCTCGAGGGCATTTTCCCAGGCCAGACCCCGCTCGGCGCGCTCGAGCACGCCACGCGCGCGGTCGGTTAGGCCGTGTGCCGCGAGCGCCGTGGCGCGGATGAGCGGCCCCACCGTGCGGTGGTGAGGCAGCGTCTCGATCGCGTCGTTCCACACCTCGAGGATCGCCCGCAGGTCGCCCGAGCTGAGCAGCTGCCGCAGGCGCTGCCGGGCGCGAAACTGGGGGACGCCAAATGCAACCCCAGTAAACACCAGCACGACCCCGACCCAGGGCTGCCGGAGCGCCAAATGCAGCGCCAGAGAAACGCCGGCTGCCGACAAAACGAAGCGTGTGTACGCCCAGGCGCGGCTGCCCGCGGAGGGCTTCAAATAATCGTGAGGGGGCAAAATCCGGCTCGGTTGTCGTGGGCTGAAATCACGTCGGCACTTCGCGGACTGAGCAGGGCTCGCACAACGAGCGGGGGGCTCCTCAAACCAGCCCAGGCTCGGCGCGACGACCTCTTAGCAGGATTGTGACCGCCAAATCACTCGTCACGAGCTGGGCGACCCTCTAAGGTCGGCTGGCGCGCCGAGGCTGGCGAGTGATTTCTCGTCGGCTCGGAGCCGCTCCGACAAAGCCGCAAATTACCGTCGCCTCGACGGAGGCCGTGCACTAGGGTCCTACCGGGTCCGCCAACAGCGCACCGCAAACCCCGCCAGGCCCGGAAGGGAGCAACGGTAGTGGAGAGCGGGTGTGGCGGGCCTCTATGCTTTTGTTGGCCCGCATCTTCTTGTGGGCGGCTCGTTGTGGGCGGCTAGGCGCCCGCCGCACACGTGTGTTGCAGCCGTGAAACTCGGCGCAGCAAGGTCTACCCGGCGACAGGCACGCGCAGCGTGTCGCGGGACGTCTGGAAAGCAGAGCACGCGGTCGCTCGCTCGCGCAGGTCCAGCCGAAAATCCCGAGCCCGAGCGCTGCGTCGGGACGTCTTTGCTTCAGGTTCGCGACGAGCTTCCGTCCTAACCAGACTCGAGGGCGCATCCTGCACCGCGAAAGTGTATCGAAAATGAAGCGTACGGTGGGTATTTTCGCTGTATTGATCGCGTGCTCGGCGTGCTCGTCCACGGCCGGACCGATGGGCCCAGCGGGACCTGCAGGTGAGCCCGGTGAGCCCGGTGAGCCAGGTGAGCCAGGGCCGCAGGGGCAGCCCGGTGAAACCGGTGCGACCGGCGAGCGTGGCCCGATGGGCGTGCCCGGCAACCCTGGGGAGGACGGCGTCGACGTGGTCAACGTCGTGGGGCGCATCGCGGAGAAAGCGCAGGCGCTCGTCATCGTTCAATGCTCCGAAGACGGTGACAGCTTCCGGCTCGGCAGCGGCACCAAGACCGCGCAAGGCACGGTGATCACCGCGGAGCACGTGATCAAGGACATGAGCAGCTGTGATATCTTCTCCGAGGCACCGATCACGCTGCTCGGTAGCGCTACGCAATTCACTCAGGAGGGCGATCGCGATCAGGCCGAGCTCGAGGTGGTCTGGACGGATGAAGGCGAAGGCATCCGGGGCCTGGTCCCGGAGCTCGGCGTGCAACCCGAGCTCGGTGAGTTCGTGGTTGTCGTGGGGCACCCCGGGGTGGGCGCGAGCATCTTCCTCGAGCACCAATACACCACGGGGTTCGTGACCTCGGCGGACCCGAGCGATACGCTTCGAAACCTCGGTTGGGGCCAATATTGGGCGAACGGTTACGCGACGGACGCGGTGGCCTGGCACGGCAACAGCGGTGGCCCGGTCTTCGCTAGCGACGGCACCTGGATCGGTATCCTGGTCGGCGCCTTCAACGGCGGGCCGCGCAACGAAGGCCCTGACCTCAGCCTGGTGCTGCCGCTGTTCTGAGAGCCGCGCACGCGGCGCGCTGATGCGCAGCGCTCAGACGACGTTCCAGAACACGAACACGAGCTTGGTGAGGAAGAAGTCGGCGATCAGGACCGTGATCGAGATCGCCACCACCGTCTTCGTCGTGCTGCGGCCGACGCCGGCCGTTCCACCCCGCGTGCGCATGCCGAAGTAGCAGCCGAGCAGGGCGATGATGGCGCCGAACACCGGGGTCTTGAGCAGACCCATCAGGTAATCCATGAGCACGAGCTGATCGAGGGCGCTCTGGTAAAAGAAGGCTGCGGGGATACCGAACTGCGAATCGGTGATCAGCATCGCACCGGTGAATCCCAGGATCAGGGCAAAGGTGCCCACGATGGGCAGCACGATGATCGAGGCGATGAGCCGCGGCAGCACCAGCTTCTTCACGGGGTCGGCGCCGAGGGCGCTGATCGCATCCAGCTGCTCGGTGACTGCCATCGCCCCGATTTCGGCGGTCATGCCCGCGCCGATGCGGCTGCCGACGATCACGGCGGTCAACGTCGGCGCCAGCTCTCGCGCAAAGGTCAACGCGACCACGCGCCCCGTGTACTCCATGCCGCCAAATTTTTGTAAGCCGAAGGCAAACTGTGTCGACATGACCATGCCGATGAACAAGCTCGTGACCGTGACGATACCCAAGGAGGCGACGCCGAGTGACTCGAGCTGGCGAATGATCTCGCGCCCTTCGAACGGCTTGCGAAACAACGCCCGCCCGCAGTTCTTGGCCAAGGTGGCCAGCTCACCGAGCTGCGTGAGGAACGCCGTGACGGTGCCGAGCGCTCGCACCGTGGGGGGCGGGGGCGGCACTCGCCACGAAGTCCGAGGCCCGCTCGGCGGCCCGCTCGGCGGTGCGCTGGGGGGTGAGGACGTGACCATCAGGTTTGGCTCGAAAAGCCGCGCACGAAGTCGAGGAAGCGATCGGGTTCTTGGTGCTGGTTGGCGATCTGCAGAAAGTCGTACACGCAGCCGTCCTTCTTCAACACGACGACCACAAAGTGCTTCTCTACGCCGTCCAACTTGGCGCTGACCTCCGTGCGCAGCGCCTCCCGCCCATCGAGTGGAAAGAGGCCCTGATCTTCGAGCCGCCGCTCGGTAAATTGCAGAAACAGGTGCTGTGTGAGCGACTGCAGCGGGACATCTTCGGCGTCTTTGCCGCAGCGGCCATTGATGGCGACGGTGGCGGCGTTCGCGTCGTCTCGAAACGCGAGCGCCGTGTCGTTGATCTCGATCTGGCGCCACGTGGGAGGCAGGTGCTCCAGGCGAAACGCCACGTCGCCCTTCCGAAACACTCTGCCGTCGAAATGCGAAGTGGAACAACCCAGGCCGAAGAGCACGGCACCAAGAGCCACGGCGCCAACGGTTACAGCGCCAAGGGCCAGGGCACGGAGGCCCACGCCTGAGGACGCTCGGCGCGCGTCACGACGCCGTTGCCAACCTCTGCCGTCGCTGCCTTCGAAGCTTGAATCTGCGCTCAACTCTCGCACAATAATCCCGGAGCGGCCCACCCTCAAGCCGGACCGCGCGATCGCCTGCAGGTAGTATCCAGTCCTCGCCGGGCTGGCTCACCTTGACTCGCGCCGCGACTTGTCTTCTGGTGAGAGCCGGAAGCCCGACGGATGTTTTTCCCTCTCCGCGACGAAAACCCCACCGAGCGGGTACCGTTCGTGAATTACGGGCTGATGGCCGTCAACATCGCGGCCTTCCTCTACACCTGGCCGAGCATCGCGGGAGGCCAATGGTGGCTGCTCCCGGGGTATGGCCTGGTGCCGACGCGCATCAGCGCAGACCCCCTGGGTGAAGCGTTCACGGTGCTGACGAGCATGTTCATGCACGGCGGCTGGGGGCACCTGGCCTCCAACATGGTGTTCTTGCATATCTTCGGCGACAACCTCGAGGATGTGATGGGCCACCTGAAGTACCTGGCCTTCTATCTTCTCTCCGGCGTTGCGGCGGCTCTGGCGCAGACCCTCATCGACACCCACAGCCCGCTACCGATGGTGGGCGCATCCGGCGCGATCGCCGGAGTGGTGGGCGGCTACCTCCTGCTCTTCCCGCGGGCCCCCATCGTGATGTTGAATCTGACGCCGCTCATTTTCTTCATAGGGCTGCTCCCGGTCATACCGGCCTGGGCCGTGGCGGGTGAGTTCTTCATCGTCAATCTGCTCGGCGCCTTCGGCAGCGCCGGCGATGGCAGCGGTGGGGTGGCTGTGTTTGCGCACCTCGGCGGGTTCGTCGGCGGGTTTCTGCTGACGCATGCGTTTTTGCGTGGGTATACGCGCGGGTCGAAGCGCTGGCAGGGGTTTCGCGCGGCGCCCGGCACAGCAAAATGGCGCCGTCGCCCCCGCCGCCATGATGACTGATCAGGTTGATCCTGCGCACTAGCGACGCCCGCCGATCTCGACCGGGGGCTGCGTTTGCCCTGCGCTTCCGGTGCTCAGGTACAGGAGTACCTTCCGCTCCGGTTCTCGGTCAAGCCTTGCCCGCGGTCGAGCTTGGCGGGCGGTTGCTGGATGCGGTTCGGGCGGGTTGGGCGTGGCGGGTTGGGCGTGGGGCGTGGCGGTTGATGGGCACGCGGACTTGCCGCTTCGGGTGGGCGGCGGGGAGTCGCCCAGGGGCGTCAAGGGAAAGAGTGCCTTCAATCCCATGAAGCGCTATGTTGGTCCGCCAGCTATTCGCAAACGGGTAAGGAATCTTTCTCGTAAAGAACGTACGGCAATTCCCGACGAGGAAGCTGGACGAACCCGTATGGATAGCATTGCGCATCTATCCATGTGCAGCCTGCTGGGGCTCCAATCGTAACTTCGACCATCACGCGATCGATGGCTTCTCGCGCGGCAACCGCCGTTATCCTGTCGCGGCAAGCTGCATAATAGCCGAGATAAACCCAGGCCAGCACGTACTCGTTAAAATCAATCGACGGATGCCATGCCTTGCCGTCTATCGCGATGGTCCCCCCATTAGCCTCGCTACCGATGGCCGCCAGGACTTCAGTGAACCGTTGGTCGTCGCGGATTACTTCGAGGCCGTGTTCCTGATCGAACTCTGGCTTGCCGGTAACGACCTGCGAAGCGAGACGGGCCAGCAGTAGCTGCGCATCTATCGCCGACGATGATGTCGATTCTATCAACTGCGGCGTTTGATCCGGCGACTCCGGCGGATCCTCCGTCCCTGCTCCAGGTATTGACGCAGTGCTGATGATATCACTCCGCCCACCACTACAGCCGAGGGTTGTCGCAAGCCCCAATAGGGCCCCCAAAATGGAAGCCAACTTTTGGCGAGTCATTTTGCTTCCCACTTTAATCCTCACGTCCGTGCGTCGCCACGGAAGCGTTTTTGCCTCGCTGCGTTACGCAACTTACCATACTTGCCAACTGTCAAACACATTGATCGGTCCAGGTGATGGCAACGTCACTTTTAATGCCTCTCCGTATACCTAGCTACTAACCCAGGGCGTCTCGCCCTTCCACACGTTGTGTCCTAAACGCCTACTAGTGAAGCTTGAGGCCCAGAAAGTCCGAGCCCCACCTTAGTTCCAGCCGATAGATAGCCCAGCGTACAGACCTGAGCTCGTGTCGCGGTTGAAAGGCCGCGTGATTCTTATGCGATAACTACCTGTCACGGTCGGATCGAAAGTGACCGCTTCAAAGCCATTGTAAAAGGAGGCAGAAGACGCCTTAAGCACTCCCGAGGGTTCGTACACCAAGATATCCAGGTCCATGCCGATGGGGTTGGTGTCGTTGCGGTGGTCATACGTATAGGTTCCTCGGTTCAACCAAACGAGCACAACACGTACGCTGCTTGACGATGCGTTGATAGAGACGAAATGGTCGATCGATCCGTTGTTCGGGAGCAGATCGGCGGCGTCGAAGGTCGCGAAGGAAGCGTTGCTACCCTCCCACCAGTTGGCCGTGCCGCTGTAATAGGCAGAAAAATAGTCGATGCCGCCTCTCCCGACATTGTCATATCCTCCGGTGATTGCGTCAGTCGCCCCCTTCATCAGCACCGCCTTCGCCACCCACGGTCGACCTTGAAGATACGAGTACGCTTGCATCAGGTCCGCTGCGATACCGGCCACATGTGGGGCCGATTGACTCGTCCCGGTCCACGTCGTCCCACCAGCGTTGATGCTCGTGCCCGGCGCGCTCAGCTCGGGCTTGTCGTTTTTGGTGTTTGTCGGATTCAGGAAACTCGAGGTCGCGTTGATGCTATCTCCGGCATCGTTATAGTTACCAACGCTAACCAAATTGAGCGCTTTTCCGGGTGAAGTCACGGCGCCACCTGTACCCCCGTTGTTTCCAGCGGACTTCACACTGAGCAGGTTGTTAAAATATACTAGATCATCCCAGTCTCGATCCTCGGTCCTGTAGAGAGCAGATGTTGCACTACCTACCGATGCAGACATGGTCGTAACTCTCACGCGCGGATTTCCGCCAGGGCCAGGCGAAGCCAGATCCGCAGCGGTCGGAACGACTGAGGGCCCTCGGCAATAGATGAACGCACTTGGCGAGACCGCGCGAAGTATCGAAGTCGTATTCTTGGCATGATCGCAATCGTCGCCGTCGAATAGTACGTCGTTGAAGCAGCTACCGGCAAGGCGGGAATAGCTCGTAACAAAGCCACTGTCTGGACAGCTTACCTCGGTCAGATAGACGCCGATGCCCACCCCATTGCTATCTCCGAGGCCGTTTGCGCCGGGATTTACCCAAGTATCTACCATCGCCGTTGCAAGCGAGTCGATTCGAGTGCCCTCATCGAGATCGATGGCGCCGACGATGTCTCGATTCGCCTCCACAAACCGCGCCACATCTTTCGCTCCGAGCTTGAGCTTGAGCGAACTGCCTTTGGCGGCCAATTGAAGCGTCTCTACCTCGGACCAGTTCCAGCCCTCTCGTAGCGCCAATTCGTGCAGTAGTGACGCGCGCTTTTTAACTCGCGCAACCGCTCTCTCGTCCAAATGACTCGCCTTGACTTGGTTCAGCTGTTCCAAGCGTTCGGGAGTTGCCGCTTCGCCATCTATGACGACCAGTCCCGTACTCAGGTCCGCCTCCCCAGTTTCAGTCAGTATCTCCGCGTCCTCTGCCGGATCTCTGACTGAAAGTGTTACAGACAAGGAAGGATCCCTGCCCTCTGTCGAGGCGGTGGCAACGACGCGCGCAAGCGCCTCTCCGATGATCGGCTCCTCTCCAGGAACAACAACGTCCTCGGCGTCGTCGTAGGATACGGCCCTGCCACTCGCATCGTACGCGCTTAGATGCAGTTCACCAGCGTCGTCCAGAGATTTTGCGAAGGTAACGGCGCCTCGTCGGGTCTCCCGTGTAACTTCCGAGAGCATTGTCCTTGTCGACGCCACCGCTTGGAGCGATTCGCTCGTTACCGTCTGCCACACCGGGATGCTACCTGGGGATCGTTGCTTACTCCATCACCGGAGCATCCGCTCAACGTTAGTATCAAGACGCAGCCTACGGCGCTCATCGATATATCACTCGTGTTATTCATGATGCTCCAAGGTTACCTCGCCGTACCCCGCCTAACGTAGCAGTCGCAGCTGGGTCGGCAAGCCGTCTTCTTCCCAAATGATTGAGTTCAGTGCGCAAACTGGTGATACACTGATGATACACTGCCATGGCTCGCAGATAGAGGACGTATCGTCATAAGCCACGGCCAAGCCTTGCCGCGTCCGACGCAGCTTGACGGCGCGGGTTCCGGAGGAAGCTGCCACGCGTTTGCGCGCTCCCCCCGTGCCAACGATTGACGACGGGGAGAACCGCTTCCGCGGGCTCGCTAACAGCGTGCGCCGCCCAGCTCGGAGCCGGTGCCTAGATGGCCCACCCTGCGGCTGGTGACACGTCTTACAGACATGCCCTCACTCGGCTCTGCGGTACCGGTTAGAGAGCCTTCCCGCCATGGCCTCGCGACCGTAGTGTGGTCGCCGGGAGGGGATCAGCTGGTCCTTGTCGGGTTGGGTTCCCTCGAGCTGCGTCAGCAGACGGGTTGGGCGTGGAGGTTGATGGGCAGGCGGACTTGCCCATGCAGTGGGGTGGAGGTTGCGTTTGGATGGGCACGCGGACTTGCCCAGCTAGGGAACATCACTCACGCTGGCCCTGCTTGTCGCACCGCGAGGGCTCGTAAGCACATTCACTTGCGCAGAGTGATTGGAATGGGTTGCGCGTGAGGCGGCGGTTGATGTGCTGAACCGCGTGGCCTCGACCTGCCTGGCGAGGATGCAGGTGAAACTCGCCAGGCGACCCGGATGTTGCGTTTGGATGGGCACGCGGACTTGCCCATCCGGGGTCGGGAGGCGGCGGTTGATGGGCACGCGGACTTGCCCATCCGGGAGGGGGGCGCCGCGGACTTGCCCATGTGGGGGCTGGGGATGGGCGGAGCGGGGTTACCCGTCGGGGGTTAGACGCCGATGAAGAGGCGGTGGGCGAAGTTGCGTTCTAGGCGGGCTTTGAGGACTTTTTGGGCGGCGGTTTCGATGTCGTATTCGACGCGTTTGAACTCGAAGCGTTTTTTGTCGGAGTCGTAGATGGTGTAGCTGGCTCGGTTGTCGTAGTCGCGCGGTTGGCCTACGGAGCCGACGCTGACGATGTACTTTCGATCGTCTTCGAGATCGAAATCGATGGGGGGCAGCTCTTCCACCGAGTCGCGCGTGAGCGCGAAGACTTTGCAGAGGTGCGAGTGGCCGATCAGGGTGATGTGACCGAGCTCGTTGTACATCGACAGACACTCGCGGGCTTGCTCGGGGGCGAAGATGTACTCGAACTCCTCGAGGCGCACTGGCGAGCCGTGACACAGCTGGACGCCGATGCTCTCCAACTTGATCTGGTAGGGGAGGCTCTTCAGCCATTCGAGGTTGGCCTCACCGAGCATCGCAGAGTGGATGTCGAGAGCATGGCGCGCGGCTTCGTAGTAGTATGAGTAATCCATACGGCCCGCGACGGCGGCGTCGTGGTTGCCGAGGATGGTGGCTTTGGCGATGTCTCGAATGATTTCCGCGCATTCGTTCGGTGAGCCACCGTAGCCGACCGTATCGCCCAGGCAGTAGTAGTCGTCGATCTTCTCGCTCGAATAGGCTTCGAGCACCGCGCTCAAGGCTTCGTAATTGGCGTGAATGTCACTTAGAATGCCGAGGCGCATAGGGTTCGCTTAGAGCCTACCACGGATCACCGATGCGGAAGCGCTACTCAGCACCGCGCGGATCCTGGCGGCAGCGCCTCCGGCCCAGGGCTGGAAGTCAAATGTGGACGCGAGCGGCTGCACGCTACCGAGGCGACGGGTTGTCGGCATCGGGGAGAAGGGTGCGCGGACCCCTTTGGCCTAATTCCAAGGTGTAAACAAAGTGGTGCGCGCATGGGACTCGGACACGACACAAATCCAGCGCAGGAGAAGGGGTGGCGTTTGAATGCGGCGCGACATTTGAGCCAGCTGATTAAAAATCGGCTGGCCGCTTTCTGGGGCTCGTGGGGTGTCGGGAGAGGGGGTGGACATTGGTTACGGCGCTGTTGGCGCGGACTGGTTATGGTCGCGCGGTGACGTCAGAGAGCGGTGGTTCGGAGAGCGATCCGGTGACCTTGGCCGAGGAGGTGCGCGAGCTTTCGGCGAGCTGTGAGCAACACGTGCGCGACGCCGTTGGACTCGCCTTGGACGGCAGCATCGAGACCCTGCCGATCCTCGACCACTACGTCCGCTTGTCGCGCGTAGCGGTGCGAGAACGGCCGGAGCTGCTGCCGCTTCTGGCTCGTACGGTGGGAGCCTACTTCGGCCAAGTGACGGCCGACCATTTTGGCGGGTTCTGGTCGTTGCCCAGCGAGGACGCCGAGTCGTGGCACGTGTGTCTGCGTTCCGTGTTTCTCGCGTTCAATCCCATCGGCATGGCGCATGCGGCTCTGACCTGGTCGCTCGAGCACGCGTCGGCGGGGCCCCCTGCGGAGCTGCGGCTAGCATCCAAAGATCGCGAGTGGATCGAGCAACGGCTCGCTGCCCTCCCGCCCGTGCGCGAGGAAGATTTCTTCTCGCTCAGCATCCGGGTCGAGGCCATGGAAATCGCCGTGGCTGCGCTGGGGGAACAAAGGGCCCAGGCTGGCATGGCCGACGTCCTTTACGACGATGATGATTATGCCGAGATTCTCGGATTTTCGGCCAACCCGAGCACGCTCAACTGAGCTCGGGCGCTGCACTCACGCGCAGCTCCATCTCGAGCGCGTCCTCCCCGGTCTTCCGATAGTACTGGGGTCTCACTCTGAACACCACAAAGCCCGCGCCCTCGTAGAGCCGCGCCGCGGCCAGGTTGTTGCGCCCAACTTCTAGCGTCACACGCTGGGCGCCTGCTGCTCGGGCTGCGGAGATCACCTGCGCGAGCAGGTCGCGAGCCACGCCGCGGCGGCGCGCGCTCGGCAAGACGCCAAACGCCAAGATCTGAAGCTCGTCGACCACCCACCAGCAGAGGGCGTAGCCGAGCGCCGAACCCGAGATGGCGTCGCAGGCGACCCAAGCGCGGGTCAGCGCGCCCCCGAGCTCCGCCCGCGGGTCGATTCCGAGCGCCGCCTCGTCGCGCAAAATTTCGAGCGCGTCGCAGTCGTCCAGGGTCATGGCCCGCACCAACATTTCACCCAGCTTGGCTCAATCGCGGCGCGGCGGGCAGCCGGAATCTAGGCCGCCCCGCCTTTCTCGTGGCAACCAACAGCGAGTGAATCGTCCGTCGATGCTGTCCTTTGGGCTACCCAGCCGAGGCGCGTCTCGATGGCAGGCGCCGTGTGTTGGGCTCGCCTGGATGCTGCCGTTGGTGATCGGGATCTGGTCGATCCCGGGCGAGGCGGGCTGGAGCGACGACGTCGCCATCGTTCGTGACCTGGGCTTCGTTCCGGTGGGCTCAGAGGGGGTGCTCTCCACTTTGCTCACTCAGCTGGCGGCTCTGGTGCCGCTCGGCGGACGCTTGCTGCGCGCCAACTTGCTCGGCGTGATTGCCCTCTCCCTCTGTAGCCGGCTGCTGTTCGCGTCCATCCGCGACTTGCTCGAGCGCCAGGCGCCCTCCCGGCTGGCTCCGTTCCTGGCGCTGCTCGCGAGCCAGCTCTGGGCCCTGGGCCCCGCCGTCCAGAGCGAAGCCGCACGTGTGGGCGGCGCGGCGGTGCCCCTGGCTCTCATTCTGATCGGGACCCGCTTGGCCTCGGAGCTGGGGGACGCGAGAGCGGCTCCGGTCGCAGGGTTGCTGCTCGGCGTGGCCGCGGCCGAGAGTCATACGGCGGGGTTGATCCTGGCGCTCGTGTTTCTGCTCCCGGGCGTCGACGGGCGGCGCAGCCCCTCGCCGTCGGGCTCGCTGCGGTTCGGCGCGGCGCTGGTCGCTAGCTCCGCGCTTTGCGCTTCCGTGCATTGGCTCCGTGCCCTGTCCCCCGCGGCCTGGGCGCAGCTCGGCATGACGGTTCCGGAGGGCGTCGATGTCAGCGCGGAGGTCGTCGCGATCGAGGGCGTGGCCGATTTCGCTCGTCAGGCGGCCGAGCCCTTTCGGGCGGGGCTCGGAGTGGTGCCCCTGTTGCTGTCGCTCGCGGGGCTCGCGTGGGCGTTGCAAGCGGGTACGCCGCTGCGACGCGCGCTCTTGCCCTGGGCCCTGTTCGCTGGCTCAGGCGTGCTCGTCCCCTTCGCGCGCGCCGCGGGCCTGTCGGCGGGCGCCGGGCTGCTTTCGCTCTTGTCGGGTCTCGGTTGCGCCGCGTTCTTCCCGCTCGCGCTCTCGGCGCTGGTGCGTTGGCTTTGGTCCTGCCCCTTGCCTTTCGCGCGGCCCGCGGGGGTGCTTTCGGTCACGTTCGCCGCGACGCTGGTGGTGTCGCGGGCGGACCAAACCGTCGCCTTCGAGGGCGCGCCCATCGCCGGAGCGGAGCTCTGGACCGAAGAGGCTCTCGGCAAGTTGCCGCTGGGTAGCTTGGCCTTGGTGCGCAGCCCGGCGCTTGCCTTTCGCTTGATGTCGGCTCGCGTACTGCAAGGCACTCGCCCGGACGTCGTCATCGTGCCCGCGGCCTTGCTGTCGAGCGGCTCAGTGACGGCCCAGTTGGTGCAGGCCGATCCCAGCTTGTCGCCGCTCCTCCGCCAGCTCTGGGTCAATGGCTTTGCCGACGAGTACGCCCTGTCACGCCTCGCCGACGCGCGACCCGTGTTCGTTGAGCTGGATCCGAATTGGGAGGCGCGTGTGCTCGAACACTTGCGCCCGGACGCGATGTGGCTCGGCTTCTCCTCGCACGCGCTCGGTGCTTCCGATCGCCACGCGGGCGTCGAACGCAGCCGGGCTGCGCTGCGGCGCGTGCTCGAGCCGCTCGAAGCCGAAGGCTCGGTCGACGCGGGCACACGCAAGGTCCTCGCCCGCATTGGAGCGCAGCAGGCGTTGGCGATGGCCGCGCTCGGGGATCGGGACGCCTCGCGGCGGCTGCTGCGGGTGGTACGACACCTGGACCCGAGAGATCCGCTCGCCAGGGAGCTCGTGATGCGACTCGGTCAGCCGCGTCGCGGCCGTGTCGCCGTCAACGACCTGGTGCGCTAGACCATGGAGGATAACGCGCTGGTGCTCGAGCTGCGGCCTATCGAGCAGCGCGACGCCGAGCTGATCACGCGAGCCTTCGCGGCGGTGGGCCAGGTCAAGCCAGAGCGGCAATACCTCGACTATGTTGCCGAGCGAGAAGCAGAGATTCGGTACTCCTGGTTGGCGCTGCGTGGGGGCGCAGTCGCCGGCTACGTCACCTTGCACTTCAACCCTCTGTACCCTGGCATCGCGGGCAAAGGCATTCCGGAAGTCCAGGATCTCTACGTGGTGCCCGCGGAGCGGCGACGGGGCGTCGGGAGCGCGTTGCTCGAATGCGCCGAGCAGGGCGCTGCAGCGCGCGCGCGGCGCGTGGCCATCGCCGTCGGTTTGCACGCCGGCTACAACGCGGCGCAACGCCTGTACGTGCGCCGAGGTTACGTGCCGGACGGGCTTGGGGTGACCTACGATGACCGCTACGTACAACGGGGCGAGACGCTGCCGGTCGATGATCAGCTGCTTCTGCACCTGATCAAAGCCCTCCCCTGAGCTCACGCGCGGTTGGGACGGGCCCGTACAACCAGAGATTGGCGACCGTAGGCCAGGGTGTGACGCGACCCGGGTGCAGGCTGAGTCATGTCACGAACAACCCAGGGGCGATGTGTTCCTCGCCCGCACGTAAGCGTATCGCCGGGGAGCACTCGTGACGGTTCGCACACCTCTCATTGAGCTGGCATGAGCCATGCTCGCCTGGGCACATGAGCTCGGGACTCGCCAATCAAGCGGTACGCGTCAGCCAGATACCGCCGTGGGAACGTCGACGTCATCCGCGCTTCGAGCTGAAGACCGAAACGCTCGTCGTGGACGCCAGTCGGCATACCCAAAGCTGCAAGTCGGGCGACATCTCGCGCGGCGGCGCGTGCGTGATGTTGGATCAGCCGCTCGGTTTGGGGCAGATCATCGAGGTCTGGTTCAAGGTCGCCGGCACCCCACATGTCGAGTGCGAGGCCGAGGTCGTGCGCAGCGAGCCGGGCCGCATCGGCATCAAGTTCTTTGACATGAACGCCTTTCAGATGCGGCAACTCGATCAACTCTTCGAGTCGGTGCGGGGCTTGGACTGAAGGTCGCGGCGCGCTCAACCCGCGTATCGATCGGTGGCGCTGACGAGCTCGTGCACGGTGCCTGGCTCACTCGCGGAGTGGCCAGCGTCAGGCACGATGCGGTAGTCTGCCTCGGGCCAGGCGAGGTGCAGATCCCAGGCGCTCTTGGCCGGGCAGACCACGTCGTAGCGCCCCTGCACGATGACGCCCGGGATGCCGCGGATGGCGTCGATGTTCTCCAGCAGACCTCGACCCTGGTCGAGCCAGGCGTCATGCACGAAGTAGTGAGCTTCGATGCGCGCGAAGGCCAGGGAGAAATCGTCGCCGCCGGTGCGAAGGATGAGCTCGGGGTTGGGGATCAGGCAGCTCGTGCGCCCCTCCCATACGCTCCAGATCTTGGCGGCCGCCCGCTGCACCGCCGGGTCGTGCGACGTGAGCCGAGCATGGTAGGCGCGTAGCAGGTCGCTGCGCTCGGCGAGCGGTATGTGCTCCAGATATTCCCGCCAGGCTTCGGGGTAAATCCAGCTCGTGCCCTCCTGATAAAACCAGCGGATCTCCTCCTTGCGGATCAGAAAGATGCCGCGCAGCACGAGCTCGCTCACGCGTTCTGGGTTCGCCTCGGCGTACGCGAGCGCGAGCGTGCTGCCCCAGGAACCACCGAAGACCTGCCAGCGCTCGACGCCGAGCTGCTGGCGGAGGGCTTCGATGTCGTCGACCAGGTGCCAGGTCGTGTTGTCGTCGAGGCTGGCGAACGGCGTGCTCTTGCCGCAGCCACGTTGATCGAAGAGCACGATGCGATATCGAGCAGGGTCGAAATAGCGGCGCATCTTCGGCTCCGTGCCGCCCCCCGGGCCACCGTGCAGGAACAGCACCGGCTTGCCGCGTGGGTTGCCAGACTCCTCAAAATACAGATCGTGCGCGCCGCTGACCTTTAGCCGACCGGTTCGATAAGGTTGAATCTCGGGGTACAGAGTGCGGCGCTCGGAGCTCATATCTCGGGCAACCCTTCAGCTGATGCTCACTTCTCTGGGACGGGCTCTTTGCGCAGCTTGATCCCGACCAGCTTTCGACCGATCGCGAGCAGCGGGTCGTAGTAGCGGTCCACCACGCGCTCTTTCAGCGGGATGATGCCGTTGTCGGTGATGTTGATGTGCTCCGGGCACACCTCGGTGCAGCAGCGGGTGATGTTGCACATGCCCGAGCCGTACTGGGCTTTGAGCTCGGGGATGCGGTCCTCGGCGTCGAGCGGGTTCATCTCCAAGCCGGCGACCCGGATCATGAAGCGCGGGCCCACGAATTTCTCTTGGCCCTCACGGTCGCGCAGCACGTGGCAGACGTCTTGGCACAGGAAGCACTCGATGCATTTGCGGAACTCCTGTGGCCGATCCACGTCCTCTTGATACATGCGGTGCTTGCCGTCGGGGCCGGGCGGCACGGACTTGAACGGCTTGATGCGCTTGTTCTGGCGATAGTTCCAGGAGACATCGGTCACCAGGTCCCTGATCACGGGGAACGCCTTCAGCGGCTGCACCGTCACGGGCTGGTCGAGGGGCAGGCTGTTCATGCGCGTCATGCACGCCAGCTTGGGCTTGCCGTTGATCTCCATGCTGCACGAGCCGCATTTGCCTGCCTTGCAGTTCCAGCGCACCGCCAGGTCCGGCGTCTGACTGGATTGCATCGCATGCAGCACGTCGAGCACCACCATGCCCTCGGTGACTTCCTCCTCGTAGGACACGAAGTCCCCGCCGAGAGCGTCGCCGCGCCAAACTCTGAATGTTCGCTTTGCCATTAATCCTCGGGTGCGTCGGCAGCGATCCGACCCGCTTCCAGGTCGTCGATGTTTGCTTCGGCGATTTGCTTGAGATAGTCGGGGGGCGGCCGGCGCTCTACCTTTTCTACCTTGGGCTCACCGTCTGGGCCCTTGGAGATCACGATATTGTACTTGAGCCACTCGGGTCGCTCGTTTTCAAAATCGATGCGAGTGTGAGCACCGCGGCTCTCCTCGCGCATGAGCGCTGCCAACGCCACGGCTTCCGAGGTGATCAAGAGCGAGCTCATCGACAGCGCCTGGTGCCAGCCGGGGTTGTACTGGCTGGCGCCGTGGGCCTTGACGGCCTCGGCGCGGCGCTTGAGCACCTGCAGCTCTTCGAGCCCGCGCTCGAGCTCCTTGCCCGAGCGCACGATGCCCACGCATTGGCCCATCGTCTTGGTGAGGTCCTCCTGCAGGACATAGGGGTTCTCCCCCGAGTCGCGGTTGAGCGGAGCCGTCGCGCGGCGGAAAGCTGCCTTGACCTGCTCGTCATCGGCGCGCGGCGTGCTCGGCAGGCCGTCGATGTACTTCTTGGCGCCCTCGCCCGAGAGCTTGCCGAACACGATCAGGTCCGAGAGCGAATTGCCGCCCAGGCGGTTGGCGCCGTGCATGCCCGCGCCTGCCTCTCCGCACGCGAACAGCCCCGGCACATTGGTCATCTGGGTCTCGGCGTCGACGCGCACGCCGCCCATAAAGTAATGCAAGGTGGGCCCGACCTGCATCGGCTCCTTGGTGATGTCGACCTCCGCCAGCTCCTTGAACTGGTGGTACATGGAGGGCAGCTTGCGCTTGATAAAGTCCGCCTCGCGCTGAGACGCGATGTCGAGGAACACGCCGCCGTTGGGCGAGCCCCTGCCGGCGTCGACCTCCGCCTTGATCGAGCGCGCCACTACGTCACGGGTCAAGAGCTCCGGCGGCCGGCGCGCGCCAGGCTTGCCCAAGAGCCACTGCGCGGCCTCTTCCTCCGTATCGGCGGTCTCCGAAGCGAAGCGCGGCGGGATGTAATTGAACATGAAGCGCTTGCCTTCACTGTTCTTGAGGATGCCGCCTTCGCCGCGCACGCCTTCGGTCACCAGCGTGCCGCGCACCGACGGCGGCCAGACCATGCCAGTCGGGTGGAACTGAGTGAACTCGATGTCCATCAGCTCAGCGCCGGCGTCGTACGCCATCGCGTAGCCGTCGCCCGTGTACTCCCAGGAATTGCTGGTGACCTTCCAGGCCTTGCCAGCGCCACCCGTCGCCAGGATCACGGCGGGAGCGCGGAACAAGACGAAGCGCCCGGTGTCTCGCCAATACGCCGCGACGCCCGCGATCCGCTCGCCGTCCTTGAGCAGAGACAGCGCCGTGCACTCCATGTGGAAGTCGATGCCCTGGTGGACGCCGTGATCCTGCAGGGTCCGGATCAGCTCGAGCCCCGTGCGATCCCCCACGTGGGCCAGGCGCGGGTGGCGGTGGCCACCGAAGTTGCGCTGGTTGATCCGCCCGTCCGGCGTGCGATCGAAGATGGCGCCCCACTGCTCGAGCTCGCGCACACGCGCCGGTGCGTGTTTGGCGTGCAGCTCGGCCATGCGCCAGACGTTCAGGAACTTGCCGCCGCGCATGGTGTCGCGGAAATGCACCTTCCAGCTGTCCTTGGCGCTGACGTGGCCGAGGGCTGCGGCCATCCCACCCTCCGCCATCACCGTGTGCGCTTTACCGAGCAAGCTCTTGGAGAGCACGCCGGTGCTGAGCCCCAGCCCGCTGCACTCGATCGCAGCTCGCAGACCGGCGCCGCCTGCGCCGATGATGAGCACTTGATGTTCGATGGTTTGAATCTCGGAGACGTCCATTCGATCCCGTTCCAATGGCCAGGTGTTGGGGCATGACCGCCGGAGCGGCGGGGCGGATACTAAGGAGCTGTCCCACCGTGCGCAACACTCCTACCTCGCGCGACGGGGCGCGTAGATCGGCGGAGCATTTGGTGTTTCGCGGCGTGATCGTTTCGGTGATTCGTTGAATTACCGCACCAGCGGATCCTCGCGCTCTCGCGGTCGCTCTAAACCTCCGGGCCGCCCTGGTCGTCCCTTGCAACAGGCGAGAGAGCCTGCAGAGAGCGCGCGTGCTCTCTGGGCTTCGTCTCGCGCGAGGTGCGCCATCGCTCAGCTGGACAAATTCATTGCGAGCCTGCTCGCTCGGCAGGGTTCCGTTCTATCGCTGGGCGCCGGCAAGCCCCCGACCCTGACCATCGACGGGCTGCCAGCTCCGCTCATGGACCAGCGGCCGACCGCCGCCCAGGTGAGGCGGCTCGTGGCTGAAATCACGCCTCCGGCGGTGCAGCCCGAGTTGCGGGGCGACGGGCACGCGAGCTTCAGTTACTCGGCTCCGGGCGGGAAGCTGGTGTTCGTGGCCGTGACGGAGTGGGCCGGGGACACCGTCGTGACCATCTCGCCGACGCCGAGCGGGCCTGGATCGCCGAGCCTAGTTCTGGAATTGGACGGCAAGGGCGTGTCGCCCCTGCTCGCGGCCGCACCGGGCGCCAATCCCGCCAAAGCCGCGAACGGCAACTCCGCCAAGACACCCGCTCCGATGGCGAAGGTTCCCGTCGAGCTCGCGCCTGCCACCCCCAAGCCCGTCGCGGCGCGGGCGTCGAGCTCGATGGCGCGGGTAGCGGCGCCGCCGGTCTCGGATCGGCCCATAGACCGCTTGTTTCATCGTCTGGTGGCAGAAGGCGCTTCCGACCTGCACCTGAGCTCGCGGGAGACGCCGATGATCCGCAAAGACGGCGACATGCAGCGCCTGTCGGGCGAGGTCCCGCTCAGCGCTGAAGAGCTGTTCGCGCTGCTCGCGCCCATCATCCCGGAGGTCAACCGCGCGCAGTTCGAGAAGGAAGACGACACCGATTTCGCCTACGCGATCGAGGGGCTCGCGCGCTTCCGCGCCAACCTATTTCGCGATCGACACGGCGTCGGCGCGGTGTTTCGAACCATCCCCGCCCACATCATCTCCTCTGAGAAGCTCGGGTTGTCTACGGCGATCACCGACCTCTGCACCCTGCACAAGGGCCTCGTGCTCGTCACCGGGCCGACGGGCAGCGGCAAATCCACGACGCTGTGCGCGATGGTGGACCTGATCAACCGCACGCGCAGCGGCCACATCATCACCATCGAGGATCCGATCGAGTTCGTTCACGAGAACAAGATGTGCCTGGTCAATCAGCGCGAGGTCATCACGCACACCGGTTCCTTCAAGCGGGCGCTGCGGGCCGCGCTACGCGAGGACCCCGACGTGGTGCTGGTGGGTGAAATGCGCGATCTCGAGACCATCGCCATCGCCATCGAGACGGCGGAGACGGGTCACTTGGTCTTCGGCACCCTGCACACCACTACCGCGTATTCGACGATTGATCGCATCATCGATCAGTTCCCGCCGGATCGGCAGGAGCAGATCCGCGTCATGCTGAGCGAGTCGCTCAAGGGCGTGGTCAGCCAGACGCTGTGCAAAAAAATAGGGGGAGGCCGCGTCGCCGCGCTCGAAATCTTGCTGGTCAACTCCGCTGTTTCGAACCTGATCCGCGAGGGCAAGACGTTTCAAATTCCAAGCATCATGCAGACTGCAAAAAACGTCGGCATGCGCCTCATGAACGAGGCCCTGAGCGAGCTGGTCCTGAGCAAACAGGTGACGCCGGAAGAAGCCATCGCCAAGGCGGTCGACAAGGCCGGGCTGCAGGTGGCCTTCAAGAGCAAGGGCCTTTGCTAAAGTCGTTGCCGCAGATCGAGAAACACCCTCGCCGGGCTACGTAGTTAGCTCTAACTTCCTGGCCCATTCGAGGGCCCGTTGGATGAGGGGGCGCTGGGCGGCGATGATTTTTTCTTCCGCCGTGGCGGCTTCGAAGAACTCGGCGCGATCGACCTCGGGGAACTCCTGCAGAGCGCCAGAGCCCGGCGGCCACTCGAGCTCGAAAGGCGAGCTGACGAGCAGCGAGGGGTCCCACTCGCCCAGAAACGCCCAAGCGTGCACGATTTTACCACCGCCCTGTTTGATCTTGCCTAGCGCGTAGAGCTCCCGCGGTTTGGGCTCGAAGCCCAGCTCTTCCTGAAACTCGCGCAGCGCGGTGGCCTCGAGGCTCTCGCCCGGCTCGTTCAAACCTTTGGGGATGCTCCACGCGCCCGCGTCGCGCCGGGTAAAGAAGGGCCCGCCGGGGTGCACCAGCAGCACGCGCTGCCGGCGGTCGACCATCACCAGCCCGCAGCTGACCTTAGGCACGTCGAGCCGCCTCGGCTGTCCCCTCGAGGGAGCGCCGCTCCGCGAATACGAAATGCTCCAAATTACCTTTGGGCCCTGCTAGCTCGGAGTCGCACGAGCCCCGCACGTCAAAGCCGTGCTCCCCGACCTCGGCGATGACGCCGTCGATGATGCGTTGCCGCACCTCGGGGTCGCTGATGACACCGCGGTACTCGCGCGCCAGCTCACGGCCCGCCTCGAACTGAGGCTTGATCATCGCGATTAGCCAGCGACCGGGCGAGAGCACGTTGGCCACGGCCGGCAGCAACTTCGATAATCCTATGAACGAGGCATCCAGCACGACGCCCTCGATCGCGTCGGGGAAGTCCGCGGCCACGAGGTGGCGGGCGTTCGTGCCTTCGCGATTGATCACGCGCGGATCTTGCCGCAGCTTTTCGGCGAGTTGGCCACGGCCCACGTCGACCGCGTACACCTTGACGGCGCCATGCTGCAACAGGCAATCGGTGAAGCCGCCCGTGGATGCGCCGACGTCCACCCACACCCGCCCCTCGGGCTGCACGCCGAGCTGCTTCAAGGCGCCCTCCAGCTTTACTCCCCCCCGCGACACGTAGCGCGGCAGCTCGCGCACGCTGAGCGGCGTGTCCTCTGCCAGCGGCGTCCCGGGCTTGTCCAAGCGCCGCTCGCCAGAGTAGACCCGACCCGCCAAGATGCAGCCCACCGAGACGGTGCGCGTCGGCGCCAGGCCACGCTGGACCAATAGCGCGTCGAGCCGAACCTTTCCGCGCGCGCTCACGGCAGCCGCCCGGTGAATGCGCCCTGCGGAGCGCTCGCGGCGCGAGGCCGGCGCTCTCGCATAGAACGAGCCCGGAGCTGGCGGAAACGGCGCAACATGGCCCGAGCATGGCAGATTTTTGCCAGTGCAAGAGCCGAGAGGTGTCAGACTGCCGGACCCTCATGACTCTGGCGATCGTCTTCGACATCGACAACACCCTGACCCCCCCGCGCGAGGCTCTGGATCGGGACATGGCCGGGCGCCTGTCAGCGCTGGAGCGGCCGTTTGCGCTGGCCGCCGGTAGCGATCTGGAGCTGCTCATGAGCCAGTTCTTCGAGCCGCTGCACGCCTACGGCTACCGGGGGCAATTCGATGCCTTCGTGTGCAACGGCGCGAGCCGTTACCGCTGCCGCTCGGGGACCGCGCTAGAGCTCGTCGCGGTGGACGAGTTCTCGCTCGGCGACCATCTGGGCCAGCTTGCCTTTTCGAGACTGAAGCAGCTCCTGCAAGAGCTGTTGGTCGATCCGCGCTTCGCCCTACCAGAGGACCTGGTGGTGCTGGGTGAGCGCATCATCGATCGCGAGGCGATGATCAACATCGCGCCCTCGGGGCGGCTGCGCGGCGCGCTCTCGCCGCTGGCGCGTAAGAGCCGTGATCAATTCGTGGCCTTCGACGCGCGCACCGGCTACCGCGAGCGGCTCTTGCCGGTGCTGCGGCAGGCGCTGGACGAGCGGCTGCCAGGTAACGACCTACTGCTCACCCTCGGCGGCCAGACCTCGTTCGATCTGGTGGTGCGCGGGCGCGACAAGAGCTTCGCCGTGCGCACCTTGCTCGAGGAGGGTGCGGAGCGCGTCACGTACGTGGGTGATGCACTGTTCCCGGGCGGCAACGACGCGGCCGTCAGCGATTTCGTCGCCGCCTGGCCGGGCGGGAACTGCCCGGTCGACGTCATTCAGGTGACTGACTATCACCACACCGCACGGCTGATGCAGGCCTGGTCGCGGCCGAGCCCGGGCACCTGACGACGGGTGGGTCATCGGCTCCGCGTGGAACCAGCGGCAAACCGCCGTGTTCCTCACCTTCTGACATTTGCCGTCCGCGCATGGCGTAAAAGTCACACGCGTGGCAGGATGCCACGGGTCGGTTCCGAACACGGCCATTTCGTGGGCGGTTTTGGTCGGTGACTCCTACGGCGCCTCGGCGCTCTCATACGAGCGGTCTCGGTTTTTCAGCACACTCGCACTCCTCACCGTGGCTCGCTTTCGCCGGCTAACGCTGGCTCATTTGTTGCTCGAAGAGTCCTCGCATGCAGCACTTCGACGAAGAGTCCCCTGACCCTATCGTGGCCGCGGTCGGGGCGGCATCCCGAGTGCCCGAGGCCGCTCTCGTGGAAGAGATCCCGGCGAGCGCTGGAGTAGCTCCCCAGGACGACGCGGGCTTTGGCGATAGCGGAGTCAGGGCCAAGCCCGAGTCGGAGGCACCTCCGCCCTCCGACGACGCCCCTCCGGCTGCCGCGTTTTACGTCGTCGGCGTAGGCGCCTCTGCGGGCGGGTTAGACGCGCTCGAGCACTTCTTCGGCGCCATGCCGGAGGACACCGGCATGGCCTTCGTGGTGATCCAGCATCTCTCGCCGGACTTCAAGAGCGTGATGGACGAGCTCTTGGCTCGACGCACCAAGATCCCGGTGCTCCAGGTGGAGAACGGCATGCAGGTAGAAGCCAACCGCATCTACCTGATCCCGCCCAAGAAGGAGATGATTGTGTCGGCGGGCAAGCTGCTCCTGAGCGACAAGGGCGCTTCGGGCGAGCTGACGCTGCCCATCGACATCTTCTTCCGCTCGTTGGCGCAGGATATGGGCGCCCGCGCCATCGGTGTCGTGCTGTCGGGGGCGGGGAGCGACGGCGCGCGGGGCATCAAAGACATCCACGACGCGGGTGGTCTGGTCCTGTCTCAGGACGAAGGCACCGCTTATTTCGACGGCATGCCGCGCAGCGCTCGCGAGACGGGTGTCGTCGACTACGTGCTGCCGCCGGCGCTCATGCCGCGCGCGCTGCTCGACCACGCGCAAAATCCCGACAATCGCGCGATCGAGCAGTCGCTCGCCAGCAGCCCCGCTCGGCCCTACGGGGTGGGCGCCGCCCTGAGCTTTTTGCAGAACGCCTACGGCATCGACTTCACCCACTACAAGCCGTCCACAGTGGTGAGGCGCATCGAACGGCGCCTGCAGCTCACGCAGGCGGCGTCGCTCGAGGCGTACGTCGAGAAGCTAGCCAATGATACGGCCGAGCTCGACGATCTCTTCCACGACCTCTTGATCGGCGTGACGCGATTTTTTCGGGATGAAGGCGCGTTCGCGCGCCTGGAGTCGAGCATCATTCCCGAGCTGGTGGAGCGCACCCGCGGTAGCGATGAGCTCAGGATCTGGGTTGCGGGCTGCGCGACGGGGGAAGAGGCCTATTCTCTCGCCATCCTCGTACAAGAAGAGCTGCGCAAGCGGAACGAGCGCTGTCGGCTGAAGATCCTGGCCACCGATCTACATCGCGGCTCGCTCGATTTCGCAGGTCGCGGCCTGTATAACCAGGAGCGGGTCACCGGTGTAAGGCCGGAGCTGCTCGAGCGCTATTTCGACAAGCGGGGGCCGAGCTTTCAGGTCTCCCCGGAGCTGCGGCAATGCGTGGTGTTCGCGCCACATAACGTGATCAAGGACGCGCCGTTTACGCGCATCGACCTGATCACTTGCCGCAACCTCCTCATTTACCTGCAACCCCTGGCGCAGAAAAAGGTGCTCAGCCTTCTGCATTTCGCGCTCAAACGGAACGGCGTCCTGGTGCTCGGTCCGAGCGAGCACGTGGGTCCTCTCGTCGATGATTACGAGGCGGTCGACGTACACTGGCGCATCTATCGCAAGCACCGTGACGTGCGCCACGGCGGAGACGTGGCACGCATCGCGCCGCAACCCCGGGCCTTTGGCAGCTCGCAGGTTGATCCACGGCCGCCGACCCTTGGCGGCTATCCCCTGTCGCAAGCCATCAGCGTTTACGATGCGCTGCTCGACCAGCACATGCCACCCAGCTTGCTCGTGAACGAGCGGCGCGAGCTGGTGCACGCCTTTTCGGGCGCCAGCCGCTATCTGAAGGTCAAAGAGGGGCGGCCCTCGAGCGACATCCTGGACATGGTAGGCTCGGATTTGCGGATGGCCGTGACCGGCGCCATGCAACGCGCGCTCAAAGAGCAGACGACGGTGACGTACAACGGCCTCAGGCTGCGGGTCGGATCCGAGGAGCTGCCCCATCGGCTGGTGGTCAAGCCCGTACCTTCCGCTGGGTCCCGCACCGAGCACCTGCTCATCACGATCGACCCCCTCGAGGCCCGCGAAGCACCAGCGGCGAGCCAATCCGAGCTCGATATGAGCGCGGTGTCGCGCGACCAGCTCGGCTCGCTCGAGGCCGAGCTGCGACGAACCAAGGAGAGCCTGCAATCTACCATCGAAGAGCTCGAGACCTCGAACGAAGAGCTGCAGGCGACGAACGAAGAGCTGCTCGCCTCGAACGAGGAGCTCCAGAGCACCAACGAAGAGCTGCAGAGCGTGAACGAGGAGCTGTACACGGTCAACGCCGAGTACCAGAAGAAGATCGGTGAGCTGACCGAGCTCACGAACGACATGGATAATCTGCTGGCCAGCATCCAGGTCGGCACCATCTTTCTCGATCAGAAGCTGTGTATCCGCAAGTTTACCCCGCTGATTGCGGAGGTATTCAATTTATTGCCACAGGACGTGGGTCGACCCATCGCCGGCTTTAGCAGCACGCTGAATCAAGTGCGCTTGATCGACGATCTGGAGGAGGTCTTGCGGACCGAGCGCGCCATCGAGCGGGAGGTCTGTGACCGGGGCCACACCTGGTTCTTTTTGCGCATCTTGCCCTACCGCATGCGCGGGGCGGTGACTGGCGTGGTGCTCACGTTGATCGACATCAGCCCGCTCAAAGCGGCAGAGAACGCGGTCTTCCGCGAGCGCTACTTGCTCGACAGCCTGATGGACAGCGTTCCGGACGCGATCTACTTCAAGGACGCCACGGGTCGCTTCGTGCGCGTCAACCAGGCGCTGGCCGGGCGCCTGCGTCTCCAAGACCCTTCCGAAGCCGCGGGTCGCAGCGCCGCGGATTTCTTGCCGGAGTCGCAGGCGCGGCCCCTCGAGTCGCAGGATGAACGCGCGCTGGCCGGCGAGGCGCAGCCGTATCGGGAGGAGCAGTTCTTGGGGGAAGGCGGGCGCGTCTCCTGGTTCATGAGCACCCGGCAGCCGCTGCGAGACAGCGACGGCAAGATCGTCGGCATGCTCGGGGTATCCCGCGACATCAGCCAACAGAAGCGCATCGAGGACGAGATCCGGCTAGCGGTGAGGCGGCGCGACGAGTTTCTCGCCATGCTCTCGCACGAGCTCCGCAATCCGCTCTCGGCCATCGTCAACGCCGGCGTGCTGCTGCACACCGACGCGCCCACGCCATCAACGCGGGCCAAGAGCCTCCAGGTGATCGAGCGTCAGTCTCGGCAAATGACTCGGCTTCTGGACGACTTGCTCGAGGTGAGCCGAATCACGCAGGGCAAAATCGAGCTGCGCAAGCAGGTGATCGACGCTCGCGCCGTCGCCAACGAGGCACTGGTCGCGCTGCGGGAAAAATTCGCGAGCCGCGGCATCTCGCTCGAGGCCAAGCTCGCCGACGAACCCGTGCTGGTGGAGGCGGACCCCGCTCGTCTGCAGCAGATCATCGTCAACCTGCTCGACAACGCCGCCAAGTACACGGCCGTCAAGTACCCCTTGGCGAGCGAAGAAGCTGCCCGTGAGCGCAGCGGCGCGGAAAGCGGCTCGCGCTCGGTCGCGTCAGCGGCGACCAGCTCTGCGCTGGTCGGGCGCGCGGCGCTGGAGCTGCGTGCCGAGGGAGGGGAAGCGGTGCTCACGGTAACGGACAATGGCGTGGGCATCGAGCCTGCGTTGCTGGAGACGGTGTTTGAGCCGTTCGTGCAGGGCGCGACCACCATCCATCGCACGGAGGGCGGGATGGGCGTCGGGCTCAGCGTGGTGCGTTCGCTCGTGGGGATGCACGAGGGGAGCATCGTGGCGCGGAGCGCGGGACGGGAACAGGGCAGTGAGTTCATGGTGCGGCTGCCGCTCGCCCTGCGCAGCGTCGAGACCCCGCCGTCACGCGGCAACTTGGCCTGGCCCGCGGGCAAGCGCGTGGTCGTCATCGAAGACAACCCCGATGGCGCCGAGATGCTCTGCTTATTGCTCGAACACGCGGGCTACGAGGTATTTACGGCGGGCGACGGCAAGAGCGGCATCGAGCTCATCGAGCGAGTAGAACCCGACGTCGCGTTGGTCGACATCGGCCTGCCCGTGTTGGACGGCTTCGAGCTTGCGCGCTGGGCGCGCGCCCACCCCAGGTTTCAGCGTCTCTACTTGCTGGCTCTCACGGGTTACGGTCAAGCGGCGGACCGCGCCGCCGCGCTCCAGGCGGGGTTCGATGAGCACCTGGTCAAACCGGTCGACGCTGAGGAGCTGCGACGCGTGATGCAGTCGAACGTGGCCGTGCAAGCGTAGCTGACGATCACAAAGCCAACGACCCGAGCTGGCGAGAACATCCCATGCCAGCACGGCCCCTGCCAAGTGCGTCGAGCTCACTCTGCGGCGGCGCTTGGGCGTGCGCGTCCTTCACGCGGGCGGCAGATGGCGGAGAGCAATTGGAACGTCAAGCGCTGGGCCAGCTCGAGCCCAATCACGGGCGCGTGGCGCACGATATCCGAGATGCCGAGCACGCCGATGGGATGGCCGTGGCCGTCGATCACGGGCAGGCGGCGAACCTGGTGCTCTGCCATAACGGCCGCGGCTTCGGCGAGCGTCTGTCCGGGCCGGCACGTGTGGGCGGTCTTCGTCATCACGTCCGCGACGCGCAGGTTCCACAGGGGGAGACCCGTCGTGTAGGCGGCCATGCACACATCCCGGTCCGTTACGATGCCGCACAGCGCGTCGCGCTCGTCGAGCACCAGCACGGAGCCCACGTCGTGGTCCCACATCAGCTGCGCCGCGCGCTGCAGGAAATCACCCCGTGAGCAGGTCCTGACGCTCGTGTTCATCAGAGACTCGATCGCGCTCTTCGCGTCGCCGTTCACACGACGACCGAGGAGACCTTGGAGCGTGCGGCTCAGGATTTTGCTGCCGTCCGCCGCAGCGCCCATCACCTGCTCGATCCCTCGGTCGAGCGTGGACTCGAGCTTCTCTAGATTTTCTTCTAGATCCTCCTTACGGCTGCGCGCCTCCGCGGTGAGCAGATTGAGCTGCAGCCGAGCTTCCTCCCCGGCGGCTGCAATGTCCTCTAAGGCGTGTTTCAGGGACTTGAATCGCGCTGGTCGGTCGTTCATGTGTTCTTCTATCCTCTCCGCGGTCGGCTCGGTCGCACTCGACGACCATAAGTCGCGACGCTTCGTGCACCAGGGCTGAGTCCCTTTTAAGTCTCGTCGTCCGCCGCCAGCGCGGGCACCAAATCGCCACACCGGCGCGGGCGGCACGGCGACGGGCACGCCAGGAGTGCCACTCTAGGCCGAGATCACACCGAAGAACGGCATGGCTTTTACGTGTCGAACGGTTGCCATTCGGCTTCGCGAACTTACATTCTTGAAGCAGAGTCGGAACCGCCTTCGCATGCTCGAGGCGGCCGGTGTGCGGCACCCCTCGTTGGGTTGAGGCCGCGTCACGGCCCGTCGCTTCCGGCCTGGGTGGCCAAGGGGTGCTGCGGACCTCGGTTATGAGGGCCGTGGCATGACCTGCTCAAAGACCATGGACGAAAACGAAGACAATTTGGTGCGTGGCGCCGAGGCGCCGGAACAAGGGCGGTTCATGGGCGTGCCTCGTGCTGAGCGAGATACGTTTTCACGTGGCAAGAGGGCTCATTCCGCCAGGCGCCGAGGGGACTCGGCGCGCGCTCCGAAGGCGCTCGGTGCGCCTCTCGTCGAATATCCTCGGCTCGCTCGCGGGCGCGAGGCGGAGCTCGTCCAACGCATCTCGGAATTTAGGCAGGACCTGCTGGCGCTGGCCCTCGAGGCGCCGCCCGCCATGGCTGAGCTCGACGCGTTGCTTCGGGAGTTGCAGCGTGGGGAACGCAGCACGGGTGAATTGGTCGACGTGCGGGGCTCCGTCGAAGCGACCGATTCGAGCACGCGAGAGGCTTTTTCAACATGGTGCGCCGATGCGGCGCGCCTGCATGGCTCGATAGCTCGAGGTCCGTCGCCGGCGGGTGACCGCGGTGAGCTGCGAGCGCTGGTCTCGAGCTTGCCGCTCGGTGAGCTCGCCATGGCGCGCCTCTTGGGGGTGCTCCACCCCGCCAGCGCCTTGGACGCGGACGGAGACCTCATCGAGTCGACGGGCATCGAGCTGCCGGCGCCGCCCGCCCTACCTGAGGAGTTGGTTGGACGCGTGCGCGCCGCCGAGCGCTGTCTGCGGCGCGCGGAAGGCCAATTCGTACAGGCCAACCAGGGGCTCGTGGCGATCGTGGTCAAGCGTTATCTCGGCCTCGGCTTGAGCTATTCCGACCTGATGCAGGAAGGTAATATTGGGCTGCTGCGCGCTGTAGAAAAGTTCGACTACCGGCGCGGCTGCCGCTTCAGCACTTACGCGACCTGGTGGATCCGTCAAGCCGTGCGCCGCGCGCTCGCGAACCAGGCGCGCACGATTCGAGTCCCCGTTCACGCTGCAGACGCCCGCTACGCGCTTCGGCAAGCCTCGAACAAGATGGAGGTACGGCTCGGCCGCGCAGCCTCGAGCGCCGAGCTCGCAGAGCAAACAGGCCTCGATCCAGCGACGGTGGGCAAGCTGATGAACATGGTCAGTGAGCCCGTGAGCCTCGAGGCGCCGCGCGGGGACGACGGTGACATGTGCCTGTACGATTCGTTGAGCGATCCAGCGGCTCGGGATCCAGCGGATCAGGCGCACGAGCGCGACGTAAAGGCCAAGCTGGAGCAACTGGTCGAGGTGCTCTCACCCCGCGAAGCGCGGATGGTGCGCTTGAGGTTCGGCCTCGACGGCCGTGACGAGCGGACGCTCGACGAGATCGGCCTCGAATTCCGGGTCACTCGGGAGCGGGTCCGGCAGCTGCTCGGCCGAGCGCTGGAGAAGCTCCGCGGCGCCGCTGACACGGCCTTGACCATCGCTGACGCCTGATCGCCCATGCTGTTGGTAGAGCGCCGGTGCCTTGCCGCTCTCGGATCGACGTGCCTCCGGACAGACTCACCGACGTTACAGTGGATCGTTCGAGCTCCGAATGCCACGCACGCCGCGGGTACTAGGCTATCGCCGAGCGTGCGCTGCACGCACGCCTCCGAGTAGAGGCCCGCCGTGTCAACTGCACACCCGGATCGGACAGCGAGCGCGAGCGTCCTTGCTCATCGAGCTCGCCGGTCAGCGCCAGTGTCGACTCCGTCGGGGAGATCTAGACGCCAGGCACTGACAGGGTGACGTGTACGCTCAGCAGCCACAGCTCCGACCCGACGGGACGAATCAAATGGGGTCACTCGTGGTGTCCGCCAGTACTCGCGGATCGGGCTTCGGATTCGGCGGACGCTCGTCCTCGAAGGACGACCGTGACATGTGGCTGCCACGTCCGCAGCCGCTCACCAGTTCGGGTCGGCACGGGAACCGCTCGTGAGGAGCGCGCGGCAGGCCGTCCCTCCTGGCATCGCGGCAACTCCAGCCGCGCGAGCCCGGCGAGTGCTCTCTCGCAGGCTACATTGTGGCTAGTGCAGGAGAGTGAACGTCGCGGCCGCATGCTGGTGCTGCGCTGGCCCACTCGACCAACGGGCAACGTGGCCAGCGTGCAAGGTCCGCGTCGCGATCGGAGTGTTGCTGTTCGAATTAACTGCGTACAACCCCATTGGGGGAATTGCGCTCCACGCGCGCCTGCCCGTTGTCTTGGGCACTGCTGCTCGGTTCCACCGCATTGGTGGGTGTGGTTGGCAGATGCATGGAGACAACAGTGAACAGGACCTTCAATCTTTCGACGAGCACGAGCTTGCTCGCAGCGTGTGCAATCTTGGCATGTACGGACGCGGAGCCCATCGGCGGGTGTAGCACTGCAACAGCAGGTAGCGGCACGGTGACCATCACTTGCGACGACGGGACGTCTGCGCAGATCAGAGGCGGAACGGGGGCTCCGGGCGCTGACGGTGCTGACGGTGCTGACGGCACTGACGGCACTGACGGCACCAACGGGCAGGACGGCGCGGACGGCGCCCCAGGCAGCGCGGGACCGACGGGCGCACCGGGCCCACGGGGCGACGCTGGCGTGACCGGGCTCGTCGGGCTTCAGGCATTGGTGTCCTCCACGGTCGAAGACCCTGGCTCGAACTGTGACTCTGGCGGGTTCATGGTCAAGTCCGGCTTGGACGACAACGCGAGCGGCGTGCTCGATCTCGGCGAAGTCGAACACACCCTGTACGTATGCCACGGCGTGGACGGTTCGGATGGCGACGACGGCTCGGATGGCGACGACGGTGACGACGGGCAGCAAGGTCCTCCGGGTGCCCCAGGCCCCGCGGGAGACGCCGGAGTCAATGGGCTAAACTCGTTGGTCCGCTTCACGCCGGAGGGGCCCGGCAGCAATTGTCTTTCGGGCGGTCAACTCATCGAGGCTGGTTTGGATGATGATGGCAACGGCACGCTGAGCAACGGCGAAGTCGATCAGGACGAATACGTGTGCAACGGCAATAGCGGGCTCCCCAACGGGGTCGGCGGATTTTACGTTCCCGCTGGGACCGATGAGGAAGTCAACGCAGAGCGCGCCTGCGAGAGCGTGCACGGCGTCGGCAACTGCTGCAATGACGGTTGCGGCAGCTGCAACGATCGCGGCTACCACTTGTGTGGTGCACCCAATTGCAACGGCTCCGTGTACTGGAACTACGACAACGACCTTCAGTCCATGCAATGCGGTTGGGTGGATCCAAACGAAGTCATCATCTCGACGGATGGTGTCACCTGGGAGCAGTGAGTACTTCGAGCTTCACTGCGGCGGCCAGCTAGTAAGAGAAACCCGAAGTCCGCGCCGGGCTCACCGCTTTTTGGCCCTGCTCTCCGCGTCAGATGCCGGCGCTGCATTCCGAGAAATCACCACCTGGCCATCACGACGGAGCCCGAGAAACTGAGGGGGGCAGAGCGTGAGCGACACGATAGAATCGAGGCACTAGTCGCCAAGCGTGGGTCAGCGGCCCCATCGAGTAGGCTCGATGGGGCCGACTCCGACAGACACCAGAGCTGAGCCATCCCCCCAGCACCGCGGCTTTATCCCGCGTTCGCGCGTGGCGGCCGCGCTCCAGCCGTCTAGCTACTCGGCGGCCGTGTCCGCGGAGTGGATCTCGCCTTCCGCGCCGGCGCGGCTCAGGGCGACCGGAGCGGAGCGCACCATGTCGCGCACGCCGAGCGGGCGCAGAAGCTCGATGAACTGCTCGATCTCGCTGCTCGTGCCGGTGGCCTCCACCGTGAAGGCCGTGGCGGAGAAGGCGAGCACGCGCGCGCTCGTGAGCTTGATGATGCGCTCCAGCTCTTCGCGGGCGCGAGAGTTCGACGCGCGCACCGTGGCCACGCACAGCTCGCGCTCGAGGTGCCCGTCCCCGACCAGGTGCCGCACCTTGTGCACGCGCACGAGCTTGTTCACCTGCTTCAGGATCTGCTCGACCACCTGAGCGTCGCCGCGCGTGGTGAGCACCACGCGGCTCATGCCGGGCTCGAGGCTCTGATTGACGGCGAGGCTGTCGATGTTGTAGCCGCGGCCGCTGAACAGGCCGACGATGCGCGCCAGCTCACCGTAGCGATCCTCGACCAGGATACTGAGCATGTGGCGGGTGGTCGGAGGTATCGTGCTCATCAGGCAAGCTCCCGCGGTTCGGGAGTTTCATCGTCCTCTGGCCCGAGCAAGATCTCATAGTGGGCAGCGCCGCCCGGGATCATCGGATACACATTGCTCTCCTTGTGCACGATGATGTCCATCAGCACCGTACCGGGCGTGCTGAGCCCTTTCTCGAGCACCGCCCGCAGCTCCTCCGGTTTCTCCGCGCGGTAGCCCGTTGCGCCGTAGGCTTCGGCGATCTTCACGAAATCGGGGAAGTACTTGAGCCCCACCTCGCTGTAACGCCGGTCGTACAAGAGCTCTTGCCACTGCCGCACCATGCCGAGGAAGCGGTTGTTCATCACCAGGATCTTCAAGTTCAGGCTCTCCTGCACGCAGGTCGCGAGCTCCTGAATGCACATCTGAAACGAGCCGTCCCCCGTGACACACAGCACGAGATCCTTGGTGCCGCTGAGCGCCGCACCGACCGCTGCGGGTAAGCCATAACCCATGGTGCCGAGGCCGCCCGAGGTCAGCCACTTGCGGCCGTCGTCGACCGGATAGTACTGGGCTGCCCACATCTGGTGTTGGCCCACGTCGGTCGAGCAGATGTAGCGGCCTTTGGTCAGGTCCGCGAGCTCTTCGAAGAACTTCTGGGGCATGATCACGTCGCTGCGATCTTTGTAACGCAACGGATAGCGCCTCTGCATCTCGCGCAGCTCCCCCCACCAGCCGCTGCGCGCGGGCGCGGGCTCGTCAGGCAACATGTCGAGCATTTGCCGCAGCACGTGCTTCGCGTCCCCGACGATCGGCACGTCGACGTTCACCGTCTTATTGACGTTGGAGGGGTCGATGTCCACGTGGATTTTCTTGGCGTTTAGCGCGAACTTGTCGAGCCGACCCGTGACGCGGTCATCGAAACGGGCGCCGATGTTGATGATCAGGTCGGCTTTGGCCATCGCCATGTTGGCGGTGTACGTGCCGTGCATGCCAAGCATGCCGAGCGACTGCGGGTTGGTCGGTGGAAAGCAGCCGAGCCCCATCAAGGTCGGCGTCACCGGCAGATTGAGGCGCGTCGCCAGCTCCAGGACTTCGGGTTGCGCGCCTGAGTTGACCACGCCGCCACCGACGTACAGCACCGCTCGCTCCGTCTGCCGGATCAAGTCGACGGCCTTCTTGACCTGCAGCGGGTGCCCCTTGATGGTCGGCTTGTAGGAGGCGAGCTCGACCTTGTCGGGCCAGATGAACGGACACTCCCAGGCTGTCACGTCTTTAGGGATGTCGATCAACACGGGGCCGGGGCGGCCGCTCCGCGCGAGATAAAACGCCTCTTTGATGGTGGGAGCGAGATCTTCGACGCGTTTGACCAAGTAGTTGTATTTGGTGCAGGGCCGCGTGATGCCCACGACGTCCGCCTCCTGAAAGGCATCGTTGCCGATCAAGGTGGTGGCGACCTGGCCGCTGATCACCACGATCGGCGTAGAATCCATCAGCGCGTTGGCGAGGCCCGTCACCACGTTGGTCGCGCCGGGCCCGCTCGTCACCATGGCCACGCCCACCTTGCCGGTGGACTGCGCGTACCCCTCCGCGGCGTGCACGGCGCCTTGCTCGTGGCGCACCAGGATGTGGCGCAGCCGGTCCTGCACTTTGTACAGCTCGTCGTAGACGTGCAAGATCGCGCCGCCGGGGTAGCCGAAGATCAGATCGACGCCCTCTTTGATCAAAGCCTCGACGATGATGCGCGCCCCGCGCATGTTCGGCGCAGGAGGCAGCTCCGCCGCGCTACCGCCGAGGGAGCCCGGTACCGCACCGACCGCACCGGCTTGCCCGTTTTCAGACGCGCCGCCGGGAGGTCGCCGCGCCGAGCTCGGCGCGGGCGGTTCTTTGGATTTGGCTATAGCGATTCGAGGGCCTTGCATACGTAGCTTCCCATCTGATCTGTCGAGACGTTGCCTCCGAGGTCCCGCGTTCGGTGCCCCGCGTTCAGAACTTGATCGATTGCTTTCTCGATGGCCCGCGCCTGCTCGGGCAGGTGGATGGCGTCGAGCAGAGACGCCACCGAGCCGATGGCACCGAGAGGATTGGCGATGTTTTTGCCGGCGATGTCGGGCGCCGAACCGTGAATGGGCTCAAATAGGCCCGGGCCGTCTCCGAGGCTCGCGCTCGGTAAGAGCCCGATCGAGCCCGCCAGCACCGCTGCCTCGTCGGTCAAGAGGTCACCGAACAGATTGCCGGTGACGATGACGTCGAACTTCTTGGGGTTCTTCACCAGGTCCATAGCCGCTGAATCCACGTATTGGTGCTCGAGGCGAACGTCGGAGTAGTGCTCCCGATGTAGCTCGTTCACGGTCGCGCGCCAGAGCTGCGAGACCTCGAGCACGTTCGCCTTGTCGATCGAGTAGACGTGGTTCTTGCGGCGGCGCGCCAGCTCGAAGGCGATCTTGGCGACGCGCACGACCTCGCCCTTGGTGTAGCTCATCGTGTTGTAAGCCCGGTCACCGTCGATGCCGCGTGGCTCACCGAAATACACGTCGCCGAGCAACTCGCGCACCACGATCAGATCGACGCCAAGGAGCAGCTCGGCTTTGAGCGGCGAAAATTGGGCGAGCGCGGGGATGGCGCGGACGGGGCGCAGATTGGCGTAAACGCCCAGCGCCTTGCGCAAGTCCAAGAGGCCCTTTTCGGGGCGGCGGTTGCCCGGTTGCCCGTCATATTTCGGCAGGCCCACGGCGCCGAGCAACACCGCGTCGGCTTGCTGCGCGGCGATGCGCGTCTTCTCCGGCAGAGCGTCATCGCCCGCGTCCAGGGCCACCCCTCCGATGGGCAGCTCGAGCACTTCGAGCCGCCGGCCCGCGCGCGCCACGCATAGCTCGAGCACGCGCAGGGCTTGCCGGCACACCTCAGGGCCGATCCCGTCGCCGGGGAGAGAAACGATTTTGATGGGTTTTGAACTCATGAGCTGGTTTTCTCTGGAATGCTTTCGGTTCGGTTCACCTCGAGCATGCCCGGGTCCGATCAGTTGAGCCCGGCGGCTCGACGGCGCGGTCCGCGACGCGAGCGCGTCGGGGAGCTGGCTAGCGCAGACGGGCTGCTCTGGCCGCCTCGGCCAGGGCTGTGTCCTATCACGGCCGAATGCTTCCGCGGACATTCGCGAGCATGGCGGGCGGTGAGTCCGCGGCGCCGTGCCTCGCGACGGCTGTTTCCCATCCTCTCCGCGCGACACCGAGGAAGAGTGCCTCGGCGCGCCGGGACGCTCAGGTCGGGGTGCGGTCGGTAACGATCACCGCCGGGCCACCGGATACACGTGAGGTGAAGCAATGGCTACTGGGCTCTCCATCCTTCCTCCGTGTTCCTGGTTGACCGTGTTTCCTGGTTGACCGCGCCACGAGGCAAGAAAACCTTGGTGGAGTCGGAGTATGGGGGCCGACCACTGCTCGAACAAGCGAAAAATCAGCCAGTGCAGGCACTCTGCCGACCCTCCGCGCGAGAACCGCCCCGGTTACTGAACGGAAATCGGGCGCTGCCAGGTGGTACCGGGGCTCAGCTGGTCCCAGGACGCGGCCGTATGGCGGAACGAGAGCCGAGCGAAGCACGATGCCAACCAATTTCGTTCGCGGAGCGTTCATGTTCCTTCTGGCCCTCGCCGCGTTGGTGGGTCTGCTGCGGCTCACCGCGCTTCGCTGGTGGCAGGTTCCGGAAGACGACCCGGACCTCGGCGCTTCGGTGGGACCCACGCTCGAGCCGGGAGACTGGCTCATCCTCTGGCGCCTCACGGCGCCGGGCCCGGCCGACCTCGTGCTCTGCCCCGATCCGGAAGAGCCGGGCGCCGTGCTCATCGGGCGCATTGCTGGCGTATCGGGGGATATTGTGAACGTCAGAGAAGACGGCAACCTCGAGATCAATAAAGTCCGAATGCGCACCGAGCGCGCCTGCCAGGAGCCGAAGTTCGTCGCGGCGAACCCGCGCACGGGCGACGAGGTGGAGCTGCATTGTGATATCGAGACGCTCAGCGGCGCGCAGCACCAGCGCGCCACGATGCCGGTGGCAGCGGGCGGGGTTGGGCTCAGGCCGATGCCGACCAAGCGCGAGGTGGATGCCGGCGAGGTCTTCCTCGTCAGCGATAACCGCTTCTATCCGTTTGACTCGCGGGACTTTGGCGCATTGCCCAAGGCCGCTTGCAGTGAGACCATCGTCTTTCGCCTGGTCAGCCGTCTAGGCTTTTCGCACGTGGCCTCCCGCTTGAGCTGGATCCAATGAGGCGGCTCGAGACGAGTGGCGATTTTGAGGCCAACTGAGCGCGAACGCCGTACACTCGGCAGACCCGACGCCAGAGTGAAATAGGGGTGTGGGGTTCAATCAGCGACGAGGAAGAAGCGGATGGATCAGGCGAAACACTACATCTGTCGGTCGTGCATGACCGGCGTGGCCAACGGTCACAAATTTTGTGGTCGCTGCGGGGCGCCAGTGCCAGAGGACGTGGTTGCCGGGCAGACCCGCTACTTCAGCGACATGCAAAACCCCGACAAGGCGCGCCTCATCCTGATCCGCGGTGATGGGATGGATGGCTTATCCTACCACCTGAAGGCCGAGCAACACATCTTGGGGCGATCTGGCCAGCTCGAGTTCCCGGATGACGAGTTCATTTCGCCGCGGCACGCGAACTTCTTCTATCGCGATCGCCACCTCGTGATCCGCGACGAGGACTCGCTGAACGGCGTGTATTACCGCGTGCGCGGCAGCGTGGAGGTGGCCGCGGGCGACTCCTTCATGGCGGGCGATCAGCTGTTTCGGATCGACCTCGCTCCTATCGCCTCGGACGGGGCCGACCAGGAGGGCACGTTCTTCTACTCCTCGCCGAAGTTCACCTCCACCTTCCGCATCAGCCAGCTCCTGATCGGCGGCTCGCTGGGCATGACGGTGTGCGCTCGCGCCCACGCGCTTGCGGTCGGGCGCGAGGAGTGTGACTTGAACTTCCCCCTGGATACGTACATCTCGCCGCGGCACTGCACAGTCGAGGCCATCGGTAACAAGTTCCGGCTCACCGATCACGACACGCTAAACGGCACCTACTTGCGCATCAAATCGGAGACTCAGCTCGGGCAGGGTGACTACGTCGCGATCGGGCG
>JAYTOL010000207.1:0-6645 GCA_043747815.1 Deltaproteobacteria bacterium
CAGACCGGCGAAATCACCCGGCACACCGCGGACGCGGTCGTGCTGGCCACGGGCGGCTACGGGAACGTCTTCAACCTCTCGACCTACGCGCGCGGCGCGAACGTCACCGCCATCTGGCGCGCCCACTCGGTCGCGGCGCAGGGCGGCATCAACGCGGCGAAGAATTACCAGAACGACGGCGACAGCGTCGAGAGGCTGTTCCTCGACACCTTGAAGGGGGGCGACTACCGCTCGCGCGAGGCTAACGTGTATCGCCTCGCCGAGCTGTCCGTCGACATCATCGACCAGTGTGTCGCGCAGGGGGTACCGTTCGCGCGAGAATACGCCGGGCACCTCGCCAATCGTTCGTTCGGGGGAGCGCTGGTGGCCCGCACCTTCTATGCGCGCGGCATCACCGGGCAGCAGCTCCTCTTGGGTGCCTATCAAGCTCTCTCCAAGCAGGTCGCGGCGGGCGGGGTGCGCCTGCTCCCCCGGCGCGAGATGTTGGATCTCATCGTGCACGACGGTCGAGCGCGCGGCGTGATCGCGCGGGATTTGGTCACTGGTGAGCTCGAAGCGCACGTGGCGGACGCGGTCGTCTTGGCCAGCGGCGGCTATGCCAATGTCTTCCAGCTCTCCACCAACGCACAGGGTTCCAACGCGACCGCGGTGATGCGGGCATACCAGCGAGGCGCTGCCTTCGCCAATCCCTGCTTCGTTCAGTTCCATCCGACGTGTCTACCGCCGAGCGGTGAGCACCAGGGCAAGCTGCTCTTGATGAGCGAGGCGCTGCGCAATGACGGTCGGATCTGGGTGCCGAGCCTAGCTGGAGACGCGCGCCGCCCGGACGCGATCGGCGAGGCCGAACGCGACTACTATCTCGAGCGTCTTTACCCCCGTTATGGCAACCTGGCGCCGCGCGACATGGCGTCGCGCGCGGCCAAGGCGCGCTGCGACGAGGGGCGAGGTGTTGGCCCGTTGGGACGCGGCGTGTACCTCGACCTCCGGGACGCCGTGCGGCGCGAGGGTGAGGCAGTGCTCGAGGAGCGCTATGGGAACCTGCTGGAGATGTATCGCCGAGCGGTAGGGCAAGAGCCGCTGCAGGTCCCGATGCTGATCTATCCAGCGGCGCACTACTCGATGGGCGGGCTCTGGGTGGACTACGATCTGATGAGCACCTTGCCCGGGCTGTTCGTGATCGGCGAAGCAAATTTCTCCGATCACGGCGCCAATCGCCTGGGGGCGAGCGCGCTCCTGCAAGGCCTGGCTGACGGCTATTTCATCGCTCCGCTCACGCTGAGCGGATACCTGGCCTCGAGCGAGCGCGTCGCGTTGACGGCACAGGCGAGCAGCGTGCAGGGCGCGCTACGCGAGGTTGAAAGGCGCACCCGGCGTCTGCTCGCCGTGCGCGGCCGGCAGAGCGCGCTCCAGTTTCACGTGCGGCTCGGGGAGCTGCTCTGGTCGGGCTGTGGCCTCAGCCGCAACGCTGCAGGCCTCACTCGCACGCTCCAGCTAGTGCAGGAGCTGAACCTCGAATTCTGGCGCGACGTGAACGTGCCGGATGGGGCCAGCGAGCTGAACCAAGAGCTGGAGCGCGCCGGGCGAGTTGCCGACTTTCTGACACTCGGAGAGCTGATGTGTCGAGACGCGATCGAGCGGCGCGAATCTGCGGGCTGTCACTTCCGGGAGGAGTATCAGACGCCGAGCGGCGAAGGGCGTCGGGACGACGCACAGCAGGCGCACGTGGCGGCCTGGTTTTTTACGGCGGACGACGCCCCGCCGCGCGTGGCGCGCGAACCACTGGTGTTCAACCACGTCGTCCCCACAGAAAGGAACTATCGATGAGGCTCGTGCTCAGAATCTGGCGCCAATCGAGCTCGGTGGAGCTCGGGCGCTTCGTGCGCTACGAGGTCGACGGGCTCGCGCACAATCAGTCACTATTAGAGGCGCTGGATGTCCTGAACCAGCGCCTGCTCGCGTCTGGAGCCAGCCCGGTCGCGTTCGAGAGCGACTGCCGGGAAGGCATTTGCGGCGCCTGCGGCGTGGTGATCGACGGCAGCGCGCACGGCGGCCACGCTCGCACGGCCACCTGTGAGCTGCGCTTGTCGGACCTCGCCGACGGCGCCGAGCTGACGCTGGAGCCCTTTCGGGCCAAGGCCTTCCGCGTGCTGCGTGATCTGATCGTCGATCGCTCGGCGCTCGACAGGATCATTCAGAGCGGCGGCTACGTCTCGGTGCGCACTGGCAGCGCTCCCGAAGCCAACGTGATACCGGTGGGGAAAGCCGCTGCCGAGCGCTCCCTCGACGCCGCCAGTTGCATCGGTTGCGGCGCCTGCGTCGCGGCTTGTCCCAACGCTTCTGCTGCCCTCTTCGTCGGAGCCAAGCTCGCTCATCTCAGCGCGCTCCCCCAGGGTGGAGTGGAGCGTAAGGCTCGGGCTCACGCGCTCGTGCTGGCGGCCGATCGCGAAGGCTTCGGCGCGTGCACACTGCACGGCGAGTGCCATGCGGTGTGTCCCAAAGGCATCCACCTGAACGTGATCACGAGCATGAACCGCGAGCTCTTGCGCAAGGGTTGACTCGAAGTCCCGCGTGCTCGGCGCCCGAAGCACGCCCGGCACGGCTTTGGCTGCCAGAGGCGGTCACCCGGTCGACGGGAACGTCGGCAGGAGGCAAGTCGTAGCTCGACAATCCCGTACGTTCGTCGGACCTTACGCTCCGCCACGAGCGGGACGGCATGCATGCATCGAACCTGGGATGATTGGATGGAGGAGGCTCTGGCAGAGAGCGCCGCGGCCTTGCCTGAGTGCCGACCGAACCCGCCCGTGGGCTGCGTCATCGTGCTCGATCAGAGAGTAGTTGCGCGCGGCTTTACGGGGCCGCCGGGGCAGCCGCATGCAGAAGCGGCGGCGCTGCTTGCCCTGCCGCCCGAGCTGGATCGCCAGCAAATGACGCTGTTCGTCACGCTCGAGCCGTGCTCATTCCAGGGCCGCACCCCGTCCTGCGCTCTGGCGCTGATCGATAGCCGTATCCCAAACGTGGTGGTGGCCACCATCGATCCGCATCCAAGGAACCGGGGCAGCGGCATCCTGTTGATGCGAGAGGCGGGGCTCAGCGTCGAGGTCGGCATCCTGGAAGCGAAGGTGCTCGTCTTCATTGCTCCCTATCTGAGCTCGGTCGGCTGAGCTTGGCTCGCCGGTTTCGCGACTCAGCGGGGCGGCACGTCCGCTGGGTGATCAGCGGAGGAGAACAGGTTGCTGCAGCCTAGCTCGCTGCCCGCGCGACACGCCTCTGCGAACAGGCGCGAGGCCGTGCCCTCGTTGGGCTGGACGCTGCGCCCCTGCGCGTAAAGCACACCGAGGTTGGAGCAGCCGAGGGCCGACCCACGCCGGCAAGCGTAGGTGTACAGGCGTTGCGCGTCGCCCAAGTTGACCGGCACGCCCAGTCCGTGTTCGTGCAGCGCGCCCTGGTTGCTGCAGCCCTCGGCAAAGCCGCCGCTGCAAGCCCGCTCGAAGAAGGTCAGAGCGCGACCAAAATCCTGCGGCACGCCCTGCGCGCTCTCGTAAGCCAGGCCGAGGTTGTTGCAGGCCGGGGCGTGCCCTCGTTCGCAGGCCCGCTGAAACAGCCGAGCCGCTACCCGCAAGTCCTCAGCCGACGCGTTAGCCAGCTGGGCGCGCCCGATGCCGAGCGTATTGCACTCCACGCCTGTCGTGCAGACGGACTCGGGCGAGCGCACGGACAGAGCTCGAACGCCGGCCGCGCCAAGCGCCAAGCACGCGAGAAAACCGAGGCCGCCTGCCGCCATGATCCAGCGGCGCTCCGGCGCGGCGGAGGTGTCGTTCCAGTGCGCATTCTGGCTCCAGGCCCCCTCCCCCTCCGAGGGGTTATAGGCGGCCGAACCCGGCAGAGCTGCCGTGACCCCCGCGTCGGGGCTAGGGGCAGAAGGATTGCTCGTGGACTTTCGCATCAGGACCTCCGGGTCAGCGTGGTTCGAAATGTCGTTCGCCCCTGGGCGGGGCGGCGAGCACGAACGTGTGTCCTCGCCGTCGCGCCGATCGAGGCGCTCACATGGGGAGGGGTGGTTTCCCCGGCCCACGCTTGAGCATGGATCTAGCGAAACGAGAAACGAGCCCGTTCGTGGCGGGAACGACAAATCGCTACAATCGCGGAAGGAAATTGTCGAAATTACAGCGTCAGCAGCCGCGCGAAGCAGGTCGGCGCTCAGCGCCGCCAAGCTCACGCTGAGCGAAGCGTCCTGTGTTGACGGCGAGTGCTACGGTCAGCGCGTGTCGCTCACGTATCGAGCTCCGAGGCAATTCTGCTTGATGGCGTCGTCGACGTGACCTTCGTCGTCACTGAAGACTGCCACCGCTGCCGTTTTACTGACTGTGTATCGGTCTGCCCTGTGGACTGCTTTCATGGCGACGCGGACATGCTGTACATCGACCCGCGCCGCTGCATCGACTGTGGTGCTTGCGTGCCAGAGTGTCCCGTCGATGCAATTTACCCCGAAGGCTCGTTGCCCACTGACCAAGATGCATGGCTCCGTATCAACGCCGAGCGCGCGGCGCGTCTGCCAGTGGTACGAGTCAAGGCGGATCCACCCAAGGGTGCTTACGCGCTTGCGTTCCGTCGCGGGCAACGAAGGCGCACTCGAGCCACGCGCTGATCCGCTCGCGCATCAACGCATTCACGCCGCAGATTATGTCGCTGCACATGTCAGCGCGGACTTCGTCCCCGTTGCCAAGTCGGCGCTCGAGGCTTTGTAGCCGCTGCTCGACCGTTAGCTTCGACCGAGTGCGGAGCGCTACTTGCAGCGGGCGTCGATCGGCGTCCGCGCGGCCTCGGCGTGCGTTGCTCCGGGTGCTGGCGATGCACGTTTGCCTGACCCGAAACGAGACACGGCGTGAGCGGGTGCAGAGGGTAAGTGATCTCAAAGCAAGGGCGAAGGAAGCGCGCAACTTACCGTAATTAAACACGTTCGCGAGGCCGCGAGAGCCTTTCGAGGCGTCGTCACATTCGGCGCGCCGGGGAGCGAACGCCTTGACGCGCCTGCGCACACTGCACCATCCTCACCCACGTGCACGGCACCTCATTCGGGAGCAGGCGGGCAAGGGGTCTTGCCGGCAGGGTCGTTTGCGGCTGTCTGCTGGTCGTTGCGTGTGGGGACAGCGCGCTAGTCTATCGCGTCGGCGATCCCGGTATTGAGCCGGGCGAGTCGAACGCGTCGGCCCAAACGCCAGCGGAAGCTTTGGACGGAGATACGAGCTCGCCCCTTCAGAGCGAGGTCGACGCCGTGGAGCAGCCCGGTGCTGGCGCGGAGCCCGAGCCTAGCGGTGCAGCGGCCGGCGGCGGCGCTCCAGTTGAGCCGCTGGCGCCGGAAGGGAACGCCGCTGTTCCACCAGCGGAAACACCTGACCCCCCCATAGCCCCACCCGCAGGCGTCGAAACCAGCAATCCCCCCGGCGCTCCGGTAGTGCCTGAGGCCGTAGTGCCTGAGGCTGTAGTGCCTGAGGCCGTAGTGCCTGAGGCTGATGCACCTCCGGTTCCTCCCGTAGTGGTGGTCCCGCCGAGCGCGCCCGATCCCGTGGCTCCGGAGGAGCCTGGCTCAGGCGGAGCGGGCGGGGGCGAGTCGAGCGGTGGCGCGGCCGGCGAGGGTGAGGGTGGTGCACCGCAGGAGCCCGACAGCCCGCCGGATCCGGGCCCGGAGGAGCCGCCCTCGGAGTCGGGAGGCGGTGGAGGGAGCGGCGGTTCTGACGAGGGCCCCGTGGCTCCGCCGACGGATCCCACGATCCCGGGAGGCCTCGGGTCTTTCAAGCTGGCGATCATCGGTTCATCGACGGCTTCGGGGGAAGGCGCGAGCAGCTACGCGGCGACCTGGGTGGCGCAGCTCGAAGCGGACCTCAAGGCAACGGTGGCGACGAGTGTGTCGCTCGAAAATTTTGCGCTCGGCGGCTACACCGCCTCCGATTTGATGCCCGGCTCCGGTGGCAGAGGGAGCATCGACGAGGCCATTCGCGCCCAGCCAGACCTGATCGTCGTCGCGTTGGCGGGGAGCAACGACCTATCCCCCGAGATCACGACCGATAAATTCATGTCGCAGCTCGAGACGCTGCGCGACACGGCAAAGGCCGCGGGTATCCCCGCCTTCTTCTTCAGCACCCTACCCAAGAGCTTCAGCAGGGGAGAACGCGAGACGCTTGCGCTGTGGGCTCGCACCATGGCGGCTACTTTCTCGAGTTGTTGGATACCCGGCAGCTCCACGCCGTTTGCACCGTGTTTCATCGACGTGTTCGACACGTTGGCTGATTCATCGCTCGGGTTGGCAGCGCCGCTGGACTCGGGGGATGGCAATCACCCGAACGACGCTGGGCACGCGCTGCTCTACAAATCCGCCGATGTGATCATCAAGCCGTACGTCTGCGCGAAGACCCAGTGTAAATAGGGGCCGCAGGGCGCGCCTGGGGGCGATAGCGCCAGAACGAGACGGTTTGGCCGAGATCGCGCCGGCGCTGAGCAGCGCCACATGATGTTGCAGCGAGCAACTTAATTTAATGGCGCGCCGACCGCCCCGAGGCGGCGCGTGGCCGTTGCGCAGTTTGGACGCCATTTGCACAACTTGGTTGCGCAGTTTGTGAGACCGACATGCAGCGCTGCACAGCGCCGGTT
>JAYTOL010000208.1:0-1530 GCA_043747815.1 Deltaproteobacteria bacterium
GGGGGTCGCCCTGGCGGTCGTGACCCTGCGAGCGGCCCCTGCCCTGGCCTTCGACCTAGAGATCCAGCACTCGGGTCCCTCGGTCGTAGGGGGCACCAAGGACAAACGAACTGCAAATTCGGGGGACCCGGAGGGTGGTGGCGCGTCGGGCGGGTGACCTCGCCGGTGCGTTGAGAGGAGGAAGAGCAGCGGAGGGCTCAATGCCCGGCGTTTGGGAGAAAGGAAGGGTGGTGCGCGGGGTTTTGTCGGGCAGGCGCACGCAGGTTCGCGTCGGCTCGGTGTCCCCGAACCCCGAACCCCGCTGCGCCCGAAGTGCTAGCGGTTGAACGGCAAGACGAGCTGACCCAAGGGCGCGAGGGCCCGCGTGGCGGGAGGCGGCCGAGGAGCGAGGCCGTGTTTGGCGAGCAGTCTGGCGATGGCGTCCCGCTCGGTCGCGACCTCGACCCAGCGCATCGCGCCTCCGCACCGGCAGCACGTCTCCAGCTCTGCGCGGAACACCCGCCTCAGGAGCCAGCTCCAACGCGAGCGACCGGAGCAGAGCTCTTTGGTCTCTTCCCCCTTTGCGAACAGCCCGTCGAGCGTGAGCTGATCGCCGACCGCCAGCTCTGGCACAAACCTGCCCGGCGGAGCAGGAGCGTTGGGGCACACTTCGGGGCGCTCTCGGCTGTGGCTCGAGAGGACCCCAAAGTAGCGAACCAGATTGAACCACGGCGGAGGCACCGCCGCGCACAGCCGCACGAGCAAGTCCTGCGGCTCGAGCAGGAGTGCGCGGGTGCCGTCCTTCCAAACATTCTTCAGTGTCAACGTAAGCCGACCGTCTTCGCGGAGTGCGAGGCGCTCTTGCGACAGAGGAGGTCGCAGGACGTAGCGGCAAAGCCGCTGCAGCTGGGCGCGATCGTGACCGTGGACGAGCTGCTTGGCGTAGACGCTGACTCCCAGCGCTTCGGCGACGGGTTGCTCTTCGGTCTTGCTGCTGCTGCTGCTGCTGTTGTTGTTGGTCAGCTCGCTCGAAGCTCCGCCTGCGACCACGCGCAGCAGCGGCTGCCCGGCGCGCTCACCGGAGACGGAAATGCCAAGAGCGGCAGCCTGATAGCAAGCAAACAGGCCGGGCTGCTCGCTGCTGAGCGCATCCGTTTCTCCAGACTCGACGAAGGCGGCCTCGTCGTCCCACGGGCTCGTGCGGCCCTGCTTGCGGAAGGCTTGATGCAGGCGCTGGGCGGTACGGCGCGCGATGTTGGCGACTTCTTCACAGGACGGCGTCAAAAGCTCGTGAAAGACGAGCCTCCCGTCGGCATCGCGCACGTAGACGCCATCGAGCCCGAGGCAATGCAGGTGCACATTCAATCTGAGGGCACCGTCGGTGCGTTGCACGACGGCGACCAGCCCGGTGAACGCATCGCGCACGCTGTGAAGCCCGAGCTCCTTCTTCGTGCGACGCTTCAGTGACTGGCTGACCTCCTTGGCAAACGCACGCGTGGCTGCACGGCACAGCTCCCGGTCGTAGCCGAGCACGGCTCGCACTCCCCAAGG
>JAYTOL010000209.1:0-2054 GCA_043747815.1 Deltaproteobacteria bacterium
GTCCTATGCCGGCCTTCACCGGTGAAGTTCACCGACTTCGGGCGCGGATTTCACCGGTGAACTTCACCAAATTCCCGCGGGTTCTCGTGCCCACTAACAGCAAGTCCAAGCCGCGCTCGAGCGCGCCGTCAACGCCCAGCTCGGTCACATCTCTGGTTCCTGCGCCGATATCCTCGCCCATGCCGCGGCTCTATGGACCTTTGTCGACCGCGACGGCGTCCCACCCACCAACAATCATGCGGAGCAGGAGATCAGGGCGTTCGTGCTCTGGAGAAAGCGATCATTCGGGACCCAAAGCGAACGTGGCAGCCTCTTCGCCGAACGCCTCATGACCGTGGCGCACACCGCTCGAAAGCAGCGACGCCACGTCCTCTCCTTTCTCACCGATTGTTGCCAGGCCTTGCTCGACGACGCCACGCCCCCCTCGTTGTTCGAGGCCGCCGACGCCTGAGCAGCTGTTCGATCACGAGCCGGTTCTGGGAAAGTACCGCGTCAGGCTGCGCTGCCCGACACTTCGCACGCGCCCCGCCTTCTTCAGCAGCGCCATCGGCCTGTGGAGCTCGCGTACCGAAGCGCCAAGCTCCCGTGCCAGCACCCCCATGCCTTCCCCCGGGCGGGCACAGACGGCTCGATACAGCTTTTCAGCCGCGCTTCGGTTCCCAGTGGCGCAGTCGCGTCACGCGACCAAAGTCGATGCCGTCGACGAGCATCGCCAGTTGCGTCGCGTCCAGCTCCGCGCGATCATCAGCTTCAGGTTGATGGATCTGGAATCGACCGCGGTCCAATCGCTTGTGCCAAAGCACCATACCGCCCTTCTGAAACGCCAGAATTTTCGCCCGATCTCTGCGGCGCGAATTGAAGACGTACAGATGACCGCTGTACGGGTTCTCTCCCGCCGCGCTCACCAGCGCCGAAAGGCCGTCGAAGCCCTTGCGCATGTCGGTCGCGCCGGTGAAGAGCAGGATCCCCGTCGTGCCACTCAGGCCCAGCGTCGACTATCGGTCCATGAGTCGAAGCAACTCAACGACGTATCCGGGGGGCGGCAGCTCGGAAAAGCTCAGCTCCGCGCCCGCCATGCGCAGCCTGCACACCCCGTTCCGTCCGTCGGCGCCGCCCCACTCACCACCACCGGCACGAAGCGTTCTGCTGGTTTCCCCGCCTTGCGCCCCTCACGTCGGAGTCGATACAACCAGTGTCGCAGCGAACTCAGCCCCACGCTCCGGCGCGCGCAGAAGTCCGCCTGTCGCTCGCCGCTGCGCTCGAATTGCTCCACTACCCCGGTCCAATACGCCCGACCTCGACCCTGCGTCCTTCCCGTCTTTGCCACGCGCGAAGGGTCGCCGCGCTGGGTCATCCTGCACAGAGGGGCTCGGCTGAACGGTTACATTGATGACACTCCCGTGAGCGGATCACAGAAGGCGCCTCACGCTGTACCGCCCCGCGCTGGTCGCGTGAGTTTGTCCCACGCTCGCCGCGTGAAGCTCGTCGCGGCACGCGCCGGAGCGAGGCCTCGCCCCGCGGTCGCGTCGTGACCGGCGCGGGCTCGTCTCCGGCGGAGGTCGGTGGGGGTTGTGGCTGAGAGCGATCGCTGGCCTAGAGAGTGCATGGCGTAGCGGAGGGGTGGCGACGCGACCTCCGCCGGTGGCGAGCTCGCTTTTCAGGAGTTCCGGTTCCCGTTCCGGTCTGCTTCCTGGGGGCGGGAATGGGAATCGACGATCGCCCATTGGTCACCTGCGCGACGGAGCTTGCCAGCGTGAGTGAGACGCGTGAGCGTGGCGCCGAGTCGCTCGTTGCGGACGTGGAGCTTGGCACGCAGCTCGGCGCGAGCGAGGGGCGCCGGGGCGAGAGCGGCGAGCACAGCGCGGTCGAGAGCGTTGTCCTGGGGTGGGTCGTCGTTCGCCGTTGGTGGGGAGTCGGCGGCATCGATGAGCTCGAGATGCACGTCGTCATCGGCGCGGAGAGTGAGCCCGAGCGGGTCTGGGGCGGGTGCGCCGCGATGCTCGATGGTGAGCAAGAGCTGGCCCTTGTGGCGTCGCACGTAGAGCAGAGAGTCG
>JAYTOL010000210.1:0-2289 GCA_043747815.1 Deltaproteobacteria bacterium
TTGGGACCAGCAGAACCGACTGGTGCGGATGCTGGCTGGGCCACACGAGTCGGTGTACGACTATGATGGCCAGTCGCGACGGGTTCGGATCACGGAGAAAGAGAACGCCGTTCAGACGAAGCAGGAGACGTTCATCTGGTGCGGTTCGCGTATTTGCCAGAAGCGGAGCGGCTCGACGGTGGTGCGGAGCGATTTCGGAAACGGCTTCGAGGAGAGCGGGACCGACGACTACTTCTACACGCGGGATCACCTCGGGAGCGTGCGCGAGGTGGTAGCCAGCGACGGGACGACCGTGGGGTCGCGTCTGTCGTACGATCCATGGGGAAAGGTCACGGAGACCGGCTCGGTGCTGAGCGACTTCACGTACACGGGGCACCACTATGATAGGCCGAATGGGCTGAGCCTGGCCTGGTACCGAGGATACGACCCGCACCTCGGGCGCTGGCTGAGCAAGGATCCAATCGGCCTAAGGGGAGGATTGAACCTCTACGGGTACGTCGACAACGTTCCAATGAATCGAACAGACCCACTCGGGCTGTACGGCACCAACGACTGCTCGTATTACGACATGCGCTGCAAGGAGAACGGCGGCTCGTACTATTGCGAAGACGCGCGGAAGCGGTGTCGTCGCTGGCCCTCGCCGCCGGACCCAAACCCGAATGACGAATTCGATCACGAGGGGTGGCCGCGTTGCGTTCGGCAGTGTTTGCAAGATCGCGACCGTTCACGACGGAATCCCCGTTGCGAGGAACCGAACAACTCCGGTCCTTGGTATCCGACCAACCCAGCGTGGGACGATCACGTTGTGTGTTACACGGAGTGTTTTTTTGATGGCACGTTCAATTGGTCCAACTGAAGTGCGGAGCGGGCACGTTCGGGGCAGCATCATTGTACTGGTGCTTTTCGTGGGCAACGAGCTGGCTGGTGCCCTCATCGCCTCACCGGCATACGTCTTAATGCGTGTCGCGGTTATTCCGCTAGCGTGTGCTGTGAACCTATTCGCGCAGCTTTGGCCGCTACGAAATAAAACCGCACGCACTGGAAGCGCGGCAAGCATAGTAAGTATCGGCGTGAGCGTCGCCGTATGGTTTTTTCAGTGGTTCGTGGCCGATCCGCTGCTTCCGTGGAGATAGGGCGACGGGAGTGAGCGCAACGCTTCGCATGCCATCGAGGGCACCTGGCTCGCGCGAGAAAGGGGGCGAGGGCGTTGCTGAGAAGACCGACGGACGGAAGCCATGGGGAAGCCAGGACGGCGGTCGGCGTGGCACGGTTCGATAGGGGCTAACGAGCTCTGATAGTTCGCTCGCATCACGCCAGCGTCGCCCGCACCCGCGCGAGCGCCTCGAGCGGATGCTCGAGCACGAGCGAGGCCTCGATCCGCAGCACCCGATAACCGAGCCGAGCCAGCGCCCGATCCCGACGCGCATCGGCGGCGCGACGGTGGGCATGATAACCGCCATCGACTTCCACGACGAGCCGAACTCCGACGGCGGCAAAGTCGGCAATGTATCGCCCAATCGGCACTTGCCGCCGAAACCAGACCCCGAGCTGCTTGTCGCGAAGCAACACCCACAGGGCCTGCTCCGAAAGCGTGAGCGCCGAACGCAGCGCAGCCGCACGCTCGATGACGAGTGCCTGCTGGGCTCGAGAGCAACTGAAAGATGACCGCATGAGAACCTCCGCGAGCCCGGAATGCGCCCGGGCTACGCCCAACCCGGCGCAGGTTCCGTGACGCGCCGCCGAAGCTTCGATCCTCAAAGCGGGTCCAAACCATCTCTCGGCAGCAAAGCACCAGCAGCGGCGCGGCGCGGAACGTGCGCCATGGAGCGCAGCCCGGGCGCACTCCGGGCTCGCGGAGGTCCGCAGCGAACCGAATGAGCGCTCCCCATCAGCAATCCCAACGTGGGCTGGCTCGAATCGAGGCAACACCCCACCATCACTCCAAGCCCCCTTGCCAACGCCAACGAACGCCCCCATGAGAACGCCAACGAACGCCCCCATGAGAACAAACGCCGTCTTCCCCTGGCGCGCGGAGCGCGTGCCCCGCCCGCGAGGCAGCAGTGTCGATCAGCGGGCCCGGGGCGCGCGTGAGCACGCCTTTGGGGAAGACCGCGGCGCGCAGGCGCGCCCACGCCTACCCTCGGAGAGAGCGCGACCCGCGCCGAGCGTCCGCGAGTTGGGGCATCAAAACAGTGGTGCCGTTGCGGCAAGCTCCGGCGCTTCGTGGACGGCAACGGCAACATCACCGAGTGGCAGCACGACGAGCGCAGCCGAGTCACGAAGAAGATC
>JAYTOL010000211.1:0-13438 GCA_043747815.1 Deltaproteobacteria bacterium
GAGCGCTCTTCCCTGCCCAATACACCGCTGCTGCTGACCGGATTTGTGGTTTTGGGCGGGTCGTATGCTGCATCTGCAGGCGCGGCGGCACTCTCCGACAGCGAGTCCGACGACAAGCTCTACTATCCCGTCGTCGGCCCGTGGATGGCGCTCAACGACCGCGACTGTGCGGTGGACTCTTGTAACCGGAAAACCCTGGACACCACCCTGCTCGTCGGGAGCGGCGTACTGCAGGGGATTGGCGCGCTCAGCATGCTGATGAGCCTCGTCATTCCCAGAACGACCACGCACGATTGGTATCTGCTCGGCAATTCGGACGTCGTCGTGGCGCCGCTCCTGGGTTACGGCGAGCTCGGCGCTACGGCGGTGGGCACGTTCTAACCGGACCGAGCTTGCCGATTGTTTTGCAGGTCGGCGAGACATTGCACCACGCCAGGGTCCCTGCGGCGGGGCAGGAGCCGCTCGCCGGATTGGCTGTCTACCGAGGCATGTCACCGCATCCGAGGCCGCCCGGTGTGACACACCGGGGGCGCTGCGCCGCGTGAACCATGACGCTGAGACACTGCGCTTGCTCGACGCAAGGGCTGTCTGTCGGGGTTAGCGCGGCGTTACGCCTCAGCGCTGCGCCATCGCGAGCACTATCTCGAAAACAATCAGGAGCACGATCGCCGACTCGAGCAAGACCAGCCGCCGGTCACGCGCCACGTCCAGCACGAGCTCCAGCGCCTCCTGGATGCTGCGCAGCTTGAGCTCCAGCGCCTGGTAGCGGTCGGAGAGGTCGAACTCGGCGCGCAGCTCCTCGTAGATGCGGTTGATGCTAGCGTCCTCCCAGGTCTCGTCGGGCTTGTCGAACAGGTGCAATACAGACAGCACCTCGTTGCGGACGCCTATCGCCGCGCCGATGAAGCGATGCAACGGGCGAGTGCCGAAGGGCACCGTGCCCCGCTCCTCCATGCGCTCGACCAGGCGATCCGTACGCTCGAACATCTCCTCGACGATGCGCTCGTAGTATTCCATGGCGGCGCTCTGCGCGACGCTCATGGCGATGACGCCCGCGCGCTCGGGGCTCATGCTGTCGAGGGTGAGCACGCCGTCGGCCATGCGCGGCGTCGAGGTCGCGTCTTCGCGCACGCTGAACTCTTCGTTGATCACCGCGGCCCCGGTCAGCTTGGGCTGGGCCTCGCGCAAACGAGCGATCTCCAGCTCGCGTTGGGGGCCCGGCACGTCGCGAAAGACCATCGCCCCGAAGGGGTAGACGTACATCTGCCCCCCATCCGAGCGCACGACGGAGAGCTGGTGCTTCGTGCGCCGAGCCGTCGGATACGCGCTGGCCAGGTCCTTCAACACCAAATTCTCCACGAACGCCACCGCCTGAAACGTGTGCACGCGGGGCGCTCGAGTTCGCGCAGAGTCCATGCGCTTACTCTAGCTCGGCCAAGCAACGACACCGAGACAGACGCAGTTTCGCCGACCCAGGCCGGGCGAGTGGGCGCGTGCCGCACACCCATCCCTCGTGTGATCGGTCGTGCCGACGGCCGAGCTGGAGCGCTCGGCGTTGCCACTCGAGCGCGCCGCCCGTATCATGCCCTGATGCCGGATTCCTCGTCCCGCCTGCGCCCCGCGCCGCCCACGCTCGCGATCATTATCGACATCGTGAACCGGGCCCTCCACGAAGACCTCGCCGGTGGCGACATCACCACGGACGCAACTGTCGGGCCGGAGGTCCGCGCGCTCGGCGTGGCGATGACCAAAGCCCCGTTGCTTGCCTGCGGGAGCCGGGTCGCACAAGCCGTGTTCGGGGCCATCGACCCCACGCTCGAGTTCGAGACCCTGGTGCTCGACGGCACGTGGGTCCCGAGCCAGCGCCCGCTCTGGGAGGTGCGCGGCTCCGCCCGCTCGATCTTGATGGGCGAGCGCACGGCGCTCAACTTCGTGCAACACCTGAGCGGCATCGCCACGCTCGCGCACCGCTTCATGCGCGAGATCCCGGTGGGCTCCAGCACCCGCATCTCCGACACGCGTAAGACCACGCCCGGCCTGCGCGCGCTCGAGCGCTACGCGGTGCGGGCGGGAGGCGCGCACAACCATCGGGACGATCTGGGCGCCGGCGTGCTGATCAAAGACAACCACATCGTGGCGGCGGGCAGCATCGCCGCCGCGGTGAGCCGCGCACGGGCGCGAGCTGCGCACACCTCGAAGATCGAGGTCGAGGTCGCCAACCTCGAGCAGCTCTCGCAAGCGCTGGCCGCCGAAGCCGACGTGATCATGCTCGACAATTTCGAGCTCGCCATGATCAAAAAAGCGGTGACGCTGGTGGCCGGCCGCGCGCTGATCGAGGTCTCGGGCAACGTGACGCTAGAGCGGGTGGCGGATCTGGCGCGAGCCGGCGCGGACGTCATCAGCGTGGGAGCCCTCACGCATTCGGCTCCGGCGGTCGATATCTCCCTGAGCGTGCGCGTGCCCCTGCCGGAACGGCCCGAGGCGGCGTGACGCGGCCCGAGTCAACGCCCCCCTCGATCGCATCGACTTCACGCGCCCATGACCCGCTTCGACGCCCGACGCTTCTCCGCCCTGGGCAGAGCCCGGCGCCTGGCCTGGGGTAGCCCGTTCATCTATCAGAGCGAGACGGGCTCGACCAACGACGACGCGCTCGCGGCGGCTCGCGGCGGCATGCCGAGCGGCACCGTGTTCCTCGCCGAGCAACAAGCTGCGGGCCGCGGCCGGCGTGGCAAGAGCTGGCTCGGCGGAGCGGGCGAGAGCTTGTTGTTCTCCATCCTGGTGCGCCCGGCAGGCGAGGCCGGCAGCGTGAGCGCGCTCACCTTGGCGGTCGGCCTCGGCGTCCGCGCCGCGCTCGCGGAAGTGAGCAGCGAGCCCTTGCGCATCAAGTGGCCAAACGACGTGCTGGCGGGCGCGCGCAAGCTGGCGGGCATCCTGTGTGAAAGCCACTTCGATGGCAAACGGCTAGAGGCCGTCGTCATCGGCATCGGCGTCAACGTGTCAGAGCGCGACTTCCCTGCCGAGCTCGCGGGCTCTGCCGTGAGCCTCCAAGCGCTCTCCACCGATCCTGCGTCAGCCCCCGATCGCGAGAGCCTGCTCGTCGAGCTGCTCGCCCAGTCAGAGGCTCGCGTCAGCGCCTACCTCGGCGGCGACCGAGCCGCCCTGCTCGCCGAGTTCTCGGAACACGACGCGCTCCGTGGCGAGCGCGTCGACATCAGCGGCGCCAGCCCGCTCAGCGGGACCGCGCACGGCATCGACGCTGAAGGTCGGCTGCTCATCGAGTCGGACGGGCTGATCGTGCCGGTCACGTCCGGCACCGTGCGCGTCGCTCCGCGCTGACGGTAGAGGTCCGTACCCCGTAAGGTCCGCCGTGAGGTGCAACTCGCGCTGCAGCGCGTAGGCGACGCGCTGCCCTTCGGTAAGAGCCGCGTCGAAGCTCGATTTGCGCGACCGCCGTTACGCCGTCGCAAGGCACCGCGTCGATGCTGCAGCGACATGAATCACGTACGCCTCGGCAATCGAGCACCAGGCTATCCGACGTCGTCGGCCAAACGCTCACGATCGACCCTGAGAACGGCACAAGCACCCGCGCCGCGCTGACGGCGAGAGAGCTAGCGCCTTGCACCGCTCGGGCTGCTCCACGATACTACTCCGATGTCGGGCCCCGCCGGTGGTCGAGAGCTCACACCCGCGCGGCGCTTGGCCGGCGCATGCATCGTGGGTCTCAGCTGCCTCACACCCTCCGCGCGCGCCGCCGAGGCACTGGCACCGCCGATCACGCGCTGGGACTCACCGAGCGAGTGCCCGAGCGCCGAAACCGTGCTGCTGCGGCTGTCCAGCGTGATGGGTCGCGCGGCGAGCGAGCTCGGACAGCACGGGCAAGTCGAAGGCGAAATCCACAGGGCTGGTGCTGCGTGGGTGCTGTCGCTCACGATCTCCGCGCGAGCGGCCCCGGGCGAGCCGAGGGCTCCGAGCAGCCGCGAGCTTCGCGCCTCCGATTGCGATGAGCTGGCGGACGCGGCGGCGGTAGCCATCGCGATCGCGCTGGGTGGCGAGCACACCGTGGGCGCTGCGCCCGCTCCGGCGGCGCTGGCTTCCGGGCACGCCGCGCCAGCGATGAGCTCGACGGCGTCGCGGGGAATCGCTGTGAATGGCGCGCGCGGCGCCGTGGTGCCCAGCGACGCCATGCCCGATGAAACGACCGATAAAGCACCCGATGAAGCACGCGAGACAGCACGCATGAGCCTCGCACTGAGCGCCGAAGGCGTGCTGGACTCGGCGAGCCTCGGCGGAGCCGCGTTCGGCCCCAGCCTGCAGGCAAGAGCACGCTTTGGCGCCCTCGGCATCGGCGTGTATGCGCTCTGGCTGCTGCCTCGTGAGAAGAGCGTGGCGGCCGGGCAACACGTCGACTTCTCGCTGCTCGCCGCGGGCCTGCGAGGCTGCTACCGAGTGAGGGACCAACGCCTCGGGCTCGACGTCTGCGCCGGCTTCGAGCTGGGCGCGTTGAGCGCGACCAGCCATGAGCTATTGGGGGGTACAGCTCGCCAGGATATGTGGCTCGGGCCCACCTGGGGCGCGGAGCTCGGTTGGGGGCTGATGAAGGGGCTGCGCCTCCAGGGCCGGCTCGAGGCGCTGCTGCCGCTGCGGCAAGAAGAGTACGTCGTCAACGTCGACGAGTTGGTGCACCGGGTCCCAGGGGCCAGCGTCAGGCTCTCACTGGGCCTCTCGGGAGCCTTCTCGGTATTTTGACGAGCTTTCCGAAAATTTTTGAGCGGCGATCGCGAATCTCGCGACCAGAGAACACTGATGGAACGGAGGCCCCGCGCAGGAGCGGTGCTCCTTCGAGATACTGAATTGACGTTCCCCCCTCCACCAGGCGCTTGATGCGGGATAGCGCTGAATCCGCACGCGAGCTCGATCGCGCCGAGGAGGGTAGCCCCTCGGTCTCACTCATTGATCCACCCCCTTTCGAACGCCTCTACGGCCTGTACTTCGGCTTCACGTGGCGCGTGCTCGGCCACCTCGGCGTCCCCGGGTCCGCGCTCGACGACGCCGTACAAGAAGTGTGGCTGGTCGTGCACCAGCGCCTGCCGAGCTTCGAGGGCCGCTCGGCCTTAAAGACCTGGCTGTTCGGCGTCGCGCTGAACGTGGCCCGCAACCAGCGCCGCGCTGACGAACGCCGCGCGAAAAACCTGCCCGAGCAGCCGCTCGCAGATCCACCACCCGACCCCGAGATGATCCAGTCGGCGCGCGAGGCGTGGGCACGCGTGCAGCGCTTTCTCGAAACGCTCGACGAGCAGCGGCGGGCCATCTTCGTCTGCAACCTGCTGGAGCACCTCTCGGCGACGGAGACGGCCGACGCCACCGGCGTCGACGTCACCACCGTCTACAAGCGCGTCCGTTCGCTGCGCCACTCCTTCAAGCAGTGGCTCGAGCGTGAGCTCGCTGACGAGGAGAGCCAGGCGCCATGACAAACTTCGATGCGCGTTTCGACCCGAATGTCGAGATGACGTTAGAGTTGGCGCGCGTCGCTCGTGAGCCGAGCGCTGCCGACAAGCTCAGGGTGCTCGAGGCCCTGCGCCTGCGCCTGGGCACACCCGGCGCGCCCGGGGCAGGGCCGGCGGGCGGCGCTCGTCCCGCTCCGCTGCCGCCCGCTCCGCTGCCGCCCGCTCCGCTGCCGCCTGAGGCCGCGCTGCACACGCACGCTGCGCTGCGCACGCACGCCGCGCTCGGTCAGCTCCTCTTGGTGGGCGCCGTCACCGGGGTCATCGGCTACTTCCTCGGCTCGAGCTTCAACCCCGCGCCCGTCGACGAGCCGCCGCCGGTCAGCGTCACGGCACAAGAGGTACCGCCCCCAACGACGCACGCAACCAGCTCACCGCGGAGCGCCACGCCCGAGCCCGCCACGCGCTCGACGGCGGAGCCCACGCCCAGCGGCGTCGATGCGGCGCCAACGGCGAGCTCCAACCCCACGGCGCCGATGCAGCGGCCTCAAAAGAAGCGCACCAGCGCTCCGACGCAGCGCAAAGGACCGCAGTTTCTCGAAGCAGTGCGCCTGGTGCAGCGCGCCCAGCGCGCGGTCGACGGGGGGGAGCCGCTCCTCGCCATGGCCCTGCTCGACGAGCTCGACGCCCGCTTCCCGCGAGAGCTGTTGAATGAAGAGCGACAAGCCACGCGCGTGCTCGCCCTGTGCGAAAGCGGCCAGACGGATCGCGCCGAGCGAGCCGCCCAGGCGCTCGCAGGGCAAAATCCTCACTCCATCTATGCTGCCCGTATCGAGAAGAGCTGCATCGGCTGGAGCCAGCGCGCGCCAACGCGACGTTGAACCAAAAAAACGCGCGCCGTGCCTCCAATGACGATCCGCTCCCGACACTCACTGTGCATGAAACGACACCTTTCTATCTCGACCCACCTTCCTCAGCATGGGCTCTCGAGCTCTGCCTTTTGCTTGCTCGGAGCCTTGTCGATCACGGCTTGCCAAGGCGGCGACACGCATGAGCTCGGCTTCACGCAAGGCGCTCAGGATTTGCGCAACGAGCCCAACGAGCCGTTTAGCAGTAGCCGCCTCGGCTTCGTCGGGCGCTGGATTGGGGAGGCGACCGATCCGCTGGCGCTGAGCGCCAGTCCCAATGAGCCGGCGCCCGTCTATGAGTTCCCCTCGGGCGCCACGAGCTTCGTGCTGGATATCGCGCAGACCCTCGACGTAAACGGCGAGCCCACGCTCACCGGCACACTGACCTTTGGCGTCGGGCAAGCCCCGCCGCCTGCCACCGATCCCGATCTGGGTTACCCGGTGGGCTTGAATTACGAGCCGCTCATTAGCTACGGACCCACGCTATTCCCGGGCAAGTTTCAGGACTACGATCATCACCTGCCCGTCTTCGAAGGCTTTGCTTACACCTTCCACGTGCCATACTTTGGCGGAGAAGGCGAGGCGCCTGACGGCTCCGGACCCGGCATCGCCGATGGGGTGATCCAGCTGGTTTACACGACGAGTGAGTTCGTGGGTTCCTGGTGCGAGCTGCAAACCCCTCACGCGAGACGCGACGGCACCTTTGGTCCCCTGCCGGAGTCGCCCAGCGGTTACGACATCGCCGCGGACGGCACGAACCAAACCTGTGGATTGTACGGTGACCAGGACTTCAGTCGCTGCCCCGACAATTTCCTCGACCTGCCCGTCGATGAGTACAACGATGCATTCGAGCAGTGCGTCGAGTTACCTGTCGTCGCCGAGCTGAGCTGTGACAAGATTTTCTTGAGCCAATTCTGTGAGTGCACAAGCGTCTCCTGCCAAGCGGGTTACGGAGCCGATCCCCCGAGCCTCTTATTGCGCGCGTCGACCTCGGGCGACAGCCTGGTAGGCGCCTTCGACAACGCCTCGTTCAAGAACCCACGTAACCTCTCCACCCCGCTCGGCGAAGTGCGCTTCGTCCGCGTCACCCAATAATCATGATGCCCTCCCGCGCGCCCTGACCCTCGCGACAATCAGACTTAGCGGCACCGGCCCTCGTGCTCACCTCAGGGGAGGACCGGTGCCGCTTGCCGGTTTTGGAAAGGCGATGCTCGCCCGTCTCGGGCGGATGCCGCGCCAGCAGGCTCTCAGCGTCGTCGCGGCCTCGGCCTCTCTTCCTCCTCGAGCGGGTCTGGCGGCTCCGCCAGATCCGGCGGCGGCGGCCGGCTGCTCGTGAACTCGGCGATCGACGCGGGCGGGTCGGGCACAGGCGGCAGGAGATCCTCGAAGGCCGCGCCATACAACTCCCAGACGGTCACGAACAGGGCCGCGACGATCGGACCGACGATGAAGCCCAGCGGACCAAACAACACCAGCCCCCCGAGGGTGGAGACGAGGATGATCAGATCGGGCAACTCGGTGTCCTTACCGATCAGCCAGGGCCTGAGGAAGTTGTCGACCGAGCCAACCACACCCGCGCACCAGATCAGGAGCCCGAAGAAGGCGCCCCACTGGCCCGACGCAGCGAGATAGATGGTGACCGGTATCCAGACCAGCGCGTGGCCCAGGCCCGGGATGGCGGACAAGAGCGCCATCACCGTGCCCCACACCGCAGCGCCGTTGATGCCGGCGACCGCGAACCCGATGCCGCCCAGGAAGCCCTGGACGGCGCCGATGATGATCGTGCCCTTGATGGTGGCGCGTGCCACGGACATGAAGCGCTCAATCATGCGCGTCTCGTCCTGCGGCGGCAGGGGCAAGTAGTACAGCATCTTGTCGAGCGCGGATTTCCCGTCCTTCAAGAAGAAGTACATGGCGTAGAGCACCACGAAGCACATCAGCGCCGCGGTCGCCGTCTGCGTCGCCGCGGAGGTGAGGAAGCCGACGGACAGGCTGCCCAACGCAGACGCCAACTCGCCCAGCTTGGGCACGATCTGCTCGCGGTAGGGCTCGAGAAAACGCAGCTGCGGCACCCGCTCGAAGAGGTTGTCAAACCGGGTGAATTGCGAGGCGTTCGCCTCCAGCCAGGGCCTCGCCACCTGGCTGAGCTGGATGGCTTGGTCGGCAATCATGATCAAGAACACGACCAACGGCACGATCACCCCCATCAGCACCCCGCCCACGGTGATGGCCGCCGCCACGCTGCGCCGGTAGCCCAGGCGCCGGGCCACTCGCCGATAGAGCGGGTGGAACATACCGCTCAGGATCACGGCCAAGAGCAGGGCCAGGATGAAATCCCAGATCACCCACAAGAACAACACGGTCGTACCCAGCGCGAGCACGAGCAACGAACCCCGCTGAATGCGTTCCGTGCGAGAGTTAGACTCGTACATGGCCCCGGTTGTACACGTGCGCTGCCCGTTCAGCCAGACGTGGCAGAGGCCGTGGCAGATCCGCGGCAGATCCGCGGCAATTGCGGCCAAGCAATTACCGGCTAACGGACACGAGGCTTCGACCTTTCGCCGCTCGAGCCCGCGCGAGCGCTGGCCTTCTTCGACGGCCCGGTCGCGGCTGGCCGCCGGCGGGTGGGGCGTTTTTGCGCTGTGGCGCGCGGCGAGGCCGCCGCTGGAAGACCGGACTGTTTCACGGTGGAACGCGCCCGCTTGACAGTGCGCGCCCGCTTGACAGCACGCTTCTTGACACGACGCACGGGCGCACCGGTGCGCGCCTCGCCGTCCACGGCTGGCGTTTCGCCCCCCGAGCCGAGCTCGAGCGGAGGCACCCCGGCAGCGAGCCGCTTGGGCGCCTGCGCCCGATAGCTCTCGTCGATCCACTGCTTGAACAGCTCGATGGGGATGGCGGCCTGCTCTGGAAACGTGGCCGACACCCAGCCACTTTTGCCCAGCCCATACGCGGTGGGCATCGCAAACGGCAACGCCAACGCAGCGTCGCTCGAATGCGGGAGCTTGCAAGAGATACTGAGCGGATCGCCCGGCACGCTCAGGTAAGCAAAGGTCTTATCATTGACGGCCAGATCGAGGTGACCCGGCCAAGGGCTCTTCGTGTGCGCACCCGGATAAGTCAGACCAAACGCGCGCAGCTCCTCGACAGCCGCATCGACCCGATTCTTGCGTGCCATTAAGTCTCCTCTGAAAACCCACCCAGCCTAACGAGATCCCGCCATCCCGCGCGACCCCCTATCACACAGCAACGCACCCCCCCCCGGTTCAAATAACGTCACCATCACACAGCTGCTGCGCTAGGCGTTGCCGCGCGCGGAACAACCGACTCATCACCGTCCCCACCGGGATACCGAGCACGCTCGCCGCATCGGCGTAGGTGTGCTCCTCGAGATCGACCAACCTGATGACGCACGCAAAGGCCTCGGGCAAGGTATGGAGCGCTCGCTCCACGCTGCGCGTGAGGAACTGCGCGGGCGGCGCGGCGCTGGCGAGAGACGTCGTGGCACCGCCCAGCTCCGCGAGGGCGCGTTGGGCGCTTTGATCGCGACGGCGGCGGGAGATGAACAGGTTACGAAGCACCGTGTACAGCCAGGCGCGCAGGTGGTTGTCCGAGTCGAAGCGCGGCGCGGTGCCGAGCGCCCGCAGCACGGTCTCCTGCGCCAGATCTTCCGCCTCCGCGCGGTCGCGACACCAGCGCCATGCCCGCCGCCGCAAGGCGGGCAGCATGTCGATCAGCTCCGCCCGGGTCCGAGCCGCCGAAACAGCCACGCCGGACGTGCGAAGCGGGGCCGCGCCCGCATCACGCTCCGTAGCATCGCGCTTTCCCGCGTCAGGCCCGGCAGCGCTTTGAGGCGTGACGCAAGCCTCGGCCGCATCGAGCGACGCCGCCTCGACGTCGACGCGCACGGGCTGCGCCGAGGGCGGACACACGGCAAGGTAGGGCCGACGGGGCGAAGCCGCAGCCAAGAGCAGAAGGGGTGCTGCACTGGAGAACATGGCATTCGTGGAGAGCAAGCCGCATGCCATTGCTTCATGAGGCAAGGGAGGGGCATAAACCCCGAAAAAACCCGGGATTCGTCGCTCTGCGAGGCCCGAATTCCGCTGTCATTCTGGCAGGGCGGGCCCCGCGTTTGTCAGCGCGGCAAGCTGCTGTCGCCGTTATTGCCCAGGATACGCGAGCGCCTCGGCGCCGGGCTCGCACACGCTCGTGGCGAGCGCCTCGAGCCGTTCGGCGCGTCGGCGCAGCTCGTCGGAGCCCGCGTCAGGGTGGTAGAGAAAGCGCGAGAGCCGAGCCGGGCTATCTGCCGACGCGCTCGCGCCGATGTGCCGGAAGGGCAGCGCCCGCCGTGTCGCCGCCATGGCAGCCGTTACACGCTCGCCTGCAAACCGGTGCAGGGATCGCTCGCCAGGTCGACGCGATTGACGATGGCGATCAGCCGAAACGGCGCCCGCGACCAGGAAGGCGTGGGCGCTGCCAGCACCTCTCCGGGCCGCTCCGCCGCGTATGCCGGCGCCGCAGCAGAGCCCGCGGACGCAGCGACGCCTGACGAGCCTGACGACAGCCACGGGTCCATGAGCAGCTCTCGCGCCGCCGGGCGAGGTGTGACGGGCGCGAGCTCGGCTCCGACGCTGCTCGGGCTCTCCCACTGCCCGAGCCAGGATCGCGTGAAGTCGAAGGGCTCGCGCGCAGCGCCACCGAGCCACTGCATCTGAGCGCGAAAGCTCCAGGGGGCAGCGGCGTCGGCGTTCGCGGCGAGTGGCCCATTCACGAGCTCGGGATCGAGCACGATCAGGTCGCGGTAGAGATCGGCTGGTAGACTCGGCGCGTCCGGAGCGTAAGCGCCCGCCGCAGGTAAGACGGGTTTCGACGCCGGCGCGCGCAGCGGAGCGGGGGCGGGTGGATCGTTCGACCAGCTCCGGTCCCTCGAGCCCGGCTCGGCATCGAGCCCCGCTTCGGAGGACCACGAGGACATGTCTTCAGGCTCCGACTCGATCTGGATCTCACAAGCCGAGAGCCATGAGGACGCGAGCAGCGGCAGCCACGCAGAGCCAAGCCAGCGATAGCGGTGACGTTCATTCATGTACGTTTTTTCTCCAAGCAAGCAGGGGCCACCTAAGCAAGAGCGAGACCAAATGCGACGAGCCCTACGCGGGGCAGGTCTCAATCGCGCGCGTCGAGCGGCAGAGCGGGCATCGCGGCCGACAAGCGCGAGCCTCGAGCAGCCAGCGGTGGCCCGGTCCAGCAGCAGCGAGGTAGCGGTCCCAAGCGATCAGCGCGCCGGCGTAGTCGGCACGCGCAAAGTGAGCAGTGTGTGCGTCTCGATAAAGTGTGTCAGCGAGATCAGGGCTCGGGTGTGCGGGGGCGTGCTCTCGAGCGGTGGGCATGACCTGCGGCGTCGGCTTCAGGATAAACGCGGCGCGCTGCCCGAGCGGCAATGCGTCCCCGTCGCGATATCGAGCCAAATACATTCACCACGCTAGGGGTATGTTGCTCGACGGCCGCGCTCCGTTAAAGCGCGACCGCAATCAGGACTCCCGGCCGGCGAGTGATGTCGAGGCGTGATATCTGGTCGCCCGGCAGAGGCTCAGATTTCGGCGAACGCCTCGACGCTGTAATCGCCCGAGTCCGCATCCAGAACGGCGACGAAGCGAATGGGCCGGCAGCATACGGCGCAGTCCTCCACGTAATCCTGGTGCGCGCCGCCGCCAGGGTCGACGAAAGTATCGAGCGGCTCGCCGCAGTGGGGACAATTGAGCATGGCGCCTGTTCCTCGAGTGGGTGCTCTGGGCTCCTACGACGCGGTACGCCGCGCGCTCAAGCGCCGGTCTCTGCGCCAGGCTGCAGGCGCCGAGCCCGCCACTCGCGCAGGAATTCAATGGCCGCCGGCAACACGCTCAGCACGATGATGGCCAAGATCACGTAGTGGAACTGCTTCTTGACGAACTCGAGGTTGCCAAAGGCGTAGCCCGCGGGCACAAACAGGCCCACCCACAGCAGCGCCCCGACCACGTTGAAGGCGAAGAAGCGCCGATAACGCATGTGACCGATACCCGCCACGAAGGGCGCGAAGGTGCGGATGATCGGGATGAAACGCGCGATGATGATCGTCTTGCCGCCGTAGCGATCGTAGAAGCTCTGCGTGCGCTCGAGGTGCTTTTTATTGAGGAAGAAGGACTTCTCACTCTTGAACACACGCGGCCCGATGTGGCGGCCCGCGGCGTAGTTGACCGCGTCGCCGACCACGGCAGCCACGAACAACAGCGGGATGATCAACGCGATGTGCAACGGCGAGCCGTCCCGCGCGCACAACGCGCCCACCGCGAAGAGCAGCGAGTCACCCGGGAGAAACGGCGTGACGACCAGCCCGGTCTCGCAGAAAATGACGAGAAACAGCGCCGCGTACAGCCACCCACCCATCGACGCAGCCCAGTCGTCGAGGTGTTGATCCAGATGGCTGATGACGTTCCAGAAGCGAAGTGCGAGCTCGACCACGCCGGCTCCTCCTGAGGTTTGGCCGCAAAATGGGCTACACCCCATACCAGAACGCTGCCTCGTGTCGAGCGCAGAAGGTGGCTCGCGCGCCCGTACGCGCTGCCCCCTCTGGCGCCGCCTGAGGCGACAACCCGGAACGAGCCGGGTCGTCGCTGTCTTGCGCGGCTAGCCCGCGGCAGACGTCATTCGGGCGTGCCCGCGGCCACCCACTGGCGGATCAGCGCGAAGTCCGCCACCGACACGCAGCCGTTGCTCCCCGGCGGGCCGTTGCACGTATCCGCCGGCATCTCGCCCGCGTTGATCAGTGACACGATGCTGTTTCTCTCACTGACGGCCACGTCGAAGCCCGTGCTCGCATTGGCGCTCGCGAAATTCGGCAAGCGGCCCGAGGCGTGACAGCGGCTGCAGTTCGCCAGCAGGATCGGACGAATGTCGGCGCTGAAGGTGACGCTGTCCACGGGGGTGACGGGGTTGGGATTCGGATTCGTCACGGGCGGCGGGGTCACAGGCGTCGGGGGCACGCCCCCGACGTCATCGTCATCGCCCCCCACGTCATCGTCATCGTCCCCGCCGTCGTCGTCATCGTCCCCGCCG
>JAYTOL010000212.1:0-2107 GCA_043747815.1 Deltaproteobacteria bacterium
TCGCGCATCTGCAGGAAGCGGAATTCCTCTACGAGACGCGGCTGTTCCCGGACCTGGAGCACACCTTCAAGCACGCGCTCACCCACGAGGTGACCTACGTGAGCCTGCTGCAGGACCGGCGCCGCCAGCTTCACGCGCAGATCGCGGGCGCGATCGAGCGGCTCTACGCGGACCGGCTAAGTGAACATGTGGAGCGCATCGCCCACCACGCGCTGCGCGGGCAGCTGTGGGACCAGGCGGTCCGCTATAGCCGGCAGGCGGGGACCCGCGCGCTCGACCGCTCGGCCTCCCGGGAGGCCCTCGCCCACTGCGACCAGGCGCAGGCCGCGCTGCGCGAGTTGCCCGAGAGCCGGGCCCGGACCGAGCAGCGCATCGACCTGTGCTTCGAGCAACGCAGCGCCCTCTTCGCGCTCGGCGAGTTGGCGCGGCTGGGCGAGGACCTGAACGAGGCGCGCGCGCTGGCGGAGGGGCTCCATGACCAGCGGCGGCTCGGGCGGGTGCTTGGGTTCCAGGCGCAGCTCCATACCAACCTTGGCGAGCACGCTTGGGCGATCGACACGGCGGAGCGCGCGTGCGCCATCGCCGAGGCGGTCGGCGACCTCGGGCTGCGCGTCGTCGCGAACTACTATCTCGGCGTGGCGCTCTGGTGGTCGGGCGACCCGCGCCGGGCGGCCGAGCCCGTGCGCGCGGCGATCGGCCTCGTCAAGGGCGCGTCGCTCGGCGAGCGCTTCGGGCTGGGGGGCTTGCCGGCGGTGCTCGCCCGCTATCTCCTGGCGGTGGTCCTGGCGGAGCTGGGAGCGTTCGCCGAGGCCATTGCCGCAGGGGAAGAGGGCCAGCGGATCGCCCGGGCTGCAGACCATCCGTACAGCGAGGTCTGGGCCCGCTTTGGCCTCGGGTGCGCCCATCTGCGGCGCGGCGACTTCGCGGCGGCAACCCGGGTGCTGGAGCAAGGTCTTGCGCTGTGCCGGGGGATGGAGTTTCGCCTCGCGCTGCCGTACGTCGCGGCGTTGCTGGGCTCCGCCTATCTCTGGTCTGGGCGCGCGGCTGATGCGGTGCGGTTGCTGGAGGAGGCGGTCGATGCGGTCACGGCGGTGCGGATTCTGGGCCTCCGTTCGTTGCTCATCACGTTCCTGGCCGATGGCTATCTCCTCCTCGCACGGATCGCCGAGGCGCGGGAGCAGGCGGAGCAGGCGGTGGCGCTGGCGCGCGCTCACCAGGAGCGGGCCTGGGAAGCCTGGGGTCTGAAACTGCTCGGCGACATTCACGCCCATGAGCCCACTGAGTCTGAGCCGGCCGGGGACGCGTACCGGCAGGCGCTCACGCTCGCGACCGACCTGGGCATGCGCCCGCTCGTCGCTCACTGCAACTTCGGCCTTGGCAAGCTCTATCAACAGACGAGCAAGTGGGATCAAGCGCGAGAGCACCTCACGACCGCCACCACGATGTATCGCGAAATGGACATGCAATTCTGGCTGGAGCAGGCTGAGAAAGCGCAGGGGCCGTCTCCTGGCAACCCACCCTGAATCTTCGTTAACCCTTGCAGACAGGCATTAACCAATGGACTGTTACGATCCTGAAGTGGCTCCGAGCCGCGAAGATTGGCTCGCCCTGGATGAGGGCGAAAGAATAGTCCTCGCCGAGTGGTATCACCGAGACGCACGCATTCACCTGCCGAGAGCCGCACGAACCCTTCACGCGACCATTCATGTTGTCGTTGAAAACCAACTTGCCGAGAATGACGAGCAGGTTGATCGAGCGCTCGCTCGCCTGATGAAAGAGGGGTTATCCCGACATGACGCGGTCCACGCGATCGGTTCCGTGGTGGCGCAGGAACTCTACGACGCCATGAACCTGAAGGATACGCCGGAATCGTTGCGAGCCCGGTACTATGCAGCCATCGAGCGTCTTACAGCAGCGGTCTGGCGTGAAATAGGTGATGGCTGAGCGACCATTGCACCATTGCTGGGGACAAAGAACACGATCAGTGTAATTCCAGGCCTGCATATGAATTCCACAAGGACGGACGGGTGGACCTGATACTGAGCATCGAAGCATTCGTGCGCGTGGTGGAGACGCAGAGCTTCGCGAACGCGTCGCGCCAGATCGG
>JAYTOL010000213.1:0-1118 GCA_043747815.1 Deltaproteobacteria bacterium
CCGCGCAGCGATCTCTACTCGCTCGGCGTGACCACCTATCAGATGCTCAAAGGGCAGCTGCCCTTCAGCGCCAACACGGCCCGAGAATGGGCGGAGGCGCATTCGAACACGGCGCCGCCCGCACTCGAGAGCGAACACGGCGCCGGACCGATTCCCGAGAGCATGCGGCAGGCCGTGATGCGTGCCCTGGCGAAGAACCCGGCAGAGCGTCAGAGCTCGGTCAGCGAATTCGCAAAAGAGCTGTCCTCGACAGAGTCCCCACCGCGCAACGAAGCTCCACACGAGCAGGTGAAGCAACCCGTCGTCACCGCGCCACCAGCTCAGGGCGGTATGAAAACGTCGCCCATGACTCAATTACCAGAGTTCGGCGCAGGCGGCGCCGAGCGCGTGGTCGCGACGACGCGTCCGATGGCGGCCGCAGCTCCACGGCCAGCGCCGGATCCGTTGCAGGGGGCAGCGCGAGCCGCAGAGCCCTGGCGTGCACCCCCCCAGCGCAGAAGGCTCGGCTTGATTTGGAGCGCGCTCGTGGTCTCGGCCGTGCTCGCCGCGACATTCTCGTTTTTGGCGATCAGCGGCCGTGGCCTGGAGTGGTTTTCCAGTTTTGGTCGCCCGCGCGAAGAACCGCCGCCAATCGTAGCGTTACCCGAGCCCGCGGTCGTGGTGCCGAGCGCTGTCGAGCCCACACCCAGCGAGCCGATAACTCCCGCCACGCCGCCAACGCCGAGTCCCGAGCGCCCGCGCACGCCGGCTCCACCCTCCCCTGCTACTCCCCCAATAACGCCTCCGAGCCAGCCCCCTGCTCCGGTTCCGACGCTGCCGCCGGGCTCAACTCCGCAGCTGCCTCCCATTCCCGGTGTGACGCCCACGACCCCGGGCACGCCGCCGGCGATTCCGACGACGCCGCTGCCCACGCCGACGCCAGGTTTGCCTGCAGCACTCCCCGGTTTACCTCAGTTGCCCTGGGGTACTGCGACGTCAGGAGCGTGTGAACGTTGTCTCGAAGAGCTGCGTGGCAGCGGACATTACACGGTGATGCTGGCGGCGGCTCAAGGCCTGCTCTGCAATGATCCGAGCGGACGCCAACGTTGTGACCAACAAATCGCGGAGGCCGCGCCGCA
>JAYTOL010000214.1:0-5608 GCA_043747815.1 Deltaproteobacteria bacterium
CCGCGATGTCGGCTTTGAACAGCAGATCCGTGCGAAACTCCTCGAGCTGCTTGCCGCGCCCGTCTCCAGACTGAAGGGACAGCGTCTCGAGCGCGATCAGGCGGAGCAAGTCAGTCGGCAACAGCGCACGCAGCAGACTCGCGGCGTGGTGCGGTGACTCGAAGGCTGCACGGAAGAGCGCATCGTGAGGATTGTGCAACGTCACACGCTTCGCCTAGCACGACGCGATCGATCTTGCCGGTTCGTTTGTTGATGAACGCGTCACCATCAGCATCCTTTCGTGGCGCGATGAGTATTTTGTTCGTCTCGCGCGACCCGAAAGACATCACCGCTGAGTATTGTGTTCGTGTAACTCGACTGGAGCACGTGGTCTCACGAAGGTCGTGGAGCTAATGAAACGCCGCCCTTCGGGGGTGCTCACGCTGGGGGTTCGCCGCGCATCGACCAAAAGTCCGTCATCATACCGTCGCCCGCCCCTGATCCGCCTCGGCGTTACTGCATTCCGAGTGCCGCTCACCGCGTCGTCGGCCAAAGATAAACCAGCCCGACCGGCTCTACACGTCGCCGCAGCACCTCGTAGCTCGCAACGATGGCCTTCGGCTCCTCCACGGCCTCCAGAGCGAGCGTCTCACGCCGCCCAGCAATATACTTGCGGTCACGATCGCGCTGCTCCCGTTGTTCGCGCTCCGCTTCCGTGAACTCGAACGCCAGCTGCTTGCCGAGCGTCTGATCGGCGAGACGAATCTGGTCTCGGATGATCTTCTCGAGCGCTTTGGCTTCTGTTCGCCCCCGGCGCTGCAGCTTGCTCTCGGCCTCGTGCGCCCGAGCATCGGCCTCTTGCTCTACATGGGGCCAGAGCTCGACGAAATGGTGGGCCGCCTGCTTCTTCAGCGTTTCTCGTACCTTCTCGGGGACCTTGGCCAGTGTGGGCGAGCTGGCGAACAGCTCTTCGAGCCGATCGCCTGCCGCGCGGTCTTCGTCTTCGCCGGCAACGACCAGCTTGCCCCCCTTTGCCGGCAACGAAGCCGCGACGGCGAGGATCTGGTCGTGCAGGCGCGTTGCCGCATGACCAAAGATCGAGAGCCGGCCGAGCGCGATGACACGGGGTACGGAATCTTTGGGGTTTCTGAGCACGGTGACGCGGGACAGGTCGTGCGCGGAATAGCCCTGGGAGAGGAAGCGCGCGAGTAAGCGTTGGACGATCGGGTGCTTGAGATGCAGCTGCACGACCGGCGTGCTGAGCTTCTCCGGCGCCTCGAACACGACGGGCAACGGTGCGCGCTTGCGCCACTGCTCGAGCGGCTCGTCCCGCCTGCGCGCGGGTCGGGCGCTGTCGAGGGTAGCGGCCCAACCGGCACCGAGCTCGGGCAAGTGATAGGCGCCGAGCGCTGGCTCATCTTTGGGCGACGGCGCTTGGGAGAGCGGCTGCGCGCCCGCCCAGCCTAGGCCGACGTCGATCGCATCTCGCAACAGCTTCGGATCGAACTCGAGCACGGCCCTCGACTCATTGAGGATACGCTCGGCTTGCTGGATCTCCTTCTCCAAGCCCTCGGTGCGTGCTGCCTCGAGCTCCTGGGCGGCGCTGCTGGTCGCGCGGACGTGGCGTTCGTCCTCCTCGAGGCGACTCAATACCGAACGGTCGATACCACCACGCTCCAACGCATCGGCGATGCCGTCGAAGACGACGGCGCCGACCGAGCCGAGCTCGCGCTGAATTTGGCCCACCTTGCGCACCACGGCGCGCAAGACGTCATCCTCGGTGCGCTGCGGATAGAAGAAATAGTGACAACGCACCTCGGGCTCTGACTGCAGGGTGCGGTCGATGCGACCGTTGCGTTGCTCGAGCCTGCCTGGATTCCACGGAATGTCGTAGTGGAAGAGGTCGGTGCAATGGCCTTGGAGGTTCACGCCTTCTCGGGCGGCGTCCGTCGCGAGCAGGATGCGCACCGGGTAGGTCTCCGGGTCTCCGTTGAACTCTTCTTGCAACAGCGCGCGGTTGTCTTCGGACATCCCGCCGTCGAAGACCCGGATGCGGTCCTCGGCCCGCTCGGTGCCCTCGATCGCGGATTCGAGCAGCTTGCGCAGGTACGTCTTCGTGTGCCCGTACTCGGTAAAAATGATGACTCGCCGGTCGGTCCAGCGCTTGCTCGCGCCTCGCGGTGCACCGTCGAGGCTGGCCGCGGGGCATTGCTGCTCACGGATCCAGGCGACGAGCGCCCGCGCCTTCGCGTCAGCGGCGCTTCTGTGTTGCTGCGCCAGCCTGCGCATGCGCTCGAGGAGCTTTGCCGCGTCGGCAGCTGGAGGGGCCAGCCGGGCTGTCGCAGCAGCCACGGCGAGCTCGTTCTGCGCATCTTCCGCCTCGGACGAGAGTCCATCTTCGTCGTCCGTTTCTTCGACCTCGAGATCTTCTTCCAGCGCCAGCTGGACGCCTCCGATACTGGCTGCGTGTTTCTCGAGCGTGCGTGCGAAGGCCTCCACGCTGGACAGCAAGCGTTTTTGCAGATTGATGAATACCAGCCGTCCACGCCCCTTTGCGGGGCATGCGAGCTCCTTGTAGCGAGCCAAGAGCGTGCTCAACTCTAGCTCCGTGGCCGACCCGGTCCCGAGCGACTGCGCCGCGCCGGGAGTATCGTCCAGGATCCTCCGTGCCTGCCATGCGGCTCCGTCATGCACGAGATCGACCTGAACCAGCCGACGCTCTGGAAACCCCGTAGTGCCGAGCGCGATGAGATCGGACTTGAGCCGCCGCACCATCACCGCCGCGAGCTGCTCGGGCCCCGAGATCACGGTGCCGCGCAGGAAGCGCTGGGGGTCGAGCATCTCGAGCAGCGCGCTGAAGGAGTTCGAGTGGCCATTGTGCGGCGTCGCACTCAGAAACAATCGATTCTCAAAACGGCCGGACAGATCGCGGATCGCCTTGGTCGTCAGTGAATCGAGAGCGTATTTGCTCGCCGTAGAGGGCGCGGCCGTATGCGCTTCGTCGAGCACGAGCAAGCTCTTCTTGCGCTTGTTGTCGAGCTGGTTGAGCAGCGCGTCGCGATACTCGGGACGGCGAAAGGTCTGGTACGAAACGATGAAGCGGTTATGCGTCGCCCATGGGTTCACTTGAAACCCGCGCTCCTGCCGTCGGCGCGTCACGAAATCACGATTGTACACCTCGAACGCGAGCCCGAACCGGCGCTCCATCTCCATCTTCCACTGCAAGGTGACCGAGGCCGGGCAAACGATGAGCACCCAGTCGATGCGTTGCCGGAGGAGCAGCTCTTGGACCACGAGCCCCGCCTCGATGGTCTTCCCGAGCCCCACGTCATCGGCAATGAACAGGTTCGCGCGGGGCAGCTCCAGCGCTTTGCGTAGCGGCGTCAGTTGATACGATTTGAGAGCAATGCCGGCGCGAAACGGGGCCTGAAACAGCCGACCATCGGTCGCCGTCACCCGGTTCCATTTGAGCGCGTGAAAGTAGGCCGCAAACTCTCGCGGCTCATCCAGCGCCGCGACGTCGCCCTCGCCCAATCCGCGTGCCTGAGGCTGCTGGATGCACGCCCCGAGCTCGAGCTCCCACAGCACCTCGAGCGGTCGGCCCTGAGCATCGTCGTCCAGACAGACCAAACGCACGACCCTCATCGCCCCTTCGACGGCGCGCGGAATCACCTCGGTCACGAGATACTGGCGTTGCCGCACGGTCACGATGTCGCCCGCCATCGGGTCGAGCCGAAACGCAGGCACACTGCTCGGTGACTGCGAGTCGTTCGCCGCCTGGCGGGCGCCGAGAATCCGCTTCGCGAGCTCCTCGCGCGAGCGCCCGCGATCATCGAGCCCGTGCTCGCGGCAAGCGCGCTTCAGCTCGTCGCGACCGAGCGCCCGTAGAATTTGTGGCAGCGTCCCCTTACCCCTACGCGCCAGCGCGCCCACCTGATCGTCCTTGGTCGCGCTGCTCTTGACCACGACGCCGAGGTCGCGCGAAAGCTCCAGCAATCGCGGCTTCGGCAAGAGCTCGAGAATCGTTCTGGGCGAAGGGGGAACGAGGTCGAATTTAGTGGCCACGCCCGAGCGAACGCTCTCGCCCGAGGCCAAGCTAAGGCCTCGTCTCCAATTGGGTCGGTGCAGGAGCGCCGTCGGTAGCGGATGTGGGCCGCGCTCGGCCTCAGTCGTCAAGGGCTTGGCGCCGCTACACAATCGCTCGAAACAGCTCAGCCGCTATTCTGACGACGATTTCCGCGCGCCTGCCAGCTCGCGTCGAAAGTCCTCCAGATCGTAGTCGATGGTGTCGAGGCCGCGAAGGGAGGCTTCGCCGAGAAACTCGTCCAGCCCGAACCCCAGGATGGACGCCGCGCGCGAGCGCGTCATGCGGCCTTGCCGCGTTTCATCGACGGCCCAAAGCAACCTGAGACGCCGGGCGAGCTCATCCGGCGCTTCTCGTTCGGCATCGGGGGGCGGGTCGAGGGTGACTGTGATCGTCATGCCGTCAGTCTGCCAAGACGTTTTCCACACTATCCGCCGTCAGGATCCGTTCCAACCAGCGCTCCAGCGTTTTCGCGTCAGCGGCTTCAACCCGGGACATGAGGGCAGGGGGCAACGACCCAAATTTCAGGGTCAAGAGTTTCGTGAGGGTCTGCTCTAGGGGGTGTCCCTAGTTTGGCGCAAGCCATAGCCACGCGCATGCGACATGAGTGAGTGCGAGGAAGTTCCGCGCCGTCTTCTCGAAGCGCGTGGCGATGGCGCGGAAGCGCTTCAAGTTGTGGAAGAAGCACTCGACGAGATAGCGCTTGCTGTACAGCGCGCGAGACTTCGGCAGCTTGCGCGGTCGCTCGGGCTTGGAGCCGATGACGGCCCGCTTCTTCTTGTCTCGGATGGCCTGCCGGAATCGGTTTGAGTCGTAGCCGGCGTCGGCGATGAACGCCTTGCCGGGAGCGTTGGCGAGAAGCTCGTCGGCCTTCATCATCTCGTGCCGCTGCCCCGGCGTGATCGCGATGTAGATGGGGCGGCCTTTCGTGTCGACGACGGCGTGGAGTTTGGTCGAAAAACCTCCGCGAGAACGGCCGAGGGCATTGCTCTGGACCCCCCTTTTCCGCCCGACGCATCTTGGTGTGCGCGAACGATGGAGCCATCGGCGATCGAACCGAACTCGTCGACCTCCAACTGAAGGGCCTTGAAGATCAGCTCCCAGCGGCCCTTCTTCGCCCAGTTGTTGAACCGGTTGTAGACCGACTTCCACGGACCGAAGCGCTCAGGCAGGTCTCTCCATGGCATGCCTGTCTTGGCCCGGAACAGCACGGCTTCGATGAAGAGCCGGTCACCTAGCGTCGCGGGCGGTCCAGCCTTCTGCTTCGGCAGGACCGCCTGCAATCGTCCCCATTGATCCTCGGTCAGCGCGTGTCGATGCACGGCGATTTTTGATCATGCGCGACGCCGCGACGCAATCCATCTGTGCAAGTGATCGATTTGATCCAACAATTCGGTGCCCGATCTAGGGACACCCCCTAGCCCCTCCTTGCGGCCTTCCCTCAGCCCTTCCCTCAGGCCTTCGGCTTTCAATTTTTCGGCGATGGTCAGGCCCTCCTTCAGGCCCTCGGCTCTGAGCTGTTCGGCGATGGTCATGATGGCTTCC
>JAYTOL010000215.1:0-56908 GCA_043747815.1 Deltaproteobacteria bacterium
CCGCGATGTCGGCTTTGAACAGCAGATCCGTGCGAAACTCCTCGAGCTGCTTGCCGCGCCCGTCTCCAGACTGAAGGGACAGCGTCTCGAGCGCGATCACGCGGAGCAAGTCAGTCGGCAACAGCGCACGCAGCAGACTCGCGGCGTGGCGCGGTGACTCGAAGGCTGCACGGAAGAGCGCATCGTGAGGATTGTGCAACGTCACACGCTTCGCCTAGCACGACGCGCTCGATCTTGCCGGTTCGTTTGTTGATGAACGCGTCACCATCAGCATCCTTTCGTGGCGCGATGAGTATTTTGTTCGTGTCGAGCGACTCGAAAGACATCACCGCTGAGTATTTTGTCGGCGGGTCCGCTGCGCTTGCGGCCGAAGCTCGGCCACGAGCGCCCGCCGGGATCCATCGTTGAAGGCGCGCCTCAGCTTCTCCTTCAGCTCGACGTAGTCAGTCGCGGTCGTCATGTCAGGCCTCCTGCCCTCGTGCGTAGGCCGTGGCGGGCTTCGGCTGTCCATTGCGGAACCCTGGCACGGGTTGGTGAGACAATGGTCGCCGTCAAACGGGTTTGGTCCCGGCCTCCCTGAACGCCGCTGAGCCAGCCTCAGGCCACTGTGCGGCTCGCGCCGTAGCGCCCGCTTCGGCGCCGTCAACGCTTTGACGATCAAGACGGTGAGTCACGATGAAACGCTCCTCCGTGTAGTTCAACGTCACCCGTGCTTTTGACGCCGACTGGGTGGGCCTCGCGCCCATTGTATTACATACAGCCGTGCTGGCTCCGAGCGGCGCACAGCCTCATCCGTTCATCAGTCATTCACACGAATGACCGTTGCTGGGCTGTGGGCAAAGGCGCACGAGCCCGAAAGAAAGCGCGGCCCAGGCCGTGCTCACTCGGAACGGCGTGCGTGTGTGCTCACCGACGAACCGCCCGCCGAAGGAAACAGGGGACTGTACGCATGAGCGAATTCGAAGTCGCGTATCACAAACGTTGGCTCGGCATGCTCGAGCCGATCGAGGGCCTCGTCCTCTCTGTGCCGGTTCTGGTCGAAGCGGAGTGCCTCGAGAAACGGGATGCCGAGCTTTCGCGGCAGCTGGCGGACGAGGCCGCGGCGCTGACCCGAGTCATCGGCAAGACGAACGCCGGCCAACCTCGGCGCGAAATTCTATCATTCGATGACTTCCTCAGCCGTGTATTGGGACTGGCGCCCGACTTGTTTTCACGCGGTGCCGAGCTGCCCGCCGAGCTCGAGCTGTACGTGCCGGAGGGCGGAGAGACGATTCGCCCCACCCTGGCGCTGAAGAAGCGGGGTGGCGCCGATCCCGCCGCGACTCAAGCCGAGGGCCTCCCCGACGTGAGCACGCCGCAGAGCCGGGCCGGCGAGGGCTTCGTGATGCTCGTGAGCGACCTACCCGGCGTGCCGCTCGACGCGCCGGATCGCCGCGAGGGACACTGGGCGTACCCGCCGCTCGCAAAGTTCGATCGCCTGCTGCGGGCGACTCGGGTGCCAATTGGCTTGATCACCAACCGCGAAGAGCTGCGCCTCGTGTATGCGCCGCACGGTGAGTCGAGCGGCGTGCTCACCTTCCGCGTGGGCGACCTCGCCGCCGTCGGCGGCCGCGACATCCTCGACGCCTTCGTGATGTTGCTCTCGAAGCAGCGCTTCTTCGGCGTGCAGAAGGACCGGCAGCTGCCCGCCCTGTTGCGCAGGAGCCGCGCGCACCAGGCCAACGTCACCACGGAGCTCGCCGGCCAGGTATTCGACGCGCTCGTGATCCTGCTGCGCGGCTTCGAACGCGCCGCCGAACGGGATGGCGTGGCTCTGCTCGAGCTGCCGCTCGCTCGTGGCGGCGACTACGTGTACGGCGGCCTCCTCACAGTGCTTTTGAGGCTAGTTTTCACGCTCTACGCCGAAGATCGTGGTCTCCTGCCCACCAAAGACGCCCCTTACCAGAATGACCTCAGCTTGCTCTCGCTGTTTGGTCAGTTGCAGTCCGACCATGCCGCGTTTCCCGACACGATGGCGCGGCGCTTCGGGGCCTGGCCAAGGCTCCTCGCCGTCTTTCGCGCGGTCTATTATGGGGCTCGCTGGGGCGAGGTGGTCATGCCCCCACGGCGCGGCGAGCTCTTCGATCCCACGCGCTATCCATTTCTCGAGGGCTGGGGTCCAGATGGCGGAGCGCCGCACAGCGCCAAGGAGCGCGCGCTGCTTCGTGTACCGACCGTTGACGATGAAACGATCTATCGTGTCCTCGACAAGCTGCTCGTGCTCGACGGCCAGCGCCTGTCGTATCGCGCGCTCGACGTCGAACAGATAGGGTCGGTGTACGAAGGGCTGATCGGCTATAGCGTGGTGCGCCTGGACGCGCCGGCGGTCTGCCTCAAGCCCGAGCGCGTCTGGGTCAGCGCCGAACAGGTCCGGGCCGCGCCCTCCGCGCGCCGCGCGGCGTGGTTGCAAGAGACAGCCGGGCTCCCCAAGAAGAAGGCGACCCAGCTCGCCGCGGAGCTCACCAAGGCCAAGACGGACGACGCCGTGCTCGACGTGCTAGAAGCGGAGCGCGTCAAGGGCAGCGAGCGCAGAGCCCGCGGCGAATATGTGCTGCAACCCGGGACGGAGCGGCGCCGGACGAGCTCGCACTACACACCCAAGTCGCTCACCTCCCCGATCGTCGCCAAGACGCTCGAGCCGCTGCTTCGCGCGCTGGGTGAGGCGCCCACCTCCGAGCAGCTCCTGGCCCTCAAGATCTGCGACCCCGCGATGGGCTCGGGGGCGTTCTTGGTCGAGACGTGCCGCTTCCTCGCCGATCAGCTAGTGGCTGCCTGGAGCCGCGAGAGCAAGCTCGAGGCGCTGCGTGGCAAGACGGACGACGTGGTGCTGCACGCGCGACGGCTGGTCGCGCAGAGGTGCCTGTACGGTGTCGATCTAAATCCGTTTGCCGTCACACTGGCGCGACTTTCGATGTGGCTCGTCACGCTGGCCAAGGATGCGCCGTTTACGTTCGTGGATCATGCGCTGCGCCATGGGGATTCGCTGGTGGGCTTGACGTTGGATCAGCTCCGGTCGTTCCACTGGGCGCCGCCGAAGCAGCTCGAGCTGACGAGCATTACGAAGGAGGTGGACGCGGCCCTCGAGGAGGCGCGAGGTTACAGGGAGCGCATTCTGGCGCTGGCCGAGGCCGGGGCGGAAGCGACCGAGGAGAAGGAGCGCTTGTTGCGCGATGCCGAGCTCGCATTGGAACGGGCGCGGATCGTGGGCGACCTGGTGATTGGGGCGTTTTTCGCGAACACCGACAAGAAGGACCGCGAACGGGCGCGCGTGGAACGGCTCGCCAAGGTGCGCGCCTGGTTCGATAGCGACGGGGAGTTGCCGGAGGAGCTGAGAGCGCTGCGCGAGGAAGGACGACGCCACGTGATGCCTTTCCACTGGAGCATCGAGTTCCCGGAGATCTTTTACGCGGCCCGCCCGGATCCGTTGCAGGGGCAGCAGGCCACCGGCGCCGCGTTCATGGACGCGTTCCTGGGCAACACTCCCTTTGCCGGAAAGAACACCGTCGCCGATCAGCATGGCGATCGCTACATCCCGTGGCTGCAGGTGGTGCATGCAGGCGCGCACGGCAATGCGGACTATTGTGCGCATTTTTTTCGACGCGCCTACGACCTGCTGGGTACCAACGGCACGTTGGGGTTCATCGCCACGAACACCATCTCGCAGGGCGACACCCGAGCGACGTCTCTGCATCACCTGATCACTCGACCTGCAAATGATGTCGAAATCTACGATGCAGTGCGTAGCATGTTGTGGCCCGGTCTCGCGAACGTCGCGGTGTCCGTGGTTCATATCGCCAAAGGCCGCGCCAAGCCAGGTGTGGCGAAGCTCGATGGCCAAACGGTTCCGACGATCAACTGTCGCCTGCGCGGCAAGCCTGAGCGACCGGACCCCGTGACGCTGAGTGCCAACGGCGGCAGGAGCTTCGTGGGCAGCTACGTGCTCGGCATGGGTTTTACCCTGACGCCGGAGAAGCGCGACGAACTCGTGCGTAAGAACGCGAAGAACGCCGAGCGCATTTTTCCGTATATCGGCGGCGAAGAGGTTAACACGAGTCCGACGCACGACTTCGAGCGCTGCGTCATCAATTTTGGAACGATGTCGCTTGAAGAAGCTGAGCGCTGGTCTGATTTGATTCGAATTGTTCGAGAAGAGGTCAAGCCGGAGCGAGATAAAAACAATAGGGAGAACTATCGCAAGCTGTGGTGGCAATACGCCGAACTACGCCCGGGGCTATTTGAGGCGATCGCACCGTTGAAGCACTGCGTGGTCACTTCGCGCCACACTAAGCACCTGTGTTTCGCTCTCCAGCCCACGAATCGAGTCTTCTCGGAAGCGCTCAACGTGTTCGCCTTCGCCGACCACGCCCACTTCGCCGTCCTCCAATCCCGCATCCACGAACCCTGGGCGCGCCTGCTCTCGTCAACGCTGGAAGATCGACTGCGCTACGCCGCCTCCGACTGCTTCGAAACCTTCCCCTTCCCCCCCGACACCACCCTCACCCCCACCTCCGCCGTCGAGCACGCCGGCAAAGCGCTGTACGAGACCCGCGCCAAGTACATGGTGGACACCGAGCAAGGCCTCACCCAAACCTACAACAAGCTCAAAGACCCGGAGTGCAACGACCCGCGCATTGTCGAGCTCCGTCGCCTGCACGAAGCCATGGACGCCGCCGTGCTCGCGGCATACGACTGGAGCATCCCGGTGCTCGCCTACGGCACTCCCGTCACCGCCGACGAACGCCGCGCCCTCGAGCAGTTCGAGGACGAAGTCATCGACCGCCTCTTCGCGCTGAATCAAGAGCGCGCCGAAGACGAGCGCCGCCACGGCCTCGCCAAAACCCCGCGCCGCGCACCCGTTGCCGACTCCCAACCGCCCAGCAAGCCCCCTGCGTCCGCCGCTGCCGCGCCTCCAAAGAGCGCCCCGCGGCATAAAGGGCCCGGTTTGAAGAAAACCAGCGTGCCCCCACCCCCAACTCCCAAACGCAAATCCGCGAGCGGCTCCCGCAAGGGTTGATTGGAAGGGATGCCCATGTCGAGCTTTCGCCCCACCGAACCCCGCAACCACCTGGTGCGCGCCCTCGAAGCCGATCTGATCGGCCCCTTCGCGCTCGACCCGGCGTCGACGGAGACGCTGCCCCTCGCCCCCACCCGCTGGTACCTCACCGGTTTCCTCGCGCCGCAGCACGCGCAACCCGAAGACGCCGAGCTCGAGGACGAGGAGCTTGCAGTGGGCGACGATGAGGACGACCCTGACGGCGCCACACCCGACCGCGCGCCAAAAGGGCCCCGCCAGTTTCCGGCGTCCATTGGTCTCTCCGTGCTGCTACCGCCCGCGCAGGGCGCCGATCACGTCAGCGTGACGCTCCATTACGCGGACTACGTGGCGGTGGACGCCGCGATCGCCGAGGCAGCGCCGGACGCGAAGCCGCTGCCCGCGAGCAAGAAACGGCGCTGGACCCGCGTGCCGCGCTCGCCGTTGAGCATGGACTTGGCGCTGAACGGCGCCGCGCTCACCAAGGGCCGCGAGATCGCACCGGGCCTCTGGATCGAGGGACATCTCGGCACGGCCCAGGCGCCGGGTTTGCCGGCGCACACGCGGGCACTCTCGGTGTTCGTGGTGAATCGACGGCTGCTCGATGACGAGCGACCTTTCGACGAGAGCTGCATCTTTCAGGTGAGCCTCGAGGTGCGGCATGCGGCGGGGCTCGTGGCTCGGCCGAATCGGCGCGACGAGGGCTCCGCGGAGGAGGACGAGAAGGTCGCCGACCTGCAGTTTCGCGCCTGCTCAGAGCGGGCGGTGGGGCACGGCGTGTCCGTCGAAGCGCTGGAGTCGGCCGATGGGAGCGAGGTCGTCAGGGGCGCGCGTACGGCGTGGCTGCCACGGCAGGAGGTGAAGCGGGTCGACACGCTGGAGCTCGCGGATGTGACGACCTCGATGGAGGCGCTCGCAGAGCCGCTCGAGGGCGCCGAGCTGAAGCAGAAGCTGTCGCCGCTCGTGCAGCACTATGGCGCGTGGATTGAAAGGCAACGCAGCGCTCCGCTCGGCGCGCCGGGCGCCCTGGCCTCGCCAGAACGCGAAGAGACGCGGGAGATGCTCTTGCACCGAGCGACCGACGCGCGGCGAAGGATCGCGGTCGGCATCGAGCTGCTCGCGAACGACGCCGAGGTGCGCGAAGCCTTTCAGCTCGCGAATCTCGCCATGGCGCGCGCCGCGCGACAGCGCAACCCCGAGCGCTACACAGAGCGCGCGCCCGCGTGGCGCCTGTTTCAGCTGGCGTTCTTGCTCCTGAACCTCGAGAGCGTGGCCCATCCTGCGAGCGCCGATCGCCCCACGGTGGAGCTCTTGTTCTTCCCCACGGGCGGCGGCAAGACGGAAGCCTATCTCGGGATCATCGCGTTTGCTCTGGTTCTGCGCCGAATGCGGGGCCAAGCGCGGGCGGACGCGGGCCTCGGGGTCGCGGTGCTCTTGCGTTATACCCTGCGGCTCCTGACTCTCGACCAGCTGGGCCGCGCCGCGACGTTGATATGCGCGCTCGAGCTGCTGCGCCGCGAGCAGCCCGAGCGGCTGGGTCGCGAGCGCTTTTCGATCGGTCTCTGGGTGGGGCGCTCGGCAACACCGAACACGATGGATCAGGCGCTCGACGCAATCCGGGACTACAAGGCGAATCGGGGGCCATCGCCGTTTCCGCTTCCGAGCTGCCCGTGGTGCCGCACGGCCATTGGCCCCCAATCGCTGACGACGGAGCCGTCGAAGAAGCCGGAGCACGTGGTCGTGGGCTGTCTGGACATCGACTGCCCGTTTGCCACCGGCAATGACCCCCAGCCCGCCGCCGACAGCACGTCCAGCGGTTCTGGGGCGCAGGGTATCCCGGTGCTGTTCGTGGACGAGCACATCTATCGCGAGCTGCCGTGTTTCATCGTGGCGACGGTGGACAAGCTCGCGATGTTGCCCTGGCGAGGGCGCACGGCGGCGCTGTTCGGGCGCGTGCATAGCCGAGCGGGGCGGGATTTCTTTGGGGTGATGGACAGCCCGGCGCCGAAGAGGGGAAACAAGGCGCTGCCCGGCGGGCTCTTGCCGCCGGACCTGATCGTGCAGGACGAGCTGCATCTCATCGCCGGTCCGCTCGGCACGATGGTCGGCCTTTACGAGACGGCCATCGAAGAGCTCTCCAGCCGCGAGGTCGACGGGCAGCGCGTGGTGCCGAAGATCCTGGCCTCGACCGCGACGGTGCGCCGGGCGCACCAGCAGGTGCGCTCGCTCTTCGGGCGCGCGTCGATGCAGGTGTTTCCTCCCGCGGGCATCGACGATTCCGAGACGTTTTTTGCGCACGTGGACGCGGTGCATCCGGGGCGGCTGTACCTGGGTGTTGCCGCGCCGGGGCGCGCGTTGAAGGCGGTCCTCATCCGCACGTACATCGCGTTGCTCGGCGCTGCGCAGCACGTGTTCGAAAACCCCGAGGTGCCGCGCCTGGCAGCCGACGCGTACATGACGCTGATCGGCTACTTTAACAGCCTGCGCGAGCTGGGCGGCATGCGGCGCCTGCTCGAGGACGAGATCCGAGACCGCGCCGCCAAGGACCAGCGCGAGCGCACCCCCGTCGACTTCGAAGGGGCACACCCGTGGCTAGCTCGGCGCAGCATCAAGTACGAGCCCGTCGAGCTCACCAGCCGCGAATCCACCGCCAAGATCGCCGACGCGAAGCGGAACCTCGAGACCGCGCACCCCGCGGAGGGGCAGATCGACGTGGCACTCGCGAGCAACATGATCTCGGTGGGTCTCGATATCGATCGACTGGGGTTAATGGTGATCGCCGGTCAGCCGAAGACCACGAGCGAATACATCCAGAGCTCGAGCCGGGTAGGGCGCGACGTGAAGCGGCCCGGGCTCGTGGTGACGGTGTTCAATTTGTATCGCCCGCGGGATCGCTCGCACTATGAGCGCTTTGCGGCGTATCACCAGTGCTTCTATCGTTTCGTCGAGGCGACCAGCGTGACACCGTTCTCGGCTCCGGCGCTCGACCGCGGCCTGGCCGGCGTGCTCGTCACGTTGACTCGGCTCGGCGATCCGGCGCTCACCTTGCCCGACGCCGTCCGGCGCATGGACGAAATCCGGCCGCGCGCGCTCGCGGCCATCGCCAGCGTCGCGCGCAAGGCGGCGGATGAAGAGGAGGGGCGCTCGCCGGCGGACGCGGCGCGCATCGCCGAGGAGATCCAGCGCATCGGGCAGAACCTGCTGGACGCGTGGGCGCAAGTGACGGGCGACGGACCCGAGGGCGGGGTCAGCTGCTATTCGACGCTCGACAAGCTGAAGGGCATGCCGTTGCTCTTCACGGCGCTCGACGCCGATGCCCCGAACCCGATGAGCCAGCGGGCGAAGTTCGCGGCCGGCACCTCGATGCGCGACGTGGAGCCGAGCGTGCACCTCTGGAAGAGCAAGCAGCGCCTGATCCCCATGGAGCACGACGATGGCACATAAATTCGGCCGCGCCGAACATCCGCAGCCCGACGGCAAGGTTCGCCAATCGCAGGCGCTCACCAACTACGGACCGGGCGCCATGGTCGACCTTCTGCACGACGCGGTGCTCGTCGGCGGGCTCGAGTTCTGGGGCAGCAAGAGCTTCGGGCGCAAGTTTGACGAGCCCCGCTTGCGCGAGCGACTGCAGCGCCAGTTTCCGCATCTGCGCGACGAAAAGCCGTTCGTGATGCCCCCGGACGGGGACGAACGCCATCCAAACCGTAACCGCGGCGTTCAAGTGCTCGAATTTCCGAGCTGGTTCGTTTGCCAGCGGCCGACCTGCCGCAAGCTGGTGCAGGTGGGCCCGGGCTGCGAGACGAAGGCGCACCGTTACGTGCACGACGAGTGCAAGGATTACCTCGTTCCCGTGCGCTTCGTGATGGCCTGCATCGACGGTCACATTCAGGAGTTTCCCTGGTACCGCTTCGTGCACGACACGCCGGAGAAGAAGAACCGTTGCCAGAGCCGCGACTTGAAGCTCTACGAAGGGCCGACGGGAGACTTCTCGGAGCTCGTCGTGATCTGCCTCGGCTGCGGGCAACGCATGCCGCTGCTCGCCGCCACCGGTGAAGGCGCGAGCCGCTTCCACTGCGAAGGGCATCAGCCCTGGCTCAACGCCAAGGAAGCTTGCGATAAGCCGCTTCGGCTCCTGGTGCGCACGGCGAGCAACAGCTGCTTTGCCGAGGTCGTTTCCTCGCTCGATATCCCGGAGCCGCCGAGTCCCGCGGCCATCGTGCACGAGCACTGGTCGACCTTGTCCACGGCGAACGAGAGCTCGTTACAGTATCTGCGCGCCATTCCACACATCGGGGCGGCGCTCAAGGGCTTTAGTGACGCACAGGTGCTCGGAGCCGTACGCGACAAGGCCGAGCATCGCACGCCCAAGCCCGAAGAGCCGCGCACGGCCGAGTTCAAGCGGCTGATCGCGACGGAGCCCGAGCGCGCGGGCGATTTTCCTCCCGACCACGCCACGTTCTTTGCCCGAACGCACGCGCCGACCACGCCGATCCCGAAGGGGGTGGCCCGCGTCGTGCTCGCTCACCGCTTGCGCGAGGTGCGCGTGCAAACCGGGTTCACGCGCTTTGAAGCGCGCACGCCCGACCTGCAGGGCGAATACCCGGAGGAGAGCTTGGGCGTCAAGGTTGCGCCCCTCGCGGCGGATCCACGCTGGCTGCCGGGCATCGAGATCTTCGGCGAGGGGTTCTTTGTGCAGCTGGACGAGCGGGCCGTGTGCGGGTGGGAAGATCGCCCGCAGGTGCAGCGACGCATCGACATGCTGCTCGCAGGGCACGACGCCAAGGCCGAAGCGCTGGCCCGCCGAGGCAGGCAGGCACCGCCCTTTCACGGGGGTCGCCTCTACCTGCTGCATTCCCTGTCACACCTGTTGATTCAGGCCGTGGCCCTCGAATGCGGCTACTCCGCTAGCGCCATTCGAGAACGCATCTATTGCGCGGATCGGACGGCGCCCACGCCGATGGCCGGCATCCTGTTCTCGACGGGCACCACCGGCGCCGAGGGCACACTCGGTGGCCTGCTCGAACAGGGCCGCGCGCTGTCCGCGCACCTGGCACGTGCGTTTGACCAAGGCGTGCTCTGCTCGAACGACCCGGTGTGCGCCGCGCACGACCCAGGGCGTGACCCCACCGAACGCTACCTACACGGCGCCGCCTGCCACGGCTGCTTGTTCATCGCGGAGCCCTCGTGCGAGCACCACAACCGCTTCCTCGACCGTGCGCTCGTCGTGCCGACAATCGGGCACGAGGGTGCCTCATTCTTCCGCGAGCGTCCGTGACCCAGGCCGCCGCGCTACGTCCGGACCTCTCCACGGTAGCCACTTCGGACCTGGAACGGGCGTTCCTGGAGCTCTCTCGGGCACCAGCCGGCGTCGTGGTGACGAAGGCGTTCCTGTCCGCCGTTCGCCTCGGACAGATTTGGCCAGCGCTCAGCGCCCTGGCTGGCCTCGACGCTCCGACGGTGGCGCTCATCCTCGGTGCTGCGCTGACGGAGCGCGAAGCTCGACCCCCAGCACGCATCGAGCTGGTATGGACCGGCGGAGAAGCAAAGACGGCGTACGCGCGTCCGACCGGCAGCGTCATTCGCGAGGTGTTCGAGCAAGCTGAGCGGCACGTGCTCATCGCGGGTTATAGCTTCGACCATGGCGCGAGCATCTTGGAGCCGCTACATTCGAGGATGCTGAGCCACGACGTATGCGTCGATCTGTACTTGCACGTCGACCGGGCTCGAGCCGGCGCGGACGTCGCCGCGCATCTGCGGCGTGAAGTCGCTACCTTCTTCGCCGTCAATTGGCCTTTTGGTACGCCGCATCCCGTCATCTACGTGGCGCCGCGCACCATTGAGCCGAGCTTGCAGGAAAGTTTGCACGCCAAGTGCGTCGTGGCGGACGAACGAGTCGCGGTGCTCGGTTCCGCGAATTTCACGGACCGTGGCCAATCACGCAATATCGAGGTCGGTGCGCGGATCGAGGACTCCGGGTTCGCCCGTGCGCTCGTCGCTCAGTTCAGGGCCGCGACGAACGCTGGGGTGTTTCGTCCGGTCGATGCCGACGGTGAACGGGGATAGGCTGGAAAGATGGGGAGGGTCATGTCGTGAGCACGGAAGAAGCCACAGCGTTCTGGACGAAGATGACGGCGCTCGAAAGGGTACACCGCCAGCCCTTCCAGGTCTACGCCCGGTTTGGTGGAGATGCCCGCCGGGCTACGCCAGTGCAGATCGTGTTGGATGACCGGGAGCCGCTCGCCATCATCAGCGACGAGCTCGCAGCCCTGCGGGACAAGGTGGACCCGCACGTGATTGCCGCCCGCAATCCTGAGGAGCGCGAAGGGCAGCTTTGGCAAAGTGCTTTCGATTCGGCGCGCGCCACGCGCCGTCTGACGTTGAACAACGCTTGCCGTGTCGTGCTCGGGCCCATCTACTTCCCGGAGAGACAGGTCCACAGCTACAATGCGCACAATGAATTCAAAATAAGAGCGGCTGATCTCGCGCCCTGGCTGCCGCAGCTCGGCGAAGAGGGCGAGTACGAATACAGTCTGTCCGAGTTGTACAAGCTCGAGGTCAAGCACGACATTCAGGAGTCCGGCCGACCCGACGCCAACCGGATCGCGCTCGCCAGCATTCGCGCGATTCTGAACGTTACCGGTACCTTTGACGTCAGCGTGAAGGGAGTCCCCGTGCAAGTCGAGATTAGCGCGGGAAGCCCGCCCGCGTGGCCGCGCGTGGTGGAGAAACTCGACGAACAGGCAGACGGCCCCTGGCCAACACCCCTCCAACTCGCGTGTCGTTGGTCGACCGGGGCCACGGTACTCAAAGTGGCGGCAGAAAGCTGGGGCAATGATAAGACCTACTACGGAGTGGTCGCCATCACGGTCCGCGACCTCGCGCAACCGCTCGTTTGGATCACCGCCCCAGCCGATGTCTGGGTAGCCGCCGACGACTCGATCGTTGACGTCCGGGCGCAATTGACCCTCAGCCGTCGCGGCGTGGCTGGCAAAGAGGCAAACACTGCCGCCGCTCAGAAGATCATTCAGATCGTCCAAGCCTCAGACGTCCCGATGGCCTCGGCGAAGCGCGCCCAAGCGTATCAGACCCACGTCCCCTCGGGCCGCGTCCTGCCGAGCCCGGAGGAAGCCCTTCGCCGCCTAACGGTCATCGCGCTGGCCAAGCAACCGTTCCTGTCGCAGGCGAACGGCTCGCGTGTTGGAGTGTTTGAGCCAGCGAATGCCGTGAATGAAGTCGACCTCGGTGGTGGGGTCTCCAAGCAGGCCATCCTTCCTCCGCTGCCCGGCGGGGTGCGCTCCGACAAGGAAACCTTTGACAAGCTGCTGCTTTGGGTGAGCCAGGAGACCCGCCCAGAATCGGCGTTGGCGGCATACGTGCTCGAGGAGTTCGACACCGACGACGAGGCGCTGATCGAGGGCTGCCGGCACATGCTGCTGATTCTGGGGGTTGCTCGTGCCACGCCCGCAGGGCTGTCCATCGAGCCGGCGGGGGACGAGTACCTGCGGGAGAGCTCGCCACAGAAGCTGTTCACGCTGCTCGACCAGCACTTCGTCGGTGTGTTCGAAACGCTGCTCGTGGTCCGCACGGCAGGCGGGGCAAATTCCGACATTGCCGCGGCGCTGCGCAAGCTTCCGGGCCGCGCCAGCGAGGACGCGCAGATCAGCGCCCGCCGAAATTGGATGCTTTCGCTCGGATGCACCGAACGAACGGAGCGCGGAGAGTTTCTGACAGCGCTGGGCGTCTCGATCCTGGAGGCAAACGAAGAGGGCGCCGAGCACCACGTCATCGAGCCCGATACGGGCGATGACTCGGGCCCCGAAAGCGGCGACGGCGTTGAGGTGGCGGCGGCGCCCCCCGGTTGGCAAAGCGACCGTCTTGACCTCCGAAGCGCCTCGGTCCAAACCCACCTCGGGTCACTCACGCTGCCCCCCGCGCTCATCGAGCAAGCATGCGCTGCGCTTTCCGCCGGCAAGCATCTCCTCTTGGTGGGGCCGCCGGGCACGGGAAAGACGGAGCTCGCGCTCTGCCTGGCGAAGGCAGCTCAAGCCGAAGGATATTGCGCCGGGCTGTTCACCTCGACGGCATCAGCGGACTGGACCACCTACGAGACCATCGGCGGCTACGCCCTGCAGAAAGACGGAGGCCTCGCCTTTCGCGCAGGCGTGTTCTTGCGCTCCCTCGAACAATGGCAGTGGCTCCTGATCGATGAAATCAACCGCGCCGACATCGACAAAGCGTTCGGCGAGCTGATGACGGTACTCTCAGGCAAGGGCTCAGACACTCCGTATCTCGGTCCAAACAACCGAGCCATCGGTATCGGCCCCGAGTCAACCCGCTCGCACGTGATGCCCAAGACATTTCGGGTCATCGCCACCATGAACATCTGGGACAAGACGTCGCTCTTTCGCCTCTCGTACGCGGTGCAGCGTCGCTTCGCGATCATCCACGTGGGCCAACCCGACGCGCAAACGTATGCGCAGCTCCTCCAGCACGAGGCCACCCGCTCCTGGCTCGAGCCGCCACTACCGGCGCCCGTCACCACCCGCCTCGTCGAGCTCTTTGGTCCCGATCGCCTGCTCGGCATCCGCCCCGTCGGGCCTGCCATTCCGTTAGACATGATTCGTTACATGCGACGCCGCCAGGCGGAACACGTGGGTATGGCCGAGGCATTGGCGATGTATCTGCTCCCGCAGCTCGAGGGCATCGAACCGCACAAGGCGGAAGCACTGTGGGACTCCCTCGCCGCAGCCGTGGCCTCACAGGCTGACGCCGCGTCGTATCTGCGCGAGCGCTTCGTCGAGATCTTTCCTTTGGCTCGTCTTCCCAAGGCATGAGCGATGGTGGCCGGCACATGGCAAGCCTACCTGGACGAGCAGTTCCCCGGATTCCTGCTACCGCATACGGAGCGCTGCCGGCTGACACGAAGTGCAGCCGAAGCCTTCCTGGAGCGCCTGGGGCTGGACGCGGCCAACCTGCCCTTGCTGCGTGGCATGAGCCTGCTCGCCGCCCATGCTGACGCGCTACACGACTTTGCCACCTACTGGCTTCCCGAGCTCATTCGCTCGCTGCCGTCGCGCGCCCGAGTCGAACGGCGCATCTGGCGCGGCGGATTCCATGGGCGCCTCGATATCCCGGCCACCATGCAGCTCCACGCCAGCGGCGATCGGGGGGCGTTCGTCACGCGCGCGCGACGGCGCGACTTCGAGCTCCCCGAAAACGTCTTCGTCCGGTCTCTGGCCGGTCGCACCGCGCGGCTCCTGGAATTGCTGCAGGGCAAAGGCTTCGTCCATGGCAGAGGCTGGACGGAGCGCGTCCTAGAGTCACTCTCTTCCCTCCAACTCCTGGCGACGTCCACCTTGCTGCGGGAGATCGCCGAACAGCCCATCGAAACGTACCACGTCCAGGCAGCGCAAAACGCTCGGCATCCTGCCTATCGATCGGCGCTGCGGTGGTATACGGCCTTTGCAGACGCTATCGACCATGACGAATCGGGACGCCTGGCCGCGGTGCTCAGCGAAGGCGCGCTGCGCCCCGGCGACGAACCCAAGAGGTTCGAGATCGCGGTGTTGCTTACCTTGCTCGCCGGCATCGAACGACGCTTTGCTGCCTTGGGTGAGTACCGAACGTCACGCGAGCTCATCGCCGGCGATCGGGAGCAGGTGGCGACGTTCACGCGGCCCGACGGAGGGCGGGTCGAGGTCTACTACGATCAGGCCGTTTTGCCACCAGATAGAATCCTAGGGCCTCGCGACGGCGGGGTGAGCCACTACCTGGGTTCGAGCGGACGGCTGCGACCCGACATTACCGTGCGCGTCCGACACGGAGATCAACACGTGACCCACACCGTGTTCGAGATCAAGCTCTCGGACGATGTCGGCTATGCGGCGAGCGGCTATGCCGAGGCCATCGTCTATCGCCACGAGTACGCGCCCTATCTCACCGGATGGCCGAAGGCCGTGCTGGTAACATCGCAACCCACGCATGGAACGCCGAGGCGAGAGGACGACGTGGTCGCCGTGGCTTGGAACGAGCTCGTCGGATCAGCAATACTGGATGGGATGCTCGAGGCCATCTGCTGACTCACTATGCTGCGATCGACGCCGGCACGCCGCCGCAGGAAGCCCGGGTCCGACACCACCACTCGAGCTGGTCGAGGGCCCGGCACTCGCGCTCGTACTCCCGCGGACGTTGTGCGACGTATTAACCTAACTCCGATTGACGGTCGGTTTATCGGGGGCTAGTTTTGCCGCCATGGCGTCCGGTCCGGTTCGTCCCCCCTGGCTCGGTGAGCTCGAGTCCGCAGTCATGGAGTATTTGTGGTCGGGCGGCGATGGCGACGCCAAGGCGGCACACCAGGTGTTGGGGAAGCGGCGCGGCATCACCGTGAACACCATCCAGTCGACACTGAAACGCCTCTACAATAAGGCGCTGCTCGCGCGCGACAAAGTGAGCCACGCTCATGTGTATCGCCCTCGGGTCTCGCGCGAGGAGTTCCAGCGTGGCCTGCTCGACCAGGTGGTGACCGAGCTCATGGCGGGCCAGGCGTCGGCAATGGTCTCCGCTTTTGTCGACCTGACCGAGCGCGCAGGGCCGGAGCACCTGGCACGCCTGGAGGCGATGGTGGCCGAGCGTCTCTCAGCGTCCAAGGGGCGTCGGCGATGAGCGTGTTGGGTGCCCTCCAGCTCATCGCGCTCGCCGGGGCGGCATTCGCGCTGCTTTCGGGCGGCCTCGTGTCCTGCTGCACGCCTCTGGTCTCGTTCCTTACGGCGTCCTGGTCGCCGGAGCGTCGCCACCGCGCTTTGCTCTTGCTGAGCGTTACACCCGTGGTCTTCTCGGTTGTCGGTGTTCTGGCGGTGCTCGCGCCTTCCTTCCTGGCGTTCATCTGGCCCGCTTACGATCACTGCCTCAGGCATGCTGATCACCACCTTCACCTGTGCCTCGTGCATTTGCCTCAGCAACTGGGCAACGCGACCTCCTGGCTCGTCCTCGCGCTCGTGTTTGGCTGGCTCGCGGTAAGCGCCGCGCGCGCGATCGCCGAGCTGCATCGCGCGTCGCGCTGGGCTGCGCGGCTGCGCGTCCACGGTCGAGGTGACGCGGTGCTGGGCGCCAGCGTGCTGCCAACGGGCGCGCCGCTGTGTCTGCTCGCGGGTATTTTTAGGCCCACGCTCTTTCTGTCCGAAGGCCTCTTGGCGCAGATGGGCCCTGAGCAGATCGCCATCATTCTTCATCACGAGCGGGCTCACGCGGCACGACGCGACATCCTGGCGCGGCTCGCCGCCCGCGCCGGCAGCGTGTTCTTGTGGCCGTCGGCGAGAGCACACCTGCTCGAGGCTCTCGAGCTCGCGGCGGAGCAAAGTTGCGACGAGGCCGCTGCGTCTCGCGTAGGCGATCGCTTGCAGGTCGCAGAAGCCATCTTGAAGGTCGAGCGCTTGCTGCAGAACGCCGCCTCTCGCCTTTCGCCGCTGACCGTAGCGTTCGGAGGAGACGGCGTTCCACAGCGTGTATCGGCCTTGCTCGAAGCGCGCAGGTGCTCGGGTAACGTCGTCGCGCTCGGCGTGGGCTTTGCCATGCTGTTGTGCGGGGTGCTCGCCGGCAGCTTGCCACTGCATCATGCGACCGAATCGCTTCTCGGGGCGCTCACCCACTAGAGGAAAGCATGCTGGACCCCTCCGCTTCGAGCACGCGCGAAAAACCGACCGCGCATCGGACTTTTGGGCGCCGCTGCGCCGCCATTTTGGCTGTCGCGTCCATTTCGATGCCGGCATCTGTTCACGCCGCCCCGGTGCTCACAGAAATGGATGGCACGCGCCAGGTTTGCAGCCTCGGACCGGATGCCGCGCTGGCACGCGCGCGACGCCTACAGGGTACTTCCGAGGTGACCGCGGCGGGCGTGTTGCCCAACCCCTCGCTGGTCGCTCAGCATCAACGTGCGTTGACGGGAGCTACCGAGCGCGAGACGGTCGTGGGGCTGTCGGTTCCGCTGGGTGTGAGCGGCCGCCGCAGCCTGTTGCAGGACGCGGCGGCCGCCCGGCGTGAAGAGGCGTTCGCCGATGCAGGCGCGACGTTGTTTGAAAGCGCCCTCGCGTTTCGCGAGGCCTACCTGGCGGCGCTGATCGATCAGGCCCGCGCCAACATCCTCCGCGACCAGCAAGTCGCGCTCGAGGCGTCGAGCGTGACGCTTGAATCTTTGGCGAAGAGCGGGGAGGCCTCCGCCTACGACCTGTTGCGGCAGCGCGTTCAGGCGCGCCTGCATCGTGGCTCCGTCGAGTCCGCCAAAGCTCGTGCGCTCTCCTCGCGAGCGAGCATCGAGGCCTGGACCGAAGCCGAAGTCGAGCTGCCCGAGGTCAACCTCGCCGTGCTGGCCAGTGGCAGCACCTTCCCTCGTCCGACCGGTGAGGCGTCTCAGAGTCGTCGTCTTCAGAGCCTACGAGCCGCGTCACGTGCAAGCGCCCTCGAGGCCCGCGCGGCGCGCCGCCGCTGGGTGCCCGATCCGGAGGTCTTTGTGGGCTACCGCGCGCTGGACACCGGCGCCGACATTGCCCACGGGTTTTCGCTGGGCCTCACGCTCCCGCTCACCCTTTTCGACCATGGCCAGGGGGAAGCGGCTCGTGCCGACGCGGAACGAGATCTCGCGGAAGCCTCCGCCCAGAGGCTCGGCCGCGAGCAGCACGCACAGGCTAAAGCCGCTCGCGCTCGCCTCACGCAACTCTCGAACGGCGTCGCCGACCTCGGCCAGGCCGAGAGCGACGCGCGCGAGCTGCTCACGCAGGCACAACGGCTCTACTCGGCGGGAGAGTCCAGCATCACCGAGATGCTGGAAGCCTTTCGTGCCGCCGAGGAAGCACGGCTCGCGGAGCTCGATCGGGTCTTTGCGATAGCGCTCACCCGACTGCAGGTCATGCGCGCCAGCGGGACGATGTTCGATGCCAGCTTAGACCAAGCCTGCCTCCGTTCGGAGCGATGAAAGCCATGAAGACATCACGTGGGTTGTGCTCGGCGAGGCGCTTGCTCATTGCCGCGCTCGCGCTGTCCTGTCACGCCCGTGACCACGACCACCGCGCCGAAGGTGCCGCTCCGGAAGAGGAAGCGCCGTCGCTCGCGATCACCCGCTGGTCACCGAGCTACGAGCTGTTCGTCGAGCTCCCGGCACCGACGCCCGCGGCGCCCGTCCCCTATCACGCTCACGTCACGCGGCTGTCCGACTTTGCTGCAGTGACGGAAGGCACGTTCCGCGTGCGTTACGAGACCCCGAGCGGCGTTGCTGTCGAGCATGTGCAGAACGGCGTCAAGCGGCCCGGGATCTTCGTGTTCGAAGGTCCGGCGCCCGCCGCTGGCAGGTATGCATTGAAGATGGTGTACGAGCACGCCGGCGCCGAGGACGCCTTCGATTGCGGTTCGATCGACATCGCCAGTCCGCCTGTGGCCCCCGCGGAAGAGGCCTCCGGGAGCGCGATCACGTTCCTCAAGGAGTCGCAGTGGAAAATCCCTTTCGCTACCGACTGGGCCAAGGAGCGGCTGCTCGCCAGTGAGCTGGAGCTGCCCGCCACGATAGAGGCGGCAGCTGGCGATCAACTGACCGTGGGCGCCCCGACCGGCGGGCGTTTTTTTCACAATCCCGAGCTCGCGCTGGCAGAAGGCTTGGGCATAAAAAAAGGCGACGTGCTCGGAACCATCGCGCCCACGGTGGCGGGGGACGACTACAGCCGCCTCGAGTCTGCCGTCGAAGAGGCGCGCCTCGCGGCGGGTCAGCTAAAGCGCGAGATCGCTCGGATCGGGCCGCTCGTGAAGCAGGGCTTGTTGCCCACACGCCGGCTCGTCGAGCTGGAGAACGACCTCGAGACGCAGACGGGGCGGCTCGGCGCGGCGAGCGCGCGCCTGCGTCGCGTCGTGACGGCAGGTGGCGAGGGAGGCTTGACGATTCGCTCGACACTCGATGGCATGGTCTCACAAGTCCTGGTGCCCAATGGCGAACCGGTCGAAGCGGGAGCGCCGCTCGCCCGCATAGGGGGCACGCGCCACCTATGGATTCGAGCTCGGTTCGTCACCAAGCCAGCGGCCCTGCTGGTGAGCCCGGCGCCCATGGCCCTGCGGCTGCCGAGCGGTGAGCGCATCGACATCGAGCGCTTGGGCGCGCGCTTCTTGTCGGCATTGCCCGTCATCGATCCGGCCTCTCAGATCGCGACCTGGATCGTCGACGTGCCCGCGCCGAGCTCCGAAGCCCAGGCGGCCTCGGACTTGCCGGATCTACGCCCTGGCGGCACCGCCGTGCTCGCCGTTCGGCTGGGCGTACCCGAGCTCCTCTTGGCCGTACCTCGCCCGGCGGTGATCGAAATCAATACGCGACCGTACGTCTTCGTGCAGCTGGACGGCGAGCATTTCGAGAGGCGGGCGGTCAACCCGGGTCGCGCCGATGGCCCGTGGATGCAGATCGTCTCCGGCGTCAAAGCCGACGAACGGGTCGTGACCCGAGGCGGCTACGACATCCACCTCGGCGCCCTGATGGGCACGATCGAGTCCCACCGTCACTGAAGGAGCGCTCAGATGTTCGACGCCATCATTCGCGGCTCCCTCAGGCACCCCTGGCTCGTCATTCTGGCGAGCGTCATGCTCGTTGGCGTCGGCCTACTGGAGAGCTCCCGTATCCCGCTCGACGTCTTGCCGGAGCTGTCTGCTCCTTCGGTCACCGTCATCACCGAGGCGAACGGGCTCGCCCCCGAGGAGGTGGAAAAGCTCATCACCATTCCGCTCGAACAGGCCCTGAACGGCTCGTCGGGAGTGCGGCGCATCCGGTCCTCATCTGCGATCGGCATCTCGCTGATCTGGGTCGAGTTCGATTGGGACGTGGCGCCTCTCGTCGCCCGCCAGGTGGTCACCGAGAAGCTGACCGCGTCGCGCTCCTCCTTGCCGGACAACGTCGAGCCCGTGATGGCGCCCGCCTCCTCCATCATGGGCGAGATCATGTTCGTGGGCCTGACGGGCGAGGACGGCGTGACCGCAGTCGAGCTTCGCGATACCGCGGAGTGGCTGATTCGGCGACGCCTGCTCGGGTTGCCCGGGATCGCGCAGGTCGTCCCCATTGGCGGGAGCGTGAAGCAGCTCGAGATCGTGCTCTCTCCCGATCGGTTGATGCAACACAAATTGGGCGCGTCCGAGGTGCTGCTTGCCCTCGAAGGTGTCTCCGAGAGCACCCCCGGCGGCTTTTACGTCGCCGGGCAGGAGGAATATCTCATCCGCGGAGTGGGCCGTCTGAGCTCGCTCGACGCACTCGGGAAGACCCTCGTACGCCAGCGCGACGGCGTGCCCATCACCCTCGCGGATATTGCGGACGTGCGCTTCGGCGAAACGATTCGGCGCGGCGAGGCGGCGCTCGATGGGCAGCACGGTGTCGTGTTGAAAGTGCAAAAGCAGCCGCAAGCCAACACCCTCGAGCTGACCCAGCGGCTCGACGTGGCCCTGGACGAGATCGCTGCGTCGTTGCCGGCCAAGATGACGCTTTACCGCAAAGGGTTTCGGCAGGCTGACTTCATCCGGGTCGCGTTGCGCAACGTGATGACCGTCTTGCGCGACGGCGCCATCCTCGTGACCCTCGTGCTCGCTCTGTTCCTGATGAGCTGGCGCACCACGCTCATTTCGCTGCTCGCCCTACCCTTGTCGCTGCTCGCCGGGATCCTCGTCCTGCGCTACAGCGGAGCTTCCATCAACACGATGACGCTCGGCGGATTCGCCATCGGCATCGGCGTGCTGGTGGACGACGCCATCATCGACGTCGAGAACGTGTACCGCCGCTTGCGCGAAAACGCGCATCTTCCGCCCGAACGCCGCCGCCCGATCTTCGACGTCGTGTACGAGGCGTCCCGCGAAATCCGCAGCTCTGTCGTGTTTGCCACGCTGATCATCCTGCTGGTCTTCGCGCCCTTGTTCTTCCTCAGCGGCATCGAGGGCCGGCTGCTCCGGCCGCTCGGCGTCGCCTTCGTGACCAGCATCGGCGCCTCCCTCGTGGTGGCGCTGACCATCACCCCCGTCCTGTGCATGCTCCTGCTCGGGCGCGAAAAGCTCGCGGAGGAGAGTCACGACTCCTTCGTCGCGCGGCACCTCAAGCGAGCCTACCGACCCACCCTCGAGCTCGCTCTGCGCGCGCCGATCCCCATCGCGCTCGCCTCGCTGGCAGCAGCTGTACTCTCAATTGCCGCGCTCCTGTCTTTCGGCCGCTCGTTTTTGCCGGAGTTCAACGAAGGCTCTCTGAACATCGCGGCGGCAACCGCCCCAGGCACGTCGCTAGCGACCTCGGATGAGATCGTGAGCCGCCTGGAGCGCTTCCTCGTCAAACACCCCGCCGTCACGTCGGTCATCCGTAGCACGGGGCGCGCCGAACGCGACGAGCACGCCATGGACGTCAACTTCTCGGAGCTGGAGGTGGGCCTCAACCTCGAGGGTCGCGACCGCGACGCCGTGCTCGGTGAAATCCGGGAGCAAGCGGCCTCCATCCCCGGCTTGGCCGTCGCCGTCGGGCAACCCATCAGCCATCGCATCGAACATCTCGTGAGCGGCGTACGGGCCAACCTGGCCGTCAAGATCTATGGCGCGGACCTCGAACAGCTGCGCTCACTCGCCAAACAGAGCGAGGCGGCGCTCAAAGGGGTCCCAGGCCTGGTCGACCTCACGGTCGAGCAGCAAACGGACGTCCCGCAGCTCATCATCCGACCCAAGCCGACCGAGCTCGCCGCCTTTGGTCAGCGCCCTGGCGAATTGGCGCGTTTCGTCCAGATGGCCTTTGCCGGGCAGCGTGTGGGTAGCTGGTGGGAGGAAGACCGCGTGTACGACGTCGTGGCCAAGCTGCCGGACGTGTATCGAACCGATCTTACCCTCCTCACGACCACGCCCATCGACGTGCGCGGTGAGCGCTTCACCGAGCTCTCCTCCGTAGCCTTCATCGACAAGACCACCGGCCCGAATCTCATCAACCGAGAAAACGTGCAGCGTAGGATTGTGGTCACCGCTAACGTGACCGGGCGAGACCTGCGGGGCGCCGCCGCGGAGGTCCGACAAAAGCTCGCTGCAGAGCTTGCGCTGCCGACCGGCTACCGCCTGGAGCTCGGCGGCGAGTTCGAGAGCGAGGCCAACGCGAGCCGTACCATCCTTGCCCTTTCTGTGCTCGCGCTGTTCGGGATAGCGGCGCTCCTGTTCGCCGCCTTCCGCTCGGCACGAGACACGGCGCTGGTACTGCTCAATCTCCCCCTCGCGCTCATGGGCGGCGCCGCCGCGGTCTGGCTCGGTGGGGGGATCCTCAACGTCGCTTCGCTGGTCGGCTTCATCACGCTGTTCGGCATCGCCACACGAAACGGCATCATGCTGATCACTCACTACCGGCACCTGCTCTCGAGCGAAGGTCTGTCGATCCGAGAGGCCGTGCTCGTGGGCAGCCTCGATCGCCTGGTGCCGATCTTGATGACGGCGATCACCGCTGGGCTGGCGCTCGTGCCCATCGTGCTCGGCGCCGGCGAACCGGGCAATGAGATTCAAGCACCCATGGCCGCCGTCATTTTAGGCGGCCTGACGAGCTCGACCTTGCTCAACTTGCTGGTGATACCGTCTCTCTTCGCGAGGTTCACCCTACGGCAGAGCTTGCGGCCTGCGGAAGGCAGAACCACCAGCACGGCATAGCGACGAGAGACCGCAATCGGCATCCGTGCTGCAGCGTCTCGGCGAGCCCTCGGCTGCCGCAGCTGCTCGTTCTTCAACGACCGGGCGTTCGCCGCCTGATGCACCGAGGCATCCAGCTCAAGGATCGTCCACGAGCCGTTCCGCTTCCGCCCGGGCGAACCCGTTCGGGAAACGTTCGAGATAACGTTCGGCCTCGCGCTTCGCTCGCTCGACGTCCTGGATCGAAAGCAGACGGATCCGCTCCACCAGCGCATTCTCGACGAGCGGGCTCTTGGGGTAGCGGTGGAGCAACGTGGCGTAAGCGCGTAGCGTCGCCGAAGTGTCCCCCCGCTTTTGGGCACGCATGGCCCGTTCAAACAACTCGTTTTGCGCGGCGATCACGGGCGCCGCCGAACGGCCCGGCTTGAGCCTTCGTGCCGAGGTCGCTCGTGGCAGGGGGCGCGGAGCGGGGGGTTCGGGCAGCCCCGCGCGCTGACTTAGCGTCGAATCGGGCGCTCGAACATCGCGGACGCAGCTCGGTGGCCAGTGCTGGTCCGTTCCAATGCGCGCCAACTTACTTCCCTCGCGCACCTCGACGACCCCTTCTTGCACCTGGAGCCGCGTGCGAGTCCCGTCGCCGCAAGCTTCTCCCTCCGGAATTACCTGGAGGCGAAAAGAGGTGCCTCGAATCTCGATCTGCGCATCGGGCGTGTCCACGACGAAGCGTTGGCCTGGGCCCAGCTTGGCGACGCTCGCGTTCAGGATGCCACGAGCTAGCGTGAAGCGCTGCAGGCCGTCTAGATTCTGCAAGGTGAGCATCGACGAGCCATCGAGCTCCAACCACGTCCCCGTCGACAGCTCCAGTCGAGCCCCCCCGCCCGAGGCTGTGGTGATGCGTCCCCCGACGCTTAGCGCGACGTTTGAACCGAGCGGCAGCTCACCCGTTGAGTCGAGAAAGCTAGCGCCGTCGCCGACCGGCGAGCCCACGACCGAGACCAACCGAGACGCATCGCGCGAGGCACGCAGGGCCGCCTTGAATCCATCGCTCACGAACCAACCCACCACGCAGGCCGCGGCGATCAGCAGCACTCCGAAAGCTCGCTGCCGCCGCGCGCGACGCCGCACGCGACGCCGCTGCGCGCCGAGGGCGCGCTCGATGGTGGCGAGGCTTCGTTCCCGAGCCGTACCCGGCGCCACGTAGGACGGCTGGGGACGACCCAGCACGCGCGCGACCAACACGGCGTAACGCAGCACGCTCACGGCGCGTCCTCGCAGAGATCGTCTAGAAGGCGCCAGAGCCCAAAATCGACGCGGATACGGTCCTGAATCTCCCAGCGACCCCGGGCCAACCGACACTGCGCCGCGCTCATGGTCGTACCCATGATCTGACTGATCTCCTTGAGACGATAGCCGTGGACGTCGTACAATAAAATTGTCCAGGTGCGCTTCTGGTCCATCTGAGCGAGGTGCTCGCGAATACGCGCGCGGTTGGGGTGATGAACCCGTTCCATGCGGCGGCGCGGATCTGGCGGTACGCGACCCGCGCGCAGCTACGGACAGCCAAGCGTCCAGCGGACATTCGCCCCGAAACCTGCCGACATTGTCGACCAGCTCGTACAGCGCCGCCTGGGCGACGCCCTCGCAATCGGGGTCCCGAGCGCCGAGCAAGAGCGTCAAGGTTTCCAAGATGGGCCCCGCACCCATTCGAATAAGGCAGCAACGCTGCCGCGTCCCGTCGCTCGAGCCCCGCGATCAGGCCGGCGTCGCTCGACCCGGGAGCCACAGGAGTGGCCCTTGGCTCGGGGGCTGAAGCCTCCAGGGGAAGTCGGTGCTGAACGGTTCGGGTCACAGGGTCCGCTGACAGAGTGCCCCTGGCCAAGATAAATCAGGCAGCGCCGTCTGCGCCGGGCAGAGAGGCGAAGCTCCTAGAAATTGGTACGGAACCTGGCCCGACCACGCCCCGCAAATGCGGTACGGCGGCGACTTCGTTGCCAATGCGTGTAACGTGCGTGCGCCCGAGCATGGCTTCGACCCCTTCGTTCGCTTGGAACGTTGCCCACTTCGAAAGTCGATAACCCAAAGTAACCCGGGCGTCGGCGATTGAGAAGTGTGTCTTGGCGATCAGCTCAGCCAGCGTACCGGCGGGGAAACGCACCCGTTGCACGACGTCGATGGATTGGTGTGCCACTTCCAATCGACGCGCCGAGCGCGTCGGCGCGCAGCCCGAGCTGGACGAAATGAATGGCCGCCGAGGCCCCGAGGTCCGCGGTGGCGCCCCTGAATCTACGATGCCAGAGAAATCCAATGAACGGCGGCGCATCTCAGCTCCGACGGCGGCGCCAGGCGGACGAATTGTTCCGACCGGAAGACATTTTCACACGTCGGGGCCGTCTCTCTGCGCTTTTCTGGCGGACTTGCATGGACCATCGTTTGCAGCGCGGTTCGGGACTCGTGAGAATAATCCGCAGCGGCGTTGTCACTTTCCTTTGAAGGAAACCTCCGGGAGCGGCCGAACAGGACTGGGCGTTCGATCCTGAGCGCCCCGAGCACAGGAGTTTCCAGATGAATCATGCATCCCCAGTTCAGCCCTGCCCTACCCCGGATCGGTCCGCCCTCGCCAACCATTGCCGCGCCTTCGCCCCCGGAGTAGCGCTGCTGGCTCTTGGGGTGGGCCTCTTGGGCTGCTCCGAGAGCCCCAGTCTGGACAAGACCTCGACCTTTCAAGGGGCGCTCGCCGTCGATTCCTTCCCGCAGCGCCCCGAATCGGTGCACGCGACCAACGAGCTGGGCGGCCTGCTGAAGGTACCCGTGAGCAGCACGGGGGACTTCCGCATCGAGCTGAGCCGCGGCCACCACTACACGCTAGCCGTGGGCTCGGGCACCGACCGCGTGAACGTGGTCTTCCCGCGCGCGACGGGGCAGCTCACCTCCCAGTTCAAGGTGTCGTCCGGAGCAGCGTTGGTGTCGCTGGGCACCGTGCGCTACTTTGCTGCGGCGCCCCCCGGAGGGTTTTTCCTGAAGAGCGCGCATGAGACCTCGGGAAACCTCGCATCTTCCACCGCCGAGCAAGCGGATGGCGAGCTGGGAGAATGTGTCAACGGCATGATCCTGGGTACCGGCGCTATCTGCGTGGACGATGACGGCGACGTTGCTTGTGAAGGCGATCGCTCGGATGGCGACGGCGAATGTGAAAACGGTAAGGACACCTCCACCGGCCTCGCTTGCGTCGATTCGCCCGAGGCCTCCGATGGCGACGGTGAATGTGAAAACGGTAAGGACACCTCCACCGGCCTCGCCTGTACCGATCCGGCAGACGGCTCGGACGGAGATGGTGAGTGTGAAGACGGCAAAGACTCCACCACCGGTCTCGCCTGCGTTGATCCAGCCGATGCCTCCGATGGCGATGGCGAATGTGAAGACGGCGTAGACTCCGCGACGGGCCTCCCCTGTACCGACCCCGAAGATGTGGTCGATCCGAATCGGCCAATGGCGGTTGCGGAGCACAACGTTCCCAATCAGGTTGGTGGATGCGACGAAGGGGGCGAGGAAGAAGGCGACGATTGAGGCCGCCTTACCGCTGGACCTGCGCCGGAGCTTGCGTGATATCCATCGCTCAACCAGTGGCCGCAGCGAATGAGGACTGGGTTGCGTGTGAAGCTGCGGGCATCCACATTGAGCACAGCCCGGGCGCGGAGTGGCGCACCGCGGTGCTGGACGTGTGCAGCGAATTTCACTCGATGCCCGACGTCGATCCGGCGGCCACGGTCCAGTTCTCTGGAGACCAGCAGGAGCTTCTGCTCTCGGTACGGCTGCGCGATGGGCGGACGGCGCAACGGCGCATCCGTTCACCCGAGGCGCTGCGCAACGCAGTCGAGGCGCTGGTGGTCATGCCGCCAGCGCCTCACTCTGGGCCCGAAGACGTGATGCCGTATCGAATCGAGCCCGCCCGAAGCGTGCCGCCCAGCGCAGCGCTACGTACGGTCCAGATTGAGATCAGCGGCGGCGTGATGGGCCGATCGTCGCATTCGCCCAGCTACGTCAGCGCGGGAGCCACCGCGGGTGCCGCGGCGCGCTGGGGCAAATGGTTGTTCGGACTGAATCTACGCTTCGAACCCTGGACTCGCGTGTCTGCGGGCTATTTGCCGCGATTTGAGATGAGCACCAGCGGCGTCGGCTTCTTGGTGGGGCGCAACGTAACGTCGAGCTCGAGCGTTTTGTTCGACACCGCTGTCACGACCACACTGCTCAGCGAAGCTCAGAGTGTGCAGCCGGCCGAGCAGGAAGTCAGCGGCACCGAGGGCGACGTCCGGGTGGGTTTGCTCGCGCGCTGCCTGTTCGGCTCTGCTCCACTGCATCTGGCTGTCACCTTGGACGGGGACGTTTCGCCCGCGCGCGCCGGGCGGGAGATCCGCGCCGCGGACGCACTGGTCCCACTGCCCTCCTGGAGCCTCGGTCTGGGCTTGGGCCTCACTTGGCTCGAGCCATGAACGGCCGCCGCCTGTCCGTCGTGGTGCCGAACCGCTGCTCCGAGGACGCCGCCATGATGAGCCGCGTGGCCCAGGGCGATCTATCGGCGCTCGGCGAGTTGTATGATCGCCACTCCCCCGGGCTGCTGCGCTTTGCCGCTCGCAGGTCCAGTGAGAACGATGCGGAGGACATCGTGCACGAAGTCTTCTTGCGCGTCGTCCGTCTGGCCCCAAAATTCGATCTCGGCGCGGCGAGCGCCCGCCCCTGGCTTTACGCGCTCACGCTGCGTACCGCGCAGGAGCGAAGGCGCTCATTGCGCCGCTGGGCTGCCACGTTGCTCCGCTTTTCTGGCCAGCCCTTGCCCGCAGGTGCCCCGGTCGGCGAAGACAATCGTGACCTTGGACGAGCCGTTTCGCGCCTGAACCCGAAGAAACGAGAAGTCTTGCTACTCGCCGAGGTCGAGGGGTTCACGTCGGTCGAAATTGCCGCGCTGCTCGACATTCCCGTTGGAACGGTCTGGACGCGCTTGCACCACGCTCGGCGCGCGCTGCGCCAGCTCCTGGAGTCCGCCAAATGATAGTCACCAATTGTCCGCGCAGCTGGGAAGCCGAAGCCTCGCGCGATGGTCGCCTCTCGAAAGGGGCCCGAGCGAGCTTCGAGCAGCATTGCGCTGCTTGTACCCTTTGCCGGCATACCGCTGACAGTCTGGACGCGCTCGCCGAGGAACTGCGGGCCGCGGCTCCGCCCGTGGATGAAGTGGCTTCGCGAAGGCTGCGGCAGCGCGTGCTGCGGAGTGCCAACGAGTGGGCCGCAGCAGGAGTAGCCCCGCGTCCGGGGCGCTGGAAGCTGGGGGCGGCTGCCGCTGCGGCGCTTGCCCTGGGCATCTTGTCCAACACGCTCTGGCAAGATCGCCCTGCAGAGCTCGACGCCGACCTGGTCGCACGCGCAGAGCCAGGCGCGATCTGGAGCCGACGTCCCTCCAAAGGAATGGACGAGATCACACTTCTCGATGGTGCATTGTCGGTCGAGGTTCGTCATTCGAGCTCGCCGAGCGGCTCATCACGCATGACGCCTCCTCTGACGTTGCCCCCACGAGTCCTCGTTCGGGTACCGGACGGGCAGATCCTCGATCGGGGGACGCGCTTTCGAGTCGTGGTTCAACGCGAGCGGACCCAGCAAATTGAAGTCAGTGAAGGTGCTGTGCTGTTCCAGAGATTCGGTCTGCCCGATGTGCAAGTGGAGAGCGGCTCGACGTGGCGAGTGCAGGAGGAACCAGCGGCTGCCGACGCTGCGCCGCTGCAGACGGCGGGCGGATCCGCGAGCGCGATCGGTGCACCTGAGCCTGTCATGGAGGCGCCCGGCCGGGCGCTGCGCGTGGTGGGGCCAGCGCCTCGACCGGAGGCCAAATCTGTGGGCGAGCACGTGGGGCACCTGCCAGACCCGACTGGAGATGCCGTGAGCGGCGCTGAAGACGCGGCCTATTTGCAATGGATTTCGCTGCTGCGCTCGGGACGCCGCGCCGCCGCGCGCGCTGCTGGTCTCGACTACTTGCGTCGCTTTCCGAACGCCTTCCGTCGCGCAGAGGTTCAAGCAGTGGTGGCGCCGCTCGAGTCGAGCCCATCCACCCCCCAAGCGCCACCGCAGCAGTGAGCCGCGTGCCGCCGAGCGATCAACGTACTTCTCTTGATCGGTGGGCCTAAGGTCGTCCCTCTTGGACGTCGGGCACCACCACACTCTCATCGGGGTAGGGCGACCCGCACCGTACCGCCTTGCTCAGCAATGGGCCAGGCTGCCCGTGCCCCTTAGGTCGTAGAGACCACATCGCGCTTCGTGACGGTCAGATACAGCACTGCCGCCAAAATGGACCCGATGAACACAGCGCTCGTCACGATTGTGCCCAGGCCCAGCCCCCCATCCGCCGGCGACTGGGAGAGATAGTCTCCAAGCGAGGCGCCCAGCGGGCGCGTCAAGATGTACGCAAGCCAGAAGGCCAGGACTGAATTGAGCCGCGCCCAATAGTGGGCGGCGGCCACGACGCCGATCGCCGCAGCGAAGAGTACGGCCGACGTCCGGTAGCCCCAGCCAAGGTCTTCCCCGAGCCAGTCTCCGGCTGCCGTACCGAGCGCGAACGTGAGCAGCACGGCGCCCCAGTAAAATGACTCGCGTCGAGACGTCACGATGCTGAGAATCGAAAGCGTCCCTTCCGTCGAATACCACGCGCCCAACGTCGCCAGGAGCGCCACACCGAAACCCAGTGTGCTGACCTCCAAAGGTACGCCGACCTTGTCGGTGAGGTTGTCCGTGACGAGCGTACCTACCACGCTGATCAGAACGACGACCGACCAGTAGATCGTCGGAACGTATCGCTTTGACCTGAATTGAAGAAACAGGGCCACGCAGAAGAGCAGCGTCATGAGCAGAGTCGTGCCCACGAGGCCCAGGTTCATTTCCTCATTCAGGAAGTCCGCGGCCGTTTCCCCAACGGTCGTGCACAGGACCTTGATCACCCAAAAATACGCCGTGACCGCCGGCACCCGGTTCAGGGTGTTAGTCGTCATTGGCACCGGCCGCGACCCAACTCTCGATCATGTGAATCTGTGCCGCACTGAGCACCTTGCCTCCGAGCGGCATACGGTTGCCGCACGGGGGTTCGCCTGCAATCTTGAGCACCAATAGGCTGTTGGCGGGGTCGCCAGGAATGACCATATCCCGTCCGGCGCAAGCGCTGCTCATGGAGGTCTTGTCGAGCAGCGCCGCGTACGTCTCCGCCTGGTCCATGCCAGTGTGGAACATGCCATTGCTGACCTGGCTCGCGGGCATCGAGTGGCAGAAATTGCAGCGCGAATCGGTCGTCTTAGACAGTACCGTTGCGTATATTTCGCCGAATGTACCGGGCGGTCCATTGTCCGCGTCAGCGGCCGGGTCTCCCCCTCCACAACCCAGCGCCGCGGCCTGCAGGACGCAGGACGAAACGAGCGCGCTCGCGCAGCTCAGCCAGTTCCGAACGATTCTCAGATGCATCGATCTCCTGCTCCTCTTCACTGACTTTTCCCCCGGGCAACGGCTGGCTCAGTCACCGAGCGCGTCAATCCAGTCGCTGAGCAGCTGCGTGCCGGCGTGGTCGACCTTGTGGCTGACGAGCGGGGGCATTTGGTAATCGCCCCGCCGGTGCGACAAGAGCCAAAGCAAACTCTGCTCGTGACTGCCCGGGGTGATCCGATGGGCGTCGGGAAACTCTTGCGCTACCGATGCCGTGGTCGGATCCTTGCCTACCGTCGCCAGGTAGGCGTCAGTCATCTCGACTGGGGTTGCCGTAGGCCAGACTTGATCCGCGCGCATACGCAGGACCAGCTGGGTTTCCTCCCCGAGACCACGGGACGAATGGCAGGGCATTCCACAGTTGGCGTGCAAGTAGCCGAGAGCCGCGGCCGCCTTCCCAGTGGCGTCCTCCGGCAGAGTAATCTTCAATTGTGCAGGGGGGTCGCTCAGCATGCCCGCGTCCGCCAAGCTCTCGAGCGTGACGCCCTCGGCAGTCGGTAGGGCAAAGGCCACCGCTTCGACGCCGAGCAGATTGTCCGCGCCGCCGTGGTGACACTTGCCGCAATCCTTCGAGGTCGGAATCTCGTAGCCGTCGTCGGAGAGCAGCGGCTGACGCGACGTATTCAAGGCCGCCTGGGTCTGATCCGCGTTCCAAACATAGGTGCCCGAGAACCAGTTAGACTCGGAGCGTTTCCAGAACAGGCGCGTCTCCACCAACGCGCCATTCTTTCGAAACTCTTTCCAGGCCTTGGTGCCGACCGGGAACTTCCACGTATCGATGTGCGACGTGTCGATCTGACTGCCGGGGGGCAGGTACAGGAAACGCTGCTTCTCTGCTCCATCGCTCCAGAGTGTCACGCCGGGCTTGTAGGGCAGCGCGCTCGATGAGTATTCGAGTGTGCTCTCTTGCGCGTAGAGCCCGGTGCAAAACAGATCCGCCGGATTGGTATCAGAATCGACGCAGCCAGCAGGCGTGTTCTGAGCGCCGCAGGCGACCAGGCATGAGCAGCCCATCGCCGCCGCGAGCCAGATGCTGCAGCAGCTCCACCGTGCTCGTGACGGCAGCGCGCTTGTTATTGTTCGATGCACTGAAATGGCCCGTTTTCGACGGGCGGCAGCGTGTGGATGAAGTTGGCGATATCGAGCACGTCGGCGTCCTCCAGCTTGCCAAACCGCTCCGGTCCGCCCGGGTGTGTGTTGCAAAATGTGCGCCCCGTGCCCTTCTCGGTGTTGCTTTTGATCGCGCTGGCGATGTCGGCAGCGCTCCAGGTGGCAAGGCCGCTCGCGGCCGGCGTCAAGTTCAGCGACGTATGCGGGGGGGCACCGCGAATGAACGTGTAGACCTTACCGCCTGCAAAGGGCTTGGCGAGATTCGGAACACCCGCAGATAGCTCCTCGGTATGGCAATTCAGGCACGCCATCTTCGCGAGATAGCGTCCGCGCTCCGCCGAGGCGAAGTTCGTATCGGTTGCCGGCAGTGTCGTATGCGGGATGGCCTCGTCCTGCACCCCAGGGGCGGGCGGGTATTGATCGAAGTACGGGAAATCCGCCGCCACGACGTTATCGTTGGGGGGCACGGTCCTCAGGTATTTGATTATCGAGCTGACGTCGTCAGGCGCCATCAACGAGTACTCCGGATACGGCATGATCGGATACATCGCGATGTGCTCGTCGTCGATGCCGGTCGTGACGGCCGTACGGATCTGTTCGTCCGTCCAGGCGTGCAAGCCTTCGGGGTCGTGCGAGGTGAGGTTTTCGGCATTGACGGTAACGATGGTGCCGTCCACGTCGGTAAAATCGTAGGAGCGGCTGCCGGCCAGGTACTTCGTCGGATCTGGATTGCCATCGGGGCTGGTCGGCGTGTGACACACGCCGCACACCAAGACGTGGTCCACCAGATATTCGCCGCGGGCCGCGCTGCCTCCGCTGGGAGTCCCCGTGCTGTCGGCTCCCGCGGAGTCGCTGGAACACGCGGCCGCCGTGAGTGAAACCGCCACTGCTGCGCAGGCCAGCGAGAGTTGTTTGTGCATCGATCGTTTCTCCAGAGTCATGCGGACCATCAGTAGCCTTGGCCACCAGCACAGAATTCGGCGTGGAAGGTTCCGGAGACGTCCCCTGTGGGGTTCGCGTACGTGGCCATCACGCTGCCCTCGACGACGCCATTCGGCATGCTGGTCGTGAACGTCACGCTGCCAGAGGCCGCTGTCTCCTCGTACGCGGAAGACATGCCGCCCGGCGCGTAGTTGACCTCTGCGCCGCCATCCTCCACGGGCACGGTGCCGCTCGCGCGGTTCGAGGGCACGACGATCTCGACCACCTGCGAGCCCGTCGCGACCGATCCGAGCCAGCGCGACATGGTCAACAGCTCACACGTGATGGGCGCAGAGCTCATGTAGATGAGCGTTTCGCCGCTGTTCGAGATCACGAGCGACGAGACCGTCGGTTGAAGCGCGCCGAGAGCACCCAAGGTGCCCGTCAAGCTCGCCGACCCCGCTGGCATTCCGCCCGAGCCCCCTCCGCCCAGGGTGGCCGCGCCGGCGGCGCCGCCCAGGCCTTCCCTGCCTGCGGTGCTCGCAGACCCTGCGGTGGCTCCTCGACCCCCCGTGACCGCGGTGCTGGCAGAGCCCGAAGCGCCTGCACCGCCCCGCCCGGCGCTGGCCGTTCCGGCATTGCCGATCGCTAAATTCCCCTCTGTTCCGGTCGTGTCATCGTCGTTGGAGCCACACGCGCCGACGACAGCCCAGAGCAAAGCAAAGGTCACGCAATTGAAGTGTTTGAGCATTCGAATCTTCCAAGAATGGCGAGCGGGGCAGCAATGCTCCGCGTTCGCGTATACAGGGGGAGCGGGGCAATGCGCCGAGGCATTTTGCAAGTCGCGCGCCAGCGCTCTTCGCCTCGAAAAGCCCGCTCGGTTGGTGAAGAGCTCTTCCGGATCGGAAGAAATCTTCCGCCGACCGAAGCGCACGACGAGCTCAGGCGAGCGGCAGCCGCATTTCCACGACGCTGCCGTCAGGACCGGAGCGAGTGATCCGGGCGGAGCCACCATGCGCTCGAGCCACTGCGGAGACAATCGCCAGGCCAAGTCCAGTTCCGTTGTGGCGACCAGCCACGAAGGGTTCAAACGCCGTGGACAACAGCGGCTCGGAAAAGCCGGGACCGGAATCTGCCACTTCGATCGCCAGAGCATCCGAACACACAGCACGGACGACGACCCGAGTGCTGCCCACTTGCACGGCGTTTCGGACCAGATTGGCCACCGCACGCCCCACGAGCACGGGATCTACGTTGACGTCGACGTCGGGCGCTTCGACCTCGGCGCTGTCGGCCACGCTGCGCAACAGCCTACGCAAGTTCACGCTTTGCCGGCGTGGTGCGCGGTCCCGTGCAAACAATAGGAACGCCTCGACGGTGGCGTCCAGCTCGTCCAAAAGTGCCTGCAGCGTGTCGACTCGCGCCGGCACCCCGCCGGGATTCGCGGCTGCGAGCTCCCGGCGCAGGAGCCCGAGATGAAGCCGCAAGGCGTGCGCCGGATTCCTAACTTCATGTGCCACCGCGCCCGCCAGCGCTCGCAGTGACTTTTCCCGGGCACGAATCAGCACCGACATGCCCGCAAATGCCTGCTGCAGAGCCCCGAGCTCGATAGTGTTCGCCGGTTCCTGCGGCTCGGGGACTTCCCCTTCGCCGAGCCGTCCCGTTGCGGCCACGAGCCTCTCGACGGGTCGCACCAGTCGCTTGGCACTCCAGGCACCGAGCAGCCCGACGAGCAGCACCCCGGCCACACCGGCAGCAGCGAACAAAACACGCAAGTCGTCGAGCCGCGCCAGATACGGGGCCGAGGCGCGCGCCGCCACGATGGCGGCACCATCGGGGCTACCGCTTAGTGGCGCGAACGCAAACAAGTAGGGCGTGCCATCGCTAGCGCGTCGCACGCGGGTGTGAGCCGAGTCACCACCCCCGAGCGAGGCCAGCACGGCGATGTCCTCGGGCTCTAGCACGCACGCTCCACTAGCCGCAGCCGAGATGCGCAGCGGTTCTCCCCTGTGCCCGAGCAGGCAGATGGCGTCCAGATCCCCCTCTTCGCGAATCGCGTCGAGGATCGCATCGGCTGCGCTGTCCTTGCCATTGTCTCCCGTGAGGCTCACTGCGGAGAGTTCGGCGATGCCCTCCAACCGGTCGTGCAGCGCCTCTTCTAGGAGTCCCACGGCGAGCACATACAGAGGCACCCCCACCAGCATGGCCGAGCTGAGCGCCACGCCAGCCAGCGTGAGCGCGTGCCGCACGTGCAGTCGACGGTGCCACGGTCCCCACCGCCTACGCATCGAAGCCGTACTTTTGAAGCTTGTAACGAAACGCCTCCCGCGAAAGGCCCAGGCTCCGCGCCGCCTGCGCCTTGTTGCCGGGAGCCCGCTCGAGAGCCCGGCGCAACAGCTCGCGTTCCAGGCTCTCGAGAAATGCGGACAGGTCGAGATCCCCCGTGGGCAGCAGCGTCGGTGGTTCCGACGGGGCGAGCGCGATGCGCAGGGGGATATCCTCGAGACGGATCCAAGCGCCGCCCATGACGATCAGCCGCTCTGCAACATTCTCCAGCTCGCGAACATTCCCCGGCCAGCTATAGGAGAGCAGAGCCTGTGCCACGTCGGTCGGGAGCTCGGGCACCGCACGCCCGTATTTCGATGCGAAGCGGTCGAGGAAGTGCGCGAGCAGCACCGCGATGTCGTCGCGGCGGGTGCGCAGCGGCGGGACCACGATGCGGATCACGTCGAGGCGGTAGAGCAGATCCGCACGAAAGACCCCGGTAGCCACATCGGCGTCCAGGTCGCGATGCGTCGCGGCGACGAGGCGCGTGTTCACTTTCACCTCGTTCACTCCGCCCACTCGCACGATCACTCGCTCCTGCAGCACACGCAGCAGCTTCACCTGGGTACGTGCATCGATCTCTGCGATTTCATCAAGGAACAGGGTGCCCGCTTGCGCTTCTTCGAAGCGGCCCGTGTGTCGCCCTGCTGCACCCGTGAACGCACCACGTTCATGGCCGAACAGCTCGCTCTCCAAGAGCCCCTCGGCCAGCGCAGCCAGATGAGTGGCAACGAACGGTTCTGTGGCGCGCGGCGAGGAGTCGTGGATCAATCTCGCGATCCGCTCCTTGCCCGTACCGCTCTCGCCGAGCACGAGCACCGTAGCGTCGGAAGAGGCCGCACGCTCTGCTGCCTCGAGAACGGACCGCATGGCGAAGCTGCGAAAGACCAGTGCAGGGTGCGCTGCATCCCGCAGCCCCCTGTTCTCCGCGCGCACCCGAAGCAGCTCCGCGTCGAGCAGCGCTCGCGTGACGGCGTTGCGGATCACCGTCTCGACGCGCTCCACGTCGAGCGGCTTGGTGAGAAAGTCGAGCGCGCCCGCGCGCATCGCTTCCACGGCGTCGTCGATCGAGCCATGCGCTGTAATCACGACGACCCCTACCGCCGGTGCGTGCACGCGAAAGCGCTGCAAGAGCGCGAGCCCGTCCATGCCGGGCATCCGCAGATCGGTGATCAGCACCGAGCAGAGCTCGCCCGCGGTCGCGTGGTCGATGGCGTCGTAAGCCAGTTCCGCGGCTGCAAACGTGCGCGGCAAATGCCCGAGCCCCCGCACGATCTCCGCCACCGCCGCAGCGGTGGGCATATGATCGTCCACTACCCAGACGATCGCGCGAGCCTGTTCGGGTTTGGTCAATGGCGTCAGCAGTGTCATGCAAGGACCCGCCTTGCGCAAGGCGCGTGCCCGCCCGAGCGGCTCCACCAATCGAGCCAAAAGTGGGGCAACGCCGCGAAACTTGGCGGTGCCGTCTCGGAGAATTGCGCTCGCAAGCAGCGGGAGCGCGTGAAAATACCTACCGCGCCGGAAGGAATCTTCCGTTCGGCGCCGTCGCCCAGGAAATCGCACCGAGGTCTGAGGAGCCCGACTGCGGCGAGCTGCAGCTGCGCGGAAGTCCTCGCTTTCGCATCATCCTGCGATTTCGAGCAGCGCGCTGCGTGTCCGCGGAAGCCGCACGCGCACGGCACAATGGTTGCTCAGGGCCTGGTGGAGGACCCGATGACAAGACAACTTGACCACAATATTGAAGGACTCTCGCCAGCCCTCGGCTTCTGGAGCCTGGGCGTCACCGCCTGTTTGGCTCTTGCGTGCGGCAGCCCCAGCAACACGAAGTCCGATACGACCAGCCCGGAGGAGACGCCGGCCGCCAGCGATGTGAGCCCGCCGCAGCAAGAGACCTGTGCGGACAACTCGCTCTTGGCAGGCTGTTCCGCCCCAGCAGGCGCCGGCTCCACTGGCTCTACTAGAACGCCGGCCGCGCCCGCTACGTCCGCGAGCGCTCCAGCCGCCCTCGCCGCTCTCGCAAAGGCCGCGGCAGAGAACGTGCTCGCCGCGAATTGCGGCCAGTGCCATGGCCCGGCGCTCACAGCGCAACAGGCCCAGGCGGGCATAAACTACATCAATGACGTCGACAAGCTGGTCGAGATGGGCAAGATCCTCCCGCTCGACAGTGCCGGCTCGCGCATCGTCCAGCTCATGGTTCGCGGCGAGATGCCGCCGGTGAGTGCCGGTCTGCCACCCGTCACCGACGCGGACGTCCAGGCCGTCGCGCAGTACATCGACAACCCGAGCTTCTGGCCGGAGCAGTCTCCCTTGAGCGACTGCCAGAACAAGAACCAGCTAATCGATTTCGACCAGACGTACCAGACGGTTAGCCTGGATCTGTCACGAGCTGACAGCAAGGACCGGCCGTTTCTGCGTTACATTTCTCTCGCCAATCGCTTCACGGCCGGCGTCTGCGCGGACGCTTCCCTGGACCAAGATCGAAATAGCCTGACCAAGATGCTGAATATGCTCTCGGTCGATGCCACAGTGGGCAGCGCCGTCCCTGTCGACAAGGACCATACATTGTATCGCATCGACCTCCGAGACTTCCAGTGGGACCGGGCGATCACCGTGGCGAACCGGAGCTTCAACGACGTCTGGGAGGCGATTGCCGCCAACAATCCCTACGCGGTGGAGTTCGTCGGGGATGACGCCGAGAGCGCCAAGGCCGATGCGCTGACGGCCTTGCCGGTGATGTTTGCCGATCAGATGCTGGACGTGGCAGTCATCGGCAATCTCTACTACGGCATCCTGGGCATTGATATCAACCAACCCCTCGCCAGCTTCATCTCCAATACGCTCGGTATCGACGTGGCACAGGATCTCATCGACGAAGACGCGATCCGCGCGGGCACCACCAAATCGCGCATTTCTCGCCAGGACCGTCTGGTCGAGCGTCACGACATTCAGGTGCGCAGCGGCGCTTTCTGGCAAAGCTTCGACTTTGAAGCGAACGCTGCCAATCAGAGCATCTTTCAGGATCCGTTTGGATTTGTCGCAGGCGGTTCGCAAGCCATTTTCACGTTGCCGAACGGCATGCTCGGATTCATCATCACGGATGCCAACGACGCCATCGTTCAAGACTCCGACATTCTCTTGGACACGAACCAGAACAACTTCCGCGCCATCACCTCGGTATCGTGCTCCAATTGTCATGCGACCGGCTTCATTCCGGTAGTGGATGAGGTCGCCAGCGTGGCCCTCGCCAATGCGCGCGACATCGGCCTCAATCAAGACGAGGTTCAGCAGCTGAAGGCCATCTACGTCTCGCCGGAGGAGTTTGCCCGACAGGCACAGCAAGACTCGACTGGCTTCTATCAGCGAGCGTTGCAGCGGGCGGCCTTGCCGACGCAGGGTGCGGACCCTGTGTCGAACGTGTTCTTGCGCTTCGACCAGGACATGAAGCTAGCGGACGCAGCCGGCGACCTGGGCCTGCGACCGGATGATCTGCTCAGTAACATCGGGCTGTTGGATCCAGTTTTGTCTGTGCTGAAGCGCGGGACGCTGGATCGCGACGACTTCACGCAATTGTATGTCACCAGCCTGTGCACGCTGTCGACGCCGCTCAACAATCAGCCCGCCGCTGCTGTGTGCGCTGCGGCGTTGGCCGCCATCGGCAACTGATACATCCGAGCGCTCATCGGAACTCCAGGTCCGATTCGCTTCTCTGTGGTGGTTTGGCCTGGTTCAAGGCAGCCGTGAATGACCCCGTGCCGCGGCCTACGCTTCCGCGCCGCGCGGGTGCCACTCCCGGGTCAACCCCTCGCAGTAGTGTTAGCCCGGCTCGGACGGCGGTTGCCTGGGCGCAGGCGCTGCCTCAGAACACCCCGCCCCCCTGGATGCAACCTCCGCCGGAACGCTCGGGGGCGAAGCCGACCCAGACGCGTCGCGGCTCGGCGTCCTCGTTGCGGTGCACGTGCCCCACGAGCAAGCCGATGCTCGAGCCGGCGATGCTGCCGGCGATCACGTCGGTTGGAAAATGCGCACCGCCGCGCACGCGTTCGACCGACACGAAGGAGGTGAGCGCCACCCCGACGCCGAGCGTGATCCAGGGACGCAGGGTGTCCGGTGAGCGCACGAAGGCCAGGTACGTCGACGTGGCGGAGATCGACGCCGTCAACGAAGCGTGACCCGAGAAGAATGACAGTGAGCTGTCCGTGTCGGCGTTCGAGTAGCTCGGGTCGCCCCGGCTGGCCTCCGCGTCGATATAGGCCTGCGGTCGCGGTCGGCGCACGGCGATCTTGGTGAGGTTCGTGACGCCCCAGGTGAGAGCGATCGCCTCCGCGTAAATCGCCGCGTCGATCAGCCCCGTCTGTATGGCACGCGCCCGGACGCCGCTCAGTATCGGGTCCAGCACCGCGTAGCCCACGGCGGCGGCGAGTCCGAGGTTCGAGTAGGCCCTCGCGTTCGGATCGACGGCCTGAGAGATCGCTCCGCGATCGATGGGAAGTAGCTGTGAACGGTCGAACGTGAGCGCTATCTGCTGGGGCAACACCTCGCCCGTGCCGTTGATGACGTCGAGGATGCCCGCAAAGGCGGCCGCTCCGATGATGATCGCACCGTCGGAGATCGGGTCCACGGCGAAGGCCTCTCGCCTCGTGGCAGCCGCCGCCACCGGCGCTTGCGTCTGGTGCTCCTGTCCAGTGGCGAGCGCCGAATCGAAGAGCAGGGCGAAGGAAATTGTGACGGTTCGAACACGGCGCGCACGCCACATTCTTGGCGCTTGCCGCTTTGCTGGCTGCATTGGGCGCGAACTTTCGCACACCAATCCTAACCAAAGCTGAATGCGGAGGCCGATGTGGAAGCCGTCCCCTCTGGATCAACTACCGGGGCCGGAGCTCCAGCCCCAAAAACGTCCGCGTCACGTCGAAGTTCGTGGCCAGCGAGACCTCTCGCTCCATGTTGGACCGACGGCGCAAGTGCGAAGCAAATACAGTGACCGAGAGCTCGTGGCGCAGACCCCAGCCATCAATGTCCAAGACACCAACAGCCACTTCGGCACCCAACTCGAGGCTCTCGTCATGCCGTAGCTGGCCTGTCCAAACGTTGTCGATATTACGGGCTTCGTAGCTGGAAAAATCGCGCAGCCAACCTTCGACGAGCGCGCTCACGCTGATGCTGTCGGTCGGGAGGAACCGCAGCTTGAGGGTGCCGCGATCGCGCGTGTAGTCATAATAGTCGGGCACGAATTTGACCAGCGGGCTGCCGGCGTCATCGAGTGCTGGGACGCGTCGATCGTAGTGGCGAGAGTCGTTGAGCTCGTGCTCATAGCGTAAGCTGAGCCTCAGTGGGCGGACAGGGGCCACGCTCAGATTCGCGTACCAGATCTGACTCACGCAATCCTTACTCTGAGCGGCCGGCACCAAGGTGCCGTCCGGTTCCAGTTGGTCGTAGCGAGCGTCCAAATAGTCCGTGAGCTCGACCCGGTACGCGAGGGCGAAGTTTGTAAACGGGCCAAACTCATACCCGCCCTCGAGCTTGGCTTCGCCCCCTTGCTGGTCGATACGTCGATCCGCGACGAAGTAGCCGGGATACTTCTTCAAGAACAAGGTCGCGCTCGGCTCTGCATACAGGCCACGTGCTTTTCCGATCCGGACCTGGCCCTCGGCGCGCAAGGACCAACGCCGATCATCGGTGTTGTTCGGCAGCCAGGCGTCTCCGGAGAGGCTCGCTTCCGTTTTCAACCAGCGCGACCAGCGGCCCTGCCAGCCGATGGCCACGTCGAGCTCGTGCAAGCCCTGCGCCAGGCGACTGACGGCAGGTGTTTGGTCCTCTTCGGGGAAGTTAAACGTCTTGGTCGTGAAAGGATCGTACTGGTACTCGAAGCTCATCCGCTGGCGGTGCCGGGGCGAGGCCAAGGCTGCGCTGCCGCCTGCATTTAGCATGACGCCCACCTGCGCACCTTCCACGAAGCCGCCGCCAAACACGCCGCCATGAAAGGTTGCCGACAATGGCGAATGGCTCTTGCGGCGGCCCGAGGCCGGGACGCTCGATGCCTTGGCGACGGCTCTCGAACCGTGGTCGGCGGCGTCCTCTTCCTGAGCAAATGCAATGGGCGCAGCGAGCAGCCCTGCCTCGAGGGTGGCGAGAGCCAAGAGGCGCCTTGTCGAGCGCAGGATTGTCGCCACGTCTGACTCAGCAGCCACCCTGAGTCAGGTAGTCTCGAGTGCGGGCGACATAGCTGCTTGCCGGGAAGGCGGCGCTGAGCTCTTGGAGCGTGCTGGCGGCCGCGGCGCAGGCGCCCTGGTCGGCTTGAATGCGCGCGCGATAGTACAGCGCGTTATCGCGGTAACCGCTCGCGGGGTGGTCCACGAGCAGCGCTCCAAAGTCGTTGAGAGCGGGCGTGAGCTCCGCGAGCTCGTAATTGGCGCGCCCGTGATAGTAGAGCGCATTGTCCAGGAAGATCGACCCTGAGAACGCGCTGACCGCGCCGAAGGTACCGAGGGCGTCCAAGTAGCGTTGCAGACCAAACTGCGCTCGACCTAGATAGTAGGTCCCGTTGTCGGCGTAGGTGGTGTTCGGATATTGCCGGAGGAGCGTGAGCAGGGCGGGCTCGGCGAGGTCCAGTTGGTCGAGCTCGAAATACGTTCGCCCGACGTAGTACTGAGCGTTGTCAGCGAAGGTGGCCGACGGATCGCTCGCTGACTCCTGAAACTCGACCAGGGCCGATTCGAAGGCCCCGCTCGAGAAATCGGCCCGACCCAGGTAGTAATGGGCGGCGTGCGCAAACGGGCTGTCAGGGAAACGCGTGAAGACGGCTTGGAACGCTATGGCAGCGCGATCCAGCGCGCCCTGATCGACAGCTCCGAGCTGCGCGATGCCTAGCGCGTACGCGCTACGACCCGCCAAATACTCGGCATTGTCGGAGCGGGGCGAGGCCGGGTAGCTCGCCACTAATCGCGTGAAGAGCTGCTCGGCCTCCAGGTAGTTCAGCGCTTCGTACTGAGCGAGAGCCTGTTGAAACAGGAGCTCATCTGGGCTGCCCGAATCGATCGGCAAACTGACGAGAGGTCCTTCATTTGAGTCGGGAGTGAGATCCGTGTCATCCAGACTGGCGGGCTCCGACGGGCCTGCTGGGCGCAGCACTGTGTTCGAACCGGCCGGCGTCGGCCTGAGGATCACAGGCTTCCCGCTATCGGCTGAGCCGCAAGCAGAGAGGAACGCGAAAGCGGTGAGCGGTGCCAACGAGGCGAGAGTGTTGCGAGAGAAGATAAAAAGTCCCATGATTCATTTCCTAGTTTCAATGTGGAGTGGCGCAGCGACTGAGCAAATCCTTCGCGCCCTGATGATTCGGCGATTGAGCCAAGACCAACCGAGCCGCATGGCTACAGGCCACCAAGTCGTTGTCCGTGAGCAGGAGCTGCGCGAGCTCCAGGCGCAGGCCCTCATCACTCGGGTCTCGGTCCAGAGCGTCTGTCAAATGAGCCCGGGCCGAGCCTCTGAGCCCAGCCTTTGCCTCTAACTGGGCGAGCTTCTTCAGCGCTCTCAAGTGTTCTGGGTCGATAGAGAGCGCTCGCTCATAAGCCCCTTGGGCTCGTGCGATCTCGCCCGCGGCCTCGAGCGCTATGCCCAAGTTGTACCAGCCCGCCACGTACCGCGGGTCCGCCGCCAGCAAGCTGTCGTACAGCGCGATCGCTTCTTTTGCTCTGCCTGTCTTGCGCAGTGCAATGGCAAAGTCGACCGTCAAGCTGCGGCTGAGCGGGCTCAGCGCCATCGCGACCTGGTAGGCCCGAATGGACTCCTCGAGCTTGCTCTCCTCGGAGAAGCTACGCGCCAAATTCGCCCATGCCGCTGCGTACTTGGGGTCGATCTCGAGAGCCTTCTGGAAGGCTGCCCTCGCCCGTTCGTAGTTCTGCAGGTCGAGGTGCACCAGGCCCAGGTTGTTGTATGCCGCCCTAAAATCTGGCCGCTGTAGGATCGCGCGTTCATAGGCCGCGATCGCCTCAGCCGGCCTCTTCGCCTGTCGTTCGAGGAGCCCGAGATTGTACAGCGCCTCCGGGTAATGGTTCTCGGCCTTTTCGATCGCCTGCTGGTAGTGCTGCCGCGCGCCATCCAAGTCACCGGAGCGAAACGCCACCAGACCGACCAAGAAGTGGTTCTCGGCAGACTCGGGCTCGCTGCGCAGCAACGCCTCGGCATTCTGCCGCGCTTGGCGATAGTCCTCGGCGTCGAGACTCAACCTCACCAGACGCCGGCGTGCGAAGGCGTAGTCACGATCGAGGCGCACGGCGTCGCGGTAGGCCGCGGCCGCTTCGGCGACAGCTCCCAACGCTTCGTGAGCTCGGCCCAACAGGCCGTGGACGAGCGGGAGCTCGGGGGCTAGCTGCGTCGCGCGCAGGGCGTGCTCGAGCGCCCGGAGGCGATCGGCTCGCTCTTCGGACTGCATCAGGCCACGCGCCACGCGTATCCAGGTATTGACGGAGGCCGGGGCGCGTTGGACTGCCCCTTCAAAGAGGGCCCGCGCACGAGCGAGGTCTCCGCTTACGACGTGACAACGGCCCAGGCTTGCCAGCGCGCGGGCGCGCTCGTCGTTGCTACCGTGCGTCGCCGCCGGCTCGAGCACGCGGATCGCTTCCATAATGTCGCCGCGCTCTCGAAGCGCCTCTCCCAATTCGACGAGCAGGTCTGAATGATTGGGATGCAACTGTATGCCGGCGCGTAGCGTGGCCAGCGCGTCGACCTCGCGAGCGAGGAGCATCTGGCAGCGCGCGCGGTCGAGGAAAATGACGGGCGTCTCGGGCAATGTGACGGCTGAGCTCTCCAGGAGCGCACAGGCCTCCTTCGGACGCGACGAACGCAAGGCGACGTGCGCTCGCTCGGCAACCAGTAGGGCGTGGCCCGGCTCCTCTGCCCGAAGCTCGTCAAACAGCTTCGCGGCGGCTTCCAGCTCACCCCGACGAGCCAGGTCACGAGCTGCTTGGTGTCGGGCGCTAACCGCAGGTCCAAACTGGTCGAGCGCCGCGGCTTCTGTGCCCTCCGCGTCTTCCGTGGCCGCTTGGGCGCCGCCGATCCGGATGCGCTCCGTGCTAGGGTCGCGCAGGTTGGCCCAGAGCTCGACCGACACCGAGGCCAGGATCAGAGCGGAGATAGCGGCGGTAACGGGCCACAGGCTTCTGCTATTCATGGTCACCCGCGTGGGGAGGGACGACGGACCCGAGCGCGATGGCGTTGACGTTCTGAATCTCGAGCCCCGGCCGCGCATTGATCTCCAGCACCAGCGGCCCACGTTGCCGGTCGACCACGACGTCCACACCCAGATATCCGAGCGGCACGCTGGCCGCCGCCCTCAGCGCCAAGTCGATGACGCCGGCCCAATCCGGTATCTGCCGCCCGAGCAACGGCACGCCACTCTCCGGGTGCCGCTCTACGGCAAGGCGCCCACAGACGGCCCTCGTCGTGTGACCGCTCGCAATATCGACCGCGACGCCGAGGCCACCCTGGTGCAGGTTGGCTTTGCCACGAGAGCGTTGGGTAGGGACTCGTAACATGGCAAGCAGCGGCTTGCCAGCGAGGACGAGCACTCTGATGTCGCTGACACCGTCCGCCCAGAGCTCATGGAACATCTCATGCGACACGACGCGACGCTCGATCAGCGCCTTGTCCTCTAGTTGACTCGTGAACGCGCCGAAGACGATCTGGGCCAGATGCTGGCGCAGCTCCGCGTCCGACATGAGCTTTGCGCCGGAGGTCTGCCAACCGCTCGCCTCGCGCTCGCCGAGCACGACGATACCGTCTCCTCCGCTACCCGACGCGGGCTTGATGACGAGCTCGGACTGTTGACTGAGCGCTTCGAGCGTCGCTTCTACCTCGAAGAGGCCTCGGCACACGGCCAAGGTCTCCGGTACCGGCACTCCGTGCCGCGACAGGTACTCTTTCGCCAGCAGCTTGTCGTCTGCGACGGGATAATAGCGTCGCGGATTGTAGCGGTAGATGAGCTCGACGTTGCGGCGATTCATGCCGTACAACGCCTCGAGCCGATCCGCACGTAGCTGCCGCGCTCGGCGCCACGCGCACACCCGAGAGAGGACCGTCATCCCAGAGCCTTCGAGCCTAAAAGGCCGCGGAACCTGAACAGCTCGGAGACTCGGACGCCCACCCAGCGACCCAGGTAAATATTGGCGGCGACGAGCAACAGCAGCACCTCTGGAAAACCGCTCACCAGGATCTGCATGGCAAGCGAGTTCATCACCGTGTAGCAAGCCAGGACGACCAGGAGGGTGCCGGAGAAGTACTTCAATGCCTGCCCACCGCCTTGCTCGACGAGCGTCAGGTACAAGCGCTCTGAGGCGATCGCCATGACCGCGATCGGAAAGTACGACGTGCGCGCCAGCTGCTCCAGCCCGAAACGGTCGGCGAGAAAGCTCGTCCCGAGCATGGCCATGACCACGACGGCGAGCAGGATAGCCAGGGTGGGCGAATGCAATAGCTCCAATCGCGCAATGGCCATGCGCACCAGGACGACGGCGCTCGACACGATGAGGACACTGACCAAACCCCAGACCAGCCCGGTCTCGCCGGCGGCAGCCGCCAGCAGCGCGGGCAGGAACGTGCCAAACGTCGGTACGCCCACGACGTTGCGGAAGAACACCACGATCAGCGCTCCCACAGGCAGCATCAGGACGGTGCGAAGCAACGAAAATGGCAGGTCCAGACGGTCAAACAGGCTCCACACGTTAAAGCTGCTGAACGTCTCTCGCACCCGCGGTGACGGAACCAGCCTGCTGGTGGTCGAGAAGGACCAGTCGAAATTGATGTCGGCCGTATGCGAGAAGAGCGCCTCGTCGCCACGATAGAGCGCGAGGTGTTGCGCCGGGAGGCGAGCGAAATGCCCGTTCGTCATGTCGAAGGGCACCCAATGCCCGCCGATGTACGTCTCCACCCACTGATGCGAGGTGCGTTTCTCTCCAACGCTGAGCAACAGCCCGCCGACGAGCCTCGACGGAATGCCACTGGCTCGAGCCAACGCGGCGAACAACCGACTCTTGCCGTTGCAGCTCGCCTCGCCGAGCCGCAACGCCGTCAAGGCGTCGGTCGTGCCTTTAAAGGGCCTGGTCCTGAGCGCGGCGCTAAAATTAAAGACCTTCCGCAGGCGCTCGACCAACGTACCCTGGTCGGCGTGGAGCTCGTGCAATTTGGCGCGGATCTCCGGATGATCCACTTGAATCTGCTCGGTCGGTCGCAGCTCCTTGGCGATCGACTCCGGATAAGCGTCAGGGAGCATCAGCGCCGGATCCAGCTCATATTCGACCGTCTTGGTGAGGACGAAGAATGCGTAACGGATGTGGGCGGCCTCGGGCGCGGACGGGCCATCCCAGACCACCAACCGATTGCTGCCCTCGACTTCGGTGGAGAAGCGTAGCCCGTCAGTAGCGTGTGACTGCTCGTCACTCATGATTTGGCGCGCGTCCGTCAGCGGCGAGAAGGTGCGCACCCGGGCGCGCTGCGCGTGCCCGTCGAACGACATCTCGACATTGACCCGATATTGAGTGGTCGGCAGTAGCTCGGCAATTCGATAGTCGAGCCAAAATATCTTGTACGCGATCAACGCTAGCGGGAGGATCAGGAACGCGCTGTACGCATAGAAGACGCCGCTCACGTGTCTATGCCCGTTGCCTCGCCGGCGGACGGAGCTGAGAATGTTTGGCAGCACCGGGCTCTTAATGGCCACGAGCTGCGGAGTTGATCACACGTTGTGTGTGGAGGCCACGAAAGCGTCGAATGAAAAACTGAGATCAGCGCGGAGTGTCTGTGCCATTACCCATTGAGGGACAATGGGCGGCTTCAACGAATACGGGCGTCACGCGCAGCGCAGATGGGCCATGGTGTGGGTGAGGTTGCACGCGCGTTCCAGCGGTGGGTCGCCCGAGCTCGCGAGCGATGCTGGGGTGTTTGCCCAGCGCCCGAGCGTTCGAGCCGTCAGGCGTCTCGTCGAGAACTGTACGGATCCACTCACGCTCGCGCTACTGAGGGCCGGTGCCCATGATCGGCCGGCGCCGGGGAGTCGAGAGAGGTTGCTTCGAGCCATCGGGGTGGAGGTGCCGGTCCTCGGTGGCGCGCTGGTCGTGCCGTCGTGAGCCGCGTCACCATGGGTGAGCTTGGGCGCGCGGTGCGCGCACGCGAGCTACTGGCGAGCACGGCCTCTCTGAAGCGTCAGTTGGTCGTTTCGCTCTGATCTTCGTCATCGCTAGGCTCGTCGGCGGCGCCTCCTTCAGCCTCGACCTCTTCGTCATCCGAGTCGTCTTCGTCCTGCTCGGTGTCGGATGGTCCACCATCGCGTCCGGCATCCGCGGCGCTGCCAACGGCCGTTGCCAACGGCGGTTCTATCCCGACGATCACCTGGTCGTGACAGCCCACGACGACCACTACCAAGCCGAGGAGTAGCAAAACGTTTGGGCCGCGACCGAGCTTCAACGGAGCTCACCCGTCGCCAGCCTCGCAATGCGAGCTCGGAGCCGCCGCGCTTCAGGCGCGAGATGTCCCTCTGGGAAGGTGTTCCAGTAGGAGCTCAGGAGGCGGCGGGCCGTGGGCTCATCGAGCGCCTGGACGGCCTGCCTCACGGCGTCGAGCTGCCTCAGCTCCTCCGCCAATTGCATCTTCAGTTGCAACGGTGCAATCGTTTGTTGCCCGGGTGAACCGGCGGCGCCAGGCGCGTCGACGTCGCGGGGCAACGCGTTGGACGGGGACGCGGTGGCTGAGCCAGGTGATGGCTCCGCCGTGTACCCCGCGTTCGTGAGCGGGCCCACCGCGCTGCCTGGCGCCATAGACCCCAGGGGTGCTGCGACCGCTGGTGCCCTGCTTGGCGCAGCGACATGCGCTTGGGACGGGCGCACCGCGTGGGCCGGTGCTCGACGCCGCCCTCCGTCGTGCCCCGCTGACGTGGGACGAACGGCGTGGCTAGGCGGGGCTTCAGAGGTCGCCACCCCAGCATGACCCTGCGGCGAAGGCACTCGCCCCTGTGGCTCAGGTGCCGTCGGTTGGGTGGGGCTCTCCACTCGGCGAGGTGCAACAGGGTGCTCCACCGGAGCTTCAGGCGTGCTGACGAGCACGGCCGTCCTAGCGGCATCCGGAGTGCTCGACAAGTAGAACGCCGAGCCCGCGACGACGCTCAAGGCTCCCAGTGTCGCAGCCTTCCACAGGCTCGTCCCCTGGGCGGCTTTGAGCGCTCCGCCGCTCTTCGCTTGGAATGTGCCTTGCCCCGGCGCGGTGTCTGCCAGCTTCGGGAGCAGCGCCGCCAGCAGTTGCTGCTTCGACATCGCCGCCGGTGATGCGTCGCGCCCGGCGCGAAGCAATGCCCGATGCGTGCTACCCACGCTCGCGTCGTCGATCAGGCGCCGTTCAGCCGTCACGGCGCACCTCGCAAATGTTCCTGCCGAATTTGCAGTTGCCGCACCCGACGATCGAACCATGCCCGAGCCCGACGTAGGCGCGAGGCCACCGTGCCAGCCGGCAGATCGAGCAAGACTGCGATTTCTCCGGTGCTGATGTCATCGATCTCGAACAGGACGAAAGGAACTCGAAGGTCCATCGGCATGCTATCCAGGATTTGGTCTAACAGGCGGCGCGCCTGGTGCTGCTCCGAAAGCAGCTCAGGGGAGCAACCGCTGTCTGCCGGCTCAGGCCCCGGCCCGCTCGACTCGCGGCGGCGCGCCAGGGTTCGCCGATGTGTACGAGCTACTTTCAGCGCGATGCCGAACAAAAAGGCTCGTTCACTGCCGACGATGATCTCGAGTTGGGAGCGAGTGAGCACGATGAACACCTGTTGCGTCGCGTCGTCGAGATCCGGTTCGGGAACACCAAGCCGGCCCAGCAAGCGCCAGATGAACCGGTGATGCTTGTCAACCAGCTCTCGAATCAAGTTAGAGTCGACCGTCCGTCGCGCGCCTTCCACGAGCATGCGCTCCGCCGCAAGCGCGTATTGGCTTGACAGTTTGAATGCAGCCGCATCGCTCATAGGCGCCTCCTAATGACCGCTGCGAGGAGCACTGATCACAAAATGATCGGCGGAAAACGCCTGGTGCCTTCGACTCAAAGGCGAAAGCCCATGTTCGCGCCTAAGAAAGCCGACGCGAAAGCCTCATGGATTTCGTCCACCGTTCCGTCCCGCCGCTGGATCGCGAAGGCGTCGAGCGTCGTAGGTAGGACAACTCCAGCTCGCACTTCTCCCAGCCAGAAGTCGTCGAACACCCAACGAACCTGAGCGCCGAGGCGACCCGCCATCCAAAATCGGGTCGTCTGGCGATTCGAGAGCGCGGCCCCGCTTTGCGCCCGCGCCGCTCCGAGCTCCAGACCCCCGCAGAGCGAGAGGACGAAAACGCCCACGGGACACAAATCCAAGGCGGCCCCGACGAACCGTACCGAAATGGTATCCGGAGCGGCCGCCAGCTCGGTGGCACCTCCAACCAACGAGGCCCGCATTCCGTAGCTCAGCGCCGTGTCTTCCTTCCACAACTCCAAGAACAGCCCTGCCGTCGGCATGAGATGGGGTGCACGACCGCCATCGAGGCCGGCGGACAACCCCAGATAGGGCCGCCATGGCGGAGCGTCATCGGGCGGATCCTCTGGCTGGGGCTGGTCCTCGTCCAGATGCATCACCACGATGAAGGCCAGCGCAGAGACGAGGTCAGCGCAGCGGGCGGCGCGTACTTCGCGAGTGGTCTCGTCCGGCATGACGGCGCGCGCCTGGAAGGCGGGGGCGGCCCCTTCGTCGACCTCCTGTCTTACTTCGATCTGAATTCGCTGCCCACGGGCGGCAAACCGCAGGGCAGGGCTACGCGCAGCCACTTCGGCGCGCAAATGTATTAAATCCGGGCAGGTCGCTGGCGCTCGCCAATCGACCCAATACTCGGCGCCTTCTTCAGCGACCTCGGCTCGTGCAGCGCCGCTCCACAATGCTAGGTACCCAAGCCAGCTGGCGAGGCGCCATCTCATCTGACCCAGATGCTAGCTCAGCGATGTGAGCGCGTCCACTCCACGCGCCCTGCTGTGAACGCAGCCAATCGCTTAGCGGATGCTCGTGGCGCAACCAAACTGGAGCGTCAAGCTCCCCTCGGCGTCGCGCACTCGGTCACAGGTGCTGCCGCACAGCAGCACTTGACTGCCGTCTTGGGAATACTGCCAGCCCTCGCTACAGCCTTGACCGGGGCTTTGAAGGATGACTTGCTCCTGACCAACCGCGGGGCGGAACAAGACGTTCACCTTCGAGGGATCGAGCTGACCACCGTTCGGTGGGGCGGGGATATCGTAGCTGCAGCTGAGCGCCAGACCCGCGATTTGTCCTAGCGCGTCCGCCAGTGCGGCGGCGAAGTTGCCCGCTTCGGTCATGTCGAAGTGGCAATATTCTGGACCCGCGTGGGAGCAGCCCGGGGCTGCCGTACCGCCCGCCTCGGCCATGCGGGACAGGTTGTCACGCGCGCCTTCGCTGCCCGGGGAACCGATCACGAAGGTCCGCACGCCGCGCGCCAACGTCTTGGCGGCTTCGACCACGAGAGGAGCAGAGTCGACCTCGTTGTCCTGACCTCTATTGCTGTCGTCGCAGCCCAACCTGAAGGTCGGGATGCCGTCGGTGATGAGGACCGCGAAACGTGCCCCGGGCAGAGTCACCGACTGGAGGTCTTGCACCGCAAAGGCATAGGCGTCGTGGGTGGGTGTGCCGCCATTGGGATTTTGCCCCTGAAAGGCGCTTCGAATCTGCCCGCGGTGCTGCGAGCCGGAGTCTGCCAGAGCTCTCACCGGGACGTCCGTCTGCCGATCGAAGCAGGAGCTCTGGTCGTTGTTGTCGTCACCATCATCGGAGGTGTCCGGGTAGAAGACGACACCGACGGCGGTAGCGGCCGGCATTCGATCCACAGCGGCCAACACCGCGGTGCGCGTGGCCTCCCACTTGGAGCCTCGCACCGGGCCCGGCGCGTCGTCGTCCATCGAACCGCTCGTGTCCACCACGAGCTGCAGCACGGTCGGAGAGATTTCCGCGCCCGCAGTTTGGCCCGCGCAGGTCCCGTTCTGATCAAACCCGCCCCCCCTACTAATGTCATCGCCAAAGCCGTTTCCGGCCCCAGGTGTGCCCTCAGTGACGAATGCACTACCGCCGGGGGGTGCGTCTCCCTGTGGTTCGTTGAGTGAGGATGAGCACGCCCAAGCACTGACGAGCGATACGCTCGCGAGCGCGCCGTGAGCACTGAGGAGTTTCGCCGTCGTTCCACGCATGCACGCATAGTGACCGGAGCGGAGCGTCGTGATCCCTGATTCTTTTACTTCCGCCCTTTTGTGGTGCAGCAAACTCGAGGTCGAGCGGCCTGCGTGCTCAGCAGGTGTTCAGCTATGGCTCGAGAGTTCGCTGGACGCAGCAGGTTTCACGGACTATCGGTAGCCTCGAGCTCGAGCGTTTCGACGCAGTCGGAGCTGCGGCAGCTCTGCTCCGAGCCGCACTCGTCGTCTTCGGTGCATTCGACGCAAAACCCGACGTTCAGATCACAGATCGGGTCGTCTGAGGGGCACGATCCTGGTCCTGCGCACCGGATGGCGCATTCGCCGAGAAGGGAGCTGCAGCGTTCTTCTTCCTCTTCACAATGACCGTCGGTTAAGCACTCGACGCAGCGCCCCGTCGAAAGGTTGCAAAAGGGTTCTTCTCCGCCGCAATCATCGAGTGAATTGCACTCACCACAGCGCCCCGACGCGACGTCGCAGATGGGTGCCGCGGAGCCGCATTCCGAGTCCGCGCCGCAGGCTTGGCAAAGGCCCGTCGACGCGTTACAGACTGGCTGTGCCCCGGAGCACCCGCCAACGCTGCAGTCCTGAACGCAGGAGCCAGAAGGGAGGCTGCAGGTTTGCCCGCTCGGACAATCCGAGCGCATCAAGCAAATGACACAACGGTTCACGTCAGTGTTGCAGCGACCCTCGTCCAACGTGCAGTCAGCGTCCCGCCGACACTCCAAAATTTCGTCGGCTTCGCGTACGATGAGATCGGTCGTCACGTCACTGCATGAACTGGCAAAGGCGCCCGTCGAGAGCAGGCATATCACGGCCAAGAGCCCAGGGGACGGCTGTCGCCCTGCGCTTCCGAACCGCCTCGCACCCCGCGCCGTCATCGAGCGTGGCCGCCGGTCAAGGGCCAACCCAGCTCCGTGCTCAACGTCAACATGCCAAAGCCCGGCCCCCAGCTCGCCACCTCGCGTTCATCGAAGCGCAGTACCGGCCGTGGCCCGCTCAGCCCGACAGCGAGGCTAGCACGGAGCCTGAGCCAATCGGTCAACTCGCGAGCGCACCCGAAGTGCACGAAGTACAGCCCGGAAGTCAACGCGCGATCTCGACCGACATATGGTGTTTCGGCTTCGGTTTCCATCCCGAGCGCCACGAGCCCCCCGCCGACGCCAGCGCTCAGCACCCAACCGCGCCCGAGCTGGCTCGCGTACTCGGCCTCTACGTGGAATGTCTTGACGGACACGTCGACCTCACCTTCTCGCGCGGTCGTGCCATTGTTGCTCAGCGGCAAGGAGGCGGCCAGGCGCAGACTGACATTGGAGCCCGCTTGCACGCGCAGGCCGAGCACTCCGGCGAAGGCAGGCCCGAGCCCGCCAGCGGCGAAGATCCCTCCGAGCCCGGCATCTCCCCACAACTTGATCTGGTAGCCGACGTCGTAGCTCGGCGCCGCGACATCGGTCACGCTCGCTGCCGACCCATTCGCCGTCGGCGATCGCGCCGCCGTTACTGACGGAGGCGCGGGCACACTAGGCGCCGAGTCGGGAAGCTCGAAGCCGAGCTCGACGAGCCGCGCACGCAGCTCCTCGACGACCCGCCACGGAAACGACTCTTCACCGGCTCGAGACAGCAGCGTTCGCGAGTAGGCGTCGTGTGCGCGGGAGCCGGAGACGTACAGCTGCACGCTTTGATCGGATACGATCTCGAGGAGCGCGTCGCCCGCGCCGCCATCAAGGGCGGCGGCATCGAGCTGCTCGGATTCGTCGGCGGCCGGGCTCACGATGACCAGTTCCGTATCCGCAAGCTCGGCCCGGATCTTTCGGGTCAGGTTGGCGCTGCCGCGATCGATCAAGATCACCCGCGGAGCGGGACTAGCGTATGCCGTGCCCGGAGCGGCCCCCAACCAGAGCAGAGCCGACAACAGCAAAGACCCGAGCCTGCTCGTGTCGGCGCGCCAAGTGACCGTCGCTACCCTCACCAAAAGCAGCGTGCCACGAACCCGCAGTGAACCTGGGGTCAAAGTGACGAGTCCTCGCTTCGTGTCACCTGCATCACGGGAGCGATCGAGATTATGGTAGAGCGTCCCCGCGCTTCAGTATCGCTCGCGCCTCGCCGGCGCGCGGCCCCTGGGGAGACTCTTTCAAATACCTCGCAGCGATGTGGCGCAGCCGCTCCGGGTCACCGATGCGGACGGCCGCTTCCAGCAACCTATCTCGCGCGGCCTGGGCCAACGGCTCCCGCGGCCCCTCGGCGAGGCTCAGCTCTAGCCAGCGACTCGCCCCTTCCAGATCGTCATCGAAGTCGAGCCGGCCGAGTGCAAACGCCGCAGCCGCAGCGGCGGCCGTCCCCTCCGCCCTGCGGCGCACCACCAGATACGCGACGCGCGCCCGGTCTGCATGTCCCGCGTGCCGCGCCGCGTCCGCGAGCAGCAACACCTCGCTCACGCGCGCTTCGGCACACTCCGCGTCGAACACGGGCTCGACCAACTCATACGCCGACTCGAAATGACCCCGCTGCGCGAGCTGTAGCCAACGCCGGTGCGTTGCGCCCAAGCGCGACCGGGCCCCGGGCACAACCGAGCTCGAGGGCGCTGCTCCACCGGGCGGAGCCAAAGCTGCACCGCGCGGCTCCTGCGTCAGAGCTGCATCCAGCGGCGCCGCAGGCTCCGGCGCGGCCGATACGTCTCCATTCGGGCTCGCCGAGAGCGGCCGAAGGACAAAGCCAGGACGGCGACAAGAGGCCTGCGCTTCCTGGTCCGCGTGCACTTCCAGGCCAGCACCAAACCCGCAACCCGAGACGTTCACCTTACCATCAAAGAGCTGTAGCGAAAATTCTTCGGTCCGAGGGTCCCACCCCACATCAAAGCGCGTGCCCTTGACCTCAACCTCGAACGGCCCCGTTCGCACGCGCCAGCGCGCAAGGCGGTCCAGGTGCGGCACGACCTCGACTAGGGCGCGCCCTGACTCGATGACGACCTCTGCTCCGCGAGGGTCTATGCCAACGACACGGGCCCGCGCCCCCGGTGCCAGGCTGAACCTCGTCCCATCCGAGAAATCGAGGGAGAGCTGCTGTGGGGCCGCTGCGGACTCCCAGGCATGCAGTACTCCCGCCCGCCCTCCTACGCTGAACCGAAGTGGCTCGGCTTCGTTTCCCCGTAAGACCCACCAGCACAGGCCGATGATGCCGGGCAGGATCGCCGCTGCCGCCATCCACCCACGCAGCGCCCTCCGCCGCGACCCCGACGCACGGCGAGGCCGCTCGGCGTGGCGCCCCAGGGCTTGCCGAAGCGCAGCGTCTGACGTCGATCGATCGATCAACTCGTTCTGCCGCTCGGCGACGTGAGCGAACAACTCCTCGACCCGCTTGGAGGTCATGGTGCCTCCTCCTCCACCCACTCCGACAGCTCCGGCACGGTGCGCGCGATCGTCACAAACTTCTTGCGTGCGCGCGCCAGGCGCCGCTTGGCCGTGGCCACCGAGATCCGACACGCGCCAGCGACTTCGAGCAGGCCCATGCCCTCCATGAAACGGAGAACAAAGGGGATCCGCTCGTCGGGCGGGAGTGTCACTAACACAGCATACGTGGCGCGCACCGCAGCGTCGACCTCCGGTTGTCGCGTCGGCGCCTCGACCGGCGGCAGCTCGCTCGTCGGGAACAACGGAAAGCGATGGCTTTGCACCTTACGGCGAATCTCCGCGCGCGCCAAATGCACGGCGATGCCGGCAAGCCACGACCGCAGCGCCCCAGGCTCCTCGAGCCGCTCAATCGAGTCGATCGCGGTCATGAAAACATCCTGCGTCAGGTCTGTAAGGTCGGCATCTGGCCCGAGCAGGCGAAGGAGCACACCGTACACGTACGCCCTATACCGATCGTAGAGCGCCACCCCCCCGGCGTTCTCACCCGCTTGCAGGGCCCTCACGATCGCCAGGTCCGATTCCGGGAATGGCAAGCGCACGACCGTGCCGCGCCGCACCAGCTCCAGTACTGGCAACCGCTGACCCTGCTTTACCATTCTGCTTACTCGGAGGGGTGTACTGGAAATAAACTACTTTGGGCACATCGGACCCCTCTAGAAGGGCCGGTGCTCGGCAACATGTGATGAGTGCATTTCGGAATGATTTTTGGCTCACCTTTCGACTCACCATCCCGAAAGGTGCCCACGGGCCGGCGCTTCTACCAAATACGTGAGCTAACTCATGGGCGCTTCTTCACTTAGGCCAGACTGCTCGAGCTGAGCAGCCTGGATCGAAAGGGTACAGTATGCGCAATCAAAAATTTACGACAATAGCTAGTCTGGCCAGTTTGCTCACCGCCTTGGCGTGTGGCGGCGGGTCGCCCACCACCACCGACCTCAGCGCAGGCACGAGCGCGCTGACGAAGGCGGCGGGAGTAGATAAAGACGACGCCGAAGATGATGCCGACGTCTGCGTAGCCGACGCCGATTGTGACTCGGACGAGGTCTGCACCGCCGGGCTGTGCGCCGACGTCGATGGCGACGATGAAGACGACGGCGACGATGAAGATGCTGCCGACGTCTGCGTAGCCGACGCCGATTGCGACTCGGACGAGGTCTGCGCCGCCGGGCTGTGCGCCGACGCCGATGGCGAGGACGAAGATGAGGCCGAAGATGAGGCCGAAGATGAGGCCGACGTCTGCGTAGCCGACGCCGATTGCGACTCGGACGAGGTCTGCACCGCCGGGCTGTGCGCCGACGTCGATGGCGAGGACGACGACGGCCACGAGGACGATCAAGCGTGCAACGAAGACGACGCGGACGAGGAAGACGACGCGGACGACAAGATCGTTTGCGCCGTGGATGCCGACTGCGACGCCGACGAAGTCTGCACGAGCGGGCTCTGCACGGGCTTGCCCGAAGCCTGTACGTCGGACGCGGACTGCGACGCCGACGAAGCCTGTACGAACGGCAGCTGCGAAGACCGCTGAGCGTCTGAGTCTGCGGACCCCCGCACTCCCGCCCGTGCTTCAGGACTGGCCGGGGTGCGGGCGTCGAGACCCCATGGGTCCGGTTCAAAATGCCGAGGTTGGCTCGCGAACTCGTGCATACCTCGAGGGAGCGATTGCGTTAGAATCCGGCAATGAACAGAGCCCAGGGCGGAACCCATAGCCCGACAGGTGGCCTCCTTGGACTTGCAGAGAGCGCCTGGCAATTCGTGAAACGTCATCGTTGGAGCCTTCCGCTCGCGTCGCTCGCTTCAGTCTCATTCGCGCAGCTGGGGAGTGAAATGCGAGAGGGTGAGGTGGCCGCATTTGATGCTGCCGTCTTCGAGGTCGTGGAGGGCTGGCGAGGCCACCTCGATGCACCGTTGCTATTTTTGACTCAAATCGGAGGCGTCACCGGCATGGCGGCGGTCACGGCCGCATGCGTGGTCGTGCTGCTGCTCGTACGGCGCCGGCGTGAGGCGGCGTTCCTCTTGATTGCGGCAGGCGGGGCGCTGCTGATCAATACCCTGCTAAAGCTGATCTTCCACCGCGCTCGCCCACAAGCTTTGGAATATCTCATCAACCTTCCACCCTCGTTCTCGTTTCCAAGCGGGCATGCCATGGCTTCCATGGCCGTGTTCACCAGCCTGCTCGTGGTGCTGCACACACTGAACGCACCGCGTTGGGCACAATATGCTGCGTTGGTGTTGACCGCTGTAATCGCACCGGGCGTGGCGTTGTCGCGCGTCTACTTTGGGGTCCATTACCCATCGGATGTGATAGGGGGGCAACTAGCGGCCGCCGCCTGGGTGAGCGCCATAACCGGCTGGTTTCATCCGCACCTGCTCCCCGGTGAACACGCCGCGACAGCGGTAGACAAAGGTGACGCGGCTACTGATTCCTAGCTGCCATACGACAGCCGAGGAGTAGCCGCGTTTTGCTCGTCTCCGACGGAGTTCAGCGTGGGTTCAGCTGTTGCTCGAGGGTGAGCCAGTCAGTGTTCGTTCCGACCCACTTTACGAGCGGCGGCGCTCGGAATTTCTGCCTAGCTGATGGCGTTCGCGCTAGGGAGTGTTTTCAAACCCCTTTCCATTCTCCGGAAAATGTGTTCCATCCTGGCTGATGGAACGCTTGGTTCGACTGACGGACGCGCAGTGGGCG
>JAYTOL010000216.1:0-45642 GCA_043747815.1 Deltaproteobacteria bacterium
CGAAGCCGGCCTAGCTCTTGGCCGGTGAACGGTGAACAGCTGTCTGGGCCGCTCGGAGCTCTTCACCGTCTAGACGCGGATCGCGGCGCCCGCTCACACTCCGGCATGGCCGAGTCGATGAGCTGATGAACCTCGGCAAGCAAAGCGGCAGGAGAAAGCGTGGCTCCGCTCACGTTTGGGCGTCCAAGTAGTCAGTGAGGCGTTGAGTTGCTCGCACCAGGTCGGTTGCATCACCTTTGAAATTGCCGTGAGCCCCAGCGCGCACTGCTTGCAGCGTGTCGGCACATTCACGATGTCCGTCCCGATTGAGGCGCCGCAAAACGTCCTTCGCCCTGTTCTCATCGTCAAATAGCGCCAAGGCCATTAAGTCGAGCAGACTCGTTGTGCCACGGAGCTGCACTTCCAATTCCTCGTGAAAATCGCCGCGCCCAAGCCGACGACGCCGCACCACTTTGAGGCAGGTAGCCTCGACCGCGCTTCGGCAGAATCCGGGCACGACGCGACGTACCAGTGTCTCACCCATCACGCTTGCCTCGAAGGCCACATGGCGCGCGTCGGATAGGTACTGCGTCGTCGCATTCCCCGTCACCCGCACCGCCACGCTTGATCGCGCGCGGCGGGTCACCTCCTGCACGGTAGCGGGGATCTGCAACCGCTGCACGGCCTCGACCAGTCGTGGGTCGTGCGTGAAGACGATGACTTGTCGTGCTCGGGCCACCTTTTCGAGCACGCGAGCCAGGCCATCGACTTTGAGAGGATCCATTGCCTGAACCGGATCGTCGATGAGCAAAAAACGAAATGGACTTTCGGTCAGCATCATTCGTGGCAGGAACAGACTCAGCGCCAGGGCGTTCAGCTCTCCTTGTGACATCACGCCGACTGCTGCCGAGCCTGCGCCATCTACGCTCACACCGAGCTCCAGTCGCCGGGTCGTGCGCTTGCCGGCGAGTTGAACGGAGTCGAGGGTGACTGAGCTCTGTTGGCCTAAGAGCTGCCAGATTTCCTTCACGTCATCGGCAATGGGCTGGAAGCGCTCATCGCGTAGCGCTGCTTCTTGCTCTTGAAGCCACTTTTCCGCTGCCTTCAACGCCTTGAGACGCGACGCTTCAGGCTCTTCCTGTCGCGCGTCACTCAGCCATCCAATGAGATTGCGTTGAAGTGGCTTGAACGCATCATCCAGCGCGCGGAGGCTTTCTGCAGCCTGAATACGTAGGCAATCCGTAGCCTCGGCCAGCTCGCGTCCCGTTGTCTCGAGCTCGGCGGCGAGGTCTCGGGCGTTCCCATGAAGAGCCTTCCGCAGGGCGGTAACTCGCGCGCTCAGACCCGCCACGAGCCCGAGCCTTTCCGCGCCGGCGAGGTCGGCCTCGGGCAGCTTCTCCGCCAGGGCGCGCGCATCACGTTGCGCGTCCTTCAGCTTCTGCTGGCACTCCTCGAACCTCTGAGACAAAGAACGGGCCTGCTTCGTCCGCTCTGCCAGGGTAGTGACGAACTTCGGCCCAACGGGGCGTTCGCATACTGGGCACGCTGCAGGATCCCTTGCCAAGTGGGAAAGGGCGGCTTCCAGCAACTGGGCTAGCCTTAAATGGTCCACGGCAGAGTCGGCAGCGGTCACGTCGAGCTCCGCCGCTGCTTGACGCAGTGTCGCGGCCGCGGCTTCCCAATCGTGTGCTGGAGGCAGCTGCAAATTCGAAAGCGCCCGCAGTAGGCGGTGTTCAGAGTCGGGACGCGAGTTCTCTTGATCGCCTAGGACTTCCTGCTCGATTTCTTCGAGCGCGGGCTTTCGCTTGCCCAGGACGGTCGCGATGCGCTGGCCGCGGGCATCACCGGGGGCTAGAGCTTGCGCCTGCTGCACGAGGTCATCCCTGCGGTTTTTCAGAGTTTTCGCCCGAGTCTCGAACGACTGTCGTTGAGTGGTGAGAAGACCCAGAGCTTGCGATACCTCGCCCAATCCGAGCACCTGGTGCAACTGATCAAACGCGTGAGACGGCTCGCTCGCAAGGATCCCCAGTTCGGAATGACTGATGAATGGGCGAAATTCGCTCAGAGCTGACGCCCACCCAAGCGTCTCGAAGGACTCCGCGCCGTGAAGTTCAAGTTCTGATCCGTCGAGGTCGGCACCCGCTTCCCATCTCCGGGTCATCCGGATGGGCGCTCGCCCTTCGACCACCAACAATCGCTTGGACGCGTGCTGGGCCTTGCGCATGCAGGTTCCGCCAGCCCTGCTGCCACAGCTTTGACCGAGCCGCGCTCCATCGCCCGCATTGCCCCGTCAGCAATGTCTCGAGCCCCTCGGCAAACGTCGATTTTCCCGTGCCGTTGCGACCAACCACGAGGGTAAGTCCAGGTCCGGGCGTTAGACTCAGCTTGGTCTCCGGGCCCACCCCGCGAAAGCCCTCGACAGTGATCGATTCCAGATACGCGCCGGGCGGCTCGATGACAGCCGTTGCCTTGCGGTCTGGAGTTGGCCGTTCCCGCTCGACGGGCCTTCCCTGGAGCGCTTCCTCGAGCCTGGTTGGCCCTTGGCACGCGGCGTCAACCAAGTTCACGGCAAGCCCCTCGAGGTCGTTGTCGGCGAGTAGGCGTTCGAGAATGTGATTGTGAAGGGTGGTGTCCATGGCTTCGTCAATGCCGAGTGATCGCCATTGGGCGCGGCCATCACCCCTGTTCCCGGTGGGATACGACCGCCGAGGGGCGAGAGTAAGGCAATCAGAGCCCATTGGATCCCTCGCGCCAAGGCGTCCGCGCCGGTTGGCGAGCGAGAGGGCAGTCCCGACCCATTCTTTGACGGCGGCAGTGCTCGCACGTCGCGGTGCCGGCTCGCTCAATCTCGCGCCTGGTCCGGGGCTGCCTGATCGCCGGTCGGCACTTTCGGGGACATCCGAGGCGCGGACCTGGGTTAAATGAGATACTCGTGGCCGCTCCGCGAACCCCAGGGGGTGAGGCCATAATCCGGCTTCGCATCCCCCCAGCCGCGACGCCCAGCGGTCCAGGACCTCAGAATAGATGCCCCTCAAGAAATCCGAACTCTACTCCTCCCTCTGGAAGTCCTGCGACGAGCTGCGCGGCGGCATGGATGCCTCGCAGTACAAGGACTACGTGCTCGTCCTGCTGTTCGTGAAGTACGTCTCGGACAAGGCGGCGAGCCAGAAGAAGTACCTGCTCGATGTGCCCAAAGGGGGCAGCTTCGCCGATATGGTGGCGCTCAAGGGCGACAAGGAGATCGGGGAGAAGCTCGCCAAAATCGTCGCCAAGCTCGCGAAGGCGAACGACCTGGTGGGCGTGATCGACGTTGCCGATTGGAATGACCCGGAGAAGCTCGGGCGCGGCAATGAGATGGTCGACCGGCTCTCGAAGCTCGTGGGCATCTTCGAGCAACTCGACTTCCGCGGCAACCGCGCGGAGGGGGACGATCTACTCGGGGACGCCTACGAGTACCTGATGCGCCACTTCGCGACCGAGAGTGGCAAGAGCAAGGGCCAGTTCTACACCCCCGCCGAGGTCTCGCGCATCATGGCCCAGGTCATCGGCGTGGGTAGCGCCACCTCCGGCAAGCAGACGATTCACGACCCGACGTGTGGTTCCGGTTCGTTGCTATTGCGCGCGCACGACGAGGCCAAGCAGGCCACGGGCCACGACCTCTCGCTCTACGGGCAGGAGATGGACAACGCGACCAAGGCATTGGCCAAGATGAACCTCATCCTGCACGACTGCCCAACGGGAGAGGTTTGGCAGGATAACACGCTGGCGGCCCCGCACTTCACGGACGAGAAAACCGGCGCGCTCAAGACGTTCGACTTCGTTGTCGCCAATCCCCCCTTCTCGAGCAAGGCGTGGAGCACCGGCTTCGACCCGGGCAATGACTCCTACAAGCGCTTCAAGCTGGGGGACCTCACGCTGATTCCGCCGCCGAAGAACGGGGACTATGCCTTCCTCCTCCACGTGCTCGCGTGTCTGAAGAGCACCGGCAAGGGCGCGATCATTTTGCCCCATGGCGTGCTGTTTCGCGGCAACGCAGAAGCTGTCATTCGTCGTGAGGTCGTGCGGCGAGGCTACATCAAGGGCATCATCGGCTTGCCCGCCAACCTGTTCTTCGGGACAGGCATTCCGGCCTGCATCATCGTGCTCGACAAGGAGCAGGCCGCCGGCAGGAAAGCCATCTTCATGATCGACGCCTCGAAGGGCTTCATCAAGGACGGCAACAAGAACCGGCTGCGCGCGCAGGACATCCACAAGATCGTGGACACGTTCACTCGCCAGATCGAAGTGCCCCGCTATTCACGGCTCGTGCCGATGTCGGAGGTCAGCGACTCGAAGAACGACTTCAACCTGAACCTGCCGCGCTACATCGACAGCAGCGAGCCGGAAGACGTTCAGGATATCGGTGGTCACCTGCTCGGCGGCATCCCCTCGCGCGACGTCGACGCGCTGGAGCGCTACTGGCAGATCCTTCCGAGCGTGCGCGCCGCCCTGTTCAAGAATGCGGATCGTTCCGGCTATTGCCAGCTGCGAGTCGAACCCGCCGAAATCAAGACCGCGATCTTTGCCCACGCGGAGTTCGCGGCATTTCAGGCCGCCGTACACAGGCCGTTCACCAAATGGCAGGCCAAGAGCGCCGTCGCGCTGCGTGGCATCGCGCCCGGCGACAGACCGAAAGCCCTGGTTCAAGAGCTGTCCGAAGAGTTGCTCGCGGCTTTTCACAAGGCACCCTTGCTCGACGCCTACGACGTGTATCAACACCTCATGGACTATTGGGCGGGGGCGCTGCAGGACGACGTGTACCTTATCGTCAGCGACGGTTGGCGCGAGGCCGCAAAACCTCAACTGCTGGTCGAAGACAAGGACAAGAAGACGAAGGAGAAGCCCGACCTCGTCGTGGGCAAGAAGAAGTTGAAGACCGAGCTGCTGCCACCTGCGATCGTCATCGCCCGCTTCTTTGCTGCCGAACAGGAAGCCATCGAAACTCTCGAGGCGGACTGCGCCGCGGCGGCCCAGGCCATCGCCGATCTGGCAGAAGAACACGGCGGTGAGGACGGCCTGCTCGAAGACGCCAAGACTGACGCCGACAAGCTGAGCAAGGCCGGTGTCGCCGCGCGGCTCAAGCTGATCCGAGGAGAGCGTGACGCCGCGGAGGAGCGCAAAGTCTTGGAGCAATACCTGGAGCTGGAGGAGAAGAGGGCAGCCCTCGGTAGCAGGCTCAAGGCGGAGGGTGAGGCGCTCGCGGAAAAGGTCCTGGCGAAGTACCAGAAGCTGAGTGAAGACGACATCAAGTCACTGGTGGTGGATGACAAGTGGCTGCGCGCGGTGAAGGACGCGGTGCAGGGCGAGCTCGACCGCGTGTCGCAAACGCTGACCGGTCGTGTGCGTGAGCTGGCGGAGCGTTACGCAAAGCCCTTGCCCCAGCTCACCCGAGAAGTGGACGCGCTGTCGGAGCGCGTACAGGCGCATCTACAGAACATGGGATTCGCCTCTTGACCGACCTGCTCGTGAGCGACGACTACGCCCGCTGGCTGTCGAGCCTCAAGAGCGCCATTCAGGGTGCGAGAGCTCAGGCAGCCCTGGCCGTAAGTCAGGAGCTAGTGCGCCTCTACCACCGCATTGGCGCCGAAATTGTGGAGCGTCAGCAGCGCGAGGGCTGGGGCGCGCGTGTCATCGAGCGGCTGTCACGCGACCTGCGGGAGGCCTTTCCCGACATGAAAGGCCTGTCCGCCCGAAACCTCAAATACATGAAGGTTTTCGCCGAGCTATGCCCCGGCGTCCAAATTGGGCAGCAACCTGCTGCCCAATTGCCGTGGTTCCATATCGTGACCCTGCTCACGAAGCTCTCCGATGCGGGCGAGCGCGAGTGGTATGCGGCCCAGGCCATCGCGAACGGCTGGTCCCGCGCGACGCTCGAAGCGCAAATCAAAGGCGCCCTCCACCTGCGGCAAGGGGCAGCGCTGAACAATTTCGGCCGCCACCTGGCAACGCCCCACGCCGAACTTGCCGTGCAGGCGCTCAGGGACCCCTACCACTTCGACTTCCTGGGCCTCGGTGAAGAAGCCCACGAGCACGACATCGAGAGCGCGCTGGTGCGTCACATCACGCGCTTCTTGCTCGAGCTCGGCGCCGGCTTCGCGTTTGTTGGCCGCCAGCACCGCATCGAGGTCGACGGCGATGAGTTCTTCATCGACCTGCTCTTCTATCACACGCGCCTCAAGTGCTACGTCGTGGTGGAGCTCAAAGCAGCCGCATTCAAGCCCGAGCACGCCGGGCAGCTCAACTTCTACTTGGCTGCCGTAGATGCGCAAATCAAGGCGGCTGACGACCAGGCCACCATTGGGCTCTTGCTATGCAAGACCAAGAACAAGCTGGTTGCAGAATACTCGCTTTCCGGCATCGCGAAGCCCATGGGCGTGGCGGAGTATCAGCTTGTTCGCGCGCTCCCGCAGCCGCTGGATACGAAGCTTCCCACGATTGAGCAGCTCGAGGAGGAACTCGGGGCGGTGTTGGGGAACGGAGGGGATGATGAGTGAGGCAAGCGCCCTGCATGCGGAGTTGAGCTCTAGACACAAGCAGACGGAGGTGGGCGTAATTCCAGACGACTGGGATGTCGAGCCTGTCAACAACGCGTTCCATATCTGCAATCATCTGCGCCTTCCGATCAGCGAAGACCTTCGCGTACGGATGCGTGGCGCTTACCCCTACTATGGTCCCACAAGCATACAGGGCTGGATCAATGAGTACCGTGTCGACGGAGAGTACGCGCTGATCGGAGAGGATGGCGATCACTTTTTAAAGTGGCGCACGCAGTCGATGACCTTGCTGGTGCGCGGGAGGTTCAACGTAAACAACCACGCACATCTCGTCCGCGGCTCAACAAACCTTACCTCGTGGTTCTATTGGCTCTTTTCGCACCGTGATCTTACCCCGTTCCTAACTCGCCAGGGTGCCGGGCGTTACAAGCTCACCAAAGCTGCCCTGGCCACATTGCTCTGCCCGCTACCTCCTCCGCGCGAACAACGCGCCATCGCGGCGGCGCTGAGCGATGTGGACGCGCTGATCGGTGCGCTGGACTGCCTCATTGCCAAGAAACGCGACCTCAAGCAGGCCACCATGCAGCAGCTCCTCACCGGCCAGACCCGTTTGCCTGGGTTCACAGGCAAATGGACTAGGAGCACTGTGGGCAGTCTTGGATCTTGGTTCAGCGGCGGCACCCCCAGCATGCTAGTTGAGGCCTACTGGTCTGGGCGAATACCTTGGGTGAGTCCGAAGGATATGAAGGTCGTCCGACTTCACGACGCAATTGACCACGTGAGCGAGAAGGCACTTGGCGCGGGAACGAGACTGCTGCCGAAAGGTGCGATTCTGATCGTTGTCCGTGGGATGATCCTTGCGCACTCGCTGCCAGTAGCTCGGGCGGAGAGGCCGCTTGCGTTCAATCAGGACATCAAAGCGCTGATTGTGTCTAGCAAGTACGATAGTGACTTCGTGCTTTGGTGGCTTTTGGTCCACAAACCACTGCTATTGGCCAGAACAACGGAGTCCACCCACGGCACCAAAAGGCTGCCCACCGAGGCGCTTTTTACTCTTGAAATCGCCGTCCCAGACTCAGGTGAACAAACGGCCATCGCGGCCGTTTTGTCCGACATGGACGCAGAAATCACCGCCCTGGAGCAGCGCCGCGACAAGACCCGCTTGCTCAAGCAAGGCATGATGCAGGAACTTCTGACCGGAAGGATCCGCCTCGTATGATCGCAATTGGCGAAGCGGAGCGCAAGACGCAGCAGCGTGTCGCACAGCTATTCGTCGATGCGCTCCACTACGCTCACCTGGGTAATTTCAGTGAGGGCGACCATTCGAACGTTCTCCCGGGCGAGCTCGAACATTTCCTGTTCAGCTACGGCGACTACAGCGAGCGCGAAGACGGCCAGCTCCTCATCCGCAGGGCCGTGGACGAGCTAGTGAAGGTGGCCGGCAACACCAGCCAGAGCCTCTACGACCGCAACCGCGCCGTCTACGAGCTGCTCCGCTACGGCGTGAAGGTGAAAGTCGATGTCGGGACGCCGACTGAGACGGTGTGGCTCATCGACTGGAAGGACCCGGAGCGCAACCGCTTCGCCATCGCCGAGGAAGTGACGGTCAAGCCCAAGGACCCTCGGGCTCACGTCAAGCGACCGGACATCGTGCTCTACGTGAACGGCATCGCCCTCGGCGTGCTGGAGCTCAAGCGCTCGACGGTGTCCGTGGCGGAAGGGATCCGCCAGAACCTGGATAACCAGAAGAAGGAGTTCATTCAGCCGTTCTTCTCGACATTGCAGTTCGTGATGGCGGGGAACGACACCGAGGGCTTGCGCTACGGGACGATCCAAACACCCGAGAAGTACTATTTGACCTGGAAAGAGGAGTGGCAAGGCCAGGAGCGAGCGCCACTCGCGACGAGCCCCCTCGACCATGCGCTCGTGCAGCTCTGCCAGAAGGATCGCCTTCTCGAGCTGATTCATGATTTCGTCGTGTTCGACGCGGGCGTCAAGAAGCTGTGCCGCCACAACCAGTACTTTGGCGTGCGCGCCGCGCAGGACCACGTGCGGCGGAGAGAAGGTGGCATCATCTGGCACTCGCAGGGCTCGGGCAAGAGCCTGACCATGGTCTGGCTCGCCAAGTGGATTCGAGAGAACGTGACTGACGCCCGCGTGCTCATCATCACCGACCGCATCGAGCTCGACGATCAAATCGAGAAGGTGTTCACCGGCGTCGCAGAGACGATCCACCGCACGACGTCCGGCGCGGACCTGATTGCCTGCCTCAATGCGACGACGCCCTGGCTGCTCTGTTCATTGATCCACAAGTTCCGCGGCAGAGAGGAGGGCGAAGGCGTTGGCGACGTGAAGAGCTTCGTCAAAGAGCTCGAGCGAGCACTGCCGAAGGGCTTCCAACCCAAGGGTAACCTGTTCGTCTTCGTGGACGAGTGCCATCGCACCCAGTCGGGGGACTTGCACGCGGCCATGACGGCGATTCTGCCCGGGGCCGTGTTCATCGGCTTCACGGGCACGCCGCTGCTGAAGGCCGACAAGAAGAAAAGCATCGAAGTGTTTGGTGGCTATATCGACACCTACAAGTTCGATGAGGCCGTGCAAGACGGCGTTGTGCTCGACCTGCGTTATGAAGCCCGGGACATCGACCAGAGCCTGACCTCGACCAAGAAGATCGACCAGTGGTTCGAGTCGAAGACTCGCGGCCTTACGCCGCTCGCCAAGGCGCAACTCAAGGCGCGCTGGGGCACGCTGCAGAAAGTGCTCTCCAGCCAGTCGCGTCTGCAACAAATCGCAGGCGACATCCTTCTCGACATGGAGATTCGGGACCGCCTCCAAAGTGGCCGCGGCAACGCCATGCTCGTTGCGGGCAGCATCTACGAAGCATGCAAGTTCTACGAGCTGTTCTCCCGGACGCCATTGGCCGGGAAATGCGCTGTCGTCACCTCCTACGTCCCCAAGGCGGCGACCATCAAAGGGGAGGAAAGCGGCGAAGGGGCTACAGATCGACTCGACAAGTACAATATCTATCGGCAGATGCTGGCCGACTGGTTCAACGAACCGCCCGAGGTAGCGGTGAATAAGGTCGAGGCGTTCGAGAAGGCAGTCAAGAAGAAGTTCATCGAAGAGCCGGGGCAGATGAAGCTTCTGATCGTGGTGGACAAGCTGCTCACCGGCTTTGACGCGCCTCCGGCGACCTACCTCTACATCGACAAGCGGATGCAAGACCACGGCCTGTTCCAAGCCATCTGTCGTGTGAACCGCCTGCACGGCGACGACAAGGAGTTCGGCTACATCGTCGACTACAAGGATCTGTTCCAGCACCTCGAAGGCGCCGTGGAAGACTATACCTCGGGAGCGCTCGACGGCTACGACAAGGAGGACGTTGCGGGGCTCCTGGAAGATCGAGTCGGCAAGGCCAAGGAGCGCCTGGAGGAATCCCTCGAGGCAGTGCGCGCGCTCTGCGAGCCCGTGGAGCCACCGCGCGACGACCAAGCATTCTACCGCTACTTCTCCTCGCGGGAGCCCGCCAACGCCGCCCAGCTGCGAGCCAACGAGCCGCAACGCCTGGCGTTGTACAAGCTGACCGCGTCACTCGTCCGCGCTTACGCCAACATCGCCAACGAGATGGCAGAGGCCGGGTACACGCCCGGCGGGGCCGAGGCCATCAAGCGCGAGGTCACCTTCTACGAAAACCTGCGCCATCAAATCAAACTGCACAGTGGCGATGCGATCGACCTCAAGCAATACGAGCCCGCCATGCGCCACCTCATCGACACGTACATCCGTGCTGAAGAGAGCCAGCAGGTCTCCGAGTTCGATGACCTCTCCCTGATCCATCTCATCGTTCAACGGGGCGCCGAGGCAGTGAAGGCATTGCCCAAGCCAATTCGGGAGAACCAAGGGGCCGCCGCCGAAACGGTCGAGAACAACGTGCGCAAGCTGATTCTCGATCAGTCCCCCATCAATCCCAAGTACTACGACAAGATGTCTCAGCTGCTGGACGCATTGATCGCGCAGCGCAAACAGAACGCGCTGAGCTACCAGCAATACCTGGAACAGATCGTCGATCTAACGCGCCGATCGCAGCAAGGGCCGCAGGCGCAAGCCTATCCAACCGCGATGGACTCGCCCGCCAAGCGGGCTCTCTACGACAACTTGGGACGCGACGAGATGCTGGTCCTCGCCATGGACAGCGCCGTGCGCCAGAAGGTGCAGGACGCCTGGCGGACGAACGTGATGAAGACCCGCCGTGTCCGCCAAGCCATCGCCGACGTCCTCGGCAATGGCGACGAACGCATCGACCCCGCGTTGGAACTGATCAAGAGCCAAGATGATTACTGAAGTGCGCTCTGCCCCGCGGCGGGGCAGCCGCGCTTTCGAGCTAACGGTGAACGGTATTCGCGTCGCGGTGGTCTGCAAGGCCATCAAGAACCTGCACCTCGGCGTGTACCCACCCGATGGCCGCGTGCGAGTCGCCGCGCCCCTGCAGGTCTCGAACGCGGCCGTGCGCGTCGCCGTCATCACCAAGCTGCGCTGGATTCGTCGCCAGCAGGCGGCCTTCGAGCAGCAGGCCCGTCAGTCCGGCCGAGAGATGGTCGACGGCGAAACGCACTATTTCCTCGGCCGCCGCTATCGGCTGGCCCTCGTCGAGGCGCCCGGAAGAGCCGTCGTCATGCCCCGCAACCGCTCTGTGCTGGAGCTGCGGGTGCGTCCGGAGTTGACGGCCGAGCAGCGACAGCGGGCGCTGCAGGCCTGGTATCGGGAACGCCTGCGCGAGCTGGCGGCCCCGCTCATCGAGAAGTGGCAGGCGGTGCTCGGCGTCCCGCTCGCCACCTGGGGCATCAAACGAATGAAGACCAAGTGGGGCTCGTGCAACTCCGCCGGCCGCCGCATCTGGCTGAACCTGGAGCTCGCGAAGAAGCCGCCGGAGTGCCTTGAGTATCTGGTCGTCCACGAACTCGTCCACCTGCTCGTGCGGCATCACGATGACCGGTTTCAGGCCCTCATGGACCAGCACCTGCCGAGGTGGCGAAGGATTCGTAAGCTGCTGAATGCGGAGCCGCTCGCGAACGAGATTTGGCAGAACTGAGCTGCGTCCGAGTCGATCGTCTGAGGGGCACGCGGAGCGGACGGTCACGGATGTACCGAGAGCGCCCTGGCTGGCGGCCACGCATTCGTTTCCAACTCATGATCTGATGCCGTAACCAAACGCCAGGCGGCCGCGTGGCCGTTCCCTGGGGGTTAGCATAAAGCTTAATATTTTTGATAACTTGTATGCCCGCCAGGAAAGCTTGACGAACGTGCCAGCGCAAAAGTGCATAGCAGCTGCTGGTCCAGGCAAGAACTGAACGTATATACAGTATGAGTGATGCATCGTGTCCTGGCGGCTGCCGAATGTCCACGCCCTTCCCGGTCTCGGCTACCTCGGAACGCAGGGTCCTTGGCCTGCTGCGCTGTCATTTCGATAGACTCGCCAATTGTGTCTTTTCACCGACCCGAGGACGAGTTCGCACGCATGCTGGGTGGTCTTGAAGGGCAGGACTTTCAAGATGAGGTCTGTGCGTTCTTGCGTCGGTGCGTGACTGACTTCCAGGACGTTCCCGCCAAACCGCATGGCGATGCCGGTCTCGACGGACTCTCACACAGGCAGACGGTGGCCTACTGCTGCTACGGGCCTGAACAACAGCCGTTCAAGACAAACACAAGGGGCCTGAGCGCGGACATTGTTAAGAAGTTCCGAGCTGATCTTCAGACAATATTTGAGCTTGAGGTCAAGGGGCGAGGCAAGGCCTCACAACTTTTGCATCGCGCGACCGACGAGATGAAAACCATCCTCGCGTCGGGGAGGAAGATCGCTGTCGTCCGGCTCATCGTGAGCGTCTTCGATTCACACCGCCTCCTGGGTCCCATCAATGAAGCCTTTGACAAATGCTGCAACGCAAGTCAGTGCCGTTACGCTGAGAAATCGCCGAGCGTGACGGTGTGGGGACCGAAGCAGCTCGCAGCGATGGGTGCGGTTGATGATCCGACTCTGCTGCGTCTTGAGCAGAGGGAGATCTTGCGTCGGGTGACTGCAACGATCAATAGCCCGCCGACTCTGACGTTGCCGCTTCCGGCAGACTTCGACGAGAAGTTCGACTGGATCGACTCTCAGGGAAAGGTATCCAAAACGGCCGTCGATCGGTTGCGCGGCCATTTCAAGAAACGCTGGAGCCTGGCCATTGCATTGGAGAACGATCTCGCAAATAACGCCGTCGTGCTCCACCAAGCGCTCTCTCGCGCGCGCGAGGAAGCGGCTCTCGATGCCGATCTGGCCTCGGGGACAATTTCGAATCCTACTGAGCTTCTTGAGCGCATGAGACAGAAGGTGGCCGATCGAGTAGACGAACAGACGGGCGTCAGATTCCCGTCGGATGTGCGCAACCAACTCGTTGATGGCGAGTTGGCGCGGCTCATTGGCGAATGCCCGATCGATTGGAGGACTTGACGCCATGAGCATCCCCAATGAACTGCCGATGGATCCCCTGAAGGAGCTTGGCCAGATGCTGGCGGACGCTGGCGCGCACCCGAGAATCAATCGTTCCGGCCTTGCGCCGTCTATACTTCACGACACGACGTATCACGTAGCGGTCATCGCGTGCGCCATGCGCTCGCATGCAAGTGGATCTCGACACCGTATTCTCGGTGCATGGCTCAAGCTGCTGCAGTTCGTTGCCGCTCGCCCCTCTCTTGTTGCCAACCTTCGCCAGTATTCTCAGTCCAAGCGCGGCAAGGACCGCGACAATTGGCCACTGATGCCGCGCGGATACCTTGGCGACCAGACGCACGATGGCGTCGTCGAACTGCTAGTCGCGGCGAGAATATTGGGCCGAGACGGTGACTATTTGGAGTGCGCTGACCAGTTCCACGTTTTGGACGCACTCGCCTCAAGGGTTGCGACCGATGGCATGTTCGTAGGCGAGCGGAATATCCTCGGACAACTAACGGACCTTCGCCCTACCAAAGCGCTCATGGGGGGACTGTGATTCATCTAGCCTCGATCGAAGTGTCGGGAACGACAACAACGAGCGGCGCATTTCGAGGGAAGCTGGAGCTGCATCCTGGACTGAACGTTTTTTCTGCGGCGAATGCCTACGGGAAAAGCCTCGCCGTCACTGCAATCCCTTGGTGTCTCGGTCTTGAGCCGATGTTTGGCCTCCAGAATAACGATCCCTCTCGATTCCCGTCCGCAGTGCGCGATATCATCACGCTTGGTAACGCGCGCGATGCGGACGTCGTTTCGTCCGAGGCACGAATCACCGTCCAGCGCCATGACGGTACAGAGCTTTCGCTGCAGCGGGCGATCAAGGGGGGTAATTCAGAGCTTGTCGAAGTTATCGAAGGCATAGGGCCGAAGTCACGAATGAGTCGCCTTCGCGCGCGGCGCGAAACGATGTCTGATGAGTCTGGCGGTCTCCAGCGCTTTCTCTATGAGTGGATGGGGCTTCCAAGGGTTCCGCTCATGACGTCCAAAGGGCAACGCGCGGAGATTTATCTAGAGAACATCGCACCGCTGTTCTTCATCGATCAGACGGAAGGGTGGACCGATCTTCAGGCGCTGCAGGTCTACAGGTATCAGCTCCAGGACGTCTCTGAAGCGGCGGTCGAGTACATCCTTGGAGCTCGCACAGCGCTGAAATCTAGACTTGAGCGCCAAGAACACGTGTCCGTCGATGCGCGGTTGAAGGGGAAAGCCGAGGAGCTGTCTGCTCGCGTGGTCGAGCTTTGCCGAGCCCAGGGATGGACCATGACGTGGTCGTCGCACGGCAAGCCGGTTGACATCGTAAAACGTTGGAGTGGTAGTCCACTGTCGGAGGTCGTGCGCGACCATTTCAACATGGATGTTGCCGCAGAGGGACGCCGTCTCAACGATCGAATCACGGCGCTGCGAGCTTCATTGGCATTGACGCCAAAAGGCGCTAGCGACTTGGGGCCAGCGAGCCAGGCCTCACAAGAGGTTGTTGAGCTAAAGACAAAGCGGCACGAACTGCGCGTAACCCTGCGAGAAGCTCGTCTGCAACTTGCCGACCATCATGCGCTCTTGGCAACAATCGAACACCGCTCCCAATCAAGCAAGGATGTCCTGCGACTGAAGAGGGAGGGGATTGGGCGGCTCGACCTCGTGGAATGCCCTACCTGCCACCGGGATCTCGATCCAGCCACATTTGAACTGAGCCAGCAATCGACTGAGTTGGTTGAAGCACACATTGCTGCGCTGCAAAAGCAACGCAAGCTGATGCTGAGCAATGTAGCTTCTCTTGAAGCACAACTCGTTCGAGAGCAGCACGACGTTGCCGTTGTGGAAGAGCGGCTCGCTGCCGCAGAACGCACCATGGCTGCTGTCAACCAAGCTGGCGATACTACGAGAGAGGGACTTGCGAAAACGGCGATGGATCTCGCAGCGGCGGAGCGCGAACTTGATGCGCTACGCGCATTCAGTCGCGACCTTGGCGAGCTTGAACGCGACCTGAAGCAATGGACCGAGGAAGTCGAATCGTGGACCTCTGGCGAACAAGACACCGGTGATCTCCGTGAACGGGTCTCCGCTTTCGAGAACAAGCTGCGAGGTCAGCTCGAAGCCCTCGGCCACAGCGCGCTCACCAAGTCAAACCGCAGAGAGCTCCGTCTGGATGAGCGATATACGCCCTATCTAGGCGCACGCCGTCTCCGTTCGTTGGGTTCCGCTAGCGATCATCCTCGACTCGTTGCCGCCTACGCCTTGGCTCTCGCTCAGGCATCGCAGTCGTGTAAGGGCAACCATCCAGGCATCGTTGTATTGGATGAACCCCAACAGCAAAATCCTGACGAGGAACATGTCGAGCTAATACTTCGTTTTCTCGAACACGCCGTTCATGAGGTGGCAAACCAAGTCATCGTCATGACCTCGTTGAAGCAAGACCAAGTCGGACGCCTAACGAGGGCCGGTGTCCGAGTGACTGAGCTTCCAGAGGAGCATTTTCTGCAAGCTGTCCCGCACGCGAAAGATTGACCGATATCGTGGCATTGGATCGCGTCTGTGGCTCATCCGCGGGGCGCACCGGTGCCCGCTCTTCCACCGCCGAGCGGGGTGGGCACGGAGTCTTCCTCACTCGCCACAACCGGCGGCTGTGGGCGGCCCGGCGGGCCGCTTGTCGAAGGGCATCCATCAAAAAATGCCCTGCTTCAAGCGGCATGACGGGGCGTCGAGCCGCGACTTACGCACGCGGCCCTAACCCTTGACCTCCGAGCCCGCGTGACATATGCGCAACATGAAGTCGCAGCGCGCTGCAAGTCTTATCAAAGGCTCAGTGCGCGCCCACCACAAGGAATCGAACCCGGTGCCAAGCCTTCGCCCCCATTCGAGCGCGCCGTCCACCCGCTACAAGTCGCGAAGGAAATCCCACGCGAGCTCACCGCCGGCGACGGGCCAGCCGTGCGTCGTGCCGTCGTAGCCCGGCTCGCTGTGCTCACACCAGCGCACGGGCAGGCCTTCGCGGCACCCCTGATAGTCGACGCAGCCGTTGGTCGACATGCCGAGCGCGCGCGCGCCGGTCACCGTCTCGTGCATCGTGGACAGCAGAGGTAGCGTCTCGCTGGTGCAGCCATTGAGGCGCGCATAGTCGTCCCGCGCCTCCTCGCCTTTTGCGAAGGGTACTGAGGCCATGTCCGCTACGCCGTGGATGACGAGCGCGGCGACACGCCCTTTGCAGTTGTCTTTCTCGAGGCGTTCCCCGGCGCCGGGCACCACGGCGAGCAGCACGTCTCCCCGGCGGCAGCCGAGGATGTTGGAGAAATGGGCGCCCGAGCTCGTTCCGAGCGCGAAGACGCGCCGCTCGTCGATGCAGTACGTCGCCTCGAGGTGGGCCAAGAGGTCGTCGAAGTAAGTGACGTTTTGCTCGCGCTCCGCAGCTGTCCAGGAGGTTCCGAACGATTTTGGATACACGACGATGGCTTGCTCGTGGAGGGCACGGTTGACGCCGGCGCAGTTGCCGCCGATGTAACAGACCTCCTCGGTGTTGTTGGCGCCGTGAAACACGAAGCCGAGGGGATACGGCAGGTTCGGGTCGTAAGTGCTCGGGGCCGTGATGAGGTAACGGCCCTCCTGGCCGCCCGTCGGCAGAAAGTGAGCGCCTGCCGCGGGCGCCGCGCTGCCGGTTCCACACCCCGCGCTGGGCCGCACGCTGCGATCCTCGGGTGGATACGGCTCGCCGAGCTCCTCCGCGGTGAGCGTGCTGACGCTGCCTGCCGAACCCGGGCCCGTGCTCGCGCTACCGGGGCTTGGGGCGCCCGCATTCTCGCTGGCATTGCCCGAGCCACCGGTGCCGACCGCGGGGTCCTCCTCTGCGTCTGAAGAGCACGCTCCTAGCGCAACGGACCCGACGAGCCACAGCGTGCTCAGCAGCAGTTTTTTCATGTCTGATGCTCGTACCACGGCGACCGCCGACGGCCGCTCACAAATCAGTGGCAGTATTTTGTGCCCTTGAAGGAACTTGTCAGCTGGATTGAAGAGGCGCGATTGGAGCGCCGCGCACGCTCTACGCGCGTCAAAACGGCGGTGGGGGACCCGGTGCGTACGGATTGCCATACCCGTAGCCGCACTGCGACGCGGAGGAGGCACACACGGACGCGAGGGTGACGATCAGCGCGACGTTGGCGATCACGGCCAGCACCACCCAGCCGGGCGAGGGCTCGGACTGCTTGGGGATCTGGCGCACCGTGAAACACGCCGCGATGGGCGGGACCTCGTTATCCGCGCAGCGCACGCCCGGCGTGGTCTCGAAGCCGGGGCACTTTGCGAGGCACTGAAGGTAACCGCCGGGCGACGGTTGCGATTGGCACTGGCCGTAACACCGAAAGGCCTGACCGGGATCGACCGTGTTGTAGCGCAGCGGCAAGCGATAACGCGTCACCGTGGGGTCGTCCAGGTCGTCCCCGCTCTGGCTCCGCGATGTGGCGCCGGAACAGGCGAGGCAGAGGGCGAGCAGCGCGCTGAGCCACGCCGAGGGCCGCGTGCGCGGAGATGGTCGTTCGATTTGCATCGAGTGCAGCCTTTCGCCAGTCGCGCGGCGTGGCTTTCTCTGACAAGGTGCCGCCATCGTGGTACTATACTTGCGTTCAGGTCACTTGGCCAGCATCGGGATTGGACGCATGCAAGTGGAGCCTAGCTCGGAGCTGCAGCCACGTCTCATGGGCGCACGCGCATGACGGTCGCCGTCGTCGCGGAGAAGCCGTCCGTCGGTCGCGATCTGGCCCACGTGCTCGGCGCCACGCGGCGCGGTGCTGGGACGTTGTCAGGGAATGGCTACGTCGTGACGTGGGCCATTGGCCACCTCGTGGGTCTGGCCGAGCCCGAAGGGATCAAGGCCGAGTGGCGGCGCTGGCGGCGTGAAGATCTGCCGCTGTTGCCCGAGCGCTGGCCGCTCACTGTCTTCGAGCCGACGCGCGACCAGTTTGCGGTGGTGCGGGGCGTGCTGAACGCGCCCGATGTCGATTCGGTGATCTGCGCGACGGACGCCGGGCGCGAGGGGGAGCTGATCTTTCGCTTCATCTATCAAGCGGCAGGCTGCCGGCGCCCGGTCTCTCGCTTGTGGATCTCGTCGCTGACCGAGGGCGCGATCCGCGAGGGTTTGCGGCGCCTGCGGCCTGCCAGCGACTACGACCCGCTGGCGAACGCGGCGCTCGGTCGCAGTCGCGCCGACTGGCTCGTAGGGATGAACCTGTCACGCGCGTACGGGCTAGCGCTCGACGCGCCGCTCTCGGTCGGGCGGGTGCAGACGCCGACGCTGGCCATGCTGGTCGAACGCGAGCTTGCGATCCGCAACTTCGTGCCCGAGGACTATCTGGAGGTGGTCGCCGAGCTCTGCACGCGAGGAGGCGAGCGCTACGCCGGCACTTGGTTTGATCCTGCCGCCAAACAGCACCCGCAACGCCTGCCGCCTTCCGGTGAGCTGGCGCGAGCGATCGTAGCGCGGGCACTCTCAGGGCGGGCACGCATCGCGAGCGTCAGCCGAGAGATCAAGAGGCTGCCGCCGCCTCTGTGTTATGATCTGACGGAGCTGCAGCGGCACGCGAACCGTTTGTACGGCTTCTCCGCTCAGCGCACGCTCGAAGTCGCGCAAGCACTGTACGAGAGGCACAAGCTGATCAGTTATCCGCGGACTGACTGCCGGCACCTGTCGAGCGAGGTCGCGAGCAGCTTGCCCGCTGTGGTGAAGGCCATCTCTGCGCCGTATGCGGCGCTCTTGGCTGAGGGTACGGGCGAGCGTCCGCTGTCGCGGCGCTTCGTGGACGACAGCAAGGTGACGGACCATCACGCTATCATCCCCACCAGCGTGTCGGCCGTGGGCCGTGCGCTCCGCGAGGATGAACAGAAGCTCTACGCGCTCATCTGCCGGCGGCTGCTCCAGGCGTGGCACGGAGATTTCGTGTGGGCGGCGACCGCGGTGATCACCGAGGTGAGGCCGCAGGGATCGGCAACGGAACCCGTCGACAGCTTCCGAAGTCACGGCACGGCCATCGAGGAGCAGGGCTGGAAGGTGCTCGACGTGGGCGGCGTGAGAGCGCCGCCCGAGAAGGTGCTGGGGGCACGCGGGGCACGCGAGGAAGAGGGCAAGAAGGAGCCGGATCTCTTGCCTGCTGGGTTGGCGCGCGGCCAGGAGCCGCGCGTGCTGGGCGCGAAGGCCATCCCCAAAACCACACGTCCGCCCCCGCCGCTCAACGACGCGAGCCTGCTCACCGCGATGGAAACGGCAGGCAAGACGCTCGACGAGAAGGAGCTGTCGGAGGCGATGAAGGACAGCGGGCTCGGCACGCCCGCGACGCGAGCCAACATCATCGAGACGCTGCTGGCTCGCGGTTATGCCGTGCGGGAGGGCAAGGCCCTGCGCGCCACGGAGCGCGGCGTCGGCTTGATCGCCGTGGTGGACGCCGAAGTGAAGAGCCCTGCGATGACGGGAGCCTGGGAGGCGCGGCTGCAGGCCATCGCGCGCGGGCAGGGCGCGCTGCCGCAGTTCCTGGAGCAGATCGAAGCTTATGTGACGAGCGTGGTGCGCCGCGTGCCGCCCGTCTTGCCGCCGCTGCCGGGTGAGCCCCCTGCGTCCCCTGCCGAACCCGTCGCGAAGGCAGCGGGCGCACGGGCGGCCCGCTCCGCGAAGACGGTCACCGCTTCTGCGGCTCGCGCGACAAAGCAGCTGACAGCCACCGCATCCACGGCGCGCGCGATGAAGAGCGGGGCCGCCTCCGAGGCGCCCCGCGCCGAGCCACCCTCAGCAGACGCTTCGTTTTCGACCGGTGCCAGCAGCGCGCCCGTAAAACACGCGGCCGCGCCGAGCGGCGTGCCACGGAAAGCGGCCTCCGTCGTCGTACCTTGCGCGCCGCGCGCCGCGCCCGGTGCTCCCCCGCCGCTCGAGGCGCTCTTGCGCGAACGCTTTGGCTTTCCGGCGTTCCGTCCGCACCAGCAGGCCGTCTGCGAGGCGGCGACCGCGGGGCAGGACGTGCTGCTCGTGATGCCGACAGGGGCGGGCAAGTCGCTGTGTTATCAGCTGCCGGGGCTGGCGCGCGGCGGGACCACGCTGGTCATCAGCCCGCTCATCGCGCTGATGGAGGACCAGGTCGCGCGGCTAGAGTCGCTCGGTCTGCGCGCGGCGCGTATCCACTCGGGGCGGCCACGGCTCGAGTCGCGGCAGGTGTGTCTGGACTACGTGGCAGGTGCGCTCGATTACCTGTTCATCGCTCCCGAGCGGCTCGGCGTCGCGGGCTTTCCCGAGCTGCTCGCGCGGCGCCCGCTCGGGCTCGTCGCGATCGACGAGGCGCACTGCATCTCGCAGTGGGGTCATGACTTCCGCCCGGATTACCGCTTGCTCGGGCAACGCCTCCCGCTCCTCAGGCCAGCGCCGGTCGTCGCGCTCACCGCCACCGCGACACCGCTCGTGCAACGCGACATCGTGGCGCAGCTCGGGTTGTCCCAGAGCGCGCGGCTGTTCATCCACGGCTTTCGGCGGCATAACCTGGCGCTGGAGACGCTCGAGGTCGCGCCCAAGGAGCGCGCTCTGCACGCGCTCGAGTGGCTCTCGGGCGCCGACCGCCTGCCGGCTATCGTGTATGCGCCCACGCGTAAGGCGGCCGAGGCCGCTGCGGAGCTCCTGGGCAGCCAGCACCGCGCGGCCGCGTATCACGCCGGGCTCCGCCCCGAGCTGCGCGAGCGCGTGCAGAGCGAGTTTCTCGGCGGCCGCCTCGACGTGGTCGTGGCGACCGTGGCGTTTGGCATGGGCGTCGACAAGGCCAACATCCGCACGGTGCTCCACCTCGCGCTGCCCGGCAGCGTCGAGTCGTACTATCAGGAGATCGGGCGCGCCGGGCGCGACGGTAAACCTTCACGCGCGGTGCTGATGTTTCACTTCGCCGATCGCAAGACCCACGAGTTCTTCCTGGCCCGCGACTACCCCGACGCGAGCGTGCTCGACAGGCTCTTCACGGCGCTCGGGCAGCGGCCGATGACCGCGCAGACGCTGCGCAAAAAAGCGCGTACCGGCAAAGCAGACTTCGAAAAGGCGCTCGAAAAATTGTGGACCCACGGCGGCGTCTCCGGCGTGGGCGAAGAACGGCTGGTCAGGGGCTCCGCCGGCTGGCGCACGCCGTACGCCGCGCAACGCGCGCTGCGCGTCGAACAACTCGCGCTGATGGCGCAGTTCGCCGAAGGCAAGGGGTGCCGCATGCTCTCGCTCATCGAGCATTTCGGCGACCAGCAGGACTCGAAGGCGCCGTGCGGCCTGTGCGACATGTGCGCGCCCGCGGCCAGCATCAAGGCGCAGCAGCCTCGGAGCCCTTCGCCCTTCGCCGCCGTCAAAAGCGACGGCGGTCGCGCCCGGAAACCCGGCAAGCGCCGCCGTAGCAAGACGTCACGCGGCACGTCGTCGCGTCGCTACGCCTCGAAGAGCCCTGCCGTAGCGTTGCCCTCGACGGGGCCGAGCGCCTCCCTGGTCGCCACGCTGCGCGCCTGGCGCTTGCAAGAGTCCAAGCGCAAGCGCGTGCCGGCCTTTCGCGTCCTCACCAACCGCGCCCTGGTCGCGATCGCAGAGGCCCGCCCCAGCAGCGCTGCCTCGCTCCACGCCGTCACGGGCGTCGGGCCCAAGCTATTGCAGACCTACGGCGCGCAGCTGGTGGCGTTGTGCACCCAGGGGGCGGCGAGGGCGTGAGCGGCTGCCGGCAGGCCGTGATGCATCTCGCCACGCCCGCAGCAGTTGGCACGCACTTTGCTGAACGAATTGGCAGCCAAGGAGGCAACCATGAGCTCATGGAATCCAAAGCGAGCCCGTCCGAGGGCCCGGCAGGGCAACGTCGAGAAAGATCCCGAGGACTGGGTCACGGGCGCCGCCCCGATGACCGCGGCGCAGGCGGCGTACTTGAAGCGGCTATGTGAGGCGGCGGGTGAAGCCTTCAGCGCCAACCTCACCAAAGCGACGGCCGCCAAGCGCATCGACGCGCTCCGCAAGCATCCGGGGCACGCGCCCGAGCGCCGCGCTAGCTGACCCGCAAACCTGCACCAGCGCGGCCGCAAGGCGCGGTACTGAAACGGCCAGGCGCGCTTCGGCATTGACGCCCCGGGCATCATTCACCTAAATGGGTGAATGATGCAGGCGGGCGAGTTCAAGGCGCGTCTGGACCGTACGCTGGTCGCGCTCGCCGACCCGACGCGGCGCTCGATCTTGGAGCGCCTCTCTCGCGGCGAGGCGCGCGTGACCGAGCTGGCCGAGCCGTTCTCGATCTCGTTGAACTCCGTCTCCAAGCACATCCGCATGCTGGAGCGGGCCGACCTCGTGCGGCGGCGCAAGGCGGGCAAGGAACACCTGCTGTCGTTCAACCGCGCGCCGCTGGACGAGGCCGCGGTCTGGATCGAGCAGCATCGGGAGCTATGGACGCTGCGCCTTTCGGCGCTCGACGACTTGCTGCGAGCAGAAGACGACCTGCTCCGCGCAGAAGACCGTGCTCGACGCAAAACCATTCGACCTAGAACCAAGCGAGGAAAGCCATGAATGAGGGAGACAAGATCAGCGTCTGTGTCACGCACCGGTTTTCTGCCACGGCGGAGCGCGTCTTCGACGCCTGGGTCGACCCGGAGAAGGTGTGCAAGTTCCTCTTCGTCACGGCGACGGGGCAGATGCTGCGCACGGAGATCGACGCGCGCGTCGGCGGCGGGTTCACCATCGTCGAGCGCCGCGCCGGTGAGGACGTGGCCCACGTCGGCACTTACCTGGAGATCGACCGGCCTCGCCGCCTCGTGTTCCTGCTCGCCGTCCCCAAATACTCTAGTGGGCAGGATCGCATCAGCGTCGACATCAGGCCGCTCGGGAGCGGCTGCGAGCTGACGTTGACGCACGAGATGGCGTCGCGCCAAGCCGAGCACCGCGGCCGTGCGCAGGAGGGCTGGAGGCGCGTCCTCGAGATGCTCGCCGAGCAGCTTCCGCTTGCCGAGCCGAGCCGAGCTGCGGGGCAGGGCTAGCGCAGCACGCCAGCCTGCCCTCCAAGATCAGGCGCTGTTGGCGACGCTGAGGGGACCGCTCGTAAAGCGGCGCCGAGGGTGCGCGGTGGGGCGCGGGAAAATAAGCAACCGACGTTGACAGCGGGTCGAGCAGGCGCTCACGGTAACCTGAGCGCGGCAGCATGGGCAAACGCCTACAGCGCGATCCCGTCGTCACGCGGAAAAAGCCCCATGCCATCGGCTGATTGCCCTGGCCGACCCTAGCGGAGCTGTCAGAGTGCAGGTCGAGGGGGTGAGCATGCGGTGGACTCTCGGCTTTGCACGCACCATGGCGGGGCTTGTCTCAGCGCTCGGGCTCTTGGGCGTGGCGTCGGAAGCGTTCGCTTGTGGCGGTTGCTTTGGGCTCGCTACGAGCAACGCGCCGGTGGTCGGCCATCGCATGGCGTTTGCCTTGTCGGAGGGGCGGACCGTGCTCTGGGATCAATTCGAGTACAGCGGAGCTCCGGAAGAGTTCTCGTGGGTGTTGCCCGTAGCGCCGGGGGCGTATCTCGAAGCGTCCACGGACGCCTGGTTCGACGCGCTCGAGGGCTACACTCGAGTTGCCGTTCAAGCGCCGCCGCTCAACTGCGCGTCGGGGGGCAGCTCCGGTTGCGGCTGGGCCCAGTCCGACAGTGGAGTAGCGTTGAGCTCAGACGGTTACATTGACCAGCGCCCGGGCGTGATCGTGCTGCATCGGGATACGGTCGGGCCTTACGACACGGTCACCTTGCGCTCGACCTCGGGGGACGCGCTCAGCGAATGGCTCGTGCAAAACGGGTTCGTGATCCCGGAAGACGTGACGCCCATCATCGCGGCCTACGTGGCGGAGGGCGCCGACTTCATCGCGCTGCGGCTGCGCCCGGGCACGGGCGTCACGCAGATGACGCCGGTGCGCGTGGTCACGCCGAACGGGCCTGCCATTCTGCCGCTCAGGATGGTGGCGGCAGGCGTCGGAGATTGGGTGGACATCGTGCTGTACGTGATCGGCGACCAGCGTTTTGGCCTGCCTGATCTGCTGGAGGTGAGCCCTGATTTCGGACGCTTGAGCTTCGATTTTAGCACCAACGACTCGAACTACCTAGAGCTGCGGCGCGCGGCGCTGGCGCGTAACGAGGGGCGAGTGTTTCTGACGGCGTACGCCAGCGAAGGAGACTTGGCGGGGGTGCGCCAGGGGCGGAGCTTTTCGACCTCGAGCGGCAAAGGGTCGTCGACAGAGTTGGTGTCGCTCTATTTTCAGCAGGCACTGGACAACGCAGGCGCCATGCGTCTCGACGCGTGCGACCCAATCGCAGCGAAGCTGCGCCCTGATCGGCGCGTGGTCGCGGACTGCGTGGAGGGTCTGGAGTGCCCGCCGCTCGGAGCCGACGAGGTGCGCGCGGGGGAGCTCGAGTGCGGAGGTTTCGATGACGTAGCGGCGGCCCTCACCGGTCAACGGCTTCCACGGCAGACGTGGCTCACTCGGCTGGAGCTGCGCTTACCGCGCCAGGCGCTGGCCATGGATTGTGTGGTCGAGCCCAACGTCGATCAGGTCGCGGTGAGTAACTCCCTTCAGGCGCAGCGCTTCAGCAATCCGCCCTGCGATCTGCCGATATTTAGCTCCTCGTTGAGCCCAGCGCCGCCGAGGTCCTTCGGGTCGTGGGTGCTCGCGAGCACGCTCTTCTGTGCGTTCCTCAGGCGCAGGGTCAAGCGTGCTGCGTAGGGGCCTGCTGCGGAGTTGGCTGTGTCGCGGGGCGGGCTGCTCTGGGCTCATCCTGGTCACCTGTGGTGTGGCCCTGGCCGAGGCCAATCCCTCGAGCGCGCGCCGGCCCTGGCTGAAAAGCGTTCCAGGCCGCGAGGCCACGCCGCCACCGGAAGGCGACGCATCGACAGCGGAACCGCTGGAGCGCGGGTTCAGGCGCGAAGGCTTTTTTGCGCGGCTCGCCGTGGGCAGCGGTTGGTTCAGCGCCTATTCCGGTAGCTCCGGAGATGAGCGTTCCTTTACCGGTGCGCCGCTATCGCTCGAGGCGTATCTCGGCAACACTCCATTGCCCTGGCTCGGCGTCGGCGCAGGTTATTCGCGCGACGACATCGGCGGGCTGTCTAGCGAGGATGATCTCGTCGACGGGGACGAGCCCGATCTCGAGTCGACGAGCTTCCATCTCGAAGCCGTATCGGCGTTCTTGACTTTGTATCCGACGCCAGCTTCCCCTTTCTACGGTTTTGCCACGCTCGGGTTGGCAGCGCTGCGAGTGCAATCGGGCTCGGAAGCGTTCGAGCTGCCGTTGTTCAACCTGGCCTCGAACCTGGCGGGCTCCGATCCGAGCGGCCTCATTCTGTCATTGGGTGGCGGCTACGACTGGTGGATCGATCGAAGCTGGACGCTTGGCGTCTCGGGTCGCGTGCTCGGCGCCCTGCTCTCGGCGCGCGAAAGCGCCAGCTCCGAGCGCGTGACGTTGTTCATGCCGAGCCTGCTGCTCACGCTGGGCTACCACTGACGCACGAGCTCCTGCGCGTCAGGCTGGCTCGCGCACCGTCGCTCCGCCCTGCTCGGTGTGCGCGTTGGCGGGGGAGAAGCGAACCTTTGCATCGGGAGATGCGAGAGGGCCGCGGTCGGACGCCACGTACCCTTGTAAAGGTGACATAGCCTCGAGGCTATATGCCAAATGACAATAGCATGTTTTACCTTACTTTCGCGGCGCCGCTTCGTGAGGCCTGGGGGGCGCGTTTTCGCCCAGGCTGGCCCGGCTCGCCTCGAAAAAGCTCTCGACCTCGGCGCGGCGCGCCAGCGTGTCGGCGCGCCCGAGCTCCAGCAGCCGGCCAATGTATTCCGGTGCGAACGCGAGATAACTGAGGAGGTCAGCGCCGCGCTCGTGCGTGACGCCGATGCCGCGCAACAGGTAGCGCAGGGCCCGCGGGAAGTGCTGGTGTTGACGCACGGCGAGCAGGCCGAGGTCCTGCGAAGGCCGCAGCACCAAGATGGGGATCTGGCGCAGAGGTGGGCGGAGCCGCTCTCGTTCTGCCGGCGCGAGCCGGGCAATCGTGCCATTCGTCCGCTCGAGCAGCTCGGCGTCGCTCTCCAGTGAGTCGAGGAACACGGCGTTGAGCAGGACGCCGCCGATCTCCGAGAGCGCAGGCGACGCCAGCTGATCGGGGTGGTTGAGCTCCCCGGTGGTCTGGGCGCTGCGCAGACAGCGGACGCCGATGGCGATGATGCCCTCTGCGCCGAGATGCACCGCGGGGCTGAGCGGCGAGTTCAGACGTACGCAGCCGTCACCAAAATACGACCCGTCGATCTGCACGGGCGGAAAGAAGATGGGGATCGCGCACGAGGCGAGCACGTGATCCATCCGCAGCCTGGCGCTTTGACCCAGCCGCATGCTGCGCATCCAGGGCTCGATGGGCGGTGCTGGCCGGGGCTCGGTCGCGTAAAAGGTGATGGCCGTCCCGGTGTGGTAGTTGGTGGCCGAGACCGCGACGCCGCGTAGCGAGCCGCGCCCCAGGTTGCGCTCTACGGCGGCGAAATCCAGCTCTTGCTCCAGGAACCCGCGCAGCGGCGACGTGTCGAGCAGGTGGTTGATGTGGCCGGCGAACAACCCGCCCAGGGTCAGCTCCTCGAGCCAGCGCGAGCCGATGCGCCCCAGGCTCCAGATGTCGGTGCGATACACACGGTCGGGTGTGATGGCGCTCCACGTCGCCCAGAGCCGCTCGGCAGACGCGCGAAAGTCATCGGCATGGCTCGCCAGCGCGACGGCGTTGATGGCGCCCGCAGAGACACCGGCCAGGATTGAGAACGGCGTCTGCCGCCCGCGCGAAATCTCGGCCAGCGCCCGGATCGCGCCCACTTGATACGCGGCGCGGGCCCCGCCGCCGCTCAGCACGAGCCCCAAGCGCGGTGCCCGAGCCGCTGGGGTCATGGGCTCATTGGTCCTGTCGATGGCGCGCGACTCATGTACGAACTCCCTTTGAGATAGCATGGGCGAGCGAAGAATCTAGGCGCCGCCCGCGGTGTCGGGGATCTCGGCAGGTACCGCGCTCGCCCGAGCCGCAATCCTTGCGCTGAGCCGCGACCGCCGCTCGCGGTTTTTGGCGGTCACGCAAAGCGTGCGCCGAGCGAGGCGCGTAGAGAGCGAAAATTACCGCCGCCCCCACACCTGGCCGCGAAGTTGCAAAGGGTGCGACGTCAAACCACGCAGCCGGGGCGGCCGCGCCTCGGGCCCAGCCGCGCGCAGGAATGGTCTTCATGTCGACACGTTTGGAACAGTTTTCTTACGACGATGACATCGTTCGCAAGTTCACCTTTGCCACCGTCATCTGGGGGCTGGTGGCGATGCTGGTGGGCCTATTCATCGCGCTCGAGCTGGTGTTGCCCGGCCTATCTCATGGCATATCGTTTTTGAGCTTTGGGCGCCTGCGGCCCCTGCACACCAACGCCGCCATCTTCGCCTTCGCCGGCAACGCGGTGTTTACGGCGGTCTATTATTCGAGCCAGCGCCTGCTCAAGGCTCGCATGTTCTCCGACAAGCTGAGCGCCTTCCACTTCTGGGGCTGGCAGGCCATCATCGTCGCCGCTGCCCTCACGCTGCCGTTCGGCATCACCCAGAGCAAGGAGTACGCAGAGCTGGAATGGCCGATCGACATCGCCATCGCGGTGGTGTGGGTGGCGTTTGCCGTCAATTTCTTCGGCACCATCGCGCGCCGCCGTGAACGCCACCTGTTCGTGGCCATCTGGTTCTACATCGCGACCATCGTCACGGTGGCCATCCTGCACATCTTCAACAACCTGGTGCTCCCGGCGAGCCTGTTCAAGAGCTACTCGCTGTACGGCGGCGTGCAAGACGCCTTCATGCAGTGGTGGTACGGCCACAACGCGGTCGCCTTCTTCCTCACGACCCCGTTCCTCGGCTTGATGTACTACTTTCTGCCGAAGGCGGCGAACCGCCCGGTATTTTCCTACAGGCTGTCGATCCTGCACTTCTGGTCGCTGGTGTTTCTCTACATCTGGGCAGGGCCACACCATCTGCATTACACGGCGCTGCCCGAGTGGGCCTCGACCTTGGGCATGTTGTTCAGCGTGATGCTCTGGATGCCCTCCTGGGGCGGCATGATCAACGGCCTGCTCACGCTGCGCGGTGCTTGGCACAAAGTCGCCGAGGACCCCGTGCTCAAGTTCTTCGTGGTTGGGATAACGTTCTATGGGATGGCGACGTTCGAGGGGCCGCTGCTCAGCGTCAAGAGCGTCAACGCGCTGTCGCACTACACGGACTGGACGATCGCCCACGTGCACGCCGGGACCCTGGGCTGGAACGGCTTTATGTCCTTTGGCATGTTGTATTGGCTCGCGCCGCGCCTGTTTCAGACAGAGCTGTGGTCGAGGCGCCTGTGCCAGCTTCACTTCTGGCTCGGCACGCTGGGGATTCTATTCTACATCGTGGCCATCTACGCGGCTGGCGTCACGCAGGGGTTGATGTGGCGCGCGTTCGACGAGACGGGGCGGCTGGTGTACCCGGACTTCATCGAGACGGTGGTGCGCGTCCTGCCCATGTACTGGGTGCGCGCCTTGGGCGGGGCGATGTACGTGACGGGGGTCGGCTTCGCGCTGGTGAATTTGACCATGACGTGGAGGCAGCGCCCGGCGACCTACGCCGTGCCGGTCATCCAGGCGGCGCCGCTCACGCCCGACCGCCTCGAGCCCGTGCCGCAGATCGTGGTGCCGCGCCACCCGACGATGCTGCGTTTCGGCTACACGTTGCAGTTCTTCGTGGCCGCCGCCTGGCACCGCGTCTGGGAACGCAGGCCGCTGAAGCTCACGCTGTGGGTGACGCTGGCGGTCGTGGTGGCCTCGCTGTTCGAGATGATCCCGACGTTCTTGATCCGCTCCAACTTGCCCAGCATCGTGAGCGTCACTCCCTACACGCCGCTCGAGCTGCTCGGCCGTGACCTTTACGTCGCGGAGGGCTGCTACAACTGCCACTCGCAGCTGGTGCGGCCCATACGCGCGGAGACGGAGCGCTACGGCGAGTACAGCAAGCCGGGCGAGTTCATCTACGACCACCCTTTTCAATGGGGCTCACGCCGCATCGGGCCCGACTTGCACCGCATCGGCGGGAAGTACCCGTCGCTCTGGCACGTGCGACACATGGAAGAGCCGGGCAGCACGACGCCCGGCTCGATCATGCCGAGCTACGCCTGGATGCTGACTCGGCCTGCTGACTTTGCCAGTATTCAACGGCGCGTGGACGTCATGCTGATGCTGGGCGTCCCCTACGGTGACTTGATCGACCGCGCCGAGGCCGTGGCGCGTGACCAGGCGCGGCAGATCGCCGCCGACGTCGTCACGCAAGGCGGGCCTGAAGGGCTCGCGGACAAGCAGATCGTGGCCTTAGTGGCTTACCTGCAACGCCTGGGCACGGATCTGTTCAAGCCGCCCGAGGTGGCTCCGTTGGCTCCCATCGTGGCGTCGTTGCCCGCTGCTCCGGAGGTCAACCATGCGCCTCAGTGACGTGATGAGCGCCATGCAGCTCAGCACTTATGCGGAGGTCGCGCTGGTGCTGTTCCTGCTGGCCTTTGTCGCCATCGCGATACACGTCTTCCGCGCCTCCCGCGCGGAAGCTTGGGAATTGGCCCGCCACCTCCCGCTCGACCCGAACGAAGACGAGCCATGAACCGCAGCACCGACACCGACGAGACCCCTCCGAGCGCGCCGCTCACCGGGCACGAATACGACGGCATCGCCGAATACGACAACCCCATGCCCACGTGGTGGCGCCGCACCTTCTGGGCCACGTTCGTATTCTCCCTCGGTTACTTCGCGCATTATCACCTCACGGGCAACGGCGCGAGCGTGAGCGACAGCTATGCCGCCGACATGCGCGAGCTCCGCGAGCTCATGGCCGCGGAGGCCCTCGGGGAAGAGATCACGGAGCAGGGGCTCGCGCATTTGATGCAGGACCCCGCGTTGATGAAAGACGCGCGCAGCGTGTTCGTCGCGCGCTGCACTCAGTGCCATGCCAGCCAGGGTCAAGGCAACATCGGCCCCAACTTGACCGATGACCACTGGCTCAACGGTCTGGGCACGCTGATGGATCTGCACGAAATCGTGTCGAACGGTCGCCCTCAGAAGGGCATGCCGGCCTGGAATCGACTGCTGCGCCCGCTCGAGCTCGCGCAGGTGGTCGGATACGTTGGGACGCTGCGCCACACCAACGTCCCGGGCCGCCCTGCTCAGGGCACGCGGGTCCCTGCCCAGCCTGAGCCGGCGCCGCCCTCGCCGGGGCCGGCGCCCGCAAAGGGCGGCTGATGCCTAGTTTGCTCCAGCGGCAGAACCGCTTCTTGCCCACCGTAAATGCGGACGGCAGCCGGCGCGCGCTTCGCCCGCGGCTCTTCCAGGGGCGTTTTCTGCGCGCTCGGCGCGTCGTGGGTTGGCTGCTGATCGGCGTGTTCTGGGCGCTGCCCTGGCTGCGCGTGGGGGGCAAGCCCGCCGTGTCGTTCGACATCCCGGCGCGCGAGTTTCAGCTCTTCGGCGCGACTTTTCGGGCCACCGACGGCGCGCTGCTCATGCTCGCGCTGCTCGCGGTCTTCGTCTCCATCTTCCTGATCACGGCCTGGGTCGGCCGCGCTTGGTGCGGCTGGGCCTGCCCCCAGACGGTCTACATGGAGCTCCTGTTTCGGCCGCTGGAGCGCTGGCTCGAGGGCGGCACGGTCAAGCAAAAGCGCCTGGATCGCGAGGGGCCCAACGCCCGTCGTGCGCTCAAATTCGTCGTGTTTGCGCTGCTCTCGGTCGCGCTCGCGAACGTCTTTTTGGCCTACTTCGTCGGCACGGAGCGGCTCGGCGCCTGGATGACCAGCTCGCCGCTGTCCCACCCGACGGGCTTCTCGGTGCTCGCGTTGACCTCTCTGCTCATCTTCGCTGACTTCGGCTTCTTTCGCGAGCAGATGTGCACCGTGGCCTGCCCCTACGCGCGCCTGCAGTCCGTGCTCTTGGATTCGAAATCGCTCGTGGTCGGGTACGATCAGCGGCGCGGTGAGCCGCGGGGTCGTGGCGAGGCGAGCGGCGATTGCGTCGACTGCGGGGCGTGCGTCACCACGTGTCCGACAGGCATCGACATCCGAGATGGCTTGCAGCTCGAGTGCGTCGGTTGTGCCCAGTGCATCGACGCTTGCGATTCGGTGATGCGCAAATTCGATCGCCCGCTCGGGCTGATCCGTTACGCCTCACAACGCTCGCTGGGTGAGGTCAAAGGGTCACTCTCGCCGCACCGGCCCCGCTTGCTCGTCTACCCGCTGTTGCTCGCCGCCATCCTGGGGGCCTTGTTCTTCCTCGGCCGTCGCGGGAGCGAGCCAGACATCACTTTACTGCGAGGCATCGGCGCCCCCTTTGAGGTCGTGGGCGCAGAGGTTCACAACCAGATCCGCATCAAGATTCAAAACCGTACCAACGCGGCCGCGAGCTATCGGCTCGAGCTCTTGGATCTACCCGAAGCGCAGCTGATCGCGCCGGAGAACCCGCTGGGCGCCGCTGCCGGCCAGCGCGTGGAGACGAGCGTCTTCGTCGTGTTCCCGCTCACGCTGGTCCCGAACGGCACGCGCGAGGTGGTCTTTGGCGTACGGGATGAAGGCGGCGTCGTCTGGCGGGCTCCGTATCGCCTGCTCGGGCCACGCAGGGCCGGTTCATGACGTCGGTCGAGCTCGCGACGAGCAGCTGCGCCGTGACCGTGCCGGATCAGCCGCTGAACGCAGAGCCCCCGGCCTCGGCCCGGCGCGGGCAGATCTGGGCCTGGGTGCCGGCGCTGATCTTGGTGGGGTTGCTCGGGACCCAGCTCCTGGTGCTCCGTAACGTGCTCGATGACCCGACGTTCGCGATCGAGCACGACTACTACCAGCAGGCGCTCGACTGGGACGCTCACCGGGCGCGCCAGCGCAGCAGCAGCGCGTTGGGCTGGCAGTCGCACGCGAGCGCAGAGGTTTCGCCCGGCACCGCCAGCGCGAAGCTGCTGGTGCGGCTCTCGAACGCGCGCGGCGAAGCGCTGCGTGGCGCGCGGCTCTCGCTGGTCGCGTTTCACAACGCGCGTGCCGCGCACCCGCTGCAGCTGGCCGCAGCGGAGGTGGCGCCCGGCCTGTACGAGGCAGAGCTCGGCGACGCCCGGCCTGGTCTGTGGGAGCTCCGCCTGCACGTCGTGCGAGGCGCCGACGTCTATGACGAGATCGTGCGCATCGACGTCGGTCCGGCGAAAGGATCCCGGTGACGCTCGCGACTTCGCTCGGGCCGATTGTTATCGCGAGCCTGCTCGGCAGCCTGCACTGCGTCGGCATGTGCGGCGGCCTGGTCAGCTTCTACGCGGGCAGCGGCGCCGGAGCCCGCGCCACGCGCTGGGCTCCACATGCGGCTTACCACCTGACGCGGCTCGCGGCTTATATGTTGCTCGGTGCGAGCGCCGGCCAGCTCGGCGCCGCCCTCGACGTGGTGGGTGGCCGCTTCGGTCTGGCAGGCCTCGGCGCGTTGAGCGCTGGAGCCGCCATCCTGGGCTGGGGCGTGCTGTCGATCCTGGGCCGACAGGGCCGTCCGCGCCTGCTCCAGCCCGGGCGCGCTCCGAGTGGCCCGCCCAAGCTCTGGCGGCGGCTCGAGTCTTACCTTGCGACCTTGGCGCACCGAGCGCGCCAGCGTCCACCGCTGTGGCGGGCGAGCGTCCTCGGCGTCTCTTCAGCGTTGCTGCCCTGCGGTTGGCTGTACGCCTTTGCGGTGTTGGCGGCAGGCACCGGCTCGGCGGGGCGCGGCGCCTTGCTGCTCGCGGCGTTCTGGTCGGGCACCGTGCCCGCGCTGCTCGGGTTGGGGCTGGGCATTGAACGCATCAGCCAAACGCTCCGCGCTTTCGTGCCGCGGCTGAGCGCCGTGTTGCTCATCCTCGTCGGCATCTTCAACGTCGCCAGCCGTTGGCCCCTACACCTCTCAGGTCAGAGCGCCGCGTCGGCCGCAGGCACCCCGAGCTGTCATGCCGAGCACTGAGATCCAGAGCGCGTTTCGAAGCGCTGGCGGTCCCGCTCGGGTGCCCCACGCCGCTGCCTGCCGCCATTGTAGCCAGCCGATGCGCTCGAGCGAGCTCTGCTCGGAGGGGGCGGATCAGTTCTGCTGCGCCGGCTGTCGCATCGTGTTCGGCATGTTGCAGGACCACCAGCTCGGTCGCTACTATGACTACCGCGCGGGCGATGGCAGCCTGGCACCCCGCGCGTTGGCGACGGGGCGCGACTATGCCGAGTTCGACGACCCTGCATTTGTCGAGCTGTACGCGCGATCGAACGGCAGCGAGCGCACGCTCGAGCTGCTGCTCGAGGGCGTTCACTGCGCCGCTTGCGTCTGGCTCGTGGAGAAGCTGCCCGAGCTCTGTCCGGGCGTGACCCGCTGTCGGCTCGATTACGCGCAGCGCCTCGCCTACGTGAGCTGGAACGAGCCGCCCCCCTCCATCAAAACCGAGAGCGTCGTCTCGCCCGCGGCCATCGCGCGGACGCTCGATCGCCTCGGCTACCCCCCGCACCCGCACCGCGAGGGGGCACGCGCCCAGGTCCAGCGCAGCGAAAGTCGAGACTTGCTCATGCGCCTCGCCGTCGCCGGGGCCTGCGCCGGCAACAGTATGCTGTTCGCGCTGGCGCTCTACAGCGGCGCCTTCGCCGACATGCAGCCCACGCACGTGCGTTACTTTCGCGTGCTGAGCGCGCTCGTGGCGCTGCCCTCCGTGACGTGGTCGGCCCGGGTCTTTTATCGAGGCGCGCTCGCAGCGCTGCGCGCACGGCGCCCCCACATGGATCTGCCGCTCAGCCTGGGCATTGTCCTGGCGGGTGTCTGGGGCGCCTCAAACGTGCTGCGAGACCAGGGAGAGATCTACTTCGACTCCTTGACCATGCTGGTCTTCGTGCTGCTCGCGGCCCGCTACGTTCAGCTGCGGCAGCAGGCGCGCGCGGAGCGGAACCTTGGCTCCGTACACGCGCTCACGCCACGCAGCGCGCGGCAGCTCGACGCCGCTGACGTGGCGCGGGTGGTGCCGGCCGAAAGCGTGAGTCGAGGCGCTCGGGTCGAGGTGCTCGCCGGCGATACCTTTCCCGTCGACGGTCGCGTCGCGAGCGGAGAGTCTTCGGTCGACCTGAGCTGGCTCACGGGCGAGTCGCTGCCTGAGCTCTTACGGCCCGGCAGCGCCGTCTTCGCCGGCACGACGAATCTCGGCGCTCGCGTCGTGGTGGTCGCGGAGCAGAGCGGGGCGGAGACGCGCGCGGCTCGCCTCTGGCAGGACGTCGAGCGCGCGTCGCTCAGGCGCGCCCCCATTGCCCGGCTCGCTGACAAGGTCGCCGGCGTGTTCCTGATCGGGGTTCTGATCCTGTCGGCGCTCGCCTTCTTGCTCTGGCTGCCTGCTGGGGTAGGCGTCGCGCTCGAAACGGCCATTGCGCTGCTGATCGTGACCTGCCCGTGTGGGCTGTCCTTGGCCACTCCGCTCGCGGTGAGCGCGGCGCTCGGTCAGGCTGCACGCGCGGGCTGGCTGATCAAGGGCGGGGCATTCCTCGAGGCCTTGGCCCGCCCCGCGCTGATCGTCTTCGACAAGACAGGCACCCTGACCGAAGGTCGGCTCTCACTCGTGCGCTGGCTCGGGGATGACGGCCTGAAGCCGCACGTGAAAGCTCTAGAGCTCGGTTCCTCCCACCCGATCGCTCGCGCCCTCGTCGCGGCCTTGGCCGACGAAAGCCCCGTCCTCGCTACCCGTGTCGAGCAGCGCCTGGGGTACGGCGTGGAAGGCCTGATTCTCGGCCAGCGCGTGAGCGTCGGTAGCGTTGGCTCCGTGAGCTCGCCCTTGCCGCCGTGGGCCCAGGCCGCGCTTGCTGAGCTTGCCACGGATGGGCTCAGCCCGGTGCTGGTGGCGGTCGACGGCAACGTGCGCGCCGTGCTCGGGCTCGGTGATCGGGTGCGCGCCGAAGCTGCACAGACGCTCTCGCGCCTACGCGACCAAGGGCAGCGACTGGCGCTGCTCTCGGGCGATCGTCAAGCTGTCGTCGATCACCTGGTGCGGCAGCTCGAGCGCGCGAGCGGCCGCGTGGGGTTGTTCGAGAGCGCCAGCGGCGACATGAGCCCCGAAGCCAAGTTGGCCTGGGTCGAGCAGGCCCGCGGCCGCGTCGGCAACGTCTTCATGGTGGGCGACGGCGTCAACGACGCAGCGGCGCTGGCGGCGGCGAGCGTGGGCATCGCGGTGCAGGGCGGCGCCGAGGCCAGCCTCGACGCGGCGCACGTCTTTGCCACCCGAGCCGGCGTCTCGTCCCTCCTCGATCTCATCATCGGCGCGCGGCGCGCCCACGGTGTGATCGTCCGGAACCTCGCCTTTTCCCTCGTCTACAACCTGCTCGCCGCCGGCTTGACTCTGGCGGGGGCGATCTCGCCGCTGTGGGCCGCCGTGATCATGCCCCTGAGCTCGCTCACCGTGGTCGCACACTCCTACCGCGCGACCAGCTTTGGACGCTCAGCATGAGCGTGCTCTTCATCGCGGTTCCGATCGCCCTGCTGCTCGCGAGTGCCGGGGTCATGGCTTTCCTCTGGGCGGCCCGCGGAGGCCAGCTCGACGACTTGGAGACACCACCGCTGCGCATGCTGCACGATGACCCAGCGCCTCCCGTCGCAGCGGCGTGCGTTCCGCCTGCTCCACTCGACTGAGGCGCGTCGTCCGAGCTCGCCGTCGAGCCTCTGAGGTGCCGGTGGCTCTCAATCAGGTTTGCCTGGCTCGGGGGCGTAGCGGGCGATCAGCTGCTCTGCGACGGCCACCGCGGCAGCGCGGCGCTCTCGATGTTGGGGGTCGGCATCGAACGCCGCGAGCGCGGCAGCGAGCTCATCGAGCGCGCGTCCGCTCAGGCGCCGCCCGACCTCCGGGAACAGCTCGCCGTTCTCCCGCTGATGGTGGTGGCGCTGGAAGTCGCACAGGGCGGTCGCGGCGGCCACGACATGCCGGCAGTCCTCGGGGCTCCACGAGCCCGGCCGCTCGCCGAGTTGCGCCAATACCTCGATCAGATAGCGCTCCTGGCGGTGGTCCTGATTCACGGCCGCGAGCACCCCCGTATTCCAGTCGAAGCCCTCGCGCGAGAGCAGGGGAAGGAGAACATTCTCCTCCTTGTCATGGTGGATGTCGTCGGCGAACTCGGTAAACCCACGCGCGAAGAGCGCCAGGTCTCCCGCGTCGACCAGAGTGCCCTGCCCGAGCCGTCGGGCATAGGCCTCGAGGGCTGCAGCCAGACGCGCAATGAGCTGGTGTTCGCGAATCAGCGACTCGAGAGCGTTCATCGTGTCTCCTGTCTCCGCTTCGTGAGAGAGCGGGGCGAGTGCCCTCGGGTGCGCCGAGGAAGTTGTCCTGTCACGGCCATTCTCCCGTCGCGAGCGCCGCGCAGGGCGAGCTGGACGGGCGACAGCCAAATAGTCGGAGCACGCTGCGTGCCAACGACGCGGGCCTCGAAGCTTGCACGGCGGCAGGCGCAACACGCGAGGCTTGCGCCCCCCGCAGCTCGAACGCAAAGCCTGCGCCGGTACGTGACTACCGCGCGCTGCACCCGACTGACGCCGCTCTGCCCCTACACCGCGCTCGGGCTCACGGTTCGCGCGGTCTGAACAGCGCGCAGCGCAGCACGGGCTGTGGCGGATACTTCCTGGGCAAGAGCGGGCACAGGATGAAGGTCGAGGTCTGCGTCTTCACGTAACGTGGAGGAGCGGCGCAGCCATGGCAGAGGCTGTTGGGAAACGGCAACTCTGTGGCTCCGTTCGGGCGGTCGCGGTCGTTTGCCATGCTCAGGGCGACATGTGCGTCGGCAGCTCCGGATAGGTCGCGTCCGCCGCAGCAGGCTCGGTGTGCACGACCACGTCGCGCACGCCGTCGACCTCGCGCTTCACCGCGTCAATGGCCCAGTGCGTGACTTCGTGCGCTTGCACGATGTTGAGGTGCCGTGCGATCTGGATGTGCAGGTCGACCCGGATCGCTCCGGGTGAGCCACGGGTGCGGATCTTGTGAGCTCCGGCCACGCCCGCGACGCGGCACACGATGGCGTGGATCTGGCGTTCATCGACCTGCGCAGCATCCATCAAATAGTCGAGGTTGCGGGACAGCACGCGCACCCCGGTGACCAAGATGAAGACCCCGATCACGCACGCGGCCACCCAGTCGAGCCACAGATAGCCGAACGCCATGCCGCCCAGCGCGACCAGCACGCCGAGGGTCACCAGCACGTCGGAGCGCGTGTGCGCGGCATCGCTCTCCAGAAAGGAGCTACGGAGCTCCTTCCCCTTCTTCGATTCATAGCGGGTGACGCCCACGTTGATGAGCAACGTGAGCAACAGGACCACGACGCTGCCCCAGTCCGGCTCCGGCGGCGCGGCCTCGCCACCGATCCGTTGCACCGCCCCCCGTACGACATCCCAGGCCACCAAGATCAACGACGCCCCGACGGCGCTGGCAGCGAGCACTTCTGTCCGCTCATGCCCGTAGGGGTGCTTCGGGTCGGGTGGACGTACCGACCACCACACGCCCACCAACCCGAGCACGTTGCTGGTGCCGTCCGTCAAGGAATGAAAGCCGTCCGCCCGCAGGGCGAGCGTGTGCGTCAGGGTGCCGTAGACCAGCTTCAGAATGGCGACGAGCACGTTCAAGACGAGCGTCCCGACCAGGACGCGACGGATTTCGAGCCCGCGCCGGGCAGCGGTGGCGGTATCCACGTTGGGCCCCAAGTTAGCAGTCGAAAAGCGCGAGGTCACGCGCCGAGGCACGCCGGGCGGAAACCTGCGACCTGCCCCGGCTCGAGGTCAGCGGGCTTTGAGGCCGCGCAGCTCCAGCTCCAGCGCCTCGATGCGGTCCAAGAGCTCGATGATCACCGCCGCCCCCTCCAGGTTGACGCCCAAGTCGCGCTGCAGGCGCACGAGCTTGGTCACCCGCAGCGTCACCTCACGGGCAAAGCCGGTCTGCACCTCGGGATGGAATTCGATGACGCCGAGCTCCACCAATTGCTCGACGAACGTCGTTTCGACCCCGCAACGGATCGCGACTTCGTGCACCGTGAAAACGCTCGCGCTACCCGTTTGAGTCATCAGCGGTCCTCCGGACGAGGGTTGAACTTCGACACCGCCGCCCAGCCCTCGATGGCTTTGCGCTCCTCAGCCGTCAGCTCGGGCGGAACTTCGACGCGAATTTCGGCGTAGAGATCCCCGCGCCCGCCTTCCGCGCGGGGGTACCCCTTGCCCTTCAGCCGGATCTTGCGCCCGCTCGAGGAGCCGGGCGGCACCTTCACGCGGACGTTGCCTTCGAGCGTGCGCAGGGTGGCGGTCGCGCCGAGCGCCGCCTCCCACGGGGTGACGGGGAGATGCGTCTGGACGTCATCGTCTTCGAGCCGGAAATCTTCGCTCGGGCTGAGCATGACGCGCAGATACAGATCGCCCGCCCCCTCACCGCCTTTGACGCCCTGCCCAGCCAGGCGAATGCGCTGGCCAGCGCGCACGCCCGGCGGGATGCGAACGCTATACGTGCGCTGCTCAGCCGTGCCGCCGTCCACCAGGGTGATGCTCCGCTCCCCGCCGCGGAACGCCTCGTCCAACGGCAGCTCGATGCTGGCCTCCCGATCGGCGCCCACGTCGGGCCAGCCCTGCGCCTGACGGCCCCCGCGACGGAAACGGCCGCCGCCAAAAAACTGCTCGAAGACGGAACCCAGGTCCTCGTGCTCCTCTGGGTTGAAGCCGGCGGCGTTGAAGTCGTCTCGCGCGCGCTGCGCGTCCGGAGTCGGCGGGCGGCCTTCCGCGGCGGCTTTCCACGCCTCCCCATATTGATCGTAGAGCTGACGCTTTTTCGAGTCCTTGAGCACGTCGTTGGCTTCGTTCAGATCCTTGAAGCGTTGGTCGGCGTCCTTTTCTTTGCTGACGTCCGGGTGGTACTTGCGCGCGAGCTTGCGATAAGCTTGCTTGATCTCCTCTTCGGACGCGGTCCGAGGAACACCCAGTGCTTGATAGTAGTCCTTATAAGCCACGTGCTGGTTTACCTAGTGCTGGTTTACCCAATGCCTCGACCCTACACAATCGATGCCAAAAAATGTCAGAGGGCGAGCTCGCGAGCTATGGCAGGCGCGGAGCGGGCACCCGCCAAGCGCTCTCGAGCTTGCCCGTTGCGGAACATGATCAAGGTCGGCAAGGCGTCGATCGCATGACGTTGGGCGAGCTCGGGGTGACTTTCGGTGTCGACCTTGCCGACGAGCAAGCGCCCGGCGTGGGCCGCCGCCAGCTTCTCGAGCTCCGGGGCCATCACCCGACACGGGCCGCACCAGGCCGCCCAGAAGTCCACCAGCACCGGCACAGGTGAATGTTGCACCAGCTCATCGAGCAAAGCCGCATCCAGCTCGATCGGCTCCGACGTGGGCGGTAGGCTGGTTTTGCATGCTCCACAGCGCCCCGCGTGCGCGAGGTGCCGGACGGGGATGCGATTACTCTGTCCACAATTGGGACATTCTCTGATCCATGCCGAGTCGTTCATGTCGAGGCTCCGGGTCTGCGGACTGTCAAAACTAGGCACGTTGCCATGCGGGCAACTTTTTCTGCAATCGATCTCATGAGCAAGTGACTGAGGCGGGTGCGCCCGCCCGCTGGATAACGGCGGGACAGGTCCAGCCTGGGTCCAGCGTAGGGCACGATGCGTGCCAGCGGCCCCTCGTCGACCACCACGCAACAGACGCAGCACCGCTGGGGCCCCTTACTTGTTCGAGGCGCCGGGGGCCCGCCGAGGAGGCCGCCCGAAGACAGGGCCGAGCTTAGAGCTCCAGCTCCCGCAGCTGAGTTTGCTTTTGCAGCTTGCCCAGCGCAGCCGTGACGATCTGCCTCACCCTTTCGCGAGTCAGGGCGAAGGACTGCCCGATCTGTTCCAGCGTGCACTCGTCCGCCCCGTCCAGGCCGAAACGCATGCGCAGCATCTCGCGTTCACGAGCGCTGAGCCCGAGGAGTAGCTCTCGCAAGTGGTCGGCTCGTTCGTTTTGCGACGCTCGTTCCGTCGCGCTTGGCGCCGCGCGATCAGGTACGGACTCCCCAAGGCTGCCGTCATTGTCCACGCCGCGCGGCGCGTCCAGGCTGAGCGGCTCCTTCACCAACGAAAGCACGTGCGCGACGCTGGCGGCCATCACGCCGGTGGCGCTCGCGAGCTCCTGCTCCGACGGCTCGCGCCCGAGCTCCAGGCTCAGCCGCCTGGACGCCTGGTCGAGGGTGTAGCGTGTGGCGAGCGCATGCACTGGGATGCGAATGGTGCGCGACTGATTGGCGAGCGCCCGCCGCACCGCCTGCCGGATCCACCAGATGGCATACACGCTGAAGCGATTGCCTCGGCGATGGTCGAATTTCTCGATGGCTCGGAGCAAACCAATGTTGCCCTCCTGCATCAGATCTTCTCGCGTCAACCCGATGCCGCGGTAGCGCTGGACCACATGAGCGACCAGCCCTTGATTGGCAGTGATGAAACGCTTGACGATGGTATCGACCTCCGCCTCCAAGAGCTGCGCGCGCTCGCGCAGCGGCCGAGGCAGCCGGTGCGCCGCTGAGGCCGCGCCGCGCGTGGCGGTCCAGGCGCTCTGAAGAATGCGCTCGGCCGCGGCCGCGTCGAGCGGCAGCGAATTCACGAGCGCGAGGCTCTGCTGGCGGTGTGCTTCCACAGCGGCCGGAAGCGGCCCTTGCGCGCCTTCGGCAGCGGGCTCTGGCGCCTGCCCCAGTAGGCTTGGCCAGTCGCGCGCCGCTTCACTCTGGAGCTCTGCCGCGGCCTTGCAAAAGGCGTCAAACCTCTCGGACGCCGACGGCGATCCTGGTGCCTCCGGCGCAGCGATGTCCTCCACGAGGCGCGCGCCGCCCGCGATTTCGGAGCCGATGCGCGAGAGCTCCACGCTGCTCTCCACGTCGAGCAGAGCCAGCGCGAGGAGCTCTTTGCGGCATTCCGCCAGGCGACAGGCGAGCTGCAGCTCGTCGCTGAGGCCGAGGCGCGGCGCGTACGACGGCTGCCGTGCGCCGTGCGCGCGGGTGGTGGCCGACGAGCGGCCTCTGAGTCTTGAAGCAGGTTTCACTGAAATGACGGCCATAGGCTTACGAAAACAAGGGTCGTTTACTTCCGGGCCGGGCCCGGCCACGGTCTCGGGTCGACGCGGTCGAGCCAGCCGTGCTGGGCGAGCTCATCCGACGGAACGCCACCGGAGCGAAGCTCTCGATGGGCAGGTGCTCTACGCGCCACCGACCAGACGGCGAACCAACTGGACGCGTAAGCGTATGTGTGACTTCGGGCCTCTAGGAGCCCGGCCAAGCCCGCCAGCGGCGGCCGCGGCAAACTCCAGCCGCGGTAGGACCAGTTCGGGTGACCCGAACCGCACATGCGGCGAGTGGCAATCTAAGACTTTTACGCCGCCGCGCAAGCCACGCTGGACACTCCGTGCCCCCAAGGGGGCTCGGCAAGCCCTAACGCCTGGCGAGCCACAGGTTGATCAGCAGCGTCAAAACGACGCTCAGGATCAGGCTCGTAGCGAGCGGGAAGTGCAGCGTGCCGTGCTTGCCTTCCCAGGTGAAGTCGCCCGGCAAACGGCGGATGCCGAAGCGTTGCGCGACCAACAGCACCCCTCCGAAGACCACCAAGGCGACCCCGAGCCCCATCAACAATTTCGGCAGGGTGTTCATGGGGCGTTCACGAGAGATTCGGCGACAGAGCCAAAGGTGGGGTCGATCGGCGGTCGACGCAAGGCCGAGCGCCACCCGCAGCCGAGCATCGCCAGCAAGCCAGCTATGGGGTGCTGCGTGCCCTTTCCAGATGCTCATGCAGTTTTCGGGCGGCGAGGGCGCGTGCGGCAACGTGCTCGACGAGCATTCCGAGCGTCATGCCGGCTAGGAAGACGACGGCGTGGAGAGAGCCGCCGCCCGCAGCGACGAGGCTGGGGCCGGGACAGAAGCCTCCGAGGGCCCAGCCAACCCCGAACAGCGCGGCGCCGAGGACCAGGGGCAGGTCGAGGTCCTTGCGCGTCGGCACGTGGAACTTAGCGTCAAAGAGCGGCGTCGAGCGCCGCCTGATGAGCCGATATGCAAAGAAATGGACCGCTACCGCGCCCAGCATCACGAACGCGAGGCTCGCGTCCCAGTCACCTGCGATGTCGAGAAATCCCATGATCTTCGAGGGCTTGGTCATCCCCGAGAGCGCGAGCCCCAGAGCGAAGAGGACACCTGCGCCGAACACGGCGGCGTTGCGCTTCATCGGACACCTTCGAGCAGGTGGCGTAAGACGAAGACGGTCGCAAACCCCGTCAGCATGAAGGTGGCGGTCGCGACGAGCGAGCGCGCGGACAAGCGGCTGATGCCGCAGACGCCGTGACCGCTCGTGCAGCCTTGACCGAGCTGGGTGCCGAACCCGACAATCAACCCCGCGACGAGGACGACAGGTAGCGTGGCGCTCCACGTGGTCGCGAACGCGGCTGGAAACGTCAGCCTGACGAGCCCGCCGGCGACGACGAGACCCGCCAGGAACCAGAACCGAAACGCACGATCGCTCGTGCCGCGGCGGAGCAGGCCCCCGTAGAGGCCGCTGATACCGGCGACCTGGCCGTGGGTGAGGAGAAGGAGCGACGCGGCCAGACCGATGAGGGCGCCGCCGAGCAACGCAGGGATGGGAGTGAAGTCGTTCATAATCCGGATGCGGGACGGCGACGGGACTCGGGCGCCGCGTGTGAGGGTACGCCTTTTTGATCAGCCTGCGAGCTCGTCTTCGATGCCACACTCTTCGCGGGTGGGCGCAGCTTCGCGTGCAGGCGTTCGGACGCAGACGACCGGCACGAAAGCGCCGCGAACGACCTTCTCGGCGACGCTGCCGAGCAAAAGATGAGACAGCCCCTGGCGGCCGTGCGTCCCGACGACGAGCGCGTCGGCGCCGACCTCGGTCGCGAGCGCGAGGATCTGCTCAGCGGCATCACCCGTGACGGCAAGCGTGCTCACCGCGAGGCCCGCACGCCGCAGCGGCTCTGCGATGGCGTCGAGCCGTTGGCGCGCACCGCGGGTCGTATACTCATCGACGCGCCCCGCCCGCTGGGGTGACGAGCGTGTCGAGCGGAGGGTTCGCCGGAAGCTCCGAGACGTGCACGAGCGCGAGCTCGGATCCAGCCGCTTTCTGGTGGATGCTTCATGTCTTCACCTTCAATCACGGTCGCCCCCTTCGCTTGAAAAGGCCTCAATCATCACCTTGAGCGCTCGCGTCTTGCCCGCGTGGGCGAACGTCTCATAAGCATCCAGGATGCCGTCAAGCTTAAACCGATGAGTGATCAAGCGCCTAGGGTCGAGCTTGTTGGACCGCAGAAGGCTGAGCAGCATCGGCGTGCTGACGGTGTCCACCAACCGAGTCGTGATGGTGATATTGCGATCCCACAGCTGCTCCAGGTGGAGATCGACCTTTGTTCCGTGGACGCCGATATTGGCGATGGTGCCGCCGGGCGCGATGATCTGTTGGCACAGCTCGAAGGTCGCCGGGATGCCAACCGCCTCGATCGCCGTGTCCACGCCTCGATCGCCGGTCAGCTTCCTCACCGCCTCCTTGGCCTTGCCGTCGCTGCTATTGACGACCCCCGTGGCACCGAAACGCTTCGCCATCTCGAGCCGATTGTCGTCGAGATCGATCATGATGACTTCCGCCGGCGAGTAGAGCTGCGCCGTGAGCAGAGCTGCGAGCCCAATCGGACCGGCGCCGACGATCGCTACGCTGCCGCCGGGCTGTACCTTGCCGTTGAGGACGCCGCACTCGAAACCCGTCGGCAGAATGTCGCTGAGGAGCACCATCGCCTCTTCATCTGCGCCGGCTGGGATGCCGTACAGGCTCGAGTCTGCATGGGGAATGCGCACCTTCTCGGCTTGTGTGCCATCGATGGTGTTACCGAGAATCCAGCCACCGGTGGTGCAGTGTGAATACATCTGCCGTCGACAGTAGTCGCACCTGCCACAGCTGCTGATGCAAGAGATCAAGACTCGATCTCCTGGCTTGAACGCCATGACTGCCGTCCCAACCTTTTCGACGACACCTACACCCTCATGACCCAGGACGCGACCCTTGCCGCAGCTCGGGACGTCACCCTTGAGAATGTGCAGATCGGTCCCGCAAATGGTTGTTCTGGTCATCTTCACGATCGCGTCGGTTGGCGCAGCGAGCTCCGGCTCGGGGTGATCTTGCAGGGCTTTCTTCGACGGACCCAGATAGACGAGAGCTTTCATTAGATGAACCTCATGAAGTGTTGGGGTTTCCGACGGCGCCTGGTGCGCCCGTAGGGAGTCGGGAAAGGACCCGGGTGACGTAACCCCCGGGCCCCCTTCGAGACTAGTGCCTCAGGCGACCTTGACCTCAATGGACTTGGGCTTGGCCTTTTCTGTTTTGCGCAGGCGAATATTCAGCACGCCGTCCTTGAAGTCCGCCTGGACCTGGCCCTCGTCAATGTTGTCAGCCAGGGCAAAGGTACGCAGAAACGTGCCGTAGCTGCGCTCGATACGGTGATACTTCTTGCCCTTGTCTTCCTTCTCCTGCTTTCGCTCGCCTTGGATTCGGAGCACGCCATCGTCCACCGTCACCTTGACGTCCTCTTTCTTTACATCCGGCAGCTCGGCCTTGATTTGAAACTCCTCTAGCGTCTCGAGAATATCGACATTCGGTGCCCAATCGAACACCGCCAGAGTATCCTTCTGGCCCTCCGCGCTTTGGCGCGCCGGGGCGGCGTGTCCCAGCGCGCGGTTGAGACGTTCACTCATGTCTTCCAGCTCGCGAAATCGCTCCCAACGAATCAGACTCATAGCTTCTCTTCTCCAGTGAACTGCGGCCAGGTTGCCGCGTCGCCGTGTCAAGCACCAGGCGTGCCAAGTGAGCTCGAGCATCCCGCTAGTAGGAGAAACCCGAAGTCCGCGCCGGGTTTCGACCCATGTACAGGAAAGTGCCGAATGCAGAGCTGCCCATCTGGCCCGGCACGGATTTAGGGCATGAGGCACTAGCTTCCTTCAGCGAGACTTCCGCACCCGCATTTGCCTCTAGGCGCAAGCGGCGCGCTTTGCTGGGTCACGACGCAAGGCTTGCGCCAGATGCGCGGCTCACGGGATGCCATTGACGATGCTCGGAAGCGGCACCAGGAGCGCCTCGCGATGCGGCACAATGTGAGCAGACGCTGATCGTCCACAAGTGGCGTCCCCGCGCATGCTGCACGTCAGCGATGCGCTCACACCGTGCGCGTATCAGTGATAATACCTACCTTCGGTTCCAGAGTGGGAAGGCATCGAGGAGGTCCATCTTCGACGCAGCATTCCCAAAAGGGCCCCGAGAAAGAGCCGGACCGTCTAGCCCAGCCCGCGCCGCGCCCTAGCCCCGTTTTTGGGTCCGCGCGGGCCACCCCGCCCCCGCCGGAAGCGTCCCGTGAAGCGTGCGTTCTCCCGTCCCCCCAAGGGGCGCGCGCTCGCCCAAGCGCGCCGACAACTCCGGCGAGGTGCGGGTCCGACGTTTGCCGACTAGTGCCGCTGGGCAGAAGTTCGGCCAGATTCTTCTTTCCATTCGGAGCGATTCGATTTAATCACGGGGCATGATCGAATACGGCGCGCTGGCGGGT
>JAYTOL010000217.1:0-56921 GCA_043747815.1 Deltaproteobacteria bacterium
CCGCCGTGCGTGCTGGATCCGCGGCGCCGGTGGTCGCAGCTCGCTCCGTGGCCGGTGCCGACGCCTCGAGCGCACGGGCAACCGATGTCACGTCGCCTGGCTTGGGCTCCGCGGTGCCTCGGTCGCTCCGATACGCGGCCTCGGCGGGCGCAACGTCGGCGCCATTCAGGTACAGCGCGGCCGCGCTGACGAACGACACGCCCGCGAACGAGCTGACCACCGCAATGAGCGTCTGGCGCCGCGCTCGATTCGGAACGAGGAATGACGCGGGGCTCGGGGCTACCGCCTGCAGCATCGGGGTCATGACCGGTCGCAACACGCTACTCGAGACGCTGGTCCGCTCGTGCTCGAGCAGCTCCGGATCGCCGAAGCTTGGCGCAACGGGATAGGAGCCGCGCAGATTCGCGCTGCTCGGATCCGCGTTGCCGCCGGGATATGCGCTACCGGGATATGGGCTCACCGGGTGCGAGCTGACCGGGTATGAGCTCGGGCGAGGCGGCTGCCCGCTCATGCTGTCGCGGCGGCGTTCATCCAAGCGGTGCGTCGCCGCCAGGATCACGCTCGGGAAAGCTGCGAAGATCGTCTGCGGTCCGCCCACTTGCGGCGGCACGGTGCGCACCAAGCCTGAATCAGCCTCGAGCAAATGCGAAAGGGCGTCCATGCCGTGCTCGTCGTCGGCATCGGCATCGACGATCTCACCCGCCTCCATCCGGATGCGCCCAGCGATCGGTCCTGAAAGCAGCACGGTGATCGAGCGACGCGCCTGATGATACATCTGTAGGATGTCGCTCAGCGAGAACTCCGACACCTCGCACCAGAACCCGTCGTGCGCTGACCCGATGCGATGCAACAGCCCCTGCAACACCATGCGCGAGAGCGGCAGCTCGATCGCCTCGAGATCTTCGAGCACGAGCTCGCCCGCTCGACCCTTCTCGCGCAGCAGCACGGCACGCGTCGCCGGAGCCGCCTTACGCGCTGCCTGGAGCACGGCCACTCCGTCTTCACCGCCCAGCTGCTCCGCGCAGAGCAGCACATCAAACGCCTGTGTCTCGAGGGCGCGAAGCAGTGGCGGCAGCGCATCGACCTGCGCGACATGTCTGACGCCGAGCTCCCCGAGCAGCTCGACGGTTTCCCGCCGTAGGCCTGCATCGTTCGCGCCTACGAGGACGGACAGACGCGTGAGGCCGGCCATCTTGACGCTCGGGCCTGTTTTCTCATCGGGAGCGGCTCGCCCCTTCCCTTGCGCAGACGGCTTCATAAGTCAGAAAAACTGGCTACGGCAGAACGAGAACGGTGAAAGGCACTCTGCGGGAATCCAAACCGGACCGTGTTTCAGGGCCGTTGCGGCTGGTGGGGCGATGCTTCTTCCGCCTTGCGCAGCGTTTATCATGGGCACGGCGCTTGTCTAACTACGTCAGCACCGAGGAACATGTCGAGCGCGTTCTCCTTGAACGTGCCCTCTCACGTCGCCTATTGGTCGAGATCTGGCGCTTCCTTAAGCAACACTCGCCAGTTTGCCGAGCCTCGGGAGCCACGCCAAACGCCCGTGTCCGGTGCTGGGCCGCGCGTCGCCGTCATCGCGGGCGCCGCCCGGCTAACTGCAGCGTATTGGCTCGGCAGGGGTTTGTCAGGTGTTTGACTCGTGAAACACGAGTGGGGTGTGGCACAGGCGTGCGGCGACTGAGGCGTTTCAGGGCGTCAGACGAAACGCCGACTGGATGCGCGCGAGACCGGAGGCGTTGTTGACGGTCAACACGGCATTTTCCGCGTCCCCACCCAACGTCGTGAGCGACCAGGCGTCCCCGGCCCGCAGCAGCGGCCAGTAACAGCTCCCGATGTCGTTCTCCTGCAGGTAGCTCGAGATGCCCGTGATGAATGAAGCGTTATGGTCGCCATCACCGGGTCCACTGTAGTCCGTGCCGCCGGTCATGGGCGCACCCCACTCGGTCAGGATGACGCGGCTGCCGTGGCCGCCCACGTTGTAGTCGAGCGCGTCCTTCCACTCCTGTGTGACCGTCCTCATCGCATTGTTGAAAGGGTAGATGTGGACGGACAGCAGCGTGCCATCAAACCGAGGATCAGCGCCCTGCACCCGGACCTCTTGATCGCTCCAGCTACCGGCGATGACCATGCGGCCGCGCGGCACGTCCGCGTGCCGAGCCAACCATGCCGCCTCGATCTCGAGAAAGGGCGCTACGTCCACGTACGCCCACGGCTCGTTGAAGATCTCGAAATAGACGAGGTCTTCGCCCCCGTAGGTATCGATGACGCGATCCCACATGGCGTCGAAGCGGGCGTCATCATCCGCCTTTCCGAGGTGCCAGGCCCAGTACGCAACGATCACGCGCATCTGCCGGCGGATGGCCGCATCGATGGCGCCCTTGTACGTCTCCCAGGCGTCGCCGAGAGCCGTGGGCTCGTTGATGGGCAACCGGATCGCGTTCACGTTCGCCGTGCGCTGAAACTCCGCCAGGATGCGGTCCGACTTGGCGAGGACGTCCTCGTAGCTGTCGCTGCTCGCGAGCCCGGAGAGCAGCAGGTCTCCGTTGACGAAGTTGTCTTTCTCGTCTGCCCAGTTCCCGCAACGGAAGCTGTTCGCTGGCTCCCCAACTCCGGTGCCCCGCGGGCTGGCGACGAGAGCGCCGCCCTCCTGGGGTCCCCCGGCGTCTGTTGGCGAGGGGCCCTCGGTAGGAGCTTCCGCAGTCGCCGCGTCCAGCCCGTTGGCGACAGGACGCGACGCTTCACTACAGCCCGCGCTCGAGATGCAAACCGCAAAGGCGGCGAGCAGGTGCATTCGATAGCGCCACACGGACCCAGCCAACCCCAGTCGACCATCGCGCATCGTCCTCGATTAGCAGATACGACGCGCGGGCGGAATCGACATTGTCGTATCTGCCTCTGGGGTGAGCTCTCGCGATGCAGCGTAAACCGAGATTTGCGCGCTGGGGAGCGCGGCGCCCACTCGACTCAGCTTCTGAACAGACCCAGGGCAGGGCCCGCGGGGTGCCCCGGCAAGATGCGCGAGACGTCGCCCTGGCCGAGGAAGCCTGTCGCGACCTCGGAGTACACGTCGCGATAGTCGGTCGTGACCGCGAGGTCGCGACCCTCCCACAGCGCGGCAGGCTCGAGGCCTGGCCAGCGACCGTAAACCTTGCCGCCCTGCACGCGACCTCCCAGCAGCAACATCGCGCTGCCATGGCCGTGATCGGTCCCCCCGCTGCCGTTCTCGCGCAGCGTGCGGCCGAACTCGGTCAGCACCAGGACCAGCACATGCTCGAAGCGGGCGCCGAGGTCAGCGCGAAATGCGGCAAGGCCCGCGCCCCACGGCGCGAGCGAGCGCGCGAGCCGACCCGTGTCGCCGTTGCCCTGGTTCTGGTGGGTGTCCCAGCCGCCGATGTCGAGCCATGCCACCTCGAGCCCCACGTCGGCCTTGATCACGGCCGCTACATCGCGCAGCGCTTCGTTCTCTTTCGAGTACGTGGCGCCGTGCTCGGGCTGATACTGCGCCAGGCCGAGCTTGCGCAGGCGGCGCGCCGCGGTGAGCGCGTCGTGCCCGGTGCGCAGCAGCTGATCGCCGTCGCGCAGCGGCTCCCGCTCGGGCGCTGCGTTGCCACGGTCCTCGTCGTACATGCGCAGGAAGGCGCGTTCGAGGGGCCGGCGCAGGCCTCGCGGAGCGCGCAGGGCAAAGGCTCGCAGCCGAGGCGCGCTCACCACGCCCGGGTAGCCTCTGAGCGCGAGCGGGGTGCCATGGCCGAGCGCGACGGCGCGCAGCTCGTCCGAGCTCGGCTCCGCGAGCGGCCTTTGCGCCTGCAGGTAGCGGCCGAGCCAACCCTCCGATATGACCTGCCCGGGCATGCCAGTCTCCATGTAGTCTTGAGCCTCGAAATGGGAGCGCGTGGCGTGCGGCGAGCCCACGGCATGTACGATGGCGAGCTCCCCGCCGCGATAGGCGGCAGCGAGGGGACCGAGCCGCGGGTGCAGACCAAAACGCTCGTCGAGCGCCACGGCGCCGTCAGTTTGCCCCGGGCGCGCGATCGCGATCCTGGGACGTGCCTTGTAATATTCGCCTTCGCCATGCGGGACCACGAGGCTCAGGCCATCGGCGGCGCCGCGCAAGAACAGGCAGACCAGCACGGGCCGAGCAGCGCTCCCCGGCGCGAGGGCGGCGCGTGACTCCTCGAGGGAGCGGGCCGCCCGGGGTGCAAAAAGGCAGAGCGTGGCGGCGCCCACGGCCAGACCGAAGCTGCGCCGCGACGAGCGCGCAGCATGCAGAAGCGAAGTCATTGGCGTTGAAACTCCGGGCTGCCGAGGAACAACGCGGCTGCGAGCTGGCGCCGCTCGAGAGGCTCAGGTTGCAAGAGCAGCTCGGCACGGATCGCTCGCAAGGTCTGCTCGCCCCCGCCTCGAGACAAGAAGAGCTCGTTGCCGCGAGCGAGCAGCGCGTCGACGGCGCCGTCGGGCAACAGGTTCGCGAGCTCCACCCGGGCCCCTTCGAGCCGCCCCAGGCCGAGGTCGGACGCGAAGCTCATGCGATGCAACAACCCGCCGCTGCTCGCCCATTCCGCCTCTGTCTCGGGATAACCTGTCGGCACGCTCTCTTCGAGCAGCGGCTCACCCAGCCGACGCAGCGTCTGGGCGAGCTGCGTCGTGCCATCCGGGCGCGCTCCGCAAATCCTGAGCGCGCTCGCCACGAGCTCCAGCGGCTTCTTCAGCTTGCGCCCGCGCGTTTTTACCGACCAGAAGCTCTGGTCGTGGACGATGGCGGTGAGAACGGCGCGTATCTCGCCGCCTGATTCCAGATAGCTCCGCTCGGCGGCCGCCGTACAGCTCGCCGGCGGATCATCGGCGACGAAGCGCCTGCAGAGCTTGGTCGCGAGGTGGTGCGCGGTGGCGGGCCTGTGCGCGAGCCACTGCAGCAAGCGCAGCCCCTCGCCCTCTCCGCCACCCGCCGGGAAGCCCTGCCCGAGCACGACCTTCGCGCCGCGATCGTGGCGACCCGCTCGAAAGCGAAACTCAAGGGGCGTGCCCGGCTGCCCCGGCCGCGTGAGGCTCCAGCCCGTCAGGATGCGAGCGACGTTCACCACGTCGTTCTGATCGTAACCGCCCGCCACGCCGAGCGTGTGCAGCTCGAGCAACTCGCGCGCGTAGTTCTCGTTGAGGCCGCCCTGGACCGAGTTGGTGGCGTTGTCGAGGTAGACGAGCATTGCCGGGTGGCGCGCCGTCGCCACTAGCAAATCTTCGAAGCGACCGAGCGCGAGCGGACGCAACACACGTTCCACGTAGTCGCCCGCAAACACCCGCACGAGGCCCTTGGGGGCGAAGACGTTGAAGTGATTCGACCAGAAGTCGACCATCACCTCCAAGAGCTGGCGTTGGCTCGACACGTCACGCGTCAAAATCGTCAGCGCCAGGTTGGCGAGGTGATCGCGGAAATACGGCTCGAGCTTGCTGTTCAGCTCGCGCCCGTCCATGCCGAGCGTGAGCGCGTCCGCGCCCAGCCAGCCTTCGACGAGCTCCGACGGCGGCGCCAGCGCCGCGCGATAGGGCTCGAGCGCGGCGCCGAGCTCTGCATCTTCGAGCGGTGTTGCATCCAGCTCGGCCGCGAGCCATGCCTCCAGGCCCAAACCAGCGACCCGCTCCGGATCTCCTGGCCGCGGGCCAAAAGCAAAGCGATCGAGCAAGTGGCGCGCCGCCTGGAGGTCGAGCGCGGCAGCGCCGGCCCCCGCCGGAGAACCCGCCGCTGGAGCGCCCTCGGCGGCCACCCCATTTGGCACGGACGGACCCAATGCCCAATGCCCCACGGCCGCGCAGCTCAAACCGAGCCCGATCGCGGCGCCTGCCCACTTGCCTTTGGTTTCGAATCCGAGCATGGGATCGTTCAACGCACGAGCGGAGCAAACCCGTCGCAGGTGCCCATTAAAATTCGGAGCACGGGGAAAGCACTGGGTTTTCGAGCGAGGGGCGGCTCGCGCCATCGGCGAGCCTCAGAGCCAGTCCTCGTAACCAACACCCCTGCGCAGTCTCCCTCCGAAGGCGAGTCCGGCGGAGTGTTTTCTGCGGATGGAACCCGCAGCACCGGACATCATACCAGGCGGACCAAACCGCGATCGGACCTTACTCTGTGCTGTTATCCATCTCCTTGACTCGCCAGCCGCTGCTCGTTTTCGGCGCGGGCGTTCGAGAGGGGGCTCTGGAGGAAGCGAGGCGAGAGGCTGCCGCCCGGGTGGAGAGGATCGTGAGCGAACACGTGGACGCGGTCTGGCGCACGGCCCGGCGTCTCGGCGTTCCGCGCCTCGAGCTGGAGGACATCGCTCAAGAGGTCATGCTCGTGGCGGTGCGGCGGCTGGTCGACATCGACGTCGAAAGGGAGCGGGCGTTCCTGATCGCGACCACGGTCCGCGTGACCTCGAACTGGAGGCGGGCGCGCCGGCGCCGCCCGGAGGAGCTCACGGACCGTGTCGATGAGCTTGCGTCGGGCGATGCTGGGACGGCCAGCGCGCTGGTAGAGAGCGCGGAGCAGGCGCTGGAGCGGAGCCGCAAGCTCGAGGTCTTGCGCCGGGCCTTGGCCGAGATGACGGAGCCTCAACAGTTCGCCTTCATCATGTTCGAGCTGGAGCAGATGACGGCAGGAGAGATCGCTCGCGAGCTGGGCTTACCCGAAGCAACCGTCGTGTCCCGGGTACGTCGAGCGCGTGAGGTCTTCCGGCGTTGTCGCGAGCGCGCCTCGACGGAGCGCGTGGCGCCGGGTCCGGAAGGTCGAGAAACGGCTCCCGAAGGCCGGGGAGAAGTGTGGCAAAGGCGATGACTGATCCGAGCCTCTCCGAGGACCAGCGGATGCTCGACGAGCTCGGTCAGCTGCACCGAGCCGAGCGCGCGCCCGTGGACTTTCGTCAACGCTTGCTGGCGCGCCTGGTGGAGGCCCCTGCCGTGCAACCCCGGCGAACGTTCGAGAGGCGAGCTGCGCGCGGCGTTGCTTTGGCGTGCGCGAGCGCTGCGGTCGTTCTGCTGCTGGTGGCGCGCTCGTTCGTGGAGGTGCACTCGAAGGTGGTCGTCGGCGCCGAGCCCCGAGTGGCTCCCGTGAGCGTGGAGCCGACGAGCTCACGCGGCCCTGCCGAGCTCGGAGCGGACCCCGAGCCTGCGAGCCCGGGGGCGGTGTCGCTCGGTTGCCCGCAGCGCCTCATGCCCGCTGATCCTCTACGGACCGATGCCGACGTGATCCGAGCGGGCCTGACCGTGCATACCTTTGAAGCCGACACCGTGAGCTGCGGCCCGATCGTTCGGCGTTACCTCGCCTATGTTCCGAAATCGCTGCCCACCGAGAGCAGCGCGGCGCTGTTGCTGATCCTGCACGGCGGCCCTGACCGCGCTGAAAATATGCGTGGAATTCAGACGCAGCGGCGCTTCGAGGCGCTGGCGGCGCGGGACGGCTTCATCGTCGTGTACGCCAGCGCGGTGCCGAGCAAAGACAGCGACCCGAAGGTGCCGAACGAAGGCCGCTGGCGCACGGCCGATTACTACAATCCGCAGGTAGATGACGAGGAGTACCTGCTGCGCGTCGTGGAGGATCTAGTGACTCGCGGAGTGACGGACGGCAGCAACGCGGTGTTCCTCGTCGGGCACGCCGAGGGCGCGGCCATGGCGCTGCAAGCGGCTGCGCATCGCCCCGACTTCTATTCGGGGGTGGCGGCCGTCATGCCGTACAAGGACGCCTTCTTGCCGTTCCGACAAGTGCCCGGAGCGCGGCTCTCGCGGGCGTTGTTCGTGCTGTTCGATGGGATAGGGAGGGACACGGCGACCGACTGGGCGAGTGCTTTCGGTGTGCCCGAGCGCTGGCTCCGTGAGCCCCGTGTGGTGAGGCTTCCGGATCGCGTGGTCGAGGGCAAAGGTCAGCCCAGCGTGGGTGCCATCGCGCGGGCGACGCGCGATAGCAGCGTGAAACGCATCGACATGAGCTCGCCCGAGCGAGGTGGCCCGGCCGTTCGCGTCTTTGACATCGAGCACGCGGGCCATTTCTGGCCCGTGTCGTCGCCCAAGGACAGCTCGCGCTCGATCGAGTCCTTCGGCTTCCGCAACGAAGACATCGACGGTGCGGATGAAGCCTGGAAATTTCTGAGCGGCGCGGAGCCGGCGCCGTACGAACCCGCAGCAGCAGACATCGTGCTCGAAGGCGAAGTGCTCAAGGCGCTCTGAAAACTGGGCGGCTGAGTGGAGCCTTAGTGCCGGCTCACTCCTCATCCGACGCGGCTCGCGCCGCATGCCAGAGCTCCTCGAACTTCACTCGGACGGATGCGTCGAGCTGCAGGCCCAATTCCAGGGGGATCTGCACCATGCGTATCAGCTCGAGCACGTCGGCGAGGTCCTTCAAGCGATGGGCCGCGGACAAGCCGGACGCGAGCTTCAGCTCGATCAACTTGTTCAAAGGCAACAGCCAAAGACTTCCGCTGCGCGTGGCGACGGTAGCCGGATCGGGGAAGCTCACCGGCTTCGGCAAACCGTCGCCGGGGTAATCTCCAGAGAGCACGACATCGATCGTCACACCCGTCTCCGTGTCACGGACGCCCCGGCTGCCCGGAAATTTCTCCAAATAGCCGCGCCCGAGGTGCTTCTGCTTGAAACGCGCGAGGCCGTCATGCGTCATCAGGAGATCGACGTCGGCGGTGACGCGCTCGTAGCCGTATTCACTCAGCGCCAATGCCCCGACGAGGGCATATGGGATAGCGTCGGCTTCGAGCACCTGCGCGAGCTTGATGAGGGTGCGATGAACGTCTGCATCTTTCATGAAGAATGCGGTGGCGCGTGCCGCCGCAGCGTACACCTTCTCCGATCTCGGAAGCTCGTCTGCGATGACCGAATGCGACATCGTTTGCCTACCCGCACCGTAGCAGCTTCTCGACCTCGAGGTCCGCCTCAGCCATGCGGCCGCCCCGTGCGCGGACGAGGGGCGCCAATATATGTCGCAATATCGGTGGCTTGATGAACAGCCATTCGCAGGTTCTTCCGCGCACCGTGCGCGAGCTCTTCTCAAACGGCAGACGGACTCCAGAACGATCTGGGGGCTGGGAAGACATCCGGCGTAAGTTGCTCGACCGGGCTCGAGGTGCATTGGAGAGCTGGTTGGCCCTGTCGTCAGGTGGAGTCGTCGGTGCGCCGCGTCACGAGGGGCGAGTCTGCTCTGACGAGCAAGCAGTTTGTTTGGCTCGTTTTTTTCGCGATCGATCCGCAGCGGGTGGGCATTTCGACGTAGGCGCCCTGGAATCGGCGTCGTCCGGTGCTGTCGAGTCTCGATAGTCCGCGTCGAGGAGGCTGCAAATGGGCAAACGCCGTTCGGGCATGAGCAAGGTCCTTCGAGAATTGGTGCCGTGGATGGCAGCTCTGGCCTTCGGCGTCGAAGCCTCGAGTTGTGACGTCGCAGGCGAAGATTCTCGCGCCACGGTTCGAGTCGACTCGCCCGATCCGAGCGCTGGCGCTCCAGTGTCGGCGCCGATGGCGGGCGGCGGTGTGTCGAGCCCCGGCGAGAATCCCGGAGGCGCACTGACCCCCGGCTTGCTCGACGGCGAGATGTTGCCCGCTGACCCCGAGCTCTGCGCGCCAGTCAGCTGCGTCAGCGGGGGCGGCCAGTATTGTGGACAGATCGGCGATGGCTGCCGCGGCACGCTCGAGTGCGGGGCGTGTGCCACGGGTTGGGAGTGTGCGGACGGGCTGTGCATCGGTGACGCGAGCTGCGTGCGGCGCACGAGTTGCGAGGTGCCCGGGGCCCGATATTGCGGCAACATCGGCGACGACTGCGGTGGCAGCCTGGATTGCGAAGGCTGCGCCGAGGGCCAGCTGTGTCAGGGCGGCGTGTGTGTGTCGCCCGGGTGCGTTCCGTCCACCTGCCAGGCAGGGGCGGGCCGCTTCTGCGGAACGGTCGGTGATGGTTGCGGCGGCACGCTGCAATGTGGCGGCTGCCCCGCGGGTGGTGTGTGTGGGGGAGCGGGCATCGAGAACCTGTGCGCGGTCGCCAACTGCACGAAGCTGAGCTGTGACCTGGCGAGCGGCGGGCGCTATTGCGGCGCTATCGGCGATGGTTGCGGGGGTCTCGAGGAGTGCGGCGCCTGTCCCAACGGGGACGCCTGCGGCGGTGACGGCTTCCCCAACGTTTGTCCCGGCAGCGTCACGTGTCAGGGGCTCGCGTGTCAGGTCGGGCTCGACGCCTGCGCCGCGGGCAGCCCGACGCGCCTCCGCGGCGTCGTGTACGACCCTGCCGGCAACCTGCCGCTCTACAACGTCTCCGTGTACGTGCCGAACGCGCCGCTCGCTCCGATCGCCGACGGCGCCGTCTGCGAGACATGTGACGCGACCCTGTCGGGCGAGCCCATCGCCACGGCGCTGAGCGGCGTGGACGGCCGCTTCGTGCTCGAGGGCGTGCCCTCCGGGCAGAACATCCCGCTCGTCATGCAGGTCGGGCGCTGGCGGCGGCAGGTCAACATCCCGCTCGTGTCGGCGTGCGCCGACAACGCCGTCACCGACGTCAACCTCACGCGCCTGCCGCGCAACCGGAACGAAGGCCACATCCCGCGCATCGCCGTGTCGACGGGGGGCTCTGACGCGCTAGAGTGCCTGCTGCGCCGCATCGGCATCGACGACTCCGAGTTCACGACGGACACGGGCGACGGCCGCGTGCACATGTACTTCGGCCGCAACGGCACGCAGAGCTTCCAGGCGGGGGGGCCACAGTTCGGCACGGCGGTGAGCCTATGGTCGAGCCTGCCCAAGCTCGAGTCGTACGACATGATCGTGCTCTCCTGCGAGGGCGGCCAGCAGCCGGACGAGAAGGCGCCGTACATCGGCAACATGGAGGCGTATGTGAACGGCGGTGGCCGCGCCTTCCTCAGCCATCTGCACTATTATTGGCTGCGCCTGGGTACGCCCCCGCTGCGAAGCACGGCCACATACAACCAACCCGGTAGCGATCTCGCGCCCACCGTGGCGGCCATCAACCAGACCTTTCCCAAAGGGCAGGCGCTCGCCGAGTGGCTCCTCGCCGTCAACGCCAGCACGGTGCTCGGGCAGCTGCCGGTGGAGGGCGCGCAACAATCGGTAGCGAACGTGATCGCGCCGACGCAGAGCTGGATCAGCTTGCCGCAGTTCAATGACGTCGTCGAATACATGACGTTCAACACGCCAGTCGGCGCGGCGCCGGAGGAGCAGTGCGGCCGCGCCGTGCTCACCGATATCCACATTCAGGCCAAAATTGAGGGCCCAAACGGCGACGAAGGCGGCGACGACTCGGATACGGACAAGCCGTTTCCGAGCGGCTGTGCGGCGACGCCGAGCTCGCCGCAAGCCAAAGCGCTCGAGTTCATGTTCTTCGACCTCTCGGCGTGCGTCACGCCCGACGATAGAACCCCCGTGGCGCCGCCGCCCGCGCTTCCAACTTCACCCTCGCCGCCCGTCGCCGCGCCGCCCCCGCCTGCGCCGCCTCCTGCGCCGCCGCCCCCGCCTCCGTTGCGCTGATCTGCCTCAGGTCCACTCTCGCCTCGCTGAGCCGCTGCTGCTCGATGGTCAGCGTGACGCGCCCGTCACGTCGCCAGTGCGGGCCCGTGCAGCTCGAGCCAGGCGTCGAGCCGCGCGTCGGGCTTACCTCTCTCACGGGCTTGCTCGGCGTGGCGTGCCAACGCCGCAATCTGCGCGTCGCGGATGCGCTGGTGTCCACCGACGGCCGACCACAACGCATTCACCTCGAGATCGGTGAGCGCGCAAAACTCGCCGAGGCCCAGGCCGCCGAGCGTGATCGGGCCGATGGAACGCCGGTGCAAATGCAGGAGCCGGAGATCGAGGGCCCGGCAGAGCCGACGGATCTGGCGATGCTTCCCCTGATCCAGCGTCAACTCGAGCTCGGTGTGGTCGGGCGTGTAGTGCACCAGCTCGACGTGTTTGGCGCAATCGAAGTCCGGGCTGTGCTCGGTCATAGCGCGCAAGCGCGGGTCATCCGAGCTGAGCTCCTCGTTCAGCCAGAGCCAGTATTTCTTGTCCGTGTGCCGCTCGGGTTGCAGCACGGCATCAGCCAGCTCACCATCGGTCGTGAAGAGCAGGAGCCCGGTCGTTTCGCGATCCAACCGGCCGACGGCAAACGCGCCTGAAGGCATGCGCCCGAGCCAGGGTGTCAGATCGGACTGCCCCAAGGGGTCCCTGGCGGTCGAGGTCACGGCGCGAGGCTTGTTGAGCTTGGCTGTATAGTGCTCGGTCCGGGGGGTCAGGCGCGCTGCGTCCAGCTCGACGATATCCCCCTCGTGGATCAGATGGTTCAAACCGAGCACGGGCCGATCGACGCTCGAGCCCTCGGCGTCCAGAGCTGCAGCGCGCACCCGGATGCGCCCCTCGGACCAGGCGCCACGTATTGCCGCCAACGCCAATCCCGACGCCTCACGCACGAACTTGTCCAGGCGACGCGGGATCCAGGGCGTGTCTCGGCGCGGCGTCACGGGCGCCGGAGCATAGCCCGCCGGAGCGCGCCTACAGCGCCGAATGCCGGCTGGAGTACGGCTCTAGAGCCTGGCAGAGCTCGTCAGCGCTCTGGGGCCGGCGCGCCGGGTCCATCTCGATGCAGGAATGCAGCGTCGCAGCGAGCCCGGCAGGGAGATCGGGCCGCGCCGTTTCGATGCGCGGTATCGCGCCGCGCGCGATCTGCAGGCAGATCTGGCCCGTGTTCAGGCCGTGTAGGGGAGTCCGACCGGCGAGCAGCTCGAACATCAACATGCCGACCGCCCACAGGTCGCTTCGCGCGTCGACGCTGCGCGGGTCCCGCAGCTGCTCCGGTGATAGGTATTCCGGGGATGCCCCGGTCCGCCCTGTCATCGTGCGCTGCGCCGCGTCATCGAGGATGAGCGCCATGCCGAAGTCCAGAAGCTTGATGGTGGGCTCGGTCGCCGCGTACTTGGCAAGGAAGATGTTCTCCGGCCGAATGTCGCGATGGATGATGTTGGCGCGGTGCGCGTCGGCCAGCGCGGAGCAGACTTGGGTCGCGTAGTCGACGACCTGACCCTGCGTGAGCGCAGTGCCGCTCTGGAGCTCCGTACGCAGGCTGCGGCCTACGAGCAGCTCCATGATCAGGTATCTGAGCCCTGACTCGAGCTTGCCGGCGTCGTGAACGCGGACCACGTGCTTATTGTGCAGCGCCGCCAGCGCTCGAGCTTCTCGCGAAAAGCGACGCCACAGCGAGCTGTTCTGCACGATATCGGGGCGAATGACCTTGAGCGCGACGAGCTGCCCGAGCTCGACGTGCCGCGCCTTGTAGACGATACCCATGGCGCCTGCGCCGATGATCGGGCCTACCTCGTAGTGCTCCGCCACGCGCTGCCCAGGAGCGAGGATGAGCTGCGCCTTGTTCTCGCTGTTCTTGCCCTCAAGGCTCGTTTCGTGCGTGCTCAGCTCGATGAGGCCTTCCGCCTTTCGGCTCTGTTGCCGATCGAAAGCGATCAGCGGCGCCTCCTTCGAGAGAAAGGCAGACGGGCCGTCAGGGCTCGGGCGATCGCTTTTCATGTACGGATTTATCTAGCAATTACCGCGCCAAGCGTGTTGCTCTAAGTATTCTCAGGCCCCCGTCGACGACCGCGTGCGGCGGGTTGGCAAGGTGTGACTGGGTTGCGTCCAACGCATCCACACACAGGCGCCCGCTTCGGCACACAGCCTGCATCGTCGTGGGCTGAGGAGCAGCTTGCCAATGAGCTCCGCAAGCCATGGAAGGTATGAGCGCTTCACGCCGTTCGCGCGTACGCTTTCAGCTCGGAGGGCGCCTGTCGACGCTGAGAATCTTGCTCCTGGCTCTGGGACTGACGCTGGCTTGCGGGGGCCGTGGCAACGACGTATTGCTGCGCGCGGCCACGGGCGCGGAATGCGCCGAAGGCGGCGTCGTGCTCGTGAGCGACAACGGGAGCTCCGTAATGTGCGACAGCGATGTCGCGGTGTCGGCGGAGCAAGACGCCTGCAACGACACTCGCGACCAGATCATGCAAGCGCTAGAAGACCTCGTCGAGAGCGGAGCGGTGGATGCTTCTACCGTCCCTTGTGGCGAGGGGACCAGTGTCGAAGGGAGCAGCGGCGAGGGCAGCATCGCGAGCGGCATGGCCAGCTTCGATCCCCGGCTCCCGGCCGAACGCGTCGATCAAATCGTGGCCGACTTCGCCGATGCCTGTGCGCTCTTCGCCAGCTGTAGCTCACGGTAACGGCGGAAACGCTACCGACGCGATAGCGCCATCCGCTGGGAGTCGGTTCGCCGTGCCCGGCCCACTCGTCGCTGCTCAGTCGCGCTGCGAGCACAAAGCAGCACCAAAAGGTACTTCAGCGGTATGAGCCGACCTGTTAGGGCTCGGGTCATGAGCTCACGCGCGGTCTGGTCGGGCGTCGTCGGGGTAGCTTGCGCTGCCCTTGGGGCTGCGGCTCGGCGTCGGGTGGGCGCGGCCCCGCTTTTGATAGGGCTCGGTGCCTGTAGCGGGGGAGCGAGCGGGCCCATGTTCTCGAGCATCCAGCAAGACATCTTTGGGGGCGCGGTCGACACCGAGCATCCGGCCGTGATGCTCCTGTTTGACCAAGCGGGGTTGCTCTGCTCCGGGACAAACCTGAAATCGAGCGGTGGGCACGGCTTCCTGCTCACCGCTGCGCATTGTGTGACGACGCCCGCGGGCAGGGGATTTACCGAGGTCTCGCCCGAACGGCTGCTGGTGGTGCCCGGCGGCGACTTCAGTCAGAGCACCCTCGCCTATCGCGTCGAGGCCGTGCACGTGCCGGCCAGCTACGACGCCGCGTTCGGTGGGGACGACATCGCGATCGTGCGCTTTGTCTACGGCGACGAGCCCGGGCCGGCGAGCCTCGCCCCGCTCAGCGCCGCCGACGACGACCTCGGGATCGGCGACGCGCTGCTCTTGGTTGGCTTCGGCGAGACGGAGGCCGGGCCCGGCAACACGGAGCGACGGCGGGTGCGGCGCGACGTCGCCGCGCTCGGCGCCGAGGTCGTGCTCTTCTCGCAAGCCGACGGCCGAGGCGCGTGCTCTGGTGACAGCGGCGGGCCTGGATTGGTCCGGGTCGACGGCGCCGAGCAGGTCGCGCTGGTGATCTCGTCCGGCATCGACTTTTCGGGTTCTCCCTGCGAGGGCGGCGTGACTCTCGGCACGCGGGTGTCGGCTTATGACGATTTCATACTCGAGGTGCTTGATGGCTTCGCGGCGTGCGACGCTTGCCTCGACACGGCGGCGCCTGCTTGCGAGTCACGGCTTTCCGCCTGCATCGCCGACGGCACGTGTGGAGCGTATCTCGGCTGTGACGCCGGCTGTACCAGCGACGCCTGTCGCGTCGCCTGCCTGCTCGAGAACCCCGAGGGCTACCTTGGCGTGCGCGGCTACGTCGCCTGCAACTGCCAAGCGTGTGGCTCCTGCGCCGCCGGCTGCGACGTACCCGAGTGTGGTTTTGCCGAGCCGGCCGAGCTCTGCCCCTGCGTCGCCGCCGGTTGTTGCCAAGCGGCTCGAGCCTGCCAGGCCGATCCTGTATGTGAAGCCTGCGTCTCGTACGCCGGCTTCGATGTCGGGTGCACCGATAACGAGCTCCTGCGAGAGCTCACGGCGTGCCTGAACGGTTGCGCTGACGAGTGTGCCGGGCCGTGACTTTCGCGTGGCTCGGCATTTCTGCTGAGGACCTCACCCCAGCTCGGGTGCCAAGGCTCATTTGGGCGAGCGCGGAAGTTTATGTTCAGGGCGCTCAGCGAGTCCTCTGGCAGCACGCAGGGCTCGAGGCCTCGACCTCGAGGGCTCGACCTCGCCGCTGATTCAGATGGCCCGCGGCGATACACACTGTCGCGATCCGCTGGGCACCCTCGTGCGAGCACTCGGCGCGCCATCGAGCTCGCCGTCTGAGGCTCTTGCCGCCTCATCCGCGACGAATCCAGGCGGTTTTCCCAGTTGGCGCATGCGGCCCTCGATGCCGAAGATCTCGGGCGAACCATCGGCCTACAACTCTCTTTCCTCGAGGAGATAATTTCCAGCTTTTTCGCGGCTTCTTGTGCATTGACGCGCGTGAAGCAAACGCCGTTCAGTCTATTTGTCGGAGTCATTACCTCGGCCGCTGCGCTGGTCGCGTGCGGTGCATCCAACCCGGGCGACACCTCGGGCAACAATGACAATGGTGCCGTGACCCCTCCGGGCACATCGGTGACCCCCGGTGGTCCCGTGAGCCCCGGCACATCGGTGACCCCCGGTGGTCCCGTGAGCCCTGGCGTTACTGGGAACCCAGGCGCTCCCGTGAACGAGGGCAATCCCTCCGTGGTGGTGACGCCGGGTGGGCCCGCGGCCCCTCCCGTCGCGAACAACGGCGGCGGCGCGGGCGCCAGCGGCAATCCGGCCGTTCCCGTTGCTCCGGCACGGCCCGCCGACATCGAGCGGACGGACTGCACCATCCCCGCGCTCGCCTCAGGTCCCATCGGTTACGGCGCCGCTGCCACCGGTGGCGGCAACGCCGCCCCCGTGGTGGTGAACAGCTTCGCGCAGGCCGAGGCGGCGCTGGCTGCCTATCGTGCCGCGTTCAAGGACGGCGAACAGAGCGCGCTCGTGATCCGCTACACCGGGAACTTCGACTACGCGACCATCACGGACGTCTGCGCGCAGCACACGAAAGAGCCTCAGCTCCTGGAGCTGAAGGAGATGGACAACGTGACCTTCGAGGGCGCGCCCGGCTCGAGCGCGAACTTCGGCATCCATATCAATCGAGCCCATAACGTGATCGTGCGCAACATGACCATGGGCCTCTTGCCCGGTGGTGACGGCTCGGACGCGATCACCATTGAAGGCAATGGCACCAACGGTGACGTGGAGAACGTCTGGATCGACCACAACGAGCTTTTCAGCTCGACGAAGGACGATTGCGCCGGGGCGGGTGACGTCGAGTTCGACGGGCTGATCGACGTCAAGAAGGGCGCTCGCTTCATCACCGTCTCGTACAACCTCTTGCGCGACCATCAGAAGACGGGCCTGATCGGCTTTAGCGACAGCGACGACACGGAACGCTACGTGACGTTCCACCACAATTGGTACGAGAACGTGGTCTCGCGGACGCCGCTGCAGCGCTTCGGGTTCATCCACGTCTTCAACAACTATTACAGTCACATCCTGGATAGCGGCATCAACGTGCGCATGGGCGGCGTGGCGCTCATCGAGTCGAACTTCTTCGAGAACGCGGCCAACCCCGTCACCTCGCGCTTCACCGACGTGGTGGGCTTCTGGGATCTGCGAAATAATCACGTCGGCCCGGGCATCACCTGGGACGTCGGCGAAGACACGCTGGCTAACGCGGACAGTTGGCAGAGCACCATCGCCTTCCCGGCGAACGAGCTCACCTACTCGTACACGCCCGACGAGGCCGCCTGCGTGAAGCAGATCGTCACCGCTTCGGCAGGCGCGATTCTCTAATCAGATTTTGCAGGCACGCTGACGGCGCCCCCTGGGGCGCCGCGTTTGCCCATCGGCGCCGAAACGCGGGCGCAGAGGTGGCGTTCCCAAGCGTTTGCGGCGCTGGTGGACTTGGACGGCACCAGCTGGTTCCGCAGCATCCGAATACTCCCGCTCGTGTACTCCGGACCTGGCTCGCGTTCGAAGTGACGTTTCAGAGTCGCGTGAGCGCTCGGGCGAGCTCGCTGACCTCTCGACGAAGCTTCGGCAAGCCCCGTTAGGCCAGGATAACCGCAACCGAGCGGCAAAGCTTGCGTACGGCCCGATCGCTGCTGTGCAGCCGCGCGCCGGCCTTGGCGGCGGTGACGAGGATCTGAGCATCGGCCCAACCCACACCGGAGCCGGCCAAAGATGCGAGGTGTCGCTCCATGAACGTTCGTGTCTCGGCGGCGCTCGGGCTGGGCAAGCGGGGCAGGCTGAGCAGGTCACGCGAGAACGTCTTCGGCAGGCCAGAGCCGAGCAGCAACTCCCCCAATACAACGTCGCACGTCCGCACGCGGTGCTCGGACAGAAAGACCACGAGCCGCGCGTCATTCCTGCGCAGGTGATGAATCCATGCGCTCGTGTCGACCAGGATCACTTTTTCGACCATGCCGAGCGCTTTGGCCGGCGTGCTCGTCGCGCCGTGCCGCCCGCTTTTGCGAGGCGCTCCTCTGCTTCGCGCGTCAGGAGTGCCCTCAAACCGCGCTGCACGACACAGTCAAATCCGGGAGCTGTCCCCGCCTGGGCGCTGGACCACTGGGCTCCGCGCGGCGCCCCCGCTCATAGTGATCTGCACGTCCCCGAGCGATCCACCGCGACTAAATCCGAAGCGCGCTCCTGGTCGGCGGCGGGCGCAGCGGTCAGAGTGAGGCTCGGAGGGCGGGAGAGCTCTCGTCCTCACGACCTCGGATCCATACCTTCTCACTTAGGAATCATCGACATGCGCCCCACTCTCATGCTCGCCCTGGGCAGCCTCACCTCCCTGATGTTCGCCTGTAACGCCGCGACCGAAGCGGACCTGCGGAGCCTCGCTAACGACCTCCTCCACGGCGGTGGCAACGGCCACGGCCCTGCCGAGCCGAGCTGCCCGATCATCGCCATCTGTCAGATTTGCGACGACGGCTCGTGCGCTACGGCTACGACGCCGGCGGGCTCTTGTAGCCCGGTCACCTGGGTGTGTCCCGAGTCTCCCAGTGAGCCCAGCCCCGGCGCGTGCGCCTCCGTGTACGACCCCGTGTGCGGCATCGACGGCGTGACGTACGGCAACGCATGTGAGGCCGACCTCGCGGGGACAGAGGTCGTCAGCTCCGGCGAATGCGCTGATGGTGGTGCGCCCGAGCCACCGCTGTGTGCGGTGCCCTCGATCTGTTTGACCTGCCCCGATGATACCTGTGCACAGGCCGTGTTCGATGAGAACACCTGCGACAACGCCCGCTGGCTCTGCGCCGACGGCAGCGAGATCGACTTTTAAATCCTAGGGTCCGAGGCCCGTTCGCCGGCGCGCGGACGGGCCTCACTCCGTCGGGCGGCGCGTCTCATGGCGCCGTGGGCGGCGCGTTCCACTCGATGTGACTATCGAACGTGCGCACGCTGTCAAAGGCGTTGGAGGGCAACAATGGGTTGTTGGTAAGGAGCAGGTTGTTGACCGTAGACAAGTTGCCGAGATCCACGTGCCTCAGCGAGCCGTTTGCCTGGATCTGTACACCGTCAATCCCCCCGACATAGTTCATGGCGAAGTCTTGCAGGGCTCCGTTGCCGTTGATATGGAGTATCAACAAGCGATACCAATCGGTCGGAAGCGCGAGCTGCTCCAGCCGGGGATTGTCTTCAATTAGACAATAACCACCACGCCCCGTAGGGGACACCCCTTGCTCGATCATCCCTGAAAAGGTGGAAATGCTCCTGAGGTTCTCGTTCCCTTCTATGAAGAGGTCTTCGAGCGCCTGCAGGGAGCTAAACTCGGGCAGCGTCGTGAGCGCGTCATTATCGCTGATACGGAGCGACCTCATCCACGTGATGCCGTTGAGCCCGTCCAGGTTCGAGAGATAGATGTTCGACCAGATAACTACGGATTCGGCGTAACCCACGTGCTCGAATGCGTCCAAATTTTGGAGCGAGGTGGTCAGGCTCAGGCTCGTTACGGACTCGAGCTCTTCCGCATTTACTGCTTCGATGGGACCCCCCAACGTGAGCATGACCATGTTCTGCGGCAAGCGAAGCGCGGTGATGTCACGTAGCCGTTCACCCTCGAGATGGAGTGACGTGAACCCGCGCATGGTTTCCAGGCCTGCCAGCGTTTCGAGCTCGCTGCTGATGAGAGAAAAGGTCCCGGTGACGTAACGCAACCTGGCGAGGGGTTCGAGGCTGGTCACCGTTCCCGGTTCTAGCGTCACGTTGCCGGCAGCCTCGAGCCGTTCGAGGCCTTCGAGGGAGGCGAGCCAGCCGTTGAGCTCCGCCCGACGCTCCAACTCAGCATCCAGGTCTTCAAAAGGAGGGTCGTCACCGATCAAGAGCTCGGCGAACGAGAGCTCGGGGAACGAACCCAATATGAGATCGCCTTCGACGCGTTCCAACGCGTGCAGCGAACGCAGATGGGCCGACGGAAACTTCAAAATCTCTAGGTCGCCGTTGATCGCCTCGCACCCCTCGAGCTCATCCAGTTGTTCTTGGTTCTCCACCACGATGGAGCCTTCGAACGTTGTCGAAACCTGACACAGGGCACCGCGCGGGGGCGTGGGCTCGGCGTCGTTCTCTCCCAGGTTGACCACATCCCCCGAGCAGGCTGCGAGCAAGAGCGACGCCGCCGCCGCGACAGGGGCTGCAGAACAACTGGGACGACGGCTAGACAGGCGATCTCGAGAAAAATATTGGCTATGCATGTGAGCTCCTTCTCTCCCGATCAATGTCCGGCGCCGCGTGCTTTGTCAGAGCGGGGAGGGCCGTGGAGCGACTGCTCCAAGCCGGCACGCTTCCTTGATGCGCTCCGCGTACACGCTGCTTGGATGGGCGCGGAGGAAGCGCTCGGCGCGTGCGGTCCCGTCGGTTGCTCGTGCTTGACAATGCGCCATCACCTCGATGGCGCGGCGTTCCTCGATCAGCTTCGAGTGTGGGTAGCCCGCGTCGAAGTCAGCCAGGAGCGAGAGCGCGAGGGCGGCGTTGTCGGCGCGTACTGAGCGTTCCGCGCGCTCGAGCAGCTCGAGCTCGGCGCGCCAGTCGCGGCCGGCGGCCGTTCGGGGCGGCGCGGCTCGCGGGGGTCGCGGCTTAGCTGAGCCTTCGGGCGCCGCGTCGCGTTCCGAGAGCGTCGCGGAGGGGGAGCGTTTCCGTTGAACGCTCTCAGCCTGCGTCGTCTCCTCAGGCGCTGCCGGCACTTCGATGAGGGCTGCCGGCAGAGCGTACGATTGCAGCGAAACGTCCGCCGCAGGCGCCCGCAGGAGCGCCGGCGCGACCCACCCAACTGCCACGCTCGCGCCAACCGCGACACCCAATCCAAACAAACCAACACCCACGCCGAGCCCGACCTTGCCGCTCGCGCGCAGCGAACGCCAACGGCTCGGCTCCTGTGTGATGCTTCGCCCGGCGACGCCCTGCGCAACGACGCCCGTCCCATGCCCAATTTGGCCCAGCCGCGCCCGCACGCGCTCGCGTAGCTCGCCTGTCGGAGTGAAGCCTTGCCGCGCCAGCGCGAGCTGCCGGTCGACCACGTCCGCGTCCGTCAAGTTTCTACCTCCTGAGCCGCGAGAAAAGATCTGAGCGCTTCGCGCACGCTGCGCACGCGCGAGTACACCGTGTAGAGGGGGATGCCGAGCGCCTCCGCCACGTCACGCGCGGGGACGCTTTCGATCAACGCGAGGGCCAGCACGGCGCGGTGGCCCTCATCGAGGCCATCGGCAAAGGTCTGCACGAGCACGGCGGCCTGGGCAGCTTCGGCGTGCGCTTCAGGGCTCGCTCCGGGTGCTGCAATGGGCTCGGACAAGGGCTCGAGCAGGTCGCGTTTGCGGCGCTGGCTCCGGCGTTGGTTGGCGGCGGTCCGCTGCACGATCGCAAACAGCCAGGTCTTGACCGAGGCCTTCTGCACGAACTCGGCGAGGCGCCGTGACACCACGCCAAACACGTCTTGAGCCGCGTCTTCGAGCCCTTCGGGCGGGACGCCGAGCAACCGCAACGAACGGCACACGAAGTCGAAGTGATCGGCGTACAGAGTCTCAAAATCTAGCGGCACGGCCTGAGGCTCTGCCGATGCTTCCTGTGCGTCGGCCGCCCCTGGCGCGCCCACACGAGCCCCCTCGGGCTCGCCCCCGCCCGTAGCGGGAGGCAGCGGAGGCATGCCGACGGTGTAACTGTTCACATTTGACCAATTTTCGGAGCCCGAAGCGCCTGCTCCAACGCTTGATGTCCGCGCGCCTCGCCTTTTGTCATTCGGAACGAATCATTCACCTGGGCTCCCCGACGGGTGATGTTCCAGCGCGCCAGGGGCCCGCCCTCGTTCACTGGTCAAGCTCCCAGCGCAGGCCCAGGCCGGCACGACCGACGACGTTCGCGGGCCGATGCACGCTGCCGATCCCCTGCAACACGAACTCGTCGCGCGTGAGCGGAGCCGCCGCGGTGAGTGCGAGCTCGAGCGCTAGCGAGCGCAGCGGCAGAGCCCAGCGCAAGGCGAGGTCGGCGCGGGGCGCGGACCACCAGCGCGCGGTCGAGTGCGACGAGTCGACCCCTATCCCGTGACCCTCGAGCCGCCCCAGCTCCCACCCCGCGCATGCCGTCACGAGCACGGGCCCCGCCGGGGTGGCCAGGGGCGCGCAAGCGAGCAAGCCGCCCGCGAGTAGCCCAATTTCAGCCCCCGGCGACGCGGGCTCGGCCTCGTCGATGACGCCGCGCCGGCGTGGCAGCCACATGCCGAGCGCGCGTAGCTCGATCACAGGCCACGCGAGCTCGAGACCGAGCGTGACGCCATAGCCCAATGCCGGCAGCGAGCCCGTGTCCCCGAGCATCGAGCCGAACGCCGCCCAATGCTGCACCACATCGGGTGCCGCTCCAGCATCCAGCGCGCTCGGCTCGATCTCAGCCTGGTTCACCGCGGCAGCGGAGAGACCGAGCGCCGGAGCTTCCGCCTCTGACGCGCCTGCCGGGGGCGGCCTGGCCGATGCGCCGCCGGGTCTGCCGTGCGCGCCGATGGCCAGCACGATGGTCAACGCGAGCGTATCGATGAGCTCATCACAGCCGGGGGCGCTGAAACGGCGCTGCGCGAGCGCCGCGGCATCCGCTGCCCGCGCGACGTCGACCCGGCCCTCGAAGCCAAGATCGGAGCGCTCGATGCTGACTAGAAAATTTGGCCCGGAAAGGTCAGCTAGCCGCTGCCCGAGCGACCTCTCCACCCGATATGCGATCTCTTCCGTGGCGCACGGCGCGGCTCCTGCGGGCGCAGCAAACTCGAGCTCGACCGCGGGCGCACGGGCCGCGAGGGTGACGCCGACGAGCACGAGCACGCGTGCAGCAGATCGGGCACACCTTGCTGGCCTGGCCCCGAAGCGCGCCATCCTGCTCTCTGACAGCGATCTCGCTGATGTGCAACGACGCCACGGATCAGCGCCTGTTCTGGCGACGACTCTCCCACATCAGCTCACGTCGCCGGCGCCGCACTCGAGCACTCGTCCATCCTGGAGCACTGACTCGCTCAGGCACGAGCCGCGCCGCTTCATGCTCTGGCTGGCTCGCGTTTGAGCAGTGTTGCTTTCTGCAGCTCGGGGCGATTTCGAGGGCTCACCGCTCATGGCTGCGGCTCACGCGGAGCGCTCCCGGGCGCCCCTGGGATGCACCGTGGGCTGGCGATCGCGCCGTCGCGAATTAACGCCGCGGCTCGTTTTCAGGGTCAGCTCGCGCAGCAAGGAGAGGGCCAACGGCGCGGAATCTCCAACGACTGGCGGCCTCGTTTCGCGACGAGCTCCGGCGGCGTTAACGCTGCGCTTCTGAAGGCCGTGAACGCCGGGCTCTGAACGCGCGCCTCGGCGCTGACTGCGAGCTCCGACGTGCCGCTCATGCAGCGTCGCACTCGAGGGCTTGACTCGCGTGATCATAAAGCTCATGGATATCTAGGGCGGCAAATTCGGTAAGGGGGGGTTGCTCGCGCCGCCTGTTCACATGGCTAGGGGAGTACCAATTTTGGAAGTATCGATGCCTTCATCGGACCGTCACGGCAATTGGCGTGGCACGACTTCGAGCCTGCAAATTTGCCTAAGGTAGCTGCCTGGGGCGATCGCTAGTGTCACTAGTAAACGTCGCTGGCGAAGAGGCTCGTTAGTAACGTAGGGCGATGTTCGATCTCCAATTTGCCTTTCCTCGCTCTCATGAAAGGGAAAAGACACCAATTGACTTCTAACCCGCAAGAAACAGTATCCTGAGCGCACGGCGCTCTGGGCTTGGCCCCGCAGGGCAGTATCGGGTCCGTCGTCAGACGGCTCGATCAATCGTTGCGCGGCTCCGCAGTTTCGGCTCGGGGCCGCGTTTCTCTTTTGTCTGAAGCCTCTTGGTCTGAGCGCCTTCGTCGAGGTGCGCCACCCGAGACGCCTCAGCTCAGTGGCACGCTGCAGATCTCGCGATCGTAGGTCCTGAGCAACGCCAGCGCCACCGCGGCGATCACGGGCCCGATGATCAGGCCGAGCACGCCAAACACTTCGACGCCGCCGAAGAGCGCGATAAAGGTGAAGAGAGTGGGGATGTGCCCGCCGCCGCCGACCAGCCTCGGTCGGATGACATAGTCGGCGAGCACACCGACCATGAGCGCGCCCCATAAAAGCTCGAAGATGCCGGCGGCAGGGTGCCCCCAGAGCAGCAGCGCGACGCCCACGGGCACCCAGACCAGCAAGGTGCCGAGCGCCGGCACCAACGAGCAGATGGCGGTGAGGGCAGCGAGGAGCCCGGCTTCAGGCACCTGACCGAGCGCATACCCCACGCCCGCCAGCACGCCCTGGATGAGGCCCGTGAGCATGGTGCCGACAAAGACCTCCTTGCCCACCTTCTGGAACTCCGCGAGCACCACGCGCGTGTGCATCGGGTGGAGCGGCAGCATACGCTCTGCTTGCGACAGGATGCTGGCCCAGTGCCGCAGCACGAAGTACGTCGTCATGACCGTGAAGAACAGCGTGAGCAGCGCGCCGAAGGTCGCGCCCGCGACCATGCCCACGGCCGCGGTGAGCTTGAGCGCCGCCTCTTCAGCCAGCTGTCGCACTCGACCGGTGATGTCGAAGGGCCCGAACGGTAGCTGCTGCGTGGCTTGCTCTAGCCGAGCCAAGGTCGTCATCACCTCACCGTGCGAGCCCAGGGTCACCGCCAACTGGCTTACGGCAGCGACGCCGCGCACCACGACGAAGTAGATCAGGATCAAGAGCCCGCAGATGGTCGCGATGCCGGAGCCCAGCGCGAGCAGGATGGCGGCGAGCACGCGCCGCTTCAAGCGGCGGGCCACGCGCTCGTAGACGCCCAGCAGCGAGAACGCGAGGAAAGTCCCCAAAAACAAGCCCGACGCGACGGGAAGCGACAGCCACACGAGCGCCAGGACAGCCGCGAGCGCAAACACACCCAGCGCCTTCTTCTGCGTCGGTGAAGACGCAAAGTGCGGCTCAGTGGTCAGTAGGTGCGGCGGGTCGGGCGGATTCGGGGAGGTGATACTGCCAACAAGCACGCGGCTCGCGAGACTGCAACATTAACCGCACACTATAGTTTCGAGGATGCCCAGCCCTTCCTCGAAGACCTCGTCTTGGATGGTGAGCGGAAACAGAAAGCGCAGGACGTTGGCGTAAACTCCGCACGTCAGCAGCAATAAGCCCTCGTTCGCGGCCTGGGCTTGGATCGCGCGGGCTCGATCCGGATCGGGCACCCCGCCCCGCATCAGCTCCGCCGCGATCATCGCGCCGGGGCCGCGCACCTCTGCCAGCGCCGGGGCCTTGATCTGCATCCCCTCGAGGCGAGCCCGGAGCCGAGCGCCCAGCACGTTGGCTCGCGCGAGCAGCTGCTCTTCTTCGATGATGTCGAGCACGGCGTGGGCTGCGGCGATCGCCAACGGATTGCCCGCGTACGTGCCCCCGAGCGCACCCGGGGGTGGCGCGTCCATGACCTCGGCCCGACCGATGACGGCCGAGAGTGGCAAACCCGCCGCGAGAGATTTGGCGCACGCTACGAGATCTGGCTCCACCGAGTGATGGTGCATGCCGAACCATTTGCCGGTTCTGCCAAAGCCCGTCTGCACCTCGTCGGCGATGAGCAAGATGCCGTGTTCGTCACAGATTGAGCGCAGGCCCTGCAAGAGCTCGGGCGGGGCGGGATAAAATCCGCCCTCTCCCTGCACGGGCTCGATCACTATCGCCGCCACGCGCCGAGCTTCGACGTCGGATTTGAACAAGCGGTGGATCGCCGAGATGCTGTCATCGACGCTGACGCCGTGCAGCGCCATCGGGAAGGGCACGTGGTACACCTCCGCCGGCAGAGGGCCGAAGCCGGCCTTGTAGGGCACTACCTTGCCGGTCATGGCCATGGTCATGAAGGTGCGGCCGTGAAAGGCGCCGGTGAAGCAGATCAATGCGCTCCGCCCCGTGGCATAGCGCGCAATCTTCACAGCGTTCTCCAGCGCTTCGGCGCCGGTCGAGAACAGCACGCTCTTCACGGCCCCGGAGATCGGCGCGAGCCGGTTGAGCCGTTCAGCGAGGCCCACGTAGGACTCATATGAGGCGACTTGGTAGGCCGTGTGGGTGAAGCGATCGAGCTGCGCCCTCAGCGCGCCGAGGACGCGCGGGTGGCGATGGCCTGTGTTGAGGACCGCGATGCCGCCGGCGAAGTCGATGTAGCGCTTCCCCTCGGCGTCCCATAGCTCCGCGTTCTCCGCCCGCTCCACGAAGAACGGTGCCGCCGTCGCCACCCCGCGGGGGGTCGCCGACTCGCGCCGCGCGCGCAGGCTCGCGTTGGTGCTCATCAGAGCTTGACCATCACGTGGCGCACGGCCGTGTAATCTTCTAGCGCGTACATGGACAGGTCCTTCCCGTAGCCGGAGCGCTTGAGGCCCCCGTGGGGCATCTCGGACACTAGCATGAAATGCGTGTTCACCCAGGTGGTTCCATACTGGAGTTGGCTGGCCACGGTCATCGCCTTGGCGACGTCGCGAGTCCATACGGACGAGGCCAAGCCGTACTCGGAAGCATTGGCCCAGTTGATGGCGTCCGCGGTGTCGGTGAAGCGCGTCACCGAAACGACCGGACCAAACACCTCGTGCTCGACGATCTCGTCGCCCGGCCGAGCGCCGGCTACCACGGTGGGCTCGTAGAAGAAGCCAGCGCCTACGCGCGATTTGCCGCCCGTCGTGATCTCCACGTGGGGCAGCGAGCGAGCGCGCTCGACGAAGCCCGTGACGCGCTCCCGATGCGCGGCGGTGATGAGCGGCCCCATTTCGACGCCGGCCTCCCGCTGCAAGCCGACGCGCAGGGAGGCGGCCGCAAGGGTCAGCTCGGCCACGAGCTGGTCGTGGATCTTCGCGCCCGCGTAGACGCGACACGCCGCGGTGCAATCCTGCCCGGCATTATAGAATGAAAAGGCGCGCAGACCCGCCACCACGAGCTCGAGATCCGCGTCATCGAGGACGATCACCGGGGCCTTGCCCCCGAGCTCGAGGTGAGTGCGGATCAGGCTCGACGCCGCACCTTCCAACACCTTCTGGCCCGAGGCGATCGACCCCGTGAGCGACGCCATGCGCACCTCGGGTTGCCGGAGCAGGCCGGCGCCCACCGTCGGACCGCGCCCGCACACGATGTTGACGACCCCGGGGGGCAAGATGCCGGCGAGGATCTCTCCGAGCGCCAGGCTCGTGAGGGGGGTTTGCTCCGAGGGCTTGAGCACGACGGTGTTGCCAGCGGCGATCGCCGGCGCGAGCTTCCACGCCGCCATCATCAGCGGGTAGTTCCACGGCGCGATCGACGCCACGACGCCCACGGGGTCGCGGCGGATCATGCTGGTCATGCCCGGCATGTACTCGGCGCTCACCGCGCCTGTCATGCAACGGGCGGCTCCCGCAAAGAAGCGAAACACATCGACGATGGCGGGGAGCTCGTCGGCCAGCGCAGCAGCGTATGGCTTGCCCGTGTTCTGCGACTCCAGCGCCGCGAGCGCCTCGCCCTTGGCCTCCACGGCATCGGCGATCTTCAAGAGCGCCAAGGCTCGATCCTTCGGCACCGTCCTCGCCCAGCCGGGAAAAGCCGCCTGCGCGGCTCGCGCCGCCCGAGCGACCTGCTCGGCCGAAGCCTCCCCGACCTCCGCGATCACCTTCCCGGTGGCGGGGTCGAGGATCTTCTCCGCCGCGCCTTCGCCTGAAACGGTCGCGTCACCAATCAAGAGTTTGGTGTTCATATTGCGCCTCCATTCACATTGCGTTCGGTTTACATTGCGCTTTCATGCGCCCGAACGCGCCAGGACGAGCAGAGCAGTAAACGCCAGATCTCGCAATAGCCGAGCGGGTGAGCCGCTGGCACGCCGGAGGGCACGAGGCGCTCTGAGGGGCGTTCTGGCTCGTGCGCCCCAGTGCGCACACTTGCTGGAGGCTGCCGCCATTTCCCCGGAATGGTTCTTGCGTCGGAGGCGTGCGGCCCGGCACGCTTGTGGTTCCCTCGGGAGTGTAGTCTCGTACAAGGAAAAGGAGCTCTGTCATGACTCGATCTCTGGCGCTCGTCTTGGGTTTCGGTGTTGCACTGGCGGCCTGTGGCAAGAAGGAGAAGGAGGCGCCACCTTCCGGGTCGAGCAGCACCGCGCTCAGCGCCGCCGGCGCGGCCGCGACGCCGAGCACGACCTCGGCAACGGGGGCGATGCCTACGACCCAGGCGCTCGAAGGTCAGCTGAACATCATCGCCTGGCCTGGTTACATCGAGCGGGGCGAGACGGACAAAGCCTACGACTGGGTCACAGGCTTCGAGAAAGAAACGGGCTGCAAGGTCAACGTCAAGACCGCAGCGACCTCTGACGAGATGGTCGCCCTGATGACTCAAGGCGGTTACGACCTCGTGACCGCGTCGGGTGACGCCAGCCTGCGGCTCGTGGCTGGCAAGCGGGTGCAGCCCGTCGATCTCTCGCGCATCCCCGCCTACGCCAACGTGGACGAGCGGCTCAAGAACGCGCCCTGGTATACGGTGGGGGGCAAGGCCTACGGCGTTCCCTACCAATGGGGGCCCAACGTCCTCATGTACAACACGAACGTCATCAAGCAGGCTCCGACCTCCTGGTCCGTAGTGTTCGAGGAGCAGAAGCTCGGCGACGGCAAGAGCAACAAAGGCCGCATCCAGGCTTACGACGGGCCCATCTACATCGCGGACGCCGCGCTCTATCTCTCCAAGAAGCGGCCCGAGCTCGGCATCAAGGACCCATACGAGCTCAACGAAGAGCAATACAAGGCGGCGCTCGACCTGCTGCGCCAGCAGAAAAAGCTCACGCACCGCTACTGGCACGACGCCACCGTGCAAATGAGCGACTTCAAGAACGACGGCGTCGTCGCCTCCAGCTCCTGGGGCTACATGGTCAACGCCCTCGTGGCGGAAAAGCAGCCGATCGCGTCCACCATTCCGGCGGAGGGCTCCACGGGCTGGGCCGATACGACCATGCTGCACGCTGACGCCAAGAACGTGGGTTGTGCCTATAAATGGATGGAATGGTCGCTCGACCCCAAGGTGCAGATCGCGCTCTCCGAGTGGTTCGGCTCGGTCCCCGTGGTGCCCGCGGCGTGTAAAGAAAAGGCGCCCAATGGCAGCGACGCCTGCAAGGTGAACGGCTTCGATCGATTTGCGATGGTCCACTTTTGGCGCACGCCAACCGGGGAGTGCGCGCAGGGCACCTGCGTGCCGTATAGCCGCTGGGTCACTGACTACGTGGCGATCATGGGCGGCCATTAACGCTCTGGCACTTGCTAGATGAGCGCCGCGATTGAGCTCCTCGACGTCGGCAAGAGCTTTGCCGACGTCCACGCCCTGTCAGGCGTGACGCTGGCCATCGAGGACGGCGAGTTCTTCTCGATGCTCGGCCCCTCGGGCTCGGGCAAGACCACGTGTCTGCGCCTGATCGCTGGCTTCGAGCTCCCGACCCAGGGCCGCGTCCTGCTCGGCGGTCGTGATGCGTCCGACCGCCCGCCGTACGAGCGGGACGTCAACACGGTGTTCCAGGACTACGCGCTGTTCCCGCACCTGTCAGTGGTGGACAACGTGGCATACGGCTTGCGCATGAAAGGGGTCGGGCAAAAGCAGCGGAAGAAGCAGGCGCTCGAGGCGCTCGAGCAGGTCTCGCTCGGGGGCCTCGGGGAGCGGCGCCCGAGCCAGCTCTCGGGTGGGCAGCGCCAGCGCGTCGCGCTTGCCCGCGCTCTGGTGAACAAGCCGCCGGTGCTGCTCTTGGACGAGCCGCTGGGCGCGCTGGATCTGAAGCTGCGCGAGCAAATGCAGGTCGAGCTCAAGACGCTGCAGCGGCAGCTCGGTATCACCTTCGTGTACGTCACCCATGATCAGGGTGAGGCGTTGTCGATGTCCGATCGCGTCGCCGTGTTCAACCGCGGGCGGCTGGAGCAGATCGATAGCCCGCGCGCCCTGTATGAGCAGCCGCGCACCGTGTTCGTAGCGGGCTTCGTCGGCACCGCCACCATCATCGGCGCGGAGCTGGCGCGGCGCTGGACGGGCCGCGATCGCCCGGTGGCAATCCGCCCGGAGCATGTGCGGCTGGGCCCTCCTCTGGCCGAGCATCTCACAGCGGACGGCAAGGTCGTGGACATCCAGTTTCACGGAGCCTTTAGCCGCTTGATGATTGCGACCGACGTGGCGACGTTCTGTGTTACCGTCCCCAACGACACCGCCGTGGGTCGCCAGCCGGGAGCCGGTGTGGAGCTCGCACAGAGCGTGCAGCTCTCCTGGCCGCGCGAAGCCATGGTGGAGCTCGACCGGCCGGAGAGCGCCTGAGGTGCGCCTCTCGAGCCTGTTCTTTCGTCACCGGCTACTTTCTTTGTGGCTGCTGCTCACGCCGCCGCTCTTGTGGCTGGGCGTCGTGTACCTCGGGTCGCTCCTGTCCATGGTCTGGCAGAGCGTTTACAGCTTCGATGCGTTCAGCATGGTCGTCACCCCCGACGTTACGCTCGACAACTACAAGGCGCTATTTGACCAGGCCAACCTCGAGATCGTGCTCCGAACGGCGGCCATGGCTCTGGCGGTGACGCTCGGCTGCGCCGCGCTGGGCTTCCCGATCGCCTATTACATCTCGCGCTACACCTCCGGGGCGGCAAAAGGCATGTTCTACGTCTCGGTCATGCTGCCGATGTGGGTCAGCTACATCGTCAAGGCGTACGCCTGGACGCTCATCCTGGCGCAAGGGGGCGTCGTCTATTGGTTTGCGAATGCGCTCGGGCTGCGCGGCGTATTGGACGCGCTGCTCGAGCTGCCTTTCGTGGGCGGTAGCTCGCTCTCCACGTCAAACCTCGGGCGCTTTCTGGTCTTCACCTACGTGTGGCTGCCGTTCATGATCTTGCCGACCTACGCGGCCATCGAGCGTGTCCCCTTGAACTTGCTCCAGGCCTCGGCAGATCTCGGGGCCCGGCCCGCGCAAACGTTCCGGACGGTGATCCTGCCCCTGGCGTTCCCGGGCGTCGTAGCGGGCTCGATCTTCACGTTTTCCCTCACCCTGGGGGATTACATCATCCCGCAGCTGGTGGGACCGCCCGGTTACTACATCGGGACGATGGTCAACACGCAGCAAGGCTCGGTGGGCAACCTGCCGATGGGGGCGGCGTTCACCGCCGTTCCCATCCTCATCATCGGCGTGTACCTGGCGCTGGCCCGGCGCTTGGGAGCCTTCGATGCGCTCTAGAGCGAGCCGAGGAGAGCGGGCAGCGCCGTGGTCGCTGCGGCTGCTCGCGTGGGGTGGGCTGGGGTTTTTGTACCTCCCCATCGTGCTCGTGGCCGTGTATGCCTTCACCACCGAGGAGAGCGCGTTCAGGTTTCCGCCGCAAGGCTTCACGCTGCGCTGGTTTCGCGCCGCCTTCGCGCGGCGGGACGTGCTGGACGCGGCGCTATTGTCTGTGCAAGTGGCGCTGGCCGCCACTTGCGCTGCCGTGGTGTTGGGCACGCTCGCCGCCCTGGCCCTGGCTCGCCGCCAGTTTCGCGGCAAGGACCTGATCGCCATGAGCTTCATCTTACCGATCGCCTTGCCGGGCATCGTCACCGGGCTGGCGCTGCACTCCGCATTTCGTCTCGCGGACATCACGCCTGGGTTCTGGACCATCGCCATGGGGCACACGACCTTCTGCATCGTCGTCGTCTACAACAATGTCGTGGCTCGGTTGCGCCGCCTGCCGCCCAGCCTGCTCGAGGCGGCGATGGACCTCGGCGCTGACAACTTCGCGGCGTTCCGCAGCGTCGTGCTGCCGCAGCTCGGCACCGCCCTGCTCGCGGGTGCCATACTGGCCTTCGGCCTCTCCTTTGACGAGATCATCGTCACGACCTTCACCGCGGGCCACGACCGCACACTGCCGATTTGGTTACTCAATCAGCTCGGCCGTCCGCGTGAGGTGCCGATCACCAACGTCGTGGCCATGGTCGTCATGGGTCTCACGGCGCTGCCGATCCTGGGCGCCTTTTGGCTCACGCGCTCGAGCCATGACATTGGGGGCAGCAGCCGCTGAGGCCCCAGCATCAACGCTCGTGCGCCGCACGGCTGGACGCCGAAATCACCAATCATCTCGGCCACGACCGCGATGAGCGGCGCAAGGGCGCCAACAGCCGCGACGCGGTCCTCGCCGTAAAGCTATCCATCCCTGCGCAAACGCGCTAGGGAGCAATTGAAGGAAAACCAATGGCTGCAACAAAGACGACGAAGCTGACAAAATCCCAGGTAATCCTCGCGCTGAGCGAGGCAACGGAGCTTTCAAAGAAGGACGTGGCGCGCGTGTTCGACGCCTTGTCTGCGCTGGTGGCCACGCAATTGGTGGGGCGCGGTAGCCCAGGCGAGGTGACCATCCCAGGCCTGCTCAAGCTCAAGGCAGTAAAGAAACCAGCCACCAAAGAGCGGGAAGGCATCAACCCCTTCACCAAGGAGCCGATCACCATTGCCGCCAAGCCTGCGAGCAAAAAGGTCAAAGCGATTCCAATCAAGGCGCTCAAAGAGATGGTTCAGTAAAGCCGTCGCCTTCGCCACGCCCGAGCCGGCCGAAGCGTGGCTCCGGGCCGCGCTGGTCGCGTGGCATTGAAGGATGCTGCCGGCCCGTTGGCCTTCGCGCGACCTGTCGACCCCCGACACCTGGAGCACACGTTGGTGTCGTCCAGCCGTGTGAACGTGGCCTCGCCCCCGTGCCTGCTGACGACGGGCGGAAAGGCATCAAAGTGGTTCAACGCATCGCCATCAACACCGGCGGGGGAGACGCCCCAGGTCTGAACGCCGTCATTCATTCCGTGGCGCTGAGCGCGCTCAATCGCGGTTGGGAAGTGCTCGGGATCCGGCGCGGCTACGAGGGCCTGCTCGACTCCCGCGCGGACGGGGTGGTGCCGCTCACGCGCGAAGCAGTGCGCGGCATTGGCCACATGGGCGGCACGATCCTCGGCACCACGAATCGCGGCGACCCGTTCAACTATCCGGTGATCGAGAACGGCCAGCGCGTGCCAAGGGATCTCTCGGCGCGGGTCGTGGAACGCGTCAAAGAGCTCGGCATCGACGCGCTGGTCGCACTCGGGGGATACGGCTCGCTGTCGCTCGCTGCGCGCTTGATCGAACGCGGCTTGCCCCGTGTCATCGGCGTACCCAAGACCATCGACAACGACCTGAGGGGCACCAGCGTCACCTTTGGCTTCCAGACCGCGGTCGTGACTACGACCGATGCGCTCGACAAGCTACACTCCACGGCGCAGGCCCACAGCCGCGTGATGGTCGTCGAAGTGATGGGGCGCCACGCGGGCTGGATCGCGCTCCACGCAGGCATCGCCGGCGGGGCAGACGTCATACTCATCCCCGAGATCCCGTATGACTTCGATCGCGTGTGCGAAAAAATCCGCGCGCGTTATCGCAGCGGCAGCAACTTCGCGATTGTGATCGTCTCCGAAGGCGCCAAAGAGCGGGGAGGCGCCGCGCTGTACAAGCTCGACAAGGACGCCTTCAAAGAGCACGCCGTGCTCGGTGGCATCGGCGAGCGCCTGGCCCGCCAAATCGAGGACGCCACAGGCTGCGAGGCGCGTTCGGTCGTGCTCGGCCACCTGCAGCGCGGCGGTTCGCCGGTCGCCTCCGATCGCCTGCTCGCCCAGCGGCTCGGCTGCGCCGCCGTCCGCTACCTGGCGACGACGACGGCGAGCGGCATGGTCGCCCAGCACGCCGACTCGATCCGTCTGGTCCCCTTCGAGAGCGTGGTCGGCGGCATTCGCGGCGTCGCGCTCGATTCGGACGACGTGCAGACCGCTCGCGACGTCGGCATCTGTATGGGCGATGACCCCGAGGGCACCTTCCTCGGCGTGCTCGACGCGCCGCCTGACTCTCATGCCCGAGCCACAGACAACGAACCCGCTCTGGACGTGGCGGTACACTGAGCCGCCCCCGGTGGGCGCTCGAGTCCCGCCGGAGGAAGTGCCACGTTGAGCCCCAGCCTGGCTCACTGCTCGGCGCCACGTTGAATGCGTTCGGATTTACGAGAGCTTAGCTCGCGGGCGGTCGACAGGGGGACCGTCGACACGGGGACGTGACACGGGGACGTGAAACAGCTGAACGAGTTGCGCGCGCTGGACCGGATCGGGCTGCTCCGGCAGCGAGTGGTCAAAATTACCGTCGCGTCTTGCCAGCGGTAGCATTAGACTGACGGGGTGACGCAGATGGGCACAGAGCGACCGAGCTGGTTGCGTTGCAGCGCCGTCTCGATTGCGTTGTTCGTGTTGCTCGGCATCGGGCACGTCCTGCCTGCGCTGCATTTTGCGCTGGTGGCGCATCGCGTCTGTGCCGAGCACGGGGAGCTGCTGCACGAAGCGCCGCTGCAGGCCGCGGCAGGGCAGGGCGTAGCAGGGCATGGAGCGCTGCGGTCGTCCCAGCCGAGCGCGCCGGCGCCTGCGGAGGTCTCCCTGGTCGCGTCGGGGGGCACGGGCGCGCATGACCACGAACACTGCGGAGTGCTGGCGCTGCCCGGTTCGTTGGGCGCGCCCGAAGCGTTGACGAGTGCCGCCTGCTTGTTGCCAGCGGGCTGGGCGGCGAGCCTCCCGGGGCATGAGCGCGCGGCGCACGTGTACATCGCGTTGTTGGCGTACGCGCCGAAGCTCGCGCCGCCCGCCTGAGCCCGCGTTCGCCAAAGCCCCTCTCGAAGCCGCGTTCGCCAAAGCGCCTCTCGAGCCGCGTTCGCCAAAGCGCCTCTTGCGCTGCGCATCTCGAGCTGCGTTGCCGAAGCGGCGGCTCTCGAGCTGCGTTGCCAGCAGGGTGACGTCTGCGGCAGTAATTTTTGCACGGCGGCCTGGCCGCCGATCCTCAGCTATTCCCTATAAAACCCGGCGGAGGTGCTCGACCTCGAGGTCGCTCCCGCATTCCGTTCGCGACGTGGCGCCGACAGAGCTGCCCAACGCGAGCTCCGCGCCTCCATTGCTCAGCAAGGACTCAGGTCATGCGTTCGATTCATTTACTTTCGAAGCCCGGAAGGTTGGCGAGGCAGCTCGCGGCACCGCGGCGCTACGTGTTCGCGTCGTCAGGATTGGCGTTGGCGCTCAGCGCTCGCGCTTCGGCCCAAGATAGACCCATCTCGACACCACCCCCCCCGGAGGACCGGCAGAAATTGGAAGCAGAGCTTGGCGCCGCCCTGCGCGCCGCCGAGCCGCCACCGCTGGCGGCGAGCCCACCGGGCGCGGCCAGTCCGCTCCGGCTGATCGACGTCTCGTTTGATCTGCTCGGTGTGGGCGGCAGCTCCACGGCGGCAGAGGACGAGCTTCGCAGACTCGAGGCGGGCGGGCATGATCCTAAGAACCGCGGCTTCACCATCCAGAACGTGGAGCTGACCTTCGCCGGCGTGGTCGACCCTTACCTGCGGGGCGACTCCAACATCGTTTTGCAGATCGACGAGGCCGGCGAGACACTGATCGAGCTCGAAGAGGCGTACCTCACGTCTCTCGGTCTGCCCTTCAATCTGCAGCTCAAAGCCGGGCAGTTTTTTACGGCTTTCGGGCGCCTCAATCCGGTGCACCCCCACGCCTGGCACTTCGTCGACCAACCGGTGGTCAATTCGCGCTTCTTGGGGCCCGACGGGCTGCGCAGCCAAGGCGCGCAGCTCTCCTGGCTCACTCCGTTGCCGTTTTTTGCCGAGCTCACGTTCAGCGTCCAGAACGCCCATGGCGAGACGGCGACGAGCTTCCGTAGCGCTCCTGGGGAGACCGTGGCGGGCCGTACCTTGATCGAGCGCGACGTGGAGAGCGCGTCGGACCTGCTCTACCTCGCGCGGCTTCAGACGTCTTTCGACCCGAGCGACGAGCTCACGCTGGTCAGCGGGGCCTCGGCGCTGTTTGGGCCGAACGCCACGGGTGAAGGCACGCACACGCAGATCTACGGCGCCGACCTGTATGTGAAATGGAAGCCGCTCGAGAGCGAGCAAGGGTGGCCCTTCGTGGCCTGGCAAACAGAGGCAATGTACCGCAAGTACGAGGCGGCCGAGGTCTTGGATGGCGAGCTGCTGGTCGACCCAGAGCGCTCGCTCGCTGACTTTGGGGTTTATTCGCAGCTCGTCTGGGGCTTCGCTCGGCCGTGGGTGGCCGGGCTGCGCTTCGACTACGCCAAGGGCGAGGCCGATGCCTTCACGCTCGCCGAGCAGGTGTATGGCTCCGAGAGCGACTCCCTCCGGGACGAGCGCCAACGTTACTCTGCAGTGCTCACCTACTACCCGAGCGAGTTCAGCAAAGCCCGCCTCCAGTACAACTACGACCGCTCGCAATTTCTGAGCGATAGCGACGCGCACAGCGCGTACCTCCAGTTTGAAATCCTGTTTGGCGCGCATGGCGCGCATAAGTTTTAGGATCCAGCATGACTCGTAGATTGATAATTATCATTGCTATCCTGCTCGTTGCCACGTTCGGCGGCCCGAGCGCCCGCGCCGAGGAGGTCGTCAACGTGGTCGCCAGCTTGACCGATCTCGGGAAAATCGCCGAGGCGGTGGGCGGGGACAAGGTGCGCGTCACGACGATCGCCTCGGGCGTTCAGGATCCACACTTCGTCGATCCCAAGCCGAGCTACATGGTCAAGCTTCGCGATGCCGACCTGTTTCTGGTCAATGGGCTGGAGCTCGAGATCGGGTGGGTGCCACCTTTGCTCGAGGGGGCACGCAACGCTCGCATCAAGGTCGGGAGCTCGGGCTACGTGGACTGCTCCAAGAACATCCCCGTGATCGAGGTGCCGAGCGGCCAAGTGACGCGCGCCGAGGGCGACGTGCACCCTTTCGGTAACCCGCACTACACGACGGATCCGTTGAACGCCAAGATCGTCGCGGAGACCATCCGCCTCGCGCTCGCGCGCGTCCGTCCCGCAGACGCCGAGTACTTCGCCGCGCGCGCCAAGGCGTTTCAGGCGCGCATCGACCAGGCGATGTTCGGGCCGGAGTTGGTCGAGCTGGTGGGCGGCAAGAAGCTGGATCGCCTGGCGCGCTCGGGTGAGCTCGACGCGTTTCTGAAGACGGAGAGGAGCGGCGCGGACGACCTCACCGCCAAGCTCGGCGGCTGGCTCGGCAAGATGGCGCCGCTCAGAGGGGCGAAGGTCGTCTTCTTTCACAAGAGCTACAGCTACTTCAATCAACGCTTCGGGTTGAACGTCGTCGACTACGTCGAGCAGAAGCCAGGGATCCAACCCGGCCCGAGCCACCTGGCGGACGTGGTCGGCACGATCGCGCGTGAAAAAGTCGAGTTGGTGGCAACGCACGCCTTTTACGACGACAAGGTCGCCAGGCTCGTCGCTGACAAGGGAGGAGCGCCGCTGGTCGTTCTTCCGCTCAACGTGGGCGGCGCCAAGGGCACGGGCGACGTCTTCTCCTTCTTCGACGTGGTCACTACCACGCTGCTCAAAGCCGCAGGCAGGTAGCCTTGGCCGCCGGTCTCCCTTGGTGGTTACTGCCGTCGGCGGCAGCCTTGATGCTGGTCCTCACGCACACGTACCTGGGCCTGCACGTGATCAGCCGCAACGTGTTCTTCGTCGATCTGGCCCTGGCGCAAGTCGCTGCCTTCGGCAGCACGGTGGCGTTCCTGTACGGCTTCGAGATGAACGACTCGGTCACGTACTACGTGTCGCTGCTGTTTGCGATCGGCGGCGCCTGGTTCTTTTCGGTGGCGCGGCTGCCGGACAATCGCGTGCCGCAGGAGGCGATCATCGGGCTCACCTTTGCGGTCGCCTCCGCCGGCGCCATCCTGCTGTCCGCCGAGAACCCACACGGCGCCGAGCACCTGCGCGACATCATGGCAGGCAGCATCCTGGTCGTGTCGGTCAAGGAGGTGACGCAGGCCGCGCTGTTGTACGGGGCCATCGGCGTGTTCCAATGGGTGTGTCGCCGCCCCCTGCTGCGTGTGTCGATGGATCGCGAGGGGGCGGAGCAGGCGGGCCTATCCGTCCGCCTGTGGGATTTCCTATTTTACCTCTCCTTCGCGATCGTCATCACCTCGTCGGTCCGCATCGCCGGTGTCTTGCTCGTCTTCATCCTGCTCATCGCGCCGGCGGTATGCGGCGCGATGTTCGCCACGGGCATCCGCGCTCGCCTGCTGATCGGCTGGGGTTCTGGGATCCTGGCGAGCATCGGCGGCCTCATGCTCTCTTCACAGATGGACTGGCCGCCGGCTCCGGCCATCTCCTGTATCTTCGCGGCTATCTTGCTGGGCTCGGCCGTGGTCGATGGCGTGCGCCGTTCGCCACGCCCTGCCGTCGCCCTCGGGCGCTTCGCCGGCGTGGGGGTTGCGCTCATCGGGGTGGGTCTGGGTCTGACGGCCTTTCTGCGCTCGGATCTCGTCAAGTCCCACGAGCACTTCGAGCTGCCTCAGGCCAACACCGCACAAGCGGAGGAGCGCCACACGCACGGAGAGCCCGAGCACGCCCTCGGGGACTCGCGCCAGGATCTGATCACGGCGCTCACGGACGAACACGACAACGTGCGAGCCACCGCCGCAGAGAAGCTCGGACAAGCCAGAGATGCCTCGCTGCTCCCCGAGCTGATGCGAGCGCTGGAGGATCCATCAGACGCCGTGAAGGAAAAGGCCGCGGAGGCACTGGGGGCGCTGGGGCTGCCCGAGGCTGCGCCGGCGCTCATGGCAGCGCTGGAGCGGAAGGATCAGGACGAGTGGGTCAGCTTTAGCGAGGCCGAGGCCCTGATCCGATGTGGGGGGGTGAAGGGCCTGGCAGCCCTGATCGAGCTGGCACGCGAGGCAGACGCCAAGCTCTTACGCACACGGGCGCTGCACGAAGCGCTGGCGTTCGCGGGCATGCCCCCGCCCAGCTCGGGGGACGTCGGGGCTGGCCGGAGGTCGCTCGGCGACCTGCAGGCGTGGTTTGATGTGTACCGCGACAAGTTGGTGTGGGATCCCGTCCACTCGCGCTTTACTACCATTGTTTCGAGCTCGGACTAAATCGCGCGACTCGGCGTCGTGTTGCACTTTCGAAGGTCGAGTGCGGGTTAGCTTCACGTCCCGCGCCGCCGTCTCTGTGCATGTCCGGGTGTTCCCTGCGTGCGGGGGAGCGCGGGGGAGCGCGGGGGAGAGAGGGCGACATGTATGGCAGGTGTAACCAAGCGTGAGCTATTGGACCCGGCGTCGCGCATTTTGTGCGTCGATGACGAACCCGCCATGCTCAATATCCTGTCGCGGGCGCTCGGGCAGCGTTTCGAGGTGGTTACGCTGGCGGACCCCGCCGCCGCGCTGGCGCTCATGGAGCGCGGCACGAGCTTCGCCGTCGTGATCTCCGACATGAAGATGCCGCAGATGGACGGCGCGCAATTCCTGGCGCAGGTCAAGCGCATCGCGCCAAACACCACACGCCTCGCGCTCACGGCCTGCCTAGAGCGGGAGCTCTCGGCGGATGAGGTGTTTGGCATCCTCACCAAGCCCTGTCCGCTCGCGCTGCTGACCGAGAGCGTCGCCGCGGCGGCGCAGCAGCACCTCATGCTGCTGCGCCAGTCCCGTAGCCCCCAGCAGCCGCTCGACGATCTGGGGGAGCCGCCCGGCAAGGTCGAAGAGGCGGCGAGCGAGTCGGAAGTGCGCGCCCGGCGCTCGGAGCTCGACAGCTCCCTCTCGATCGGGTCGAGCAGCAGGGGCGTCGCACGACCCGGCAGCGACGGGAACAGGGTCTGCCTCAGGCTGCTGGGCGAAGACCTGGAGCTCGGGCCGCGAGCGACGCTGCTCGGCAGATCGCCGAGCTGCGACATCGTGATCAACGACCCCCGCATCTCGGCACGCCACGCGCGCTTCTTCAACTCCTGGCGAGGGCTGACCATCCAGGACCTGAGCGGAACGAATGACGTGCGGGTGGATGGAAGCTGCGTTTGTGGCGTTCACCACCTCCGAGTCGGCAATTGGATCGGCATTGGCCCCTTCGAGGCAGAGGTGCGGGCGCTGCATGCTGCGCAGGCTCTCGATCTTGACCAGAGTCGCCGAGAGGTTCTTTAGTCGCGGTCAGCCTGCCGAGGCAGAACGCGTTCTCAGCCCGGCCCTGGACGACCTCGCGATTCATTGCGAGCGAGGCTGCATTCCAGCGGCGCAAGACACCGCCATGGCAGTGTCGCTCGCCGCGCGCCTGGCCGGAGCTCTCTCGATCGTTTCGACGACGCCGAGCACTCCCCGGTGAGCCGCATCGAAGGGCTCGAACGGGTGATTCTTGGCCGCGTAAGCGGCAGGCAGCGCACGGCAAGAGCGGCTTCACGAAGACGTCGTACGCACTCATCGACCACCTCCGGTCAATTGACAAGCGGCGCATCCGGCGCGTGTTCGGTTGCGTTGCGCAGGACGAGCGGTAATCAAACGGAGCGCGTTCGCGCGGTCGCCTGTTGCCCGCCGCGCACGAGCTCGGGGTGTTTTTGATGCCCCCCTCGGGCGCGCAGCGCGCCCGGTCCCCCCAAGCCCTCGCTTCGCTCGGGACGGGGGGACACCAACCGCTACGACGTGCGGAGCCGAGCGAGCTCCTCTTTGATCCGCGCGAGCTCTTTTTCCAGAGCATCGGCGCGGCGCGTTTCTTCCTCTGCGCGGCGCGCTTCTTCCTCTGCGCGGCGCGTTTCTTCCTCTGCGCGTTTGAGCGCGTTGTCGCGGGCCTCTACGAGCTCACCGAGCATGCCCTCGAGCTTGCTCACGAGCTCGCCCATGAACAAGAGTGGAGCGGTGCCGTGATAGAAGCGCAGCATCCCGGATTCTACGCACAGGTCGAGCCCGAGGACCTGTGACGTGAGCTTGCCCGCCTGCGGCACGAGCCGTTCGTAGCTCGTGCTACCGGCCTTCAAACGGTAACCCAGAACGCGCACCCCGAGCCTGTCGAAGATGAAGTACTCGGAGATGCCCAGGCGGGCATAGCGCACGACGTTCCGCTCGAAGTCCTTGTTCGCGCTGCCCCCGACGTGCACCTCAATCACCAGGTCGAGCCCCTTCTGCTCCCTGCTGACGATCCAGCTCTGGCGCTCAAAGGGCTCGACATCGAGCACGGCGAGGACATCCGGACAGAAGCGTGGCTCCCCGGGATAATACGTAACGAGCTCACTCGAAACATAGACACGACGGCCGATGCTGCGGAAGAACTCATCGAGCGCATCCCGGGCCCCCTCTTTCGGTTTACGATGTGCGTCCCCCTCGGGTGGATGTAGATCGAGGGGCATGTCCGTGGGCAGCGAGCTCACCACGAATTGTTGCTCTCGAGCCGTCATGCGCTCCCAGACCTCTTGGCTCGGAGCCCGTGGGTCGTCCGCGTCAAGCGACCAGAGAGGTTGGGACACCCCGCGAAGCATACCGCATTTTTGAGCCCGGCCCAACGACGACGGACGGTCGACCCCCGGGCACGCCAGGGTGGTGCCTCGTGCAAGCACGCGAGCGGCGCTTTACTGACAACGCGAGATCCTGCCCTTCCACCTCGACACGCAAACCGCGACTCCCCTGCGCGTGCCCCGGCCGCACACCTGGCCCAACGCAACTTTTCGGCAGTGCTCCGTCAGGGCGCGCCGCGGCCGCTATCGCGGCGCTAGCGTGCCACGGGGAACTTGGCGAGCTTGTGCTGGAGCGTGCGGCGGTGCATGCCGAGGACGCGCGCGGTCTTGGAGACGTTGCCGTTGCACTCGTTGAGGACGCGTTCGATATGTTCGCGCTCGATGCGCGCGAGCGAGGGGATCTCGTAGTCGACCTTGGGGAGCGGCCCATCGGGCTCGGCGTCGAAGGCCATCAGGATGCGGTCGGCGTGGCACGGCTTGTTCAGGTAGTCGCGCGCGCCGCGCCGCATGGCCTCGACCGCGGTCGCGATGCTGCCGTAGCCGGTGAGCACGACGATCTCGATGTCCGGCTGACGTTCGAGCAGATCGACGATCAAGCTGAGCCCACTCGCGCCCGGCATGCGTAGATCCACGATGGCCCGCTCGATCTGGTGGGTAGCGGCCAGACACATCGCACTCTCATGGTCCGCGGCCGATAACACGGGATAGCCGCGCGAGAGCAGCGCCTTCTGCAGGCGTTCCCGAAATCGTTCGTCATCATCGACCACGAGGGTGACCGGCAGCAGGTCGGTGCTCACGCTGAGACCGCCAGCGCCCGGGGAGCCGCCATGGGGATGCGCATCTGGGCCCGAGTCCCGCGCCCCGGCGCAGAGTCGATCACGAGCTCCCCGCCGCGGCTCTCCACGAACGCACGCACGAGGAACACCCCGAGGCCCAGACCGCGGCCGGGTTGTTTGGTGGTGAAGAAGGGCTCGCCGACCCTGGACAAAACGAGCGCGGGGATGCCCGTCCCCCGATCCTCGACGCTGATGTGGGCTTCGGCGCCGCGCTGGCTCACTTCCACGACGATGCACCCGCCCTCTGGGCTCGCGTCGAGCGCGTTCTGCACCAACGCCAGCACCGACTGCGTGGTCTGCCCCGGAGGCAGATGCAGCTCGGGCGGCGTGCCGCTCAGGCGGAACTCGATGCGCCCGTAACGCTCCTCCCCGAGCTGGCTGCGCATGCTCTGCATCAGGTCGCTCGAGCTGAGCGGGCGTGTGTCGTCGCAGGATTCGGCAGCGCGCGCTGCCATCAACCCCAGGATCTCCTGGCAGCGTTCGACCTCGAGCAGGATCAACTGCAGGTCTTCTGCGACGGAGCTCGAACCGGGCAGCGACGCGAGCGCGAGCCGGGCGTCATGCGCGGCAATCGCGATGGTGCCGAGCGGGCTGCCGAGCTCGTGCGCGGCGCCGGCCGCCAGCGTGGTGATGGCCGCCAGCCTGGCGCTCTGCGCGCCAGCCTCTCTCAGGGCCGCGATCTGCTCGCGCTGTTGCCCGATGGCCTGCGTGATCTGCCGCACGAAGAAGGTGGTGAGCCCGGCGGCGAGCGCGAAGGCGACCCACATGCCCTGGAGATGTGGGCCGAGCCCCGCCGCGTGGTGCAGCGCGTGTCCGTCGATCGGCAGGAGGAACAAGGCCCCGAACCCCGCACAGGATAGCGCCGCCACCCAGAGCGTCCAACGCGCGCTCAGCACGACGGCCGACAAGGTGATGTGGACCAGGTAGAAGACCGTGAACGGATTCATGGCGCCGCCCGAGGCAGCAAGCAACGCGGTGAGCAGCAACGTATCCAACGTCATCACGCTGCCCATGGTCAGCGCCGCCGATCCGGCGGGCGGCAGGCGCCGGGCGAGGCCCGCCAAGACCACGTTGGAGGCCGCGGCGAACGCGACACACGCGCTCAGGAGTGACCAGTCGAAGCGTAGCTCGAACAGCCAGCGCGCGCAGGCGACGGCCAGCGCCTGCCCGAGCACGGCCAGCCAGCGCAGCCGCACGAGCCAGGGCAATGAGACCTGAGGCTCCGGTCGCGGCTGCATCGCTCTGTCGACATGCCGTGCAACACCCGCGCTCGTCAAGCTCGCTCGAGGCGGGCCCACGTCGCCGTGATGGCGTACAACGCGGTAAACGAGCACGTACCGCAGCTCGGTCCGCCTGCCTCGAGACGCGAGCGCGACCGCTTCCGTTGTCAGCGCGCCTGGCGACGAGTCGACCGGCCTAGTGGCGGGAACCCGGGCGAACGCGAGTGAGCGTTGCGGCAAGCTGCCCGGGAGCGACTCGAGGATGTAGAGTAGCCACGTGAAGCCCCAGCCACCGCCGGAAGCTGCCTCGCGCGCGTCCGCCCGCTCGATTCTGCTGCGCACCGAGATCCCGGGACCCAAGAGCCGCGCGCTGGTTGCCCGCCGCGAGGCTGCCAGCCCTCCGGGCGCGGCGAAGCTCACGCCGATCGCGATCGAGTCCGCCCACGGCGCCGTCGTCACGGACGTGGACGGTAATCGCTTCCTCGATCTGGCCGGCGGCATCGGCGTGCTGGCCGTCGGACATACGCCGGCGAGCGTCGTCCAGGCGCTGCAGGCGCAGGCAGAAAAGCTGATCCACATGTGCGCCATCGTGGCCACGTACGAACCGGCGGTCGCGCTCGCGGAGCGCCTGAATGCGCTCGCCCCGGGCGACTTCCCGAAACGTTCGGTGCTGATGAATAGCGGCGCAGAGGCCGTGGAGACCGCCGTTCACATCAGCCGCGCCTACACCAAGCGGCAGGGCATCGTAGTCTTTGACGGCGCCTATCACGGGCGCACGAACCTCACGATGGCGATGACGTCGAAGTTCAATCTGTTCAAGAAAGGCTTCGGCCCGTTCGCGCCAGAGATCTATCGTTTTCCGTTCCCGAATCTGTATCGGCGTCCCAACGGCATGACGCCGGAGGCGTGGACGGACTGGCACGTTCAGAACCTCGATCACGCGTTCACCGCCATCGTGGACCCGTCGCACGTCGCGGCCGTGGTGATCGAGCCCGTGCTGGGCGAGGGCGGCTTCCTGCCCGCACCCGCGCCGTTCCTGCGCCGCCTGCGCGAGCTGTGTGACGCGCACGGCTGCGTGTTGGTCTTTGATGAGATCCAGTGCGGCCTCGGTCGCACCGGCAAGCTCTGGGCGTGCGAGCACAGCGGCGTCGTGCCAGACCTGCTCACCACGGCGAAGTCCCTGGGCGCCGGCATGCCCATCTCCGCCATCGTCGGTCGCGCGAGCATCATGGAGGCGCCGCATCCCGGCGGTCTGGGCGGCACCTATTCGGGCAATCCGCTCGCCTGTGTCGCCGCTCTGGCCGCGCTGGGCGAGCTCACGCGGCCCGAATTTCTGGCGCGTGCCAGCGTCATCGGTGAGCGACTACACGGGCGCCTCTTGGCGCTGCAGGCCGCGCACCCGCGGCTCGTCGGCGACGTGCGCGGCATCGGTCCGATGCTGGCGCTGGAGCTCGTGAAGAGCCCGGAGAGGAAAGAGCCCTGGCTGGAGGCGACCCAGGCCGTCAACCTCGGCACCTTGCAGCGCGGCGTCATCAGCATCCGCGCCGGCCTGTTCTCCAACTGTGTGCGCTTGCTGCCGCCGCTGAACATGAGTGACGCGGAGCTCGACGAAGCCATGGACGTGCTCGAGTCGACGCTGGGCGCCGTCGCCGCGGAGCTCGGCGTGGCGGGTTCGGCATGAGCGTCGCCGAGAGCGATCGCATGTTGATCGGCGGCGAGTGGCTGACGGCGCGCGGCGGCGGCATCTGGCCACTCATCGATCCTGCGACCGAGGCGGTGATCGCGGAGCTGCCTTACGGCGACTCGGCAGACGCCCGCGCCGCGCTCGACGCAGCGGCAGGCGCCTTCCCCGCGTGGTCCAGGAAGACGGCCTACGAGCGTGCCGCCATCCTCCACAAGGCCGCGGATCTGATCGCCGCGCGCGTCGACGCCTACGCCCGCAGGACCACGGAAGAGTCGGGTAAGCCGCTCGCCCAAGCGCGCGGCGAGTGGGCGAGCGCGCCGAGCTACCTGCGCTTTGCCGCCGAGGAGGCCTGCCGCCTGGGAGGTCGCTGGATCCCCTCGCGAGCCGCGGGCCGCCGCATCGACGTCACGTACGAGCCGCTCGGCGTGGTCGGCGTCATCACCGCCTGGAACTTCCCCATCTACAACGTGAATCGGGCGGTGGCCTCGGCGCTCGCCGCGGGCTGCAGCGTCGTCGTCAGGCCGTCGGAGCTCACGCCGCGCTCTGCCTTCGACTACGCGCGGGCTTTCGTCGACGCCGGCCTGCCCCCGGGGGTGCTCAACGTGATCAACGGCGACCCCCACGACATGGCGCAGGCCATGCTCGACGACGCGCGCTGCCGCAAGCTCGCGTTCACGGGGTCCACACGCGTCGGCAAGCTCTTGATGGACGGCGCGTCGCGCACGGTCAAGCGCCTGGCGCTCGAGCTCGGCGGCAACGCTCCGGTCATCGTCTTCCCGGACGTGGACGTGGCCGCCGTCGCGCGCGCGGGGGTCAGCGCCAAGCTCCGCAACTGTGGCCAGGCGTGTATCGCCCCACAGCGCTTCATCGTGCACGCGAGCGTCGCCGACAGCTTCGCCGCAGCGGCCGTCGACGCCATGTCGCGCGAGGTCATCGGGCATGGTCTCGCGCCCGAGACCACGGTAGGTCCACTGATCAGCGCCCCGCAGCGTGAACGCGTGGAGCGGCTCGTGAACGGCAGCGTCGCGAGCGGGGGACGCCTGCTCACGGGTGGCACACGCGGCGGCGCCACGCGGGGCTATTTCTATGCGCCCACCGTGCTCGACCGATTGGAACCGAACGCGCCTGTGCTGCGCGAAGAGATTTTTGGCCCCGTGCTGCCCATCGTGCCCTTCGATACGGCGGAGGACGCCATCGGCATGGCCAATGACACGGAGTACGGCCTCGCCGCTTTCGTGTTCACGCAGAGCTTGAAGACGGCGCTCAGCGTCTCCGAAGGTCTGCAGTTCGGGCTCGTGGGCGTCAACGACTGGTACCCCGTGACGGCCGAGGCGCCCTTCGGAGGGATGAAGCAATCGGGGCTGGGGCGTGAATCGGGCCTCGAGGGCGTGCACGAATATGTCGAGGTCAAGACCCGGTACTTCGGCGGGCTCGGCTGATGAATAGCTCGCCCGCGTGCCGGATTCGTGTGCTGCGCCTGGAGGGCACGCCCCGCGAGCGCGGCTGCGCCCACGGGCTCGAGTACGGCGCCAGCATTCGGGAGTACACGCGCGAGCGGGTGAGGCTCGCTGCGGATGGGAGCTGGGCGGGGCGGCCCGCCACCGAGCGGGACATCCTGGCGCTCGCCGAAGAGATGCTGCCGGCACATCGAGACTACGCCCCCGACCTGTGCCTGGAGCTGGAGGCCATGGCGGAAGCCGCCGGCATCAGCGCCGCCGAGGCCATCATCGTCGGCGGCTTCACGGACTTCGTGGACGCGGTGCGCGCCCGCGCCGGCGAGGCGACCCTAGAAGAGGACGACTGTACGGCGCTGCTCACGTCCGAGTACCTGGCTCAAACCTGGGACATGCACGCGAGCGCCACGCCGCACGTCGTCTTGCTGGACGTGCGCGACGCCCCGGGCTGCCTGGTCTTTTCCACGGTCGGTTGCCTGGCGCAGATCGGCATGAACGCCGCCGGCATCGCCATCGGCATCAACAATCTGGTCAGCACGGACGGCCGCGTCGGGGTGACCTGGCCCTTTGTCGTGCGGAAGGTGCTCCAGCAGACGAGCCTCGACGCCGCGCTCGAGTGCATCCTCCAGGCGCCGCTCGCCGGGGCCCACAACTATCTGCTGCTCGACGCCAGTGGCCACGGGTACAATCTGGAGGCGATGCCCACGCACACCGCGATCACACGCCTGGAGTCGACGGCGCTCGTCCACACCAACCACTGTCTCGACGCGGTGGCCTCTCGGAGGGAGGCCGCGCGCGCCCCGGCGTTGCTTTCGTCGTCCCGGGACCGGCTGGCACGCGCCGTTGCGCTCGCTGACGGTCCGTTGGATCTAGAGCAGCTGCTCGCCATGACGCGCGATCCCATCATCTGTCGCCGCCCGGAGCCGCCGTACCACGTCGAATCTTCTGGCGCCGTCGTGATGCGCCCCTCGACCCGGGAGCTGTGGGCTGTCTGGGGGGTGCCGGCGGATCACGACTACGAACACTTTCGCGTCGGCGACGCCACGGGGAAGCCGGCGTGACGGTCCTCGTGACACCCGTCGTCGAGTTCCGCAATGTCTCGAAGACGTTCGGTGACTACACCGCGTGCGACAAGGTCTCGTTTCACGTCGAAAAAGGTGAGTTCTTCTCCCTCTTGGGGCCTTCGGGCTGCGGCAAGACGACGACGTTGCGCCTGATCGCCGGCTTCGAAGAGCCCGACGCTGGCGGTGAGGTCCTGATCAACGGCGAGGTCGTCAACCGGAAGCGGCCCTACGAGCGCAACCTGGCGATGGTCTTTCAGAACTACGCCCTGTTCCCGCATCTGAGCATCCAGCAAAACATCGCTTTTGGGCTGGAGATGAAGAAGACGCCCAGGGCCGAGGTCGCCGGCCGCGTCGAGAAGGCGATGCAAATGGTGCAGCTCGATCCGGCCACATATGCGCGGCGTCGGCCCGCGCAGCTCTCCGGTGGTCAGCGGCAGCGTGTGGCCCTCGCCCGCGCCCTCGTGCTCGAGCCGTCGGTGCTGCTTTTGGACGAGCCGCTGGGCGCGCTCGACCTCAGGTTGCGCAAGGAGATGCAGCTCGAGCTCAAGCATCTGAACAAGCAGCTGGGGACCACCTTCATCTTCGTGACCCACGATCAGGAAGAGGCCCTGACGATGTCGGACCGCATCGCCGTGATGAGCAACGCTCGCATCGCGCAGCTCGGCACGCCCGCGGAGATCTATGAATGCCCGCGCACGCCCTTCGTGGCGCGCTTCATCGGCGAGACCAATTTCTTCGAGGGTAGATGCACGAGCCAGCAGGCCTCGGGCTGGCTCATCGAGGGCGAGGGGTCGAAGTACGTCGTGCCGCCGCACCCCGGCATCGCCGAGGGTAAGCAGGTGCGCATCGCCGTGCGCCCCGAGTGGCTCAACGTTCTCTCTCCGGCGGAGGTGCCAGCGGATGAGAACCACCTGCTCGGGCGCGTGCTCGAGGTGATCTACCTCGGCGAGACGCTGCATGTGCTCGTGCGCGTCGCTGACAAGACCGTCGCGGTCGCCGTGCGCAACGAGGGCCAGCTCACCCGGCCGCTGCGCATCAAGCCCGGGGACGCCGTCGCCGTCGCCTGGAAGCTCGACGACTGCCAGGTCCTGGAGGACGACTAATTGTCGGCGCGGCAGCGGGTCCTGCGCTGGTTTCATGACCACCCGTGGCTCAAAGCCTGGGCCCTGCTCGCCCCGGGCCTGACCTGGCTCGTGCTCTTCTTCGTCGGGCCGCTCCTGCTCATGTTTGGCTACAGCTTCATGCCGCAGGGCGCCTACGGGGGAGTGGCGTCGGGCTTCACGCTCGAGCACTACGCGCGCTTCTTCGACCCGCTCTACATGGCCATCGTCCTCAGGACCACGCTGTATGCCGTCGTGTGCACCCTGCTCTGCCTGCTCTTGGGCTACCCCGTCGCGCATGCCATCGCGCGCGCGACGCGCTGGCGGAATTTCCTGCTGTTCCTGGTGACGTTGCCGTTCTGGACGAGCTTCCTCGTGCGCATGTTTTCGATGATTTTCCTGCTGCGTGAGTCGGGCCTCATCAACTCGCTGCTCATCCGCAGCGGGCTGCTCGAAGAAGCCATCACGCTGCTGTACACGCCGCCCGCGGTGATGGTGGGCTTGATCTACGGCTTTTTACCCTTCATGGTGCTCCCGGTGTACGCCTCGCTGGAGAAGCTCGACCTGTCGCTGCTCGAGGCAGCGGAGGTGCTGGGCGCCAGGCCAGCGGCGCGCTTCTTCCGCATCACGCTGCCCCTGTCCATGCCTGGCGTCGTCGCCGGCTCGTTGCTGGTCTTCATCCCGGCGCTCGGCTCGTTCCTCACGTCCGACCTGCTCGGAGGCGCCAAGCAGATCCTGATCGGCAACCTGGTGCAGAACCAGTTTACGACGGCGCGCAACTGGCCCTTCGGATCTGCGGCGTCGTTCGTCATGATGACGCTGGTGCTGGTGGCGGTGACGCTCTACCTGCGCGTACGCGACAGGGGGGAGCAGTTGGGCGGGCACTCCGGCGGGCAATTGGCGGAGCCGGCGGCGAAGTAGCCATGCGTGATCAGCGGCTCTCCAACTGGCTCGTGACCACCGTCGCCGCGGTCTTGTGCTTCCTGCACGCACCGCTGCTCGTGTTGGTGCTGTTCTCCTTCAACGACTCGAAGTTCTCCTCCGACTGGGTGGGCTTCACCCCCAAATGGTACGCGCGCCTGGCCGAGCGCCCCGACATCGTGGACGGCCTCTATTCTAGCCTGATCGTCGGCGCCGCCTCGACGCTCATTGCCACGCTCCTCGGCACGCTCATGGCCCTGGCCCTGGCGCGGCACCGGTTTCGCGGCCGCCGCCTGATGGAGGCGTTGCTCTACGTCCCGCTCGTCACGCCCGAGATCGTCGTCGGCATCTCACTCTTGATTCTGTTTGTGGCCGTGAAGTTTCCGCTCGGTCTAGCCAGCATCACGATCGCGCACGTGGCCTTCAACATCTCGTTCGTGGTCGTGGTGGTGAATGCGCGCTTGCAGGGCATGGACAACGCGCTCGAAGAGGCGGCGATGAGCCTTGGAGCCGACGAGATCACCGCGTTCTTCCGGGTCACTGTCCCGCAACTCTGGCCTGGTATCCTGTCGGGCGCCATGCTCGCCTTCACGATGTCGTTCGACGACTACGTGATCACGAGCTTTGTCGCCGGGACTGACACCGCGACGTTGCCCATGGTCATCTACACCATGGTCAGAAAAAATATCGAGCCCTCGATCAACGCGATCAGCACCGTCGTGCTCGTCGCGACGACGCTACTGATTGTCGTGGCCAATCGATCCGGCGGCGAAAAAAGCCGCGGGGTCGCACAAAGATAGGAGGCAAACGTGAAGCCTGAAGATGCCGATCGTGAATTCAATGCGTTCTTGGCGGGCCGTGTCGACCGCCGGGACTTCATTCAGAAGCTCGTGGCCGCGGGTGCGTCCGTGACGTCGGTCGCGACCCTGCTCCAGGCGTGCAGCAAGGAGACGCCAAAGCCTGCGGCAGAAGCCCCCACGGCGGCGCCACCCGCCACTGTCCCCAAGGCGGCGCCCTCCGGGGCAGCGGCGTCCGACCTGCCGGAGATAGAGAAGGAGCTGCATATCGCGAACTGGAGCGACTACATCGCGGAGGACACGGTCCCGAAGTTCGAAAAGGAGACCGGCATCAAGGTCAAGTACTCCACCTACGAGTCGAACGAGGACCTCTTGGCCAAGCTCCAGGTCGGGGCAGGGGGCTATGACATCGTCGTGCCGACCGGCTACATCGTCACGGTCCTGGCCGCGCAGAAGAAGCTGTTCCCGCTGCGCAAGCAGTACCTGACCAACTGGAAGAACGTCGCGCCGATCTTCCTGAACCCGGCGTTCGACCCGAATAACGAGATGGGCGTGCCCTGGCAGTGGGGCACCGTTGGCATCGCCTACCGCAGCGATAAAGTGAAAGCGCCGCTGGACTCCTGGAGCGTCTTCCTCGATCCCAAATACAAAAACAAGATGACGCAGATGGACGACCAGCGGGACGCCATCGGCGCGTGGCTGAAGTACAGGGGCAAGTCCCTCAACTCCGCGGACCCTGCCGAGCTCGCGCAGGCCAAAAAGGACGCGATCGCCGCCAAGGCCAACCTCAAGGCGTACATCTCGGCGCCCGTCAAAGGCCAGCTCATCGCGGGAGACGTCTGGATCGCGCAGCTCTGGAACGGCGACACGGCGCAGGCCAAGGTGGAGCAGAAGGCCATCGAGTACGTGCTGCCCAAAGAGGGCGGCTGCCTCTGGACGGACTCGTTGATCATCCCTGCCGACGCGCCCCACAAGCGCGCGGCGCACGAGTTCATGAACTTCATCCTGCGCCCGGACATCGCCGCCGGCATCTCCGAGACGACGGGCTACGGCACACCCGTCGCGCCGGCCATGGCCCTGATGAAGAACCCGGTGGCGCTGCCGACAGCGGAAGAGCGCGCGCGCCTCGAGTACCAAACCGATCTGGGCGCAGCAGCGCAGGCCTGGGACAAGCTCTGGACGGAGATCAAAGCCGCGTAAGCCCGGCAGAAATCCATGTCGAGCGCGCCCAGCCAGTATCAGATTCACGAGGTGCGCGGTGGCGCCGAGGTCGACGCCGCCTACGCCGCCCTCGACGCCTGGTTTGGAGCACGTGCGGAGCTCGAGCGGCGTGAGGTGGTCGACGCCTGGCTCAGAGCGCCCGACGGCGTTCAGGTCGGCGACCTGCGCCTGCGTTACCACCTGCTCACGGCGCGGACGCCCGAAGGCAGCTTGGCGGGGGTGCGCGACTGCCATGTTACCGTCGACGCCGGGCGCGGCATCTGCGTCATCTACCTCGCGCACGTCATCGTCATGCCCGAGCATCGGCGCACGGGGCTCGCGCAGCGCCTGCGCGACGTGCCTCTGGAGCTCGCGCGCCGCGACCTGCGCGAGTGGGGTCTAGCGGAGGGCGAGGTTCTGTTCGCCGCCGAGCAAGAGTTCGTCGACCCCGGCGCCGCGGACACGGCGGTTCGCCTCGTCGCGTACGGCCGCAGCGGCTACCAGGCCATCCCGCCGCACGTGCTGCCGTATGCGCAAGCTGACTTTCGCGACGTGGCCGCCGGCACGGGTGTCGCGCAGCCTTTGCCGCTGCTCGCCGTCGTGCGGCGGCTGGGCCACGAGGGCGCGTCGACGCTGCCTGTGGCGCTCGCGGCAGCCTTCGTCGAGCATCTGTACGCCGTCTTCTCCACGCACTGCCGACCCGAGGACCTCGTCGCCCCACGTCGCCACGCCCTCGCCGCCCTCACCGCCACGGGCCTATCGCACGTGCCCTTGCTGCCCTTGCCGACGAGCCTGGAGGACCGCGCGGCGCTCGACGCGCTGTCGCACGCGGCGGCAATGCCACACTTCGCCAAGCCATCGCTCGCCGGTTGATGCTACGCCCCAGGCCAGCTCACGTTACTCGAGCCACTGAACGAGCCAGTCCACCGTGCGCGCTGTCGCCTCGGCCGTGACAGCGTGGCCCGTGTTCGGCTCGATATACAGCTCGAAGCGGTCAGGGACGTCGGCGTAGGCGGCCCGGGCCGACGCTTCGCACAAGTCGAGCCCACCCTTGGGCGTGCGTGGGTCGAATTCACCATTGACCGACAACAGCGGCCGCGGCGAAATCGCGGCGACCATCTCCGGGCCGTCGAATTCAGCGGTGATGCCGGGCACTACCCGAGCGTAGAACTGGCGCACGAAATTAGCGTCGATCGGCACGCCATCGTGCGCTGCAGCCTGGTCGAATGCGCCCTGGATGCTGCCGACGCGCGCTTGCCACTGATTGTTGTCGAGCGCCCAGGCAAAGCTCTCGACCGAGATCCACGGCACGGCGACGGCAATCCGCGGCTCGATGGCAGCCGACAGGTACGTTTCCATGCCGCCCTTCGAGCTGCCGACGAGCCCAATGCGCGAAGCGTCGACGTCGGGGCGTTGCACCAGGTAGTCGAGCAACCGCATCACGTCCCAGACAGTGTCGTATAGGAAGGGATGCCCCTCCCCCGTGACGTAAGCCTGATAGATGGCGTTGAAGTAGGCGTTCTGGGCGACGCCCGAACCGTGATGACGCGCGTCGATCGCGAGCGCCAGGAAGCCCTTTTGCGCCAGCGTTCGCATGAGCCCAAAGCCGTCTTGGCGGGCGCCGCCAGTGCCATGCAGGAAAATCACCGTTGGCAACGGGCCCTCGGTCTTGGGTGCGAAGCTCGTCCCATTGATACGCGTGCTGGCGTCCGTAGCGATTGAAAAGTCCCGAACGGTGAGTCCCGCATCGTCAGGCAGCGCTGTCTCCGTGGCGTCGAGCGCCACCGCAGGCCGCCCAATGATCTGGAGCAGCGCGGCGCGCTTCTGCTCCCAGGGCTGCAGGTTCGAAGGGCCAGCGGGTGTGGCGCTGGGTGCATTGACAGCGCTCGGGTCGCCTGCGCCTGCTCCTGCCGATTCGCCGCCAGTCCCTGCGACGGGAGCCGTGATCATCCCGACGATGCCGTCCCTGCTCGTGTCCGCGCTGACGTTAGGGGCAGCGCTGCTGCCATCGGTAGCGCTGGCGGCGGCGGAGTTGGTATCAGTGGAGCTCGTATCCGTTGACATACCTTCAACGCCTGCCGCCGCGGGTGTTTCGGCGGTCTCATCTGGTCCCGCTCCGTTCGTTTCACCTGGGCTGCTGCCGCACGCGACGAGCGCCAGGACGAGGGTGAAGGATGAGAGCCGCGTTGCCACGAGACCGGGACGGTTCATGCCGACAGGCTAACACGTCCGCCGTTCTAGTGACGCGTTACCGATGTGTTGCGAACGACACCGGCGCTCGGGCAATTGAGACCACGCACCGTGTCGTACACACGCCGTCGTTCCGCTTGCCGCGGCATTTGCCAGCATTCAACGAACCGGCGACGCCTTTCGACGCTAGGCTGCTTGCGCGGCGGCGCCTGGCTCTGTGAAGGTTGGCTACCGTTGCGGCGAAGAGCAGAATCTGCTCGCCACATCCAGACCGCCGTCCATGAGCTGCCTATCCGCGACCGCCACGTGTGGTTCATCAACTCGCACCTCGTGATCGATGCTTCAGCTGCAGTATCGGGCACGGGCCGATCGACGCTGCGGTCATGGGAGAGCTCGCGCCGTTTGCAGTCGCTGCTGCTCGGTGTGTTGTCGCATTGCAGCCGCCGATGAGGACCGCCGTGAGCCTGGAGGGGGCGCGCCACTAACAGCGCGCATTGCTGATTAATTTCAGATATTTGCACTGCCTAGCGCGACCAATCGCAGACGGGGGCTAGTCGCTGGAGCCGAGCCGCGGCGCTGCTCGGCCACCGAGTACCGAGGGCGCGTAAATTGCGTATACTGCCAAGCGTGGGCGAGCCTTCTACAGCCGAGATCCTGGAGCGGTTGGGCCAAAGCTTTGCTCTCGATCGGCTATGGAGGGAGTCAATGGGATTGCCGCCAGGCGATACGAAGGAGCAGCCCCTTCGAAGCGTAGTCTCCATGCTCGAAGCCTCTGGGACGAGGTAAGCGGTGATCGGCGGTGTTGCCATGCAGCTTTATTCGCAAGAGCCGCGGACCACGCTGGACATCGATTTGGCGGTGCCGAAGTACGATCAGATCCCCAGCAGCGCGCTGATGAAAGCGGGTTTCGTTCATGAAGGACGTCACCCGCATAGCGACAATTGGCGCGCTCCCGGTGGGGCACCGCGCGAGCAGCGAACCGCAATCCAATTTTACTCGGAAGACATCGAGATCGAGCTTGCACGGCAGGATCTGCTGGACGTCATTACGCTGGCCGAGGGACACCCGTCGGAGGCAATGGCCGTCCCGCAGCTACGGCAGCGGGTCGATCGTCTCAGCTCGAGTCTGCTCACGCTGGGTCTAACGCGCGGCCCGAAACCCTAGTCTTCGCACAGGCCCCGCGGATTCGAGCGGCCAAACGCCATGCGACAATTCGCCGCACGTGGCGGCCAAGACCCTGGGTCTACACTGTTTGCAGATGAGCAGCGCGAGCGAGAGCGTGCGCGGCGCTTCGCGCCGGCGGGCACTGGCCGCGTTAGTGCTTGCCAGCCTCAGCAGCGCTTGCCTCGGCAGCGCTTGCAGCTCTTCTTCGCAGGGGGGGCTGCGCGTCGAGCTAATCTCGCAGCAGAGCGTCGATGTGGGGCAGGAGGTACGCGCCAGCGAGGGTGTGGTGCGGATCGACGAGATGCGTTGGATCAGCTCCGAGGTCGAGCTTCGAGCGTGTGCGACGCTTGCCGGCTCGGTCCGAGATTGGCTCGTGCCACAGGCTCACGCCCATGGCACCTCGAGTCCGACGCTGCTCGCCGTGCCGACCGTGGTCAGCGCCACCGCCATCGGCGCCGCGGTCATGGGAGAGCTCGCGCCGCCCGCGGGTCGCTATTGCTCGGTGCGTTATCGCATCGCAGCGGCCGATGCGGACGCCGTGGGTTTGGCGGGCGCACCCAGCATGCTGGGCATGTCGTTCTCGTTGCGCGGTGCCTTTGGACGCGAGCCCGGGCAGTTGCGAGAGCTCGAGCTGTCGAGCGACCTGGCGATGGACGTCACGCTGGACATCGACCTCGAGCTGTCACTCGAGCAGCCGCTGGTCAGCCTGGGCTTCGAATGCGACACGGAGCGCTGGCTCGCCAACATCGATCTCGGCTCGCTCACGGGCAACGGCAACGAGGGAGCGCTGCTCGAGGCGTTTCGAGCTGCCTTTCGAGTCCGTGTAGAATGAGGCAGGGCGGGGCGGTCTGGGCGCTCTTGCCCGCGGTGTTATCCCTGTTCGGGCTGCTCGGGTCGCGGACGGCAGAAGCCTGCGCCGGGTGCGACAGCGGGGACCCCACGCTCACCGCCGCCGGTACCGAACAGCCCTTCGCCGGTCGACTGCGCTCCGCGCTCGAGCTCCGCTACCGCACGGATTCCCTCGGTCGCCCCGGAGTAGATCAGTCCAGGATTCGTGAGGTGCGTACCGACGTTTCGCTGGCGTGGGCACCGAGCGAGGACCTGTTCTTGCTCGCCGGGGTGCCGCTGCTCTATCGCAAGCTGGAGAACGACAACCTGGCACAGGACGAGGTTTGGGCCCTGGGCGAGCTCACGCTGCGTGCGAAGTGGTTCGTTTTGCGCGATCGAGCGCTGGCGCCGCGCTGGCTCGGAGCCGTGCTCGTCGGTCTGAAGTTTCCGACCGCGCCTCGGCTGAAGGACAGAGCCGGCCGTTACCTTGCGCTCGAAGCGCAGCCGGGCTCTGGGTCCCTGGATGGGTTTGTCGGGCCGTCGCTGGCCGCCTTCGCGGGTGCGTTTTCGGGCTACGTCAGCCTGTATTGGCTCGAGCCACTGCTCACCCGAGCGCCGCTCACGCCGGGAGGGTCGCTGCGCGCCAGCGCCGCGTGCCAGTGGCAGATTCAGGAGCCCGTCGCCTTACGCGTGGCCTCCGACCTGCGCTGGGAGCAGCCCAACCGAGAGGCGGGGCAGGTGGATCCCAATTCGGGCGGCGCTATCGTGTTCGCGGGGCCCGACCTGCTCTGGAGCCCCATCATGGATTTTTCGATGCTGCTCGGTGCGCGCTTTCCGATACTGGAGCGCCTGCGCGGCGGCCACGCTGAAGGGCCCATCTTCAGCGTGGCGCTCGTGCGCGATTGGTAGGCAGCTTGGATACGATTGCGTCGAAACGCTGTAACCGTTCAGGCGCCGGCCTCAGATGCCGTTTGACGGGGGAGCGAATGGTGCGCAAAGCGCGGTGGTGGCCAGGGGGGACGCGGTCAACCGCCGCCGGAAGGCGGTGGGCTTCGTGAGTTCTGCATGGGTGCTCGAGGCTAGC
>JAYTOL010000218.1:0-23905 GCA_043747815.1 Deltaproteobacteria bacterium
ATGGACGTGTCCATCGATCAGGTGCAGTCGAACGCGAACGAGACGGCGCGCCTGTCGGAGGAAGTGACCCGCGACGCCGAGCACGGCGCCGAGTCGATCCTGAAGACGATCGGGGAGATCTATCGCATCAAGGAGAGCAGCCAAGAAGCGGTCGCCGTGATTTCGAACCTCGGCTCGCGCATCGACGCCATCGGTCAGATCCTGAACGTGATCGACGAAGTCGCCGAGCAGACCAACTTGCTCGCCCTGAACGCGGCTATCATCGCGGCGCAAGCCGGCGAGCACGGCAAAGGCTTCGCCGTAGTGGCGGAGCAAATCAAGGATCTGGCGGAGCGCTCCGGCGCGAGCACGAAGGAGATCGCAGATCTCATCAAGACCATACAATCCGAGAGCCGCAACGCGATTCAAGCGGTGGAGCGCGGCGCGCAGAACGTCGATCGCGGCGTCCAGGTCTCGAATGAGGCCGAGCGCGCGCTCAAGAAGATCCTCGAGAGCTCGGAGAAGAGCACCGACATGGTGCGTGCCATCGCGCGAGCGACCGTCGAGCAGGCCAAGGGCTCGAAGCAAGTCACCGACTCCATCGGTCGCATCGCCGAGACGGTGCAGCAGATCGCTGCGGCCACGGCCGAGCAGGCGCGCGGCTCCGAGCTGATCATGACCACCGGCGAGCGCATGCGCGGCATCTCGCAGCAGGTCGAGCGCTCGAGCCAGGAGCAAGCGCGTGGCGGGCGCCAAGTGTCGCAAGCCATCGAGAGCATTCGCGCCATGGCCGAGCGCCTCGCGACCATGCACCAAGAGAAGAACCGCGAAGCGCTGAACGCGCTGCGCGTGACGGAGCGCATCGCGACCCTGGCCAAAGAGCAGCGAGAGGTCCTGCGCGGCCTCGGCGAGCGGGCGCGCCGCTTCGGCGAAGGCACCTGAATCAGCGCGCCTTCGCTCGAGGCTCGCAGCTGCCGCTGGGCCTGGCGGAGAGGCTATGTTCCCCGAGTGAAGCGTTCCACGGGATCACGAGGGAGCCGCGGAATTCGCCCTGGTCGTCGCTGACTAGCGTGCCGAGCGCGATCGGGTCGCTCTTCGGCTGTGCGAGCAGGATGTCCACGCGAGCGCCGCTGCAGGCCCGGCCGCCGCTCTGCAACTGGCCGGAGACGACCAGCCCCTTACCGCGCTCGGCCTTGGCGGCGCCCGAGTAGAGCCGCACGCTTCCCGCGGGCAATGGCAGCGGCGCGCTCACGGGTGCGCTCGGCGCGGGCGCCGGCGGCGCAGTCAGGTTCGCGTCCGGAGCGAGCTCGGTAGGGGCTGCGCCGGGCGCCGGCTCGGCCTCGGGCGCCCGCGGGGCGCTGGGCGCTGGCTCTTCGGGCGCTGGCTCGTCGGGCGCGCCCGGAGCTCCTCGTGGGGGCCCCTCGTCGGGGCTGGTGGGCGCTACCCCGCCGGGGGTCCCGACGCGCCGCTCCGCCATGGCGAGCCCCGATTCGCTGCGATCGGGCCAGCTGAAAGGATCGCGCGGCTCCACGTGCCTCGGCCGCCCCTCGTCGTCCATCTCCAGGTGCTCCGCCGCGCCGCCGAGGTCGATGCGATGCCAGAGCTCCCCATCGAAGACCTCCACCCAGGCGTGGGCTTCGTTCATGGCCACTCGGCTCGGAATGCCGAGCCCGAGGGCGGTGATCATGAACGCATACGACCGATGACGGCAGATGCCGCGCGCCGTGAGGGCCAGCTCTCGATACAGCCCGAGCCCATGCCCAGCGGACCGCCGCTCCGAGGGCCTGAAGCGTCGAAAGTGCTCCACCAGGCTGCTCACGGCGTCGCGCGGCCGCACCGACTCGTTGACACCGAGAGCATGTGCCACGTCGAGCGCGCTGCGCTTCACCTCGGGCGGCAGCACGGGCAGCTCCCGCGCCAGCTCCGCCCAGCTCGCGTCCGCGAAGGCACTACCGAATACCCCCCGATCGGCCACCACCTGCAAAGTGAGCTTCACGTGCCGAGTGACGTCCGACTCGACGAACCAGTTCTCAGCGCTGTCCTTGCCGATCCGAAGGCTCGTCACCGGATCGGAGTGCGCGAGCACGAGCCGCGAGCCTGGGGCAACGGAGGGGATCGCCGTGCGCTCGCCGGCGATCAGGTCGACTTGGAGCGAAGCGTGAAAGTGTTCATCGCTCGGCTGCCCCGTCGTGAGCCTGCCCACCTTTGCCAAGTGGTTGTCCCGCACGATCAAATCGCCCTCGCGATCGACCGCGTCATAGACGATCAAGCGTTTGAACGGCACCACGGTGGGCGTGAACGGGTCAGAGTAGCTCACGCGCTCGGGGCGGCTGGTATCCCGATCGATGCTGAACTTCGCTGCGATGCCGCCCGGGCCCGCGGTGGCTCTGCTGTCGGCGTTCGGCTCTCCGTCGACGCTCCCATCGTCAGCTGCGCGAGACGGGGCATCCAAAGAGGCGCCGCGCTCGCCCATCTCCGCGGGCTCCACCAATCCCTCCCCGGGTCCGAGATCGATGTACTCGTGGAGCAGCGGCTCCGCGGCTGCGCTAGTGGCGACCACGATACTTGCCCCGATGACCAGCTTCCGCCAGGGCTGCCTGAGGGCTCGCCGCACCCGAGGGAGGCCCTCCGGTGATCGCTGCGAAGTTAGAGGCGAAACCGACCGGGCCACACGGACCTGCATCACCCCCGCATTGTTCCTCATGTGGGCAGTCTGGTCAAAGTGCAGGGCCTTGCGCAGCTGTTCCGGGCGATGACGCATGAGGCCCCGCTTTTCGGGGGGTCGCTTGTCGAGATGCGATGACTGGTGAGCTGCGCGCTGCCGGGTGATAGCAAGTTCGCCCCGTTGTGGCGCCGATCCACGTTGCGTTTGTAACTCGTGAGCCATTGCGGCGGGGAATGGGCGCCGTTTCCGCGTCGCGACGCGCCCGGTGTTGCCGCGCATGGACTGCTTTTCGGGGCTTTGCGGCTGAACGGCGCGCCTGGCACCCGGCTTGCACTTCCAACCTAGCAATCGCCACCCGCGAGGTCCACATCGGAGGTTCCCAATGGGATTGTTGTTATTCGTCGTTTTTGGTCTGGTCGTCGGTTTTCTGGCTCGCGCCATCCTGCCCGGTCGCCAAAGCATGGGCATGGTGATGACGGCGATTCTGGGCATGGTCGGCTCGCTCCTCGGCGGCTTCGTGGGCAGCATGATCAGTGATCATGACGTGACTCGAGTGCACTCCGCCGGCCTGATCGGCAGCGTCCTCGGCGCGCTCATCGTCCTGGCTCTCGCGTCCATGGGTGGCCGTCGCGCCCGTATCTGAGCGGCTCACGACTCCACTGCCGCCGATGCGAAGGGCCGAGACGGACGCGTCTCGGCCCTCGCGGCCGAGCTCTCGTAGAAGCTCCAGGATCGCCAGTCATGCGGTTGCCCTCGGAGGAACGGGCGGGAGGACCGTCGTCCCCGAGCGAAGGCGTCTGTCGCCATGCGGAGTTTGTAGGAGCGGGTGGGGGGCTGGCTTCGTGGCGAGGGTCTGATTGCCACTTTGCAGGTGTGGGTCTAGGCTCGGCCCCACTTTACCCAGAGCACCTCTCCCCATGATCCGGCCCCGGCCACCAAAGCGACTCTTCAGTCTTTTTTCCATCATCTCGGCGCTGTGCCTGGTGGCCCTCGATAGTTCGGGGCAGGTGCCCGTGGTGCAGCAACAGCGCCTCCCGGAGCTGGGGCGGAGCGTGGCCAGTACGGACGATTCGACGGCCCTGGTGTCGAACCCGGCGAATCTCGCGTTCCTGCCGGGCAGCGAGCTGCGCTGGACGGGCACCTTCCTGCGGGACCAGGTCGCGGTTCCTTGGCAAGGCCATGCCTTTGCGCTCGCGTTCCCGCTTCCCTTTTCGTTGGCTACAGGCCTGCGCGTGGATCTGGTCAATCCGCCTTCGGAAGCGGCTCTGGGCGCTGGCGTGGGCTCGAATTCTAACTACCAATGGCTCACCTGGGGGCTCGCGGCAGGGGGCCGTTCGACGAGCGTCGGCGCTAGCTTCGAGCGGTCGTTTTCGCGGGGTGACTTCGGTCGGCGCCTCGGCAGCTACTCTCTCGGCGCATCCTTCCGTTGGTTGGACGAGCTCGGCGTGTCGCTCGTGGCCCAGAACATCAATGGCCCGAGCAACGCCGTCGGGTCCCTCGGGGCCTCCTACACCGCCGCCCTCGCGATTCGACCCCTCGGGACACGCAGTGTCGAGCTCGGGCTCGAAGCCAAGTTCCTCGACGACGTCGATGTGTTCGTGCCGCGAGCCACCTTGGGTGTGGACGTTCCGTACGTCGGTCGCGTGCGCGGCGAGTTTCAAATCAGCGATCCTGCCGACGCGGACCGGCGCGCGTTCATCGCGTCGCTCGGCGTGGCCGTGTATCTGAACCAGAACGACGGCTCGTTCGAGCTCGGCGCGAGCGGCTTGACGGGCAACGGGGTCGCTGGCGAGACCGGGCTCGACCTGCAGACCTCGCTTGCAGCGCGCGGTTTCCCCGAGCCCGTGGGCATCAACTTCACTCGCTATTCGGTGCGCGTTCGGATGGAGCAAACTCCGGACGCGCGCGAGCACGTTCGGCTCTTGCGCGGCCTCTGGTCACTCGCCGAGGAGCCGCAGTTGGACGCGGTCGTGCTGGAGCTGCGGGCCAACCCTGCGGAGACGCTGGCCCACGCGCAGGAGCTACGCGACGCCGTGCTCGAGCTGCGCCGGAGCGGCAAACGCGTGCTCTGCCACCTGGAAGACGCCGAGGCCACGGCGCTTTATCTGTGCGCCGCGGCCAATCAGATCTCGATCAACCCCGCCGGGGGCGTGCGCTTCGCCGGGCTGAAGGCGCGCTATGTCTTTTTTGCGCGCCTGCTCGAAAAGCTCGGCATCAAGGCCGACGTGGTCGCCATCGGGGCGCACAAGAGCGCTCCGGAGAGCTTTACACGCGCCGACTCGACGGACGTGTCGCGCGCTGACAAGGTCGACCTATTGCAGCAGACCGAGCGCCAGCTCACCGAGGGCTTGGCGGTCGGTCGCAACCTGAGCTTTGCTGCGGTGCGCGCGGCGGCGAAGGAGGGCCCGTTCATGGCGGCGCAGGCCAAGGACGCCGGCTTCGTCGATGTCTTGGCATTCGACGACGAGGTCGAGGGCGAGCTCGAAAAGCTGCTCGGGCGCTCCACCCACCTGCAATTCGATGACCGGCGTGCCCCCGCCCCAGCGCGCTTCGCGCCCCAACCTGCCATCGCGCTCGTGTACGTGGAAGGCGAGATGATCGACGGCCGGAGCCGGCACGTGCCGTTGCTCGAGGCGGATGTGGCCGGCTCCTACACGATCGCCGAGTCGCTCCAGGCCGCGCGTGAAAGCCCGCTCGTCAAAGCGGTGGTGCTGCGCGTCGAGACGCCGGGCGGCTCTTCGACGGCGGCCGACGTGATCTGGCGCCAGGTGCAGCTGACCGCGCGGGTGAAACCCGTCGTCGTGAGCATGGGAGGGTTTGCCGCCAGCGGCGGCTATTATATCTCTGCCCCCGGGACCCGCATCTTTGCCAACCCCTCCACCCTCACGGGCAGCATCGGCGTATTTTATGGTAAGGCCGACGCGAGCGGGCTGCTCGACAAGCTCGGCATTGACGTGGAAGTGTACAAGACCGCCGAGCGCGCGGACGCCGACGCGCTGTACCGTCCGTTTACTCCGGTTGAGCGCACGCAGCTCGAACATAACCTGCGGCTGTTCTACGACTTGTTTCTGGAGCGCGTGGCGACGGGTCGAAAGATGAAGAAGAGCACGGTCGACGGCGTGGGGCAGGGGAGGGTCTGGACGGGCGAACAAGCCAGCAAAAATGGCCTCGTGGACGAGCTCGGGGGCCTCCGTCAAGCCCTCGCCTACGCCCGCAAGCTCGGGGGCTTGCCCGACTACGCACCCATCATCGAGCTGCCGAAGATCGAGAGCAGCCTGCTCGGCCGCATCCTCGGAGTGCCCGGCATGGACGCAGTGAGCGCGACCGAGCTACGCTTGCGCGACGTGTTGCCCAACGGCTTTGCTGCCATGGCGACGGCGCTGGTGCCCTTTTTGATCTATCCGAGCCACGTGCCGTTGACGCGCCTCGATTTCGTCGCTGCCCCGCCGTGAGCACCCCACTTCTGTCCTGCGATCGGCCCCGCTTCGCGGGCGCGGAGCTCGCCCTCGACGCCTTCGATGCAGAGGGACCGCTGCTCGTGCTCGTGGGCGCCTGGCACCCTTTGTTCCAGCTCATCGCGGGTCAGCAGAGTCTGCGCGGAGGCAGCTTGCGGGTGGCCGGGATCGAGGCCGAAGGGGCCGCTGCTTCGGGCGCCATCGGCCTGGTGCTCGCGGATGAGCCGCTCCCGCTCGCCTTGACCTTGCACGAAGCGCTGGTCCACAGCGCTTGCCTGCTCGGCGAAGCGCGGCGCTCGGCTGCTGAGCGCGCCCGGTCCACTGTGCGCGAGCTCGGTCTGGTCGAGCTCGAGAGCAAGCGGCTCTTGCGCGCGAGCCCCGGCGAAAGGCGAGCTGCGGCGATCGCTAGCGCCGTCCTCGGCGAGCCCCGTGCGCTCGCGCTAGAGGAGCCGTTCGGTGGCCTCGAGCCATCACAACAAAGTTATGTGGCGCGAGTGCTCGAGCGAGCCCTCTCGGGTCGCCAGGCGTTGGTCTCGCTGCCGGAGCTACCCGCGAGCCCAGAGCAAGAGGCGATCGTTGCCAACGCGGCCGAGTTGCTGTTTCTCTCAGCGTCGGGCTTCGTGGCGCGCGGTAGTTACGCGGAGCTCGTGGCGACGACTCGGACCTACCGGGTCATGGTGTCGAGAGCGGCGGATGCCTTGGTGGCGCGGCTCGGTGAAGCTGGCTACGAGGTGCGGCACGTCGTCCCGGGGGAAGTGACTGCGCTCTGGCTGGCGGATGCGGGGGGGCGAGGCACGCTGCCCGTGTTTCGTGCGGCGCTGGAGCTGGATGCTCCCATCATCGAATTATTGCCGCTCGGGCTGGGGGCAGAGGACCGCGCCGCTCCCGAGGGTCGGCACGGGCGTTGAGGTCACACGAGTGAGCACAGAATCTGGACGCAAGGCCCTGGGCAAGGCGAGGCGCATCATCGTCAAGATCGGCTCGAACGCGCTCGCTGAGCACCCGGAGCTCATCCCGTCGATCGCGGCGGAGGTCGCGGATCTGACGCGCAAGGGGCTAAGCTTCGTGATCGTGTCGAGCGGAGCGGTAGCGCTCGGCTGGCGCCGGCTCGGCTATCGGCGCCGGCCCCACGAGATGGGCAAGCTGCGAGCAGCGGCGGCGGCGGGCCAGAGCGTGCTGATGAACCGGTACGCGGAGGCCTTCGGTGCGCATGAGCTGGGCGTTGCGCAGGTGCTCTTGACCCATTCCGATCTGTCCAAACGGACCAGCCTGAACAACGCGCGCGCCTCCTTCAGCGCGCTACTCGAGGCCGGGGCCATCCCCATCGTCAACGAGAACGATACGGTCTCGACGGCAGAGATTCGCTTTGGAGACAACGATCAACTGGCGGCCATGGTCGCTCCGCTATTGGGGGCCGACTTGCTCATCTTGCTCAGCAACGTCGACGGTGTCCTGGACCAGGCTGGAGAGCGCATATCCGTGTTCGACGCCGCGGCGGAGGTCTTCCAACACCGCGTCGCCGAGGGCGCGCAGGGCACCGGCGGTATGGTCAGCAAGGTCGAGGCAGCGCGCAAGGCGTGCCGCTCGGGAGCGCGCGCGGTGATAGCTCACGCGCACACCCCGCAGGTGCTCCATCAGTTGATCGATGGCGAAGACGTCGGCACGTTGTTCGAGCCTCGCGGCAACGCCCTCAGAGCCCGCAAACACTGGATCGCCTACACCTTGCGGCCTCGCGGCACGTTGATCGTCGATCAGGGCGCGGTGCTCGCGCTCCGCAGCGGCAAAAAAAGCCTGCTGCCGATCGGGGTGCTCGGGGTGCGCGGGCAGTTCGACCCGGGGGACGCCGTGCGCCTGGTGGCCCCGAACGGCGATGAAGTGGCGCGCGGTTTGTCCCGGCTGAGCTCACTCGAAGCCGCGCGGGTAGCCGGAGCCTCGCGCGACTCCCCCACCCCGCTCGACCCGAAGGATCCCCCCGCCGTGATCGTGCACAAAGACGACCTGGTGCTCATGGATTGAGGAGCTCAGGTACTAGGCAGCTCAGAGACTGAGACCCAGCTGGAGCCTCAGCTCAGCACCGCGCCGACCGACTTAGCTCGATTGGCCGCGGTCGTCTTTGCGGTCGTATTGCTCTTCACTCACCAGCACAGAAAAGACGATGGCGGCCCCGACGACGGGCACGAGCCAGATCAGCTTGGTCTGCGCGCGCTTCTGCGAACGATCGAAAATCGGGGTGCGGCGCAAGCGCAGGGTCACCCAGATCTGGAAAATCAGAGTCGCCACGAGGAGAATCACGCCGAACCAAGTGCCACGGTGCATACGCCTCAGTCTTGTGTGCCTGGGCAGCCGCCACAAGGGGTAAAATCAGCGCCTTGACGCGGCCGGAGCGTGCGGCGGGGTCGGGTGAGGTGGTCAGGTGAGGCCGGCAGGCCCAGGCGGGTCAGGGCTCTTCGATCCGGGAGATGCGGCCCTGTTGCATGAAGATGCGGCGCCCCTCGAGCCGCTCCGCCATGCCCGCGGTGTGGCTGACCACGATCACGATCGTGCCGCGATCGCGCTCTTCGAGCAAAATCGTCTCCATGCGCTGGACGCTGGCCTGATCGAGGCCGGTGAGCGGCTCGTCCAGCAAGAGCACGGACGGGGTGTGCACGAGGGCTCGTGCCAGGGCGATACGTTGGCGCTGGCCGCGGGACAAGGTCCCCACCGCCTGGCCACCAAAGCGTTCGGCTTGAACGCGTTCGCACGCCGCTTGCCACGCGGCTCTGGGCTCCATTCCATAAAAACGCGCAGCCAGCTCGACGTTCTCGCGCCCGCTCAGCTCGGAGTAGCAATGTGAATCGTGCGCTACCCACCCGATGTGTCGCCGAGCAGACTGGCGTGACGCGCCGTGCGGCGCGTACATGACCTTGCCTTTCGACGGTTTCAGGATCGTGCCTACGATGGAGATCAAGGTGCTCTTGCCGGCACCATTGTGGCCCTGAACAAACGTGATGGGGCCCGGCGTGAAATCCACGTCGACGGCGCGCAGGGCGACGTTGGCGCCGAAAAGGCGTGTCACGCCCCGGACTTCGATGCGGGAGATACCGGCCATCTTCTAGGTCTACACCGAGGCGGGCAGGACCCGAAATAGGTGCTCACTTTCCCCCTCTGCTCTCACCCGAGTTTTACCCCCACACGGTGTTTGTTTGGCCGCCGTGTTGCGGGGGAGTGATCGACCAATGAGCCAACCCTGGGGATCACTGAGCGGGGTGCGAGTGAAACACCCGCTCATCCCACCTTCGACGCTGACCCAGGGACGCGTAGAGTTGCGATATATGTATTAGATTCCACCGACTTGGCGGGCTAGAAAGGGCTTTCGGACAAACCCGATCGAGGCTCGCTGGGGTGACGCGAGATAGCAGCCGATTTTCGCGAAGCGCAGAATCTTCACGTAGCTTTTCAGTCCGAGGTAGTATCCGAACCCGCGTCGCCGACCGTATTGTCCATGCGAACGCGGTGTCGCGTCGTGCTACGATTGCCAAGAATGTCTTCATCTGCCGTTGCTGTTGAGGCCGAAAGGGTTGCGCGCCTTGCAGAGCTGCGGCGCATGGTGGAAAGCGCCCTCGAAGGTAAGCCGGCGGTCGTCGAGCTCGCCGTCATCGCCTTCCTGGCTCGGGGTCACATCCTGATTGAAGACGTGCCTGGCGTGGGCAAGACGACATTGGCCCGCGCTCTGGCGCGTGCGGTGGGCGCCAAGATGAACCGCGTGCAGTTCACGAGCGATCTGCTCCCGAGCGATTTGATCGGGGTGTCGATCTACGACCAGCGGCGCTCGGAGTTCTTCCTGCGCAAAGGCCCGATTTTCAGCAACGTGCTGCTCGCCGACGAAATCAACCGGTCGAGCCCCCGCACGCAGTCGGCGTTGCTCGAGGCGATGGGGGATGGCCAAGTGTCGATCGACGGCCAGACGCTACCGTTGCCGGAGCCGTTCTTGGTCCTGGCCACGCAGAACCCACAAGATTTCGCCGGTACGTTTCCGCTGCCCGAGTCGCAACTCGATCGTTTCATGGTGCGCCTGAGCATCGGTTATCCACCCGCCCAGGTCGAGACGCGCCTGATCTTGGAGCCCGCGCTCGACCGCGTCGACCGCGTCAAGCCGGTGCTCGATGCCGAAGAGCTGGTGTCCCTTCAGAGCGAGGTGGATGGCATCGATATCGATCATGCGCTGGCGACCTACCTGCAAGCTTTGATCGCAGCGACGCGCTCCTCGTCGGCCCTCGCGCTCGGCGCGTCGCCCCGCGCAGCGAAGAACCTCTCTCAGGCCGCCCGTGCGCGTGCGCTGGTGCACGGCCGAGGTTATTGCATCGCCGACGACATTCAGGAGCTCGCGGTACCGCTCTTGGCTCATCGCGTGCGTCTCGCCGCACACGCGGAAGGCTACGTTCCGAGTCGGGAAGAGTCTGAGAGCGTCGTGAGAGACATCGTCGGGCGAGTCCCCGTACCGCTGTAGTGGCCGGCGTCAGACCCTCATCGCGTCCGCCCCGTGAGGGTCGGCCTCCGCGCGAAGCCGCGCACCTGGTCTCGCCGCGTGAGTCTGCGAGCGCTGCGCGCCGCGAAGCAGCCGGCGCGCCAAGGGTATCGGCTGCGCGAATGGCGCGCGATTCGACGCCCCCGCGCCCGCTGTCCATGCCGCCCGCGGGGAGCAATGGCTCGGGGGCGCGCCCGATGCCGTCGGGCGTGACCAGCAACCGTACCGAGCGGCAGCGCCCGCATCACTCTTCGACGCTGGTGGGGCGGCGGGCGTGGTGGAGGCCCCCGCGCAAGCTGCGCGTCACGCGCGAAGGCAAGTACTTCATCGGCATCACCTTCGGTGTCGGCTTTGCCGCAATCAATACCGGTAACAACCTGCTCTATTTGTTGCTCGGGATGTTGCTCGCGCTGATCGTGGTGTCGAGCGTGATGAGCGAGCTGAGCCTGCGGCGCTTGACCGTGGTGCGGCGCTTGCCGCCACGTGCCCAGGTGGGGCGTCCGCACCTGGTCGAGGTCGAGGTGCACAACCACAAGGGCAAGATCCCGAGCTACGCCATCGAGATCGAGGACCTGCGCGAGGGGCAGCCGGCGGACAAGCGCTGCTTCTTTCTGAAAATCAGCCCTGACTCGGCTCAGATCGCGGCCTATCGGCGCACGCCCGCTCGGCGCGGCCGCGACCGCCACGTCGGGTTCCGGATCGCCACCCGTTTCCCTTTCGGCCTGTTCGAGAAGTCGCGCGAGACGGCGGCGGAGGGCGAGATCATTATCTATCCCGCCATCGATCCTCTGCAACTGACTCGCAAGGGGGACGGACCGTGGCTGAGCAACGATGGCCGCTTCGGGCAGGGCAATGGTGACGAGATCCTCGGCGTCCGCCCCATGCGCGAGGGTGACGACCACCGAGACATCTACTGGCGCAAGAGCACCATGGGGCGTCAGATGGTGCTGCGCGAGCGCGCCCGAGAGACGTCGCGCCACGTGAACTTGATGCTCGACTCGCAGTACTCGGGGGCCTCTCCCGAGCCTGCCTGGCTCGATGGTTTCGAAGTGCGAATTCGTGAGGTGGCGTCGCGCGCCGTGGCCCACATCAAGCGCGGGGACTGGGTGAATGTCCGTACCTCGGCGGGTGAGAGCGTGACCGGAAACAGCACCGTAGGGGCCGACCCGGTGCTGCGCTTCCTGGCGCTGCTCGACGCATCGCCGAAGACGCCCGCCAGGACGCCGCCGCCGCCTCCCCTCAACGGAGTTGGACCCGGCGGCACGCTGTCGAACCGCGCCGTGGCCCCCTTGGCCGCCGTGCTCTCGGCGGCGCCGCTCCCCGGCGCAGCGGGTGACGGGGCCTCGCCCCGCATGCCGAGCTCCCGGGGTCGCGCATGAAGTTCGGGCTCGTGCATCGCATCATGACCGATGCGCTGGCGACGCTCGGGCTGTTGTCGCTGCTCACCGGCGGCGAGCTCGACCTGACGATGGCCATCGTGACGGGGGTCTGTATGGCCCTCGCCGTCTCTATTCCGGAGCGCTACCAGGAGCACCCGCGGCTGCGCAGCTTCGGCGTGTTCGCCTCCCTCACGCTGCTCGGGGTTCAGCTGACGCGAGCGGCGAGCGGCGGCGACCTGCTGCAGGTCTCGGTGGAGTTCGCTGCCGCCTTGCAGGTGATTCGAGTGGCTACCCGCCGAGGTGCCGCGCACGACCAGCAGATCATCTTGCTTGCGCTCTTGCACCTGGTGGCGGGTACCGTGCTCGGTGGTGGGCTGGCCTACGGCCTGAGCCTGGTGGGCTTTCTCGTGATCGCTCCGGGCGCGCTGGTGCTCAGCCACCTGCGTCGCGAGGTGGAAGGGAACTATCGGCAGGGCGCTCGCGACCGGACGGGGCTCCCGGTCGACGTGCCGCGCATACTGCGCAGCCGGCGCGTCATCAGCCGGCGTTTTCTGCTGGTGACCTGCAGCCTGTCCATCCCCGTCTTCTTGTTCACGGCGGTGTTGTTCCTGCTCTTCCCGCGGGTCGGCTTGTCGCTCTTGCTCTTGAACCACTCGCGCTCGGCGCGGATGATCGGGTTTTCGACGCGCGTCGATCTGGGTGGAGTCGGTAAGCTCCGGAGCGACCCGACCATCGCCATGCGCGTGCAGCTCGCCGATCGTCCAGAAACGCCAGCCTCGCGCCTGGCGCTCTATTTGCGGGGCACGTCCTTCGATCAATACGACGGCACGAGCTGGACGCGGACGCGGCCCGCTCACGAGGCTGCGCCTGCCGAGGGCAACCGAGTCTGGATGACGGGGCGGCCGTTGGGGGTCGAGGCGATGCGCATCGACCTCGAGCCGATCAATCCGCCGATCATCTTCCTGCCCGCCGACGCCGTCGGCTTTCAGGTGAACGAACCCAATGACGCGCTCGGTATGCGCGGTCCAAAGATCAAGGTCGCCGTCGACGGCGAGTATCAGTACGAACGCGGGGACGAGCGCGGCCTGCAGTACAGCGTGTATCGTGGCCGTTCCCGCGCCGAGCCCCTGTCAGCCGCAGATCGGGAGCGCTACCTGGTGGTACCTGCTGCCATTTCTCTGCCGATCGCCGAGCTGGCGCGGCAGTGGGCAGGGCCCGTCACTCTGGACTGGGAGCAGGCGGGGCTGATCGAAGACCACCTGCGCACGGGTTACCGTTACGACCTCGACTCGACGTCTGGAGCGGCGCCGCAGCCGCTCTTGGATTTCTTGTTCGAGTCAAAAGCGGGTCACTGCGAGTTCTACTCGACCGCCATGGCGATGTTGCTGCGCACGCTGGGCGTGCCGACACGCAACGTGACGGGCTTCATCGGCGGCACGTACAACCGCTTCGGAGAGTTTTACGCCGTCCGCCAAGGGGACGCGCATTCCTGGGTCGAGGTGTACCTGGATGGTCGCGGCTGGACGCGTTACGACCCGACCCCTCCGCTGAGCTCGGCACCTCGCAGCGACGTGACAGGGATGGTAGCGTTCTTGCGCGACGTGATCGAGGCGGCGGCTCAGCGCTGGAGCCGGCACGTTATCGGCTACGATCTCGACCAACAGGTCGAGCTCTTCCGGTCCGTCAAGCAGCGTTATAGAAACTGGGGCGTACCCGAAATTGGGCGTCGCCTCCGACCGTTGGTGCCGGTGCTCGGTGCGCTCGTGTTCGCGGGCCTGGCTTTCGTCGCGTGGCGACGCCTGCGTTTCCGTCGGACCCGCCTGGGCCCGGGCAAGCTCGTGGGCCAAGGCGCCGCCGTGACGCGGGCGGTGGCTTTGTACCGCTTGCTGGAGGACGCGCTCAAGGTGATGGGCATCGGGCGCCAGGCGACGACGCCGCCGTTGGCGCACGCGCAAGCTCTGCTGCACCTGAAGCACCCGGCGGCGCCGGAGGTGCTCGCGCTTACCGAATGTTATCTGGAAGCGCGCTTCGGGCGGCGCGAGCTCAGCCTGGAGGAAGAGCGCGATTTCGAGCTGCGAGTGAAGAACCTGCGCCAGCTCAGGCTGCCCGAAGAGCGGGCAGCTTAGAGGCTATCATCTAGCAGCGAGCTAACGCCACCTGACCCTCGGCGTAGCACCTCGCTCGCCCCCATTCAGGGACGCGCGGTGAGCAGCGCCGCGAGATCCACTCCCGCGAGCTGCAGCATCTCCCGCTGCACCTTGCAGATGGATGCGATCCCCACCTGGGCTAGATCAATCATCGCATCCATGTCTGCGCGTGGAACCGCTTCGCCCTCGGCGGTGCCCTGCAGCTCCACGATGTTGCCGCCCGCCGTGCCGACGGCGTTCAGGTCGACGCGCGCAATGCTGTCTTCGGCGTAGCAGAGATCCAGAGCGAACTCGCCGTCGACGTGGCCGACGCTGATGGCGGCCACCTGATCGCGCAGCGGCGCGCTCTTGAATACACCTTTCACGCGCAATTTATGCAACGCCAAGACCAGCGCCACCCAGCCCGCACTGATGGATGCCGTGCGGGTGCCGCCGTCCGCCTCCAGCACGTCACAGTCGATGACAATCGTGCGTTCACCGAGCCTCTCGGGATAGACAGCGGCGCGCAGGCTGCGTCCGATCAGTCGCTCGATCTCTTTCGAACGCCCCGACAGGGGTTTGGCGCGTCCGTCTCTGGGTTCTCGTCGTTGCGGGTTGGCCCGCGGGTGGAGCTGGTATTCGGCCGTGACCCAGCCACGCCCGCTACCTTCCATGAATCTGGGTACGCTCTCGTCAACGGAGGCCGTGACCAAAATCACGGTTCCCTCGCTGCGATAGAGCACGGAGCCTTCGGCGAGGCGGTGAAAGCCGACCGTTGCATCGATGACACGATGCGACCGTAAATCGCGACCCCCGCGTCTGTTCTTGCTCATCGGTATCTAACATGTCCTTATCGAGAAGCATCTCGAACCCCCGGGGTAAGGTGGTCTTTGTCGATCCGCTCTTCGTACTCGATCGCCCCGACCGAGAAAACTGATCAGTAAAGGTTTTTCCCTTTTGCAAGCAGGGTTCCCAACACTGCAATGTCAGAAGGACACGCCTGCCCGAAAGCAGGGGGTGCGAGTCGGGCTCGCGCAAGCTCGGGTGCTGGGCCAGTGCCCATTTGATACACGGCTAAAGCTCGCGCTGAAGCTGCGTCGGCAGCGTCGCTCGACGTCGCGCAAGCGGCTGCCGCTCGCGTGGTGATGTGCCACGCGCCTGGCACAATCACGCCTCGTCTTCTTGCGGCCCGGTTTCCGAAGCGCCTGGTCGCTGGGGCCTCTGCGTAGCGACTCTCGCGCTTGCCGCGCCTGTCGAGGGATAGCCCGTCGATCGCGCGCCGCTGCAGCCCTCGCCGTTGCTCGCTTGACGACACCTGATACAGGAAACACGTGAAACACTCCAGCCGCGCGTGAGCGAGGGGTCAGCGAAAGCTCTGACTCGAGCGTCTGATACGCTTCTGGCGAGCACCCAGTCCGAGTTTCCAGGGACGAGAGGACCTCTTGGGCAAGCGGCATCGATAACGGCTCCGTCGATCTGCGGACGCACTCCCGACGCGCAGCTCCCGACGCGCAGCTCCCGACGCGCACCACGACACTAGTAAGTGGTTCCAGATGACCTCGGCGCGGGCGTGGTGTGGCTTTTTGCGAAAGCGGCTCGCGAGGCTCGGCGCGGCCGAGCGCCCTCGCGCCAACTCCACGCAGGATCGGCTAGCGTCACTCGCATGGTGTACGCACCGAACCTGGCCCTCTATTTCGAACGCATCGGGTACTCGGGCTCTCGAGAGCCGAGCCTCGCTACCCTGAATGCCGTCATCTTGGCTCACGTGCAGAGCATCCCCTTTGAAAACCTGGATGTGTTGCTCGGTCGCGGCATCGACCTCGACCCCGCCGCCGTAGAACACAAGCTGCTCCGTGAAGGGCGCGGGGGGTTATTGCTTCGAACAGAACACGCTGCTCTTACACGTCCTCGAAGCGCTCGGTTATTCGGTCAAGCCGATCAGCGCTCGTGTGCGCCTGCAGAGGCCGCGGGACTTTACCCCGCCGCGCGCCCACGTCTTCCTGCGCGTCGAGCTCTGCGGCTCGTCATGGCTCGCCGACGTGGGCGTCGGGGGGCTTTCTCCCTCGTGCGCGCTTCGGCTGATCCCGGAGATCACGCAAGAGACGCCGCACGAGCCGCGCCGCATCCTGCTCACGGGCACCTGGCAGGGCCTAACACTGCGTGCGCCCGACGCCCGGATGTTTCATCAAGCCTACTTCGCCCAGGCCTGGCATGACGTGTGTGAGTTCACGCTCGAAGAGATGCCGGGGATCGATCGGGAGCTCGGCAACTGGTATACGAGCCAGCACCCGAGCTCGCACTTCAGGGAGCGACTGACGGTGGCGCGTGCCACGCGGCAAGGGCGTAAGAGCCTCCTCAATCGTGAGCTCAGCGTGCGGGACAACGCGGGCCGCGTCCAGACGCGGCGGATCGAGACACCCGACGAGTTGCTCGAGACCCTCGCGCGGGAGTTTGATTTGAGGTTGCCGGCGGGGACGCGTTTCAGCTGCGCGGGACTGGATTGGACGGATGCCTCGGGCGCCTGAGGCGCTACTCTAATCGAAGGTCCATCATCTTGGGCGCAGGCGCCAGGGAGAAAGGGGCTGCGCCTGCGAAGCTCTGCACCTCCTGCGTCGTACCGTCGCTCTGCCAACGGACGGCGCCTTCTAGATCGAGACGCAGGGCGCGGGCGCCGGCGGCCGCCAAGGCGCGCAGCGTCTCCCCGTGGGGATGGCCGAAGCGATTGCGGACACCCGAGGAGAGGCTCGCGTAGCGAGGCGCGACGTGCTCTAGGAACTCGGGTGAGCTCGAGCTCTTGCTGCCGTGATGGCCGACCTTGAGAAAGTCGGCGCGTAGATCGTCTGGGTGGCTGTCGAGTAAACGCTGCTCCGCCCAGCGCTCCGCGTCACCCGTGAAGAGGGCCGCGTGTGCCCCTAGCCGGATGCGCACGACCAGGGAGTTGTCGTTGGCGCTCTGATCCGGGGCGACGCCGGGGCAGGGACTGAGGACCTCGACCCTGTAGCTAGGGCTGGCGACTCCGAGGCTGGCGAAGTTTAGGCTAGCGTCGTGGTGGAGGCTGTCGCGGTGGAGGCTGTCGTGAGCGTATGGGCTCTGGCCGCACAGCTCGCCCGCAGTGCGAAAGCTCACGCCATGGCGACGGAGCTGATCGAGCAGCTCAGCGTAACTGCCGCCCGCGCCGGCCGCCTTCGACGAGCTCGCCGGGAGCGGAGCAGGCGCCGCCTGCCCGCCGTACCAGAACTCGCCGACGCTCACGCTGCCTGCCACGGCCAGCAGCCCGCCGAAGTGGTCAGGGTGAGGGTGGGTCAGCACGAGGACGTCGATGTGCTTGCGCCGCCGGGCGCGCAGCGTGGGTAAGATGACGCGTTCACCGGGGTCGATGGGCGTGCCGATGAAGCCGCCGCCGTCGATCAGCATGAGCCGCCCGTCGGGTAGATCGATCAAAGTCGAATCCCCTTGCCCGACATCCAGCGCCGTCACGCGCAGGCGACCGAGCGCGCGGCCCAGCGCCGCCGAGTGCCGCCCGACCGTAAAAGCTTCGATCGAGGCCAGACCGAGGGCGCAGGCACCCACCCAGAACAGGGTCGAGCGTGCCTTGCCGGACGCCATGCGAGAGCGCGACGAGCCCAGCCAGCCCCGACCGCGCGCCGCCATCCCGCTCGCCGCGCCCACCACCAGACAGGCGAGGTGCCAAGGCGTGGGCGGCGGAAGCTCGAAATAGAGCCACTCGACCCCGGCGCTCGCGAAGGCCAAGCCTCGGATCAGCGAGAGGGCGCCCGAGGCCACCAGCGCCACGCCACGCTCGAGCAGCGGGAATGGCGAGAGCAGCGCGTGCGCGAGGCAAAGCGGCAGCGCCAGCGTTTCCCCGAGCGGCCCGGCGAGCAGATTGGCCCCGACGCTCGCCAAGCTGAGGCCTGGGGCGATCAGGAGCAGAATCGGGACGCAAGGCAGCGTGGCAGCAAGAGTGGTCGAGGCAGCGCGGCTGATCAGCCGCGCTATCTTCGTGAGATCGGGGGCGCGGGGCTCGGTGAGCTCGGCGGCGCGGGTGAGCAGGTCTTCGTCCAAGCGCTGCCCCATCGCGAGCAGCCCGATGGTGGCCCCCATCGACAACGCGAAGGAGGGATCGAAGACCACCAGCGCGTCAGATAACCAGCCGACCCCAAGCGACGCGGCGAGGATGCGGCTCGGGAAGACATGGCGCCCGAGCGCCCTGACCCCGAGCACCGCAACCAGCATCCACGCCGCGCGCCACGCCGAGCCGCTGCCCCCGGCAAAATCGGCATACAAGGGCGCCAGGCACGCGCCGAAGCTGGCCGCGTACCGGCGCACGTCGGAGCGCGCCGCGAGCCACTGCCAGCGCACGAGCACGCTCTCGACGCCGCGCACGAGCGCCAGCACGGCGAAGATCAAATGCGTGCCGCTGACCGCGAGCAGGTGTGACAGGCCGCTCTTGCGAAAGGCCGCGTCGTCGCTGGGGCTCAGATCATTTTCGCCCAAGACCAGCGCTCGGGCCATACCTCGCACGCTGCCGGCGAAGGTGGCGAGGATCCGCTCACGCACGTGAGACCGCGCCCGATCGATGAGCGCAGGCAGACCCCACGCAGAGCGCGTCACCTCGAGTGAGAGAGCAGCTCCGCTCAGCACCGCCCCTTCGCGAGCGGCCATCGGCCGCGGGTCGGGTAGGTCGAGGTTCCTAAACAGACTGATGGGCGCGAGATCTGCCACGGCGAAGAACTCGTCACCGCGGTTCAAGCGATCTTCTGTGACATACAAGCGCGCTCGCCAGGGCCGCGTGTCGACGCGGCCCTCGCAGTCGATCGACGCGAGGCGTGCGTCGAAGCGCAGCTTGCCGGCACGTAGCACAGGTGACGAGGCGACCTGCCCGACCACGGCGCAGCGGCTGGGTGTGCCCAGCCACTCGCGCGCGCTCTCCTGCTCTCGACCGAAGTCGCACAGGACCCAGCTGGCGCGCGCCGCGCCGAGACACACGGCGAGCGCGGCGACGCACGACTGGAAGCGCGAGAGACGCGTGCGGAGCGCCCAAGAGCCGAGCGCCGCGGCCGCGACACAGGCGGCGGGCGCCACGCACGCCGTGGCGCCCAACGCCAGGCACGCCAGGATCACGAGCAGCGGATCGATGCGCATCGCGCGCCGCGCTTCAGGCGCCGGGAGACGTGGCACGCGGACGCTCGTTGCGAACGGCGTTCCATCCACCCCTGGCGTGCCGCGGAGCGCGTTTAACCCCGTGAGGCCGCGGGGTGATGGAGACGCCGCTTGGCGCGCGCCTGGCCACGCCAGGGCGAAGCCTCAGCTGCCCTTGTAGCCCGCCTGGAGCAGCTTGGCGATCGTCGAGAGCTGCATGTTGCTGGTGCCCTCGTAGATTTTGCCGATCTTGGCGTCGCGATAGAATTTCTCGACCGGGTACTCTTTCGTGAACCCGACGCCGCCCAGCAACTCCACGGCCAGAGAGGCGCTGCGCTCCGCTACCTCTGAGGCGTAGAGCTTCGCCATCGCCGCTTGCTTGACGAAGGGTAGGCCGGCGTCCTTGAGCCGAGCGGCGTTGTAGACCAAGAGCCGAGCGGCTTCGATCTCGGTCGCCATGCGCGCGTACTGGAACTGCACGCCCTGAAAGTCCGCGATCGCTTTGTTGAACTGCTTGCGCTCGTGGATGTACCCCAGCGCGTAGTCGAAAGCGCCCTGAGCGATGCCCAGCATCTGCGCTCCGATACCGATGCGACCCTCGTTCAGAGTCTCGATCGCTATCTTGTAGCCCTTGCCCACCTCGCCCAGCACGTTCTCATCTGGGATGAGGCATTCGTCCAGGATCAGCTCGCAGGTGCTGGAGGCGCGAATCCCCAGCTTGTTTTCCTTCTTGCCCACGTCGAAGCCGGGGAACCCTCGCTCCACGAGGAAGGCCGTGATGCCTTTGTAGCCCTGGCTGGGGTCGACGTTGGCGAGCACGACAAATAGCGAGGCCTCCGCGGCGTTCGTGATCCAGAGCTTGCGCCCGCGGAGCAACCAGCTCGCGCCTTTGCGTTCGGCGCGCGCCTGTAACGCGAAGGCATCGGAGCCCGAGGCCTGCTCACTGAGGGCGTACGACCCGACCCAGGAGCTCGCGAGCTTGGGCAAGTAGCGCTGCTTCTGGTCGGCGTTGCCCCAGCGCAAGAGCGCGTTGTTGACCAGGGTGTTCTGCACGTCCACGACCACCGCCAGGCTGGCGTCGACTCGAGCCAGCGTCTCCACGGCGAGGATGGCGTTCATGAAGCTGCCGCCAGAGCCGCCGTACGCCTCGGGGATCTCGACGCCCATCAGACCCAGGTCGAAGAGGGCCAAAAGGAGGCTCGGCTCGAGCCGGCTCTCCTCGTCCATCCGCGACACGAGTGGGGCGATTCGCTCGCGCGCAAACGCGAGCACGGAGTCGCTCAGCAAGCTTTCTTCTTCACTCAAAGTGGTCAGGGCGGGTGAGGTCATGAGGCAGAGCTTTTCCAGTGGTGGCTACGGGCTTTGGCGGCGGCGGCTGTCGTTGGGAAATAGTCTAGCCGACGCGGGCCTTACTGCGATGGGTCCATCGGCATAACTGAACGGATGGGTGGCCGCGGCGCCTCCGAAAAAGCGGCGGGGGCGGCGTGGCGAGGCCGAGATTTGCGCGCACGCTGCGGCACCGAGCTGCGGGCGGCGGTAGACTGAGATCGATGCTGGCCACGGAAGAGATCGCGATTCGGCCGTACGAGACCGGTGACGACGCGTTCATCGCGGCGCTGGCCGGCGAGGCGTTTACTGAATTTACGCTTCGCGCCGTGTCCCACACCCTCGACATGGTCCACCGCAGCAGCACTCTGGTCGCTCTGCAGCGACCTGGGCTCGGCGTGGCGCGGAGGGCCCAGGCGGAGCACGAGCCGCTGCGCCGCGTGGGCTTCGTGGCGCTGGCCGAGGAGTCCGATGGAGTCGTCATGCTCAACGCCATCGCCGTCATCGATCGCGAGCGGGGGCGAGGCGTGGGGCGCCGCTTGATGCTGGCCTTCGAGGGGTTCGCCCGGGGGCGCGGCGCCGAGCGGCTCGAGCTGTGCACGGCCGACTGCAACCTCGCGGCGCTCGATCTGTTCTACCGCTGCGGCTTTCGCCTGTTGCGGCGCCGCCACCGCTTCTACGAACGTGGCCAGAACGCCTGCATCCTCGTCAAAGATCTCTAAAGAGGAGCGACTCTAAGCCGACCACGCCCGTCTCAGGAGCTTCGGGAATGTCGCAACGACCAATTCTTCGGCGTGGTTCGGCACGAGGCTGCGTTTGCCGAGACAGCCGAGCGCCAGCGGCCGTGCCTCCCAATCGAAGAAGCGCACGCGGAGGGCACGACCGTTCACGTCGGAGAGCTCCATGCGCTCGATGCGATCGAGGTCGACGAGGTCATTGACCCGCACCGAAAGCTCGCGAGCCAAGGAGGTCAGCACGGACACGCCCGCCTGCTGCTCTTCGGAGCCAACGCCGGCGACTGGAAACCCGTTGTCGTCGGAGACGACCGCGATCAGGCCGGGCTCATGGCTCACTAGCCCGCTCAAATGCTGCTTGAAGCGGGACTCGAGCGTACGCTCGCCGGCATCCAGCCGGCGCGTGATCCCGCTCTGCTTGGGCCGATGCAGGGTCGCGACGTCGACCTGTACCCGAGCTGACGGCGGCGCGGGCCTGCCTCTCAGGCGTTCCAACTCGCCCTGGGCGTGGGCGAGCTCGCGCTCGAGTGCGCGGCGCTTCGCTTCCCAGACCTCTTGCCCCTCTCGGTGGGCCAGCTGCGAGCGCTCGAGCTCCGCGAGCTTCTTGCGCAGCGGGGGCACGGCGGCAGCGGACCGCTGCGTTTCGCTCAAGCGCAACGTGACGTCTTCGACTCGCCCGCGCACCTTCGAAAGCTCCCCATCGAGCTGGGTCTTGGCGGCGAGCTCGAGCTCGAGCTCTCGGCGCAGCGCTTCGACCTCTTGCCGAGAGTCGTCGATGAGCGAGTAGGCCTCCGCCACCTCGACCCGCAGCGACTCAGCGCTCGCGACCGCGGTGGCCGCGGCTATCGCCACGAGCGCCGAGTCGGCTTCCGTTGCCGACGTCGCGCGACGCCAGACCTCCGCGGAGAAGAAGCCGCTCGCGAAGAACAAGAGCGCCCCGGTGACGGAGGCTATCCACAGTGCTGTCAATGGGCTCACGGGGCTCGACTTTCTGGGGTACGGAGGGCGATCTCGGCGCGCCGATTCAGCGCCCAAGCGGCCTCGCTCGACCCCAGTACTTTTGGCTCTTCTTCGCCGCGCGACCGAGTCTCGAGCTGCTCGGGTGCGACGCCGGCGAGCGCCAGGGCTTCTGCGACCACCCGCGCGCGTTGCTGACCAAGGCCTCGGTTATAACCTCGCTCGCCCCGATCGTCGGTGTGCCCGATGATGCCGATTCGCCAGTTTGGATGAGCGCGCAAGCGAGCGGCGAGCTGCGTCAGCTCCTGATCCGCCGCAGCCGTGAGCTCGGCAGTATTGGGCGCGGGGAAGGGCACCACCCAACGCGTCCCGATGTCCGCGGGCGTAGCGGGCTTGGCTGCCGATCCTGGCGCGGCGGCTGAGTCGAGCTCGACGCCCGATGGCCCGGGTGCGAGCGGCGATTGGGCGGAAGCTTCGGCGCGCCTGCTGGACGGGGGCGGGGCGCTCGGGGCTCGAGCCGGGCGCGCCGCGCCGCCGCCGCCCTGCTCAGCCGGCGGGGCTGGGCTCTCGAGGGCAGCCAGTACCTGGGGAGCCAGGCCAAGGTTCACGTACGCGAGGTCCGCGAGTCCCAGCGCGAAGAGTAGCGCGGCAAAACGTGCATGCATGAACTCTCTCCTAAGCTCCTGGCGCGTGTCGTGTCGTGTCGTGTCCGAGCAGCTCGATCAGAATTCGATGGCGATGGGCTCTCTAGCTCCTAGAGCAACCTGAGCAGCTCCGGGATGCGGCGATCGATATCGAGAAAAACCAAGCCGAGCTTCGCTTGCGCGGTAGTGAGCACGATCAGGACGGCGTCCTCTCCCGCCTGATTCAGGATGATGTAGCCGTTCGTCGTGCGCACGTACGTCTGGAGCATGTCCCCGTTCATGAGCTCTTTCGCGATGCGCTCGGCGACTCCGAGGAGCGCGGCCCCCATCCCTGCCAGCACCTCTTCGTCCACATCGCTGGGGAGGGACGAAGCGGCCGTGAAGCCCTCGGCGCTCACGATCGCCGCGCCGATCACGTCGGAAGAAGACGTGCGCAGGCCGCGCAGGATGTCCTGGATCTGATCCGTGCGCCGTAGCTCAGTCGGTGCTGTATTCACGCGCCACTCCCCGGAGGCCCGCTCGCCGTGGGCTCCGCATGAGCGCCGACGTCGTGAAACCCAGTCCGACGTCGGCTTTGCATTCCCAGGGGGCTACGTCGCGAGCCTCACGCGGCGAAATCCTGGACTTAATGAAGAAACGGGTTAAGACGTTCGGTCTTCCGGGGTTCGGGCGCGGCGCACCCGTTTTCGAGCGCTAGCGCCCCGCCGCTCGCACGCGCAGCCTCCGATGGTAGGCTTCGCGAGATGCGGCATGACACGGTCGGCGCGCCCGACTTCGCTCGAAGCAAGGCACCGACCAACGCTCGCGCTCCGATGCTGGGCGCTGCGCGCTGGCGCGTGCTCGGCGGTGCCCTGGCCCTGAGCTGCCAGGCCTTCGCGCCGAACGATCCGCCCTCCGGACCTTCTGCGCCTCCCCGGGCGGGTATTCTGGGGCCGCCGAGCGCTCCGCCCGCCTCAGGCGTCAGCGAGTTCGTCGGCAGAGCCGGCAGCGGCGGCGC
>JAYTOL010000219.1:0-2880 GCA_043747815.1 Deltaproteobacteria bacterium
CTCATCGACGTGAAGGGGGACCTGCCGAACCTGCTGCTCGCGTTCCCGAGCTTCGACGCGGGTCATTTCACGCACTGGGTGGACGGGCACGGCGCGCCCGACGAGCCGCCTCCGGCCGACCTCGCCGCGCAGCTCGCGGAGGAGCGGCGCCGACAGCTGAGCTCGTGGAAGATCGACGCCGACCACCTGGCGCAGTTCCGCAGCCAGACGGAGCTGCGCGTGCTGACTCCCGGCTCCAGCGCGGGGGAGCCGCTGCACATCCTGTCCTCGCTCGAGCGCCGCTCTCAGGGCTGGACCGGCGATCGCGACGCGGGGCGCGCCGCCCTGAGCGCCGCCATCTCGCTCGTGCTGCGCTTGCTCGGCAAGGACCCGGACCCTGCCAAGAGCCGCGAGCACGTGCTCCTGGCGGTGCTCGCCGAGCGCCGGCTCGAGCAAGGGCAGACCGCCGAGCTCGGCTCGCTGCTGGAGGAGGTGCTCCACCCGCCGATCGAGCGCATCGGCGCCCTCGCGGTCAATGACTTCTTGCCGCTCAAGGAGCGCAGGAACCTGGCCGCCGCGCTCAACACCCTGCTCGCCTCCCCCACCTTTGCCAGCTGGCGCGAAGGCACCTCCCTCGACGTGCGCGAATGGCTCACGCCCAAGAACGGACGCACCCCTGCGGTCATCGTCAGCGTCGCTCACCTCGACGACGAAGAGCGCACGCTCGTGCTCGGCGTGTTGCTCGAAGAGCTGCTCGCCTATACGCGCTCCCTGCCCGGCTCCCGCCGCCTCAAGGCCCTGCTCATCTTCGACGAAGTGTACGGCCTCTTGCCGCCCCACCCCGCCAACCCGCCCACCAAGCGCCCCACCGTTGCCCTGATGAAGCAGGGCCGCGCCTTCGGCATGGGCGTCGTCGTCGCCACGCAGAACCCCATGGACCTCGACTACCGCGCGCTCTCCAACGCGGGCTTCTGGGCGGTCGGCAGGCTACAGACCGACGCCGACCGCGAGCGCGTCGTGGACAGCCTCGCCAACGCCAACGAAGCGGGCAGCTCCGCGGCGGAGATTGATAACGTCATCCGGCGGTTGGGGCCGCGTTGGTTCTTGGTGAGGAACGTGCACGCGACGCCGAATACGCTGCTCGTGCAGCCGAGGTGGGCGATGTCTTTTTTGCGGGGGCCGATGACGTTGGGGGATGTGAGGAGGGCGGCGGGGGGACGCGGGTGAGGCCTGGGGGGAGGTCGGTCGTCACGGCTCTTCCGCGCCTGGGCAGACTCCTCTTCACCACCGACGAGAACCTGCGCGCCCGCGTCTCCAGAGCTCGGTGCCTCGGACGCGCCCGCGTTCGGCCCGGCTGGCAGGCGACAGCGGCGGCGCCTGGATCGTGTCACGCCGGCCTCGGTTTAAATTGACGGAAAAATTAGGGTCTCTCCAGCGTGACCACGAGCTCTCGGTCGAGCCGGGTCTCGTTTTCGCGAGCCACCGGTGGCGAAGCGCGAAGGGTCCACGGTAACCCATTGAATTTGCTAGCGACAGCCGTACAACCCCGTGCGCCCGATTTCGCGTGGTCCGCTAAGGCGTGCGTCCGCCCGGGTCATGTGCTCGGCCACTCGGGGGGTCGCCCAAGGGGAACGCTCGGGCTAGAGTGGATGTGTGCAGGCCGACTTCGTAGAGCTCACCGTTACTGTCCCAGCGTCTCTTGCGGACGACAATGCCGCGGAACGCGCGCGCGTACTGCTCGTCCTCGATGCAGTGCGCAGCGAGAGGATGACCTGGCGTGCCGCCGCATCAGCTCTGCGTATCGCGCCCGATGAGCTGCTCGATCTCGCGCGGACTCATGGTGTACCCATCGTGCACTACGAGCTCACTGATCTGCACGATGACCTGTCGACCCTCGCAAAGCTCGAACGTGGACGCGCCGCAGGCGCATGATCGTCGTCGCCGATACGTCGCCGCCGCTGCACCTGGCCCGGATTCGTCGACTCGATCTCGTCCCGGCTGTCGTTGGGCGAGTCACTATTCCGCAGACCGTGTGGGGCGAGTTGGTTCAGGTAGGGACGCGTCCCGACGTGCTCGCCACCATCCAGGCCGCGGACTGGATCGAGGTCGTCGAGGATCCCGTCGCTCAGCATCTCGGTCTCGATCCCGGTGAAACGGCCGCGATTCTGCTAGCCGAAAAGCTTGGCGCCGAAGCGCTGCTGATCGACGAACGCCGTGGGCGGGGCGTCGCCGCAGCTCGCGGGATCGCCGTGATCGGTACTCTCGGTATCGTGGCGGGCGCGCGGAGGCTAGGGGTGTTGGAACGCGCCGCACCCGTCGTGGCGGAGTTGCGCGCCGACGGCTTCTGGCTTTCCGATACTCTCGCGGCGGAGTTCCTTCGCGGACTTGGCGAGAGCCCTTATTGAGCTGGCTGGGTCTCATTGCACCTCGCTCCGAGAAACCGCGGAGGACGTGGCGTTGAAGAGGGTGTCATGAGCGCGGAGTTTGCCTGATCCTGCTCGAGGTCGAGCGCGGCAAGACGACGATCAACAACATGGGCCTGCTCGATTCCTGGAAGTGCCACCTCTGCCGTCACGCGCACTACCTCTTCCTCCTCGTCCCGCTCGCGCTCCGACAGAATCCGACGATGTCGCCGAGGAACGAGTTCGCCATCGTGGCGCGCCGGCTGCAGCGCTTCTTCGTCGCCGACAACTACACGAACGTTAGGGGCCTCTGCCTCTTTGGTTATTGACCTGCTCGTTCAGCCCACCCCTTCCTGATGGTGATGGCGATGGTGGAGGAGGCGCTGCGCTCGCGCCCACCCTCATCGACGTGAAGGGGGACCTGCCGAACCTGCTGCTCGCGTTCCCGAGCTTCGACGCGGGTCATTTCACGCACTGGGTGGACGGGCACGGCGCGCCC
>JAYTOL010000220.1:0-21994 GCA_043747815.1 Deltaproteobacteria bacterium
AGCGACGATTCAGAACCTCGAGGGCATTCAACGAGTGATCCATCAAGCTGCCTAAGCAATGAGATTTACTATGATCTCAACCTGTTCGGTGCTCTAGGCTGGGGGGCCAGGGCTGGCTCCTTCGCACCAGCAAGCGCGCTCGGCGCCCGTCATGCCGCTTGCAGCAGGGCATTTTGATGGATGCCCTTCGACAAGCGTCCCGCCGGGCGCCGGTCGTGGTGCTCGATGGCATGCCGGCATACGCTGGGCATTGTTACGAGGGGCTCTCGTGAGCCGCGCTTCTCGTGTCGCGCGGCCGCGATCAGCGCCCGGACCACCAGCGTCGGAGCGCCGCCCAACCGCCAGTTCGTCGCGGTGGCTCGTGGGTTGCGATAGAGGATGGCTTTTCATGGGTCTCGTTGGCCTGGGCCATGGGCAGGTCCGCCCCCTGACTACGTCGATGGCGAAACCGAGCCTTGTTGGCGTCGTCGAAAGCACGACCTTCGGCGATCTCCGCGTCCGACCACCTGGGGGCCCACCTGACCTGGCTATTGGTGATCCAGTAGTGCGACTTGCAAGCGAACGACCAGTTCCCGATGGACGGATGAAGCGAGATGGACTCTCCGTCGAAGGTCAGTTTCCAATCCGTCGGCGAGAGCGGGGTTACCACCTCGCTGCCGCAACCGCAGGCACATTTGTGGACGACGGTTTCAAACGGGATCGAGACGTAGAGCACGTCTTCGTTCAAGCGCTCCGGTATCTGCTCGACGAATTCATGCTTCACAGGCTTCCCCGAGCAGCATGTTGACGTCGATCGTGTACGTGCTGTGATGTTCCTTCTCCAGGTCATCATAGACGCCGCACAACTTCTTCCACTTGATGACCGCGAGCGCCGCGTTGAGCATGTTGAGGTCTGCGATTTGAATGTTCGTCCGGTACTCGTCGGCAACACCTTCATCGAATGACACCCTCTCGGGCACGTGCTGCCGCATCGTGCGCGTGCTGCACGTCGTCCGGACGATGCCACGCAGCTTGCCGTCGACAGCGTGGACACCCATGCCGACATCGATAAACGGAATCCCGGACGCTTCCAGGGTCGCGAAGATCAGTTTTCTGGCCTCACCATTGTCAACGCATACGAACACGAAACCGACCGACGCCAGATCGTTCACGTTGTTGCTCTCAATGAAATGCGGATGAGAGCGAATGCCCTTGTGCATCTTGGAGTACAGTGCCGCGAAATAGTCCGCCTTGACGTGCGTTTGCTGGAGGTCCTCACGCGTGGGTGCCCCCGGCGAACGAAACGCGTTGTGCTGAACGAACTTGTCGCCGTCGAAGAGATGAATCTCGCGCACGTGCGTTTTTGCAACCAAGTCTAGGATGTAAGCGCCAGTGCCGCCGAGGCCTACGATAGCGATTCTACCGTCACGCAGCTTGTCCGAAATGGGGTTAATCTGCGCCCTGCTCGAGTTCGTGTCGGTATAGTGAAAGATCGAGTCGGCATCGCCGTCGTCCACCGCTCCAAATGTCCTGGCAGTCACCGTCGGGTCGAGGGACTCGGCAGGCGAGGAGATGATCCGAATGTAACCCGTCATCTTCTCGTAGTAGTCAGGATATCCGCCTGGAGGCTTGTTCGAGAACTGGTGGTCTACGACCGAGGGCCCAAGGGTCTGGTGCCCACTCGTGTGCCGAAGTTGTTCGATGGGTGCTCCGTCGTTGTGGCACGGGTACTCGCCGCCAAAATGGACCACGTGCGTGTCCGGCTTCACCGTCTGGTCACCAGCCAACGCGAGGGTCGAGACGAGCGTGCCGAACTTCACGTCCTTCGAGGAGCTCACGTAGGGGACATGCCGAATCAGAAGGTATCCTTCACGGACCTCTACCTCATAGCCCTCGTCGCGGAGCTTCCTGAGGTCCGGGCTATGATTTATCAGTCGCGGTGACATTGAATATCATCCCTGGTTTTACGGAGACGCTGCCACCTGCCACCAGGCTGCCTTGGTCGCCTCCTTTCTTGTAGGTGACGGTGTACGCAGTGTTCGGATTGGGTTGCGCGTCAGGGAATGCGAGCTTGACGAGCTGCTCGAAGGAGATGTCATCTTCGGTCCACTTTTTCGGACGACCGTTGACGATGATCGTGTGTTCCCTGTCGTGTCGGGTCTCGTTCGTCGAATTGCTCAATCTGGTTCGACATTTGGCTGTTCTCCGTTACGGGTGAGAACTGGGCTCGTGCCCTCGGCGCTCGCCCAGTGTTACACAAACTTGACATACAAACATATTCTGTCAAATTGAGTACCCATGTCAGAGAGCCAGGAAGGCGTTTTATCCATCAATCTCCGAAGGATAAGGACCTCCAAGAAGGTGAGCCAGGTCGAGCTCGCGGAGCGAGCTGGCCTTTCCCGCGTGGGCTACCGGAACATCGAGGATGGCGTCAGCGAGCCCAAGGCGGAGACGCTGACCGCGATCGCGAAAGCCCTAGAGGTGTCGGTGGAGCAGCTGCTCGTGCCGGTTAGACCTCTGCGGAGTGTCAGGTTTCGTGCCCAGAAAAAGCTCCACAGTCGAGAAGAGGTGCTGGCCACGGTGGCACGTCAGCTCGACCACTACGCGCAACTCGAGGAGCTCCTGAACGAGAAGAAGGCTCCCCCGCTCACCAAGATCAGGAAGCGCATCGGTGCTTTGAAGGGGGATGCCCGCGCCATCGAAGCCGCGCTTCGCACTCGTGAGGCGTTCGGGCTGAAGGAACGAGACTCCATCCGAGACATCTGCGGTTTATTGGAGGACCACGGCATCAAAGTGCTGACGCCCGCCGTCGCCACCGATGGGTTCTTCGGGCTCTCGGTAGGGGCCGAGGATGGGGGACCCGCAGTCGCGGTAAATACCTGGGACCGGATCTCCGTTGAGCGCTGGATCTTCACCGCCGCCCACGAGCTGGGGCACCTGGTACTTCACCTGGGTGCCTATGAAGTTGATCAGACGGACGAGAATGATACGGAAGAGAAGGAAGCGGACGTGTTCGCGTCTCACTTTCTGGTTCCGGAGACGCTCTTCAAGCAGGAGCTCTCGGAGGCGCGGGGGCTCTCGTGGTACGATCGCATCTTCAAACTGAAGCGGATTTTTCGCGTTAGTTATCGCTCGGTGCTGTACCGCGTCGCGAGCCAACTGCCAGCGGCAGAAAAGAAGCGCGTCTGGATTCAGTTCAACACCGAGTACAAGCGGAAGAACGGGCGTTCATTGCCGGGCACGGTGGAACCCGAAGGACTGCCGCCCGACGCATTCTTTCGTAGACCTGCTGACAAGGGTGCGGAAGAGCCGGAGCACCTCGACCGTCACGACTTCATGCAGGACCGCCTGGCGCGTCTCGTGCGTCGCGCGCTCGAAGCCGACGCCATCACGCTCGGGAAGGCCGGCGAGATGCTGGACCTCGAGTTGGACGACATCCGAGAGCTCGCGAACTCCTGGGTCGAATAGCTGGAGTACGGGGGGTGAAGCTCGAGATCCTGATCGTCGATGCCAACGTTCTGATCGACTTCTGCAAGACAGAACGGTCCGTGCTGGAGCTCGTGACACGGCATCTGTGCAGGGTGCATGTCGCCGACCAGGTACTTGCGGAAGTGAAGCAGCTCGACCGCGCTGGTGCAGAGGAGCTCGGGCTCAACGTCGTAACCGTCGAGTTTCCAATGCTCCAGCGCGCAGCGGCGGCGTCCGTACGAAGCCCGCTCCGCTTCCAGGACTGGCTTTGCCTGCTCCTCGCGGAGGAGAGGGCCTGGACCTGTGTAACCAATGACAAGCGCCTGCGCACGGAATGCGCCACACGCGGCATCGACGTTCTCTGGGGTCTGCAGCTGCTGATACGGCTCATCGAGAGTGGAGCACTCGCTGACGCGGAAGCGATCCGGATCGCGGAGGCGATTTGCCAGATCAATCGGAGGATCCCCAGCTCGGTGCTCGAGACCTTTCGCCGGAAAGTGCGGGGCGCGGCGCCGAAGCGACGATGAGCCTGTCGGTTGAACACCGACACTGCGGCGAGCTCCCCCCCTGATGCTCGCCCTGCGCGGGCAAAAGCTCCCTTACCGGGTGGTCGCGCCTCACTTTGCCTCGCAAACGCCCCGGGCCCTCGACAATGATTTACTCCTTCCATGCAAGCGCCCGATATCTCAGCCACGCGCCCTCGGGCCTCTGGTCGCCAGTGGCCGCCGCAGAGGCCGCAAACGCGCATTTGCCGAGGCCTGACCGGACTTCCCAAATCGCCAACAGGCTGTTGGCGAATTGCCGTGGGGGCACAACGTCGTCCTGCTGACCAAGCTCAAGCAGGATGACCAGCGCCTCGCGTACGCGCAAGCCGCTCTTTCGCATGGCTGGTCCCGCAATGTCCTTGTTCTCGATCACCACATAACAACGCAGTTTCAGGTGTCTACGGCCGTCAGGTATAAGCTGAGCTGGGGCTGACCAAGGAGGCGCAGGAGCGCGCACTCGAAACGGCCCTGGTGCAGGTGGTAGAAGAGGAGATCGATGAAGAACTCGTCGCCCCCGACTTTGAGCAGCACCTAGCGGCCGACGAATGCGAAGCCCGCCCCAAGTTCCAGCAGGAACTGGGTGACATCGAGCAGATTGAGCGGGAGTTGGGAGAGGTTGAGTGAGTCATCGAGCGATGCTTTCGGCCGCTGGAGCGCCGGGCGAAAGGCGTTCCCGACCCATCCGCCAGCCGGGGCTGCAGGGGCAACGGAGGTCGCGAGCGCGCCTCCGCGTCCACCTGGCGCGCGACGAACGTCATCTTGACGGCGCCACGAGGGCAAGCGACACGGACCAACGCGCGCTCCCTCACAGCCCGAGCTCCCGACCGAGCACCTTCGTGACGAAGCCGCCGGCGTGCTCGGCGGCGACCATTTTGAGAACGCGCTCCTTCACTTCGGCACTGCTTCTATGACGCTCAGCCGCGGCCAGCGTTGCTCGGTAGGCGTCCAAGACGTCGACGCCGGTGATCTCGTAGCCGTAGCCTTGCACGAGCCAGTACAGGGCCAGGAGTCCCGCACCGACGGCGAACGCGGGCTGCTCATCGGCGTAGTCGCGCGCTGCGCGCGCGAGCGTCTTCGGGTCACACGGGGTGCGGCTCGCGAGCGCGAGCGCGTCGTCGTACAGGCCGGCGTCCTTCGCCGCAGCGAACCACTTGCCCTCGTCGCCCGGCGTCGTCTCCACCAGATCGCCGAGGATCTGGCTCGCCGGTTTGTGCGGGTACTTCTTGGCGACGGCGCGGAAAGTCGCGAGGTACGTGCCGGCCTGATTTGCCTCGAGACCGAAGCGCCGGTACGCCTCGTCCGCGAGCCCCGAAGAGAGAAGGATCTCCTCGCAGGCTCGCGCGATCGCGATAGGGCTATGATTGAGCCTGCATCCTTCCTCGGCGTACCGGATGGCCTCGGCCTTTTTTCCCTTGGCCGTGAGTGCCCTCACGCCGTACTGGCGGTAGTGCCACATCTTGTGGGGAGCGAGATCGAGCAGCGCGAGCACGTCGTCGTAGCGCTCGGCGGCAACCAGGGCGCTCAGGCAGTTGGTGCTCCCCTTGAAGTAGCCGCGCAGGTTCGGGTTAGGGCTCCAGGCGAGCTTCGCGGTGTCGATGAGCCGATCGGCCCACTTTGAAGCGACTTCCTTCGACGCGCAGAGCGTGCCCCAATGATCACCAAGCCACTCGATGTATGGGATGCCATCATCTTGGTAGGCCTCGAACAGCCGCTCGAGCCAGGCGTCTCGCGTCCTTGCGTCTGCCGGGGCGTTGGCGATGATCGGTACCAGCTCTCCTATGGCGTTGTTCACGGCAGTGCCGATGGATCCCGATGAGCTGTCCACCGCCTCGAGCGCCGGTGAAACGCGCTCGAGGAAGACTACCACGCCCTCCGCGGCAAGCCGCGCGTCCTTCTTCGCGACCTTCTTAATCTCGGCGACGGCTTGTTTGATACGTGTGATCGCCGGCTGCGACCTCCAGCCGAAGGCGTTACGACGGAAACGCGCCTTGAACTCCCACTTGTGGGTCTCGCCCACGGGTGCCCTTCGCGTCGCGTTCACTTACGCCCCATGGCTCGGTCGAGCTCCGCGCGGAGCGCGGGAAACCGCCGGTACTCCGCCTGCAGCGCTGCCACCCAGCGGGCCGTCGCGCTCGAGTTGTCACACGCGACGCAGGTCGCGACGAGCTCAGCGGCGTGCCCGTAGTGCCGGCGTCGCTTCTGGTCTGTCACGCCCGCGACTCGGATCTCCGCGGCCTTCTTCATCGAAGCGACGACGAGCGTCCGCGACGCCGCATCGGAGATGCGCTCGACGCCCGCCAGCCCGAGCAGCGCATCGACCTGGGGCGTGACGAGTCGGGGCGCCTCCGGGTCGGGGCTCATCGTCACGATCTCCTTCAGATCCATCGCGCCCTGGGACATGGGCTCGGACCGTACGGCAGCTTTCGTTCTGAGTCCCCCGAGAAGCCTCGCGAAGAGCATGAACGCCAGGTGCCCGGGATGCTCGTCATTCGACCAGCCGAGGCACGGCGCGCTCGCGAGGAGCTTCGCCGCGGGGGCGAAGTCGTGCGAGAGCACATGGAGGAGCGCGCGCTGTCCCGACGCCTTCTTCGGGCATGCCTCGAGCGCCTCGGCGACCCGCTTGCCGAGCGTTGCCTCGCTGTTCGATGAACCGAGCCAGCGGCGCAGGCGAGGCAGACTCGGGCTCGCGCGCCAAGCTCGCTCGAGATATGCGGCCACGTCCTCGAGCTCGAGGGTCTGTGCGGCGAGCGCTGCACCGTCGAGGAATTCGCCGCGCGTGTAGTCCTTGTCCGTGACGAGCTCAGCCGCCTCCTCGAACGCCGTCAGCGCCGTCTTCCAGTCGCCTGCATCGACCAGGCTCTTGCACCACGCTCGAAGATCGTCAGCCCGCCTCGTCGAACGCGCGACCTTCTGGAGCCCCGCCGAGCCCTCGAGGCGCTGCACGACCTCGCGCAGCCATCGGTCTTCTTCTGTGTCCCAGTCGCTGGTGCGTTTACCGGCGGGCTTGTTCGCGACGAGCGCGCGCCACGCCGGCAGGAAGTCTCTCAGGTCGGGGAGAGCCTCGACGGCCACCCGTTCCATCTCCCGCAACGGTTCCCAGAAGCGCCCAACACCGCGCACGGTCTCAATCGCCGTGTGGACGACTTCAGCGCGCTCGGCGACGGGAGCGACCCTATATGCCGACACGACGTACTGCGCGGCGCACTCGCCGACGTCGGCACCGAGCACGTCGTCCACCAGCTCGCGCTGTCCGAGATCGATCTCCCCGTCGCCGAGCGGCGGGAGAATTGCCCCCAGTATTCGGTGCGCGGCTGAGTAGTCCTTGCGGAGGAACGCCGCGGACCCGCGCCGGAGATACTCGTCGACCTCCGATGGATCCGCCTGCCCGGCGCGTTTGGCGGCCCTCACGAAAGCGAGCACCTCGGCCACCTGCTTTTCGCTCACTGCCGCCGGCGCCCATCCCGAGCCGGCGCGCGCGGCACGGACGATGAGCGACCCCATGAAGCGCGCGTAGGTGCGCTCATCCAGCTCGCGCAGCAATTCGTGAACGAGCCCCCGCAACCCGTCGGCAGACATCGTGGCCAGCGCCGCGTCCAGATCCGTGGACTTCTCGTGATTCATCAACGATTCCAGAACTTGCTGGGGAAGGTGCTCACTTGCGACGCGCCCAATACCCCGGGCTTGCGAGCGCCGTGAGCGACGGCAAGCATCCGGATGCAGGCATTCATCTCGCGAAAGAACACGATGAAGGGAAACGTCTCGGGAAGAACCGCCTTTTGAAAGCGAGGGTTGCCTGGCCAGAGGGGGAATTGAGCGGGCGATTCTTCAATGCGAGCAACGATCGCCTCCACCTCGTCGATGAACGAGCCGCCCAGCCCGGCGGAGAGTGACTCGTATCGCTCGGCAGCCGCGTCGAACTCGGCGCTCGCCTCGGGATGGTAAATGACGGGCTTCACGGTTTCGACGAACGCGATCGCAGACGGGCTCGGGCGCTTGCATGAACCTCGGCCGCCGGGATACCGACGACGGCGCCAGAGTCAAACTCGGCGTCGCGACGGTCCAGCTCCCCGCTCCAAGCCTCGTCTCGATCCGGGTCGGGGCCCTCGACGCTAGCGAGTAGCCGCGTAGCGAGCGCCAAGCGGTCAGCCGGGGCCAAGGCGAGAAGGCGCTGTTCGAGGTCGTCTGGCAGCTTAGATTGGGCCACGTGGGGAGGGTATCGCACTCGGGAGGGCCGGGCGAGACGTCAGGAAACGGCGCTGGAAACCATTGAAATCCGGAGGGTTCTCGGGTGCACGCAAACTCCAGCTCCACCTCCGCCGAATTTACAAGAGGCCCGATAATAGGGCCGCCCTCGGCTTGGCCCAAGGCGTCAGCAAGGCCCGCCGTGGCTCGCGGCCGCTCGCGATGAACTCGATGAAGTTGTGGACGCGGGTCTCGGCGCGGTTCAGCTCGATCTTCTCGAGGCGCAGCTCTTCCGGCCGGCACGTTCGTTCGACGGTGATCGAATGGCTCGAGCGTCGGTAACGGGCCGAACAAGCGCCTCGGGAACGAGCGCCTGACGTTCGAGCCCGGGCGGGGCCCGCGCGAAGAACTTGGAGCCGCTGAGACGAGGCATCGAGTGCATCCTCGTGGGCATGGTGGGAGGGGCTCTTTGGCCAGGCTCGGCGTTCCACGGCTCTCCCCCGACTTCAGGAATGCCATCCGTTGGCAGACTCCGCACTCGGCGCGGGAAGAGCCCCCAGCTTTCAGGACTCATTCGGGCGACGTCCGCCGGACTCAGTGGATCGGGTGTGAAGGGGCAGTGCTCGGCACATGCCAGCGCCGGGTCCACGTCGTTGCGGATCACGAGGACCTGCGGCACGACGTGGGCGCGCAACCACTCACGGGCGTCCGCCGGCATGGCCCGGCAGCGTGGGTATGCCTGTGTGTCGGGATCGGTTGCGTCGCCCAGACACGCATCGAAGCCACGCAAGACGTCGAGCGTGGTCGAGGCCCCGCTGTTGTCAAAGTAGCCGCCATCGGCGAGGTGCCCGCACCTCTCGGGCGCGCGCGCCTGGGCGGCACCCGAGGACGAGCTCGCGCTCCCCGCGTTGGATGGCTCCGAGCGCGACGCGCAGCGTTCCGCCGTCGCGTGCAAGCTCCCGATCGGGTTGATGTACGGAAAGCGTGCCGCGTTATGGGCAGCGGTGCCGAGGGGCAGATCGGAGTTGAGGAGGTAGAGCTGATCCCTGGCGTCGTGAAATCTCGACCACTCGATCCTCAAGTCGCTTGCGATGGCGCGCTCACCCGACTCGACCCACGTGGCGTTCAGCAAGAGATACGGAACGTGCGCTGGCGAATGCTCCCAGCCGGCTCCAGGACGGCTCTGGCCCGACTGAAGTGTCGCCCGGGCGGCCCTAGCGCGTTGGGCAGCTCGTGAACACCTGGCCGCGGTCGTCCTGCCTCCTGTCCGGGGCAAAGACGATGTCGCGCGTTCTGACGTCGTCTGCGGTGAGCGACACGAGGCCCGGTTCGCCGAAGCCTGCGGCCATGACGGTGTCGTAGCCGGTGCCGCTCGATGTTCCGGTGACTAACGTGCCCTCCGTCGGGTGCTTGAAGCCGAGAGTGTGACCGAGCTCATGCAAGGCCACCTGGAGCTTGAGGCCCGCGCTGAGGAACTCGAGCCCGACGTCGTGCGCGGAGTTGAGCGTGACCCCCGAGCCCGGAATCACGAACGGAGGATCACGCCTGAAGGTGGCGAGTGGCAAAGAAGCTTGTGCATACTTGCTCGGCTCGATCGCTCCAAAAGCGATCGAGATGGTCTGCGCGCCCGAGCTGGTGAACTCGATGCACGTGGCGCGCGACCACTCGGCCGCCGCCTGGTTGAACGCGGTGACCCAGTCGCTGTCCACCGAGTTGAAAACCAAGCGCACGCTGGTTGCCACCGGGGTGTGATAGGTCTGTATCGCACCGCGTATGTCGACCGACACGCCCGCGTAGTAGCCCTTGTCTATCAACGTTCCCCCCTGAGGGTAGGCGTCGGAGTCCGCCAGTAGCTCGTCGAGATCGGCAACCATGTCCCCGTCGAGGGTGACCGTTCGTTCCACTTCATCGATGTCCATGGTTTCAAACGTGTACCCGCGTCCGTGCAAGGTCCGCCGCACCTGGCCCTCCGTGGCGAGCTCGGACGCGCCCTCTCGTGCTGTGGCTCCCTCCAATGGAGCGGGGTCGTCGGTGTTTTCCACGTCCACAGCGCCCTCACCGGTGGAACAGCCGAAGCCGAGTGTGAGGGCCAGACCTGCAACGAGCCTATTCGGGGTAGTCATTTTGTCACTTTCCTTTGGTCACGGTTCGAGTGGACGAAGCGCTGCGTGCCGTCCGGGAGCCACCTGGGCTGCTGCTCCGTGTGCACCACTTCATACGAGCCACGACCCGGTCGCGACGGCTCACGAAATCGATCCGCGTCGGTCAGGCGACTTCACGCAGGAATGACGGAATCACCGTGGATGTCGACGATTCGACCGTCATCGCCGTAGCCGGCCTGGCCGGACACGAACAGAAGCTGACTCCATGTGGTTCGAGCGAGCCGGGGTTTCGGTGGAGATCGAGTCGGTGCTGCGTTTCACGGACGAAAATCAGGCCATCCAGGCCGCTGCCGCCGGGCAAGGGGTAGCGCTTCTCAGCCTCGTGCTCGCAAAGGCGGAGATGAACGCCGGCCGCCTCGTACAACCCTTCGGGCCCACGCTACCGGGTCTCGGCTATCATATCGTCGCCTTGCCGCGGAGTACGGGCGATGGTGACGTATGCTCAGCTCGAGATTGGCTGCTCGCGGAGGCAGCCTCGTAGCGGTGGTCGAACTTTTTGAGGCGGAGCTCCTCGGGCACGTGGGCGAGTGCTCCTGAGTTCTGGACAAATTCCTAAGCCTGCTCTGGAAGCCGGTGCCTCAGCGCAGCCGCTCGGAGAGGTCGACGACGAAGCGGCAGACTCGCTCTTCCCAGCTCGGTAAGAGCGCAGGGTTCAGCGTGACGTGGAGCGCGCGCGCCTCCGGGTTCAAGAGCGGCGTGAGCGCGAGAACTCCGGTCGTCGCGTCCCGATCGGGAGAAGGGCCGTTGGCGCCGCCTGCCATGTCGTACGTCTGCCCCGTGTTGTCTCAAGCGGACCAGCTCCAGCTGATCCAGGGGTGCGCCGGCAAGGCGGGCGTGATCTCGTACCTGACGCGCAACTCCCCCTCAGCGTGCTCGAGACTCAGCACATGCAAATCATGCCCCGGGATCGTGCCAGCGCAACGATGGTCGATGCGTGCCAGGCACTCCGCCCTCGGCTCGCGAAAGGGGGGGGCGCGGCTCGCCGGGATCGTATCGGCGGAAAAAGCTGTCCCCCGTTGGGGTCTCGGGTTTGCCTCGCGTTGGCATGCTGCAGTGTAGCGCCACGTGGGCTGTCGTACAATCGAGTCGCCGCACGCAACGCCGCCCCGAGGTTCGAGTGAACGAGATGCTCTACTCTCTGAGCTCGGCGTGCGAACGGCCCGCGGTGCCTCGGGCGCGGCGGCCGTCGCGCTGGCCTTGTTCGGGTTGCTGCGCTCCGCGCTCGCGCTCGACACCGCCCTACAGCTCGTCAGCTACTCGATCGCGAGCGGCATCACCTACCCGTTCCTCGGCAAGTGGCTGCGGACTGCCAGAGTCAAGACGGCCGAGCTGAGGTCCGCATGCGCCACTGGCTTCGCCGGCGCTGCTGCGCCCCCAGTGAGGCGCTGGCACAGCCCCACCGAGCCTGACTCGGAGCTACCGATGCTCGAGGGTCAGGCTGCCGCGAGCTTCGACCCACGCCACGAGGCTCTCGCCGCGAGCCGCGGCGCCGGCCGAGCGCAGCGACGAGACACGCGCGCTCAGCGAGAATTTCGGGTCCGATAGCAGCGCCGCGAGGGCGGGCGTGGCCAGGCGCAGCAGGGGCAAGGACAGCGGCGTGGTCAGCCGAGGCAGCTCCGCGAGTCGACGGGCGAGCGCCTCTGGGTCGAGCCCCGCCGCGCGGACTCGTTCGCTCTCTCCGGGGCTAAGCTTGCCGGCGGTGAGCTCGATGACGCCCTCCTCTCCCACGAAGACCGGCTCGGCCTCGAGCGCGATGTCTCCGCACACGCCACCCGCCAGTGTGAGCTCGGCGATGACGCGCCCGTCGAGCGCGTCGAGGGTCGCCTCGGCGACCCTAAAGCGCGGTTCGGAGCCGGACCGAGCAGGTGCTGCTTCGAACGCGCCGGCGAGGCTCGCGAGCGGCAGGTGCATGCCGAGCGTCACGCTGTCCTGCTCCGGTAAGGTCGGGTCTAGGCTCAGGTCTGGAAGCGTCGCACCAGACGCCGGTGCGCTGGGGCAATCGGCGCGCAGCTCCGGCCGCGCCAGCAGCGCGAAGCGCGCGTGCACGATGCCAGCGGACTCGCGCACGGGGCCCTGAATCAAGCCGAGCGGATCGACTACCACACAGCCGCCCAGGGGCAACGGGAGCGGGGTCGACAGCTGGCGCCAGGCTCGCTCGACGTCGGCGCGGATGGCAGGCAGGCGGCCATCGATCTCGCGCCGAACGCGCTCGAGCTGCGGCGCGAGCGCCGCCTTCAAGATGGGCGTCACGTCGATACTGAGCAGCCCCCGCAGCGCACGCACGTTGCAGCCTTGCGTAAACTGCAACGAGACGCGCGAGGGGTCGAAGCCATAGTCGGGCCGCAACCACAGCGGAATCGAGGCACGCGCCAGCGCTTGCGGCTCGCAATGGGCGTAACAACTCGGGCCCGAGCAGGCCTCTGCGCGCGCATGGATGGGTGTTTCGACCACCAGCTGGCCCGCGACGATCGAGAGCGTAAAAGCGCCGCGGTCGACGCTGTAGTGGAGAACACCCGCTGGGCCGAGTTTCACCCCGCGCCCTTCAGCGAGCCGCGGCGCGACGTTGTGCTCCAACTCGGAGGCCAGGACGGCGAGCGGTAGCCTTGCTTCCACGATCAGACGCGACCGCGGAACAGCGACGGGCGCCGCAGGCTCGAGCCTCGGTGGGGCCACGGGTCGCGGACCCAGCTGACGCGGGCAGAAGGGTGCTGCTGCTTCGGCCGCCGGGGCTCCGCTGGAGCGGCCCGCACAGCCCATCAGTAACGTCGCGAGTAGGAATCCGCCGACGGCGCGCATGCCCGGACGTTACTCCATCGGCGCGAGCTTCGAGGCAGGCGCCAGCTCTTTTTAGTGCGGCGCGCTCCTGAGCTCAGCGCGCGGTGGGCGCGCGCCGGACGCGAAAGGCGAGGAACACGGTGCGCTGATCCGCGCGGAAATTGTCGTCGCTGACTAGCAGCAGGCTCTGATCCCCCGAGGGCAGCTCGGGGCCGAGGGTCATGCCCTCTAGGTTGTCCAGCGTTTGCGCGCCGGGCTCGAGCGCGGAGGTGATGTCCCCGAGGTCGAGCACGAGCCGCTTGGAGAGCAACTCGGGTTGCTGCTGCGGGGGTGCCGGCACGTCCGGCAGGGTGACCTCGAAGATGCGGACGGTGGTGGGCCCGGCGCCTTCCTGGAGCGGGACGTAACCACGCTCCAGCACCCAGAGGCGCCGATCGTCCAGACTCACGAGCTCGGACACGCCGTTGTTGCCGCCTGCGGGTGTGCCGCTCGCCGGGCGATCCATCGGCTCGAGCGGGTAAAAATACTGGAAGGGCTCGGCGAACGTGGTGGTGTCCCAGCGCAGGAGGCGCACCTTCGCGCCGTGCTCGAAGGTCGCATCGTCCCCGTCCTGGTACAACGGTGACTCGAGTCCGGCCGTCAGCCAGCGCCCGCTCGGCGACAGCGCGAGGCCCTCGAAGGCCCTGTTGGAGCGAGGCCCGCGCTCTGCGCTGCCCGCGGGCGCGGCCAGAAAGGCCTCGGGCAGCGCCAGTTCGTCCGTCAGCAGGCCTTCGGCGTCCATGCGCCGAATGCGGGGCGGCGGGTCCGGGCGATCCGTGCCGTTCTCCGTGCCGACAAAGAACGCCCCGTGACCATCGCTGGTGATACTCTCCGCGTCCAGCCATTTGAGCGTGTCGTGCTCCGCTGGATCGCGCGCGTGGATCGAGAACACGGCCTTCGGCTCGACGTGCAGGGCGGTGTCCGTGAGCTGCACGCTGAAGGTGTAGAGGCGCGGATCGAAGCGGTGGGGCAGATCCGAGATCGCATACAACGTGGCGCTGGCGCGATCGTAGTGCAGCCCGGAGAGTCCGCCGAGCGCGGCGTCCCAGCGCGCGCCCGGCGCCTCAATCACCTCCGTGGGGGCGGGGCGCGGCGGGTTGTAGTCGTCGACCAGCTGGAGCTGCGGCTCTGCGCGTTCGCTCGTGGTGGCCGCAGGCGTCGGGTGGATGGGGCGCACCGGCGCGTCTGCCGTCGGCGTGAGCACCGGCGGCGCGGCGCAGCCGAGAGCGAGCGCCAGCACGAGCTGCGAGTGGGTAAGCGGTGAAACAGAGCAAGTCGATCCGGTCACGGTATCTCGCTCTATATCGGAGTCGCTGCTTATTTTGGGGCCGGACCGCCCCACGGCGCTTCTGGCTGGTAGCCACCCTGGCCAGCTGCAGGGCTCCAACGAGGTTTCAATCATTTCATCTACATGATCTCCTCCTATCCAGGCTTTCCTGTCGCAAACCCAAGGTGGGTCGCGCTCTCACGGCGTTGGGACTCTCGGGTGTTCAAAGCGAGCCATCCGGCTCCGGACCCCTCCCGCGCGAGTCTTCGAGCGCCGGGGAGGGGCCGCCGGAGCGCAGCGCTGCGCGAGCACCGCCGGGGGGGTGGGCAGCATCTCGGCGGCCATAGGCGCGAGCCACGGGACAGCTGCGGGTCGAGGGCACGCTGCGGCGCGAGACCCAGATCGGGCCGCGCTTGGCCGCTTCGGCGTCGAAATGGCCGAAACGGGCACCGCAAAGCGGTCCCCATTGCGGTGGCGATCGATGCTCCATGTCTGGATGAATTCAGACAGGATCGATAGTGCACGAGCGCTGGCGCTCACGGTATTGGCTTGCTCGAGCTTGTTGGGCTCCGTGTCGCTTGCCGGCTGCTCGAGCGAGTCCAAGGGGCAGGACCAGCTGGGATCGGGCGAGCTCGAGCGGCTGCGTGCGCTGTCGCCATTGCCCGATGTTCCTGCGGACACGACCAACGCCGTGGCGGACGACCCGGCGGCTCGGGCGCTCGGGCAGCGCTTCTTCTTCGACCCGCGCTTTTCGGGCGCGCTCCGGGTCGCTAGCGATCTGGGGGCGGTCGGCGAGGTAGGCAAGGTGTCATGCGCGAGCTGCCACTCGGGGCCCGGGCTGGATGATCGCCGTTCGATGCCGCGCACGGTCTCGCTGGGGACCGATTTCCATCCGCGAAACTCTCCGCCCCTGGTCAACAGCTCCTACTACCGCTGGACCAACTGGGGCGGGCGCTTCTCTGCCCAATGGGAGCTGCCATTGCCGGTCTCGGAAAACCCGGTCACCATGAACGGCAACCGACTCGCGATCGTGCACCGGATCGCGCAGGCCTATGCCGACGACTACGCGGCTGTCTTCGGAGTCATAGATCCGGCGATCGAGGCGGACGCCGGACGATTTCCGGCGCTCGGCAAACCCAAGCCGGCCCCGACCGACGCCAATCCCAACCCAGCAGACGGGGCGTGGGAGGCGATGGCCGCCGCGGACCGAACGCTGGTCAATCAGGTCTTCGCGAACTTCGGCAAGGCGCTCGCCGCCTATGTGCGCGGCCTCGTCAGCCGCGTGACGCCGTTCGATCGCTTTGTGCGCGGCGAGGGCGGTATGAGCGAGAGCGCGATCCGAGGCGCTGGCTTGTTCGTCGGCAAGGCGCGCTGCAACGAGTGCCATTCGTCTCCACACTTCTCGGACGACGACTTCCACAACCTCGGCGTCGCGCAAACCGGGGAGCGCGTGCCCGCGATGGACGGGGGTCGCTTCGCGGACATTCCGCCGCTCTTGGCCAGCCCCTTCAACTCGAGCGGCGCGTTCAGCGATAACGCCGGAGCGGGTCGTTTGAATGGCCTCGTCAATCCTGCGCCCGAAGCGACACGTGGCGCCTTTCGAACCGCCAATCTGCGTGGCGTCGCCCAGACGGGGCCCTACATGCATTCGGGCCAGATCGCGACCCTGGCCGACGTCGTGGACTTCTACGATCGCGGCGGCGGTGAGCCCGCGGTGGGGACCCGCGACACTCGGCTGAGGCCGCTCGGCTTGAGCGACATCGAGAAGGCCGATGTCGTTGCCTTCCTTGAGTCTCTGTCGGGTGAACCCGTGGCGGCCGAGCTGCTGGAGGACACGTCGGCTCGCGAATAGTCGGCGATCCCAGCCCCAGTGCCTCGGCCACGCGCGGCAATTTTTCGAGCCGCAGCCCGCCCGCCGCGCTGCCAGTTCACGTGCGAGCTGGCGCGCGGTTTCAGGCAGCCAGCAGCACGCGCCGCAAGACGAGGGCGACCAGCGCAGGCACAACGAACACAACCACGAAGATGGGCAGCTCCTCGCGCACGCTGTAACCCGCCGACAGCACCCCGACCACCAGGTTCGCGATCGCGAGCAGCAGCCACACGCCGATAAAGTACAGCGCCGCGCGCGCGCCGCCGCCATCGCCCCGGGCGAGCCAGTACCCGACCAACACGAACACGGCGAGCAGTGCGAGCCCAGCAGCGACGACTTTGACGGTATGCATGGCAGGGCTCGAGCCTACAGCCGTTCGTGTTCGGATACTGCCTCAGCGCGCGACGAAGCCGCCGTTGACGAACAGGGTTTGTCCGGACACCCAGCTCGCGCCGGCTTTGACCAGGAACTCTACGCTCGGCACCACGTCATCGACCGCCCTAGCCCGCCCGTAAAGTGTTTGATGGCGTCGACCGACTCCTGGGTATTGGCAGCGTGAAAGAACGGCGTGTCCAGAGCGCCGGGCGCGAGCGTGTTCACGGTGATACGCTTCGGGCCGAGCTCCTTGGCCAGCGCGCGGCTGTAGTGTTCGAGTGAGGCCTTGCTAGCGGCGTACGCTGAGTAAACGGGAACGAACAGCCGAGGGTCGACGTGGCAATGTTGACGATGCGGCCGCCTTCGGCCATGTGCCGAGCCGCCGCACGCAACAACAGGAAAGGGGCTTTGGAGTTGACCGCGAAGACTCGATCGTATTCCTCGTCCGTGATCTCGGCGAATGGCTTCTTCAGGATGATGCCCGCGTTGTTGACCAACACGTCCCAGCGGTCGAAGCGCTACAAGGTTCGCTCGACCAGCGCGGATACATCACGCGGCTCGGCCAGATCCGCGGCGAACAGCTCGGCTTCTCCACCCGCAGCGATGGCGCCGCGGGCCGTCTCCGCGGCTGCGTCAGCCCCGCCCCCGGCGTGGGGATGCACGACCACCCGCGCGCCCAGGCGACCCAACATCAGCGCGATGCCGCGCCCCGGGTTGCGCGAGGCACCAGTCACGATCGCAACTTTTCCCAACAGTTTTCGTTCAGTCATGTTTCCAGGCTTCGAAGGCAGCGCGGCGAGCTGCCGAGCTGTCGAGCTGAACCTACGAGAAGCGTGCCTTTCGCTATAGAACGTTTCGCCGACCCCCGGAACGATCCGCCGACAATCGTTGCCAGTAGCTGGGGCTGTGCCCGGTGAACCGGCGCATATGACGGGCCAGGTGGCTCTGGTCGCAAAAACCGACGGCGATGGCCGCGCTGGCTAGAGTTTCTCCGCGCTCGAGCAACTCACGCGCGCGGATCGTTGAGGATCACGTGTGGACGTAACGCCTGGGGTGCTGTGCCCAACCCAGCGAGCAGCGCGGGCGGAATGGTGATGTGCGCAAAGCGCGCGGGTAAGCGGTGCCGAAAGGTGCGACGCTCCCCCGGTAGCATCACCTTGACGTCCCCGCGGAAGCTGCGACCCGCCCAGAACGCGTCCGACGTGCGCTGCTCCAGCTCGAGCACCTGCCCCAGGTGGAACGACAGAAACAGCCCGTTCGCCGTGAACGAAAATTCGCCGCCCTCGTTTCGATCGCGGGTTTCGCGAGGGGCACGCGGCGAACCAGTGGAGCAGCGCCACTCCCGGCCCTTCCCGCTTGCAGCGTATACCAGACAAGGGGGCTTGCGGCAAGGCCCGGGTCATGCCGCACAGTCCCCGGCCTCGAGCGAACGAGAGCGACTGGAGGATTGAACATGCACGACGATGCCGAGCGCAGTGTGGCCATGACGCAGCATGCAGTGGTGATCGCCGGCGGAGGTCCGACGGGGATGATGCTGGCGGCGGAGCTCGCGCTGGCGCGGGTCAACGTCGCGATCGTCGAACGGCACGCCAACCGGGACTTCATGGGCTCGCGCGCAGGCGGTCTGCATTCACGCACCATCGAGGTGTTCGATCAGCGTGGCATCGCGGAGCGCTTCCTCTCCCAGGGGCAGGTCATGCAGGTGACGGGCTTCGCGTTCAATCGTCTCGACATCAGCGACTTTCCGACACGCCACCACTACGGGCTTGCGCTGTCTCAGATCCACATCGAGCGCATCCTCGCCGCCTGGGTCGACGAGCTGGGGGTCACGCTCTATGCTGAACGTGAGGTGACCGGCTTTGCCCAGGACGGCACCGGCGTCGACGTCGCCCTCTCCGACGGCCGTGCGTTGCGAGCAAACTACCTCGTGGGCTGCGACGGCGGTCGCAGCCTGGTCCGCAAGAACGCCGGCATCGACTTTCCAGGGTGGGATGCGTCCGTCAGCTACTTGATTGCCGAGGTCAACATGACGAGCGAGCCGGCGTGGGGCGGCCGCCATGCTGACAAGGGCATCAATGCCATCGCCAAACTGGACGACGGCAAGCGGGCGAAGGTCGTGTTGATCGAGCCAAAGGTCATGCATGGCGACGAGCCAACCCTCGACGGCCTTCGAGAGGCTCTCATCGCCGTCTACGGCACAGACTTCGGGGTTCACGACGTCACGTTCCTGTCGAGGTTCACCGATGCAACCCGGCAAGCAGCGTCCTACCGAGAGCGACGCGTGCTCTTGGCCGGCGACGCAGCGCACGTGCATTCCCCCGCCGGCGGACAGGGCCTCAACATCGGCATCCAGGACGCCGTGAACCTCGGATGGAAGCTGGCCCAGGTGGTCCACGGCACTTCGCCGTCGAGCCTGCTGGATAGCTACCATGCGGAGCGCCACCCCATCGGTGCGCGCGTGCTCCAGCTCACCATGGCCCAGACGGCGCTCAACGGCGGCGACGCGCGGCTGCAGGCTCTGCGCGAGACCGTCTCGGCGCTGCTGCAGATGGACGAGCCTCGCAAGCGCTACGCCGCGATGATGTCAGGTCTGGACGTTCACTACGACCTCGGCACGGGCCACCCACTGCTCGGGCGCCGCATGCCCGACCTCGACCTGGTCACCCAAAGCGGCCCACGGCGGGTGTTCACCTTGCTGCACGCAGCCCGACCGGTGCTACTCAACCTCGGCGAGGCCGGCGCCCTCGACATAGTTCCCTGGGCGGATCGGGTGGCGCGCATCGATGCTCGATACGCTGGTGTGTGGGATCTCCCGATGCTCGGCGTGGTCACTGCTCCCACTGCCGTGCTGATTCGACCCGACGGCTACGTCGCGTGGGTCGGAGACGGCACGGACCAGGGCCTTCGTGAGGCCCTGACCACCTGGCTCGGACCGCCCCATCACGTATGCCGCCGGGCTGCGGGGGCAATTCGCCGCTAGTGCGTGTATCGGTTATCGCGCGCGGGGCGCACGTCGAGCGAGACCGGGCATTGGAGGCGAACGCGGTAGCCTTTGCATTCGGAGTCGGTCCAGATGCAGTCGAAGCAGACGCTGGGCGGCATCGACGAGGACGTGATTAGAGGTGGTGATGCGGCGCTCGACGTTGGCGGTTGGGGACGGACAGCCGATAGTTGAAGACGGTCTGCGAGGTCGCACCAAAGTCCTGAGCTTTCAGCTCTCCGACGTCCCAGGCACGGGGCATCGGCGCGGCATTTCGCGCCGAGCGGCCCTGCGCGACGAGGAAGCTTTCCTCCGCGTTGAGTGCGCCGGCCCCGTCGACCCCGTCGACGTGATCGACGATGTCCTGCCACCAGGTCCTGGCGCTGTGCCTCGGCCCTGCGGCAGCGGGCAGGATCGCACGACAACCCTCCGGCCACTGGACGAGAGTGGGTGCGGTTTCCTGAATCAGCGCCGCAACACCACTGACCGCCGGCGCTGCGAAACTCGTGCCGTCGAGGGACAACCCCTCTGCCGCGATGCTGGTCCCGTTGGCAGAGATCTCTGGCAGTTCGCGATCGCCATGGGGGCTGGACGGATTGCGGAACACCGAGCTCGTGTCGATCGCGAAAGCTTCGTCATGACTGCCGACCGAGAGGGTGTTGTAGCCCTTGTGGTTCACGTACTCGGCTCTCGCTGGCACGATTCCGTCCAAGGGGTCGATATTGCCGGCCGCATGCACGATCAAAGGATAGCGCCCGTGCGAAGCCAGATAGTCCTTGTAAAGGTCATTACTCGTGAGGGTGCTCGACCCAGCGCATCCGCCCCGGCGATCAGGCAGGACGCCGGCAGTTCCGGCAGGGTCGACGTCTCCTCGGGAGGAGAGCCCAGCGACGGAGGAGCATCCAGCCCTGGCCCTGCAGTTCGGCAGCGGATTCGGCGCGCGGTTCCTCCCCCTTGCAAGCGCAAGCGGCGGGGGCAGTCGGCTTGCCTGTCAGCGGAGTCGTCGGCGGCCGCGGGCGAAGTGCTCGCAGGCGAGCTGTGCAGGGACGAGATGCTCGTGGTCGTGCGCGCGCTCGAGGCAACGCGGGTAGAGTGGGCGCTCGCGCGCTACTTCCGCGAGGTCGTTCGCCTGCAGAACATCAACGTCGACAACCCCGAAGCGGCCGCCACCTCGCTCATCGGCGCCGCCACATCGGGCAGTGGACCTCCCGATGACCGACCTCGTTTCGATGCTGTCGGCGAGCGACGCGACACTGGCCAGCGCCGTCATCGCCGCCGCGAAGAGGGCCACCCCTGCGCGCGCCACCCAGCGCTATCGCGAGGCAGCGGTTGACGCCACTCGAGTCCTCGAGCACGAACACGTCGCGCAGTCATGAGTTGAGCCGACGTCATCGTCGTCTTTCCCACAAGGTCGCCCTTATTTCCCCCGCGTGCGGACTTTCCCCGTGGTATGCCCTCGCTCGGCGTCGCCCGTGCGGTGTGCTCGGGCCACCCCAACCCCGCATGTCCTCCGGCGCGATCCAATTCCTGGTCTTCCTGCTCCTCAACGCCGCCGTCGGTGTGATTACGTGGCTTCACTGCCGCAAGGCCGACCGCGGTAGCAACGAGGCGCGCGAGTACTTCCTCGCCAGCGGCAACCTCACCTGGGCCTTCATCGCGGGCTCGATCACGCTGACCAACATCAACACCGACACCTTCGTCGGCATGAACGGCCCCCAGGCGCTGATCATGGTGGTCTGGGAGCTCTCGGGTTTCGTCGGCCTGCTGATGCTCGCGAAGATTTTCGTGCCGCTGTACTACAAGTACAACTGCACCACCGTCACCGAGCTCCTCGAGCGCCGCTACAACAACAAGCACATCCGGGCCACGGTCTCCGCCATCTTCCTGCTGGGGGATGTCCTGATCTTCCTGCCGATCATGCTCTACACGAGCTCGCTGCTGATCCGGACCATGTTCGGCCTCGATGTCCCCATCCTCGTGCTCTCGGCCGGCGTCGCGGTCGTCGGCGCGGCCTACGCCATTGGCGGTGGCCTACGCGCGGTGGCGATCTCCGACACTTACACCGGCGTGCTCGTCCTCGGCATGGCGGTGCTGATCACGGTTCTCTCCCTCAACGCCGTGCACTGGGACCTATCTGGCCTCCCGCCGGAACGCGCCACCCTGCTCGGCGGCCCCGGTTCAGCCATCCCGTGGCCCACGCTGTTCACCGGCATGATTTTCTCGCAGCTCTATTACTGGAGCACCAACCAGACGATTACCCAGCGCGCGCTGGCGGCGCCGTCGATCCGCGAGGCCAAGAAGGGCGTCTACGCCGCCGCGGCCGTGCGGTTGCTGATCATCCCGCCGATCGTC
>JAYTOL010000221.1:0-49711 GCA_043747815.1 Deltaproteobacteria bacterium
AGATGACCAGAAACACCTCCTGCACTAGGTCATCGACCCCGTTGTTCGAGCCGAGGATTCGGGTGCCGATGCTAGCCACGTAGCGCTCGTATTCGTGAAACACCTGGAGGAACTCCTCCGCGCGCGGGGCGCTCGGCGGGGTCGGCTCCTCGCGAGCAGCCGGCGCAAGGCGGGGCACGCGGAGCGAATCGATCGCCAACGCTCCCAAAGGGTCGAGCCGGGCCCCCTCGGCCCGCCGCCCCCGCTCCAGGATCCGCCGCGCGACCCGCTGCGACGGTGCCGGCAGATGCCGCAAATGCCTATCCGCCGGCTCTTCCGGCACCTCGTTCGCTGCAGCTTCGTTCTCACTGCGCGGGCGAACGTCAGCCATTCGAGGGCAGCGTACGCGCCGCTCCCAGGCCGAGCAAGGCAGCTGCCATAGATGCGCTGTTAAACGGTGTTAATATACAGCCTGGCTTGGAATATTGCGCAAACAGCGGCAAAAACCCCTGTTCCGCCTCGAGCGTCGCCACGTCGTGACGAAACTCCGACCTGTTGCACGGTGCAGCACGAGCCAACGGTGTCCAGAGATCATGCGCGATCCCAGCGCGCGCGGACCCAATCCCGACCTGAGCTCGACGGCGCGGGAATTCACCGCCCGCATTAAAGGTAGGACTAGCGTCGGGTGTTCTGAATCTGGCACATTGATCCAAAGCGAAGCAATTGCGTCCATAATCGGCGCTGCCGCTCGATCTGGTCCCGTGGGAATTCTCGCAGGTCAGCGTAACTACTCCGAGAGTCACGATTTTGGCTGACTAGATTCGGAGGTACCCCTACACTTCTCACTCGGTGGCGGAGATCGCCATCGCACTCAGCGCCTTAACCTCGGGCCCGGAGTCGTTGCCTTAACCTCGGGCATCACTTCAAGCTCAATCTCGGGCGCATATCACGAATGAGATGCGCAGATAAGGACCTGGAGGACTCTGTGAAGAACCAAGGAAACAAGCTCATGACTTTTAGAGCATTTAGTATCGGATTTAGCGCCGCATTGCTCGCTCTCGCGTGCGGAAGCGACGACAACAATGACACGGAAGCGGTCCCGGTACCGCGTGAGACGTGCGCGGACAACCAGCTGCTCGCAGGTTGCCCGTCGCCGGATGCCGTCGACGGTCCAGGAGTCGCGGCGCCAGACGTGACGCCGCCTCGTCCGGCACCGCCTTCTAGCACTCCGCCAGACTTGGGTAACGACGTCAAGGCCCTCGCCCAAGTCGCCGCTCAAAATATCTTGGCAGAGAATTGTGGTCAATGCCACGGCCCGGCGCTCTCGGTGGCCGAGGCATCGGGTGGCGGTATGAACTACATCAACGACATGGACAAGTTGGTTGCGAACGGGAAGGTAGTTCCTCTCGATTCGGCGGGCTCGAAGATCATCCAGCGCATGACCAACGGCAGCATGCCGCCGTCTCAGTCGCTACTGCCCCGCGTCAGCAAAACCGATATCGACACCGTTGCGCAGTTCATCGACAACCCGAACTTCTGGGAGGGCGTTGACCCGGCTGGTCTAGTAGATTGCACCGACCAGCTGTCGACCTTCGACGACCTGTATGCGGAGGTTGCCCAGGATCTAGCCGGCCTCGATGCAGACGATGCATTGACGACGCGCTACATCGCGCTGACGAACCGCTTCACCTCGGGCGTGTGCGCCCTGGTCAGCCTCGACCGTGACCGTCAGGCCATGTTCAAGTTGGTGAATGCGCTCTCGACCGAGACAACGGTGGAGAAGCCGCGCCCGGTCGACCAGGCGCAGACCATCTACGCCATCAACATCGAAGACTACGGCTGGGATCAGCCCGTCACCGTCGTGATCGACGGCGTCGCCACGGACTTTGCGGACAAGTGGGAAGCGATTGCCGATGCGAATGACTTCGCCGTTCCCTTCGTCGGTGACGATGCTGACGACGCGGTGGCCGATTCCGGCACCACGATCCCGGTGCAGTTCTCGGACTCACTGCTCGACGCGGCGTCGATCGGTAACCTCTACTACGCCCTGATCGACGTCGACGTAAATCAGACGCTCCCGGATTTCATCCTCAACAACCTGCTGATCGACGTTGCAGCGAACTTGGCGGATGAGGACCAGATTCGTGCAGGTACCACTAAGTCTCGTATCTCACGTCAGGACCGTGTCCTGCAGCGTGACGAGATCAATGCCCGCCAGGGCGTGCTCTGGCAGAGCTTTGATTTCGAAGCGGATGGCCAGAACGAGAGCATCTTCGAAGATCCATTCGGATTTGCTGCGGGTGGCACGGAAGCCATCTTCACGCTGCCGAACGGCATGTTTGGGTTCATCATCGCGGACGCTGTCGGTAACATCGTAGAGGACTCAAACATTCTGGTCGACTTTAGCCAGAACAACTTCCGCGCGGTGACCATGGTGTCTTGCTCCAACTGCCACGCGCAGGGCTTGATTCCGGTGGTGGACGAGGTTCGTGAAATCGCGCTCGCGAACGCTCGGGTCAGTGGCCTGAATCGTGACGAGGTCGAGCAGCTCGAAGCCGTTTATCCGAGCGCTCAAGAATTCGCTCGTACGGTGGAGGCAGACAGCACGCAGTTCTACAAGGCTGCTCTGACCAAGGCGACCGTGCCCTTGGCAGGTGGCGACCCGATCTCCAACGTGTTCTTGCGTTTCGATCAGAAGGTGACCTTGGCAACCGCTGCGGGTGACCTCGGTGTGTCCCCGCAAGAGCTGGACGACAACCTGAACCTCCTCGACCCGGTTTTGGGCGTCCTGAGCCGCGGCGTTATCGATCGTGACGACTTTGCCGCTGTGTACGTCAACAGCTTGTGCATCCTGTCGATCGTGAACGAGAACCAGCCGGATCCGCAAGCCTGCTTGGACGCTGAAGCCCTCCTGCTTCAGTAAGTAAAGTAGCGTCAGATAAGGGGAAGCTGCGCTGAGTTTGAGGATCCTCGGCGCAGCAGGCCCTCTCGCAAGAGGGGGCCTGCAGCTTCACTAGAGCTGGCCTGGGTGTAAAAGAGGATGGATACGTTCCAGAATTTAGGCACCTCAAATCGTTCGCGGTTTGGGGTGTTTAAGTTATCTAAGCCGAAGAGGCTGAAGTCACGGCATGGGTTGCCGGACAGCATCTCCGAGGGGCCGTTTGTCTACCGCGCTCTGAGTGAGCTCGATGCGGACGGGGCCTGGGGTACCTGGCTCGGAGAGCAGCGAGATGCCTCCGGAGTAACTCGCCCAGTGCTGCTGAAGCACACGGGTGAGAGCAATAGAACGCGCGCTGGAGCTGATGCGCTCTGGCTCGAAGCGTTGCTGACGCTGAAGCTCAGCGGTCCGAACGTCGTGTCCGTCCTGGACTACGGGGTGTTGGATGGGCGGCCTTTCGCCATTTACGGTTTTGAAGAGGGGGTTTTTCTCGCGCAGGTCATCGAAGGTCTGCGGGAGCGGGGACGGCGGCTGCCATCCGGGGTAGCGGTCGGAATCATTTTGCAAGCGTGCGAGCTCGTCAGGCGGCTACACAAGCTGTCGCTCGACGAGGAAAGCGCCGTCGGCTTCGTGCACGGCGCCTTATGTCCTCGCAATTTCATGTTGACCGAACGTGGCGACGTGAAAGTGATGGGCCTGATTGGGGTGCGCCCCGTCGGGAGAGTCGTCGGGCGCGAGCACGTGCCCGCGGCAGCGATGGCGTATGCCTCGCCTGACTTGTTGGGTGGCGCACCGGTGACGCCCGCTGTGGATGTGCATTCGCTGGGGGCTGTCCTGCAGGAGCTTCTCGGCGATGGGTCGGGCCTCGCGGACGGCGAGAAGGACGAGCTCGGTGGAATCGTGCGCTCTCTGTTGCGCCAGGGGCCAACGGGAGGCTTCAGCACTGTAGAGGCGCTGGCCGCCGCGCTGCAGGATGCGGTGCGGAGAACCGGAACGGTGGTTGCGCGCCAGAGTATTGGCGCCCAGGTGCGCGGTGTTTGCGAGCAATATTTGCTGGAACGTCGCCGCCAGGTTCGCGGTCTCAGGGAGACGGAATGGGCGGACCAACGTGAGCTTGGCGGGGCACGTCAAGCGCCATCCGGAGCGCCGGCGGTAGTGGTGCTAGCGCCTTCGCCACCGTCGCCCGATGAGTTGGAAGAGATGGAGGCGGCTGCCGACGATGGCATCGACCTCGGGGAGTATGAGGAAGAGACGGGCGATGACGCAGTCACCCGGATCTATGACGGGGAGGATCTGGAAGCCGAAGGACCTGGGCAAGCTCAGGCGTGGATGCATGACAGCCGTCCGGCGGAAAATGCAAAGTCGGGCTGGTCGCGGTGGGCGGTGGTAACGCTGCTCGGCGTGCTGGTGGCAGTCGCCTCGGGTGCCGCTGTGATGGCGAGTCGGTCGATGGCGCGAGGGCCGCAGGCCGTCCCATCCTCGGAAGTCAAAGTGGCAGCGGCGGGCCCGGACGCAAAGGGTGCCGTCGCCGCTAAGGCGGAGGATCGGAAGGTCAGCTCGGCAGAAATTACTGCACATGCTTCGGCCCCGAGCGGTGCTGGTGCGGGAGCACTCACGGCCGTGCGCGGGCAGGCGCTTGCGGAAGACGCTGCGGAAGCCGAGGGCGCACGCTCGGATGAAGGCGCCGCAAGGGGAGAGCCATCGAGCCGCGCGGCAGCGAATGAGCGCGGGGCCGCGCGACGACCGGTGCTGCGCCGAGTGGCAGCAACGCCGCAGCGCGCTCGGTCTGCGAGCTCGACGCAACAAGCCAAAGCGGGCACACCGGCCAGCGTAGAGCCGGAAGCCGAACCAGCTACGGTTGGAGTATTGGACCTACCGGAAGCTCAGGAGGAGCCGGAGCCTGAAGCTGGACCCGAGCCGCCCAAGCGCGTCGCGGCGGCGGACGGCGATCTAGTGATCGAGGACGGTGCACCCAGGATGGCCTTCCTCAGCGTCGACGCGTCTCCTTACGCCACCGTGTTCGTGGATGGCGAGAAGAAGGGCGTGACGCCGCTGGTTCGTATGGAGCTTTCGCCGGGCATGCACCGCATGGTGGCGAGGACAGAGGATGGGCGCACCAAGCGCTTCACGTTGCAGCTCGATCCAGGTAAGACCGAGGCGGTCAAAGTCTCCTGGGAGGAGTAGGCCCGGCGCGGCGTTGGTGCCGTGTAGCGTGGTTTGCTGCCAGGGTCGCCGTTCGCGACAGCGGAGTCATCGTCAGTGTCTTTTAGTTCCCCGTTGCGTTTACAGTGTGGTGGCCGCTGGCTTGGCGTGCTGGTACTGGCCGCTGGCCTTTGTGTAAGGCCTGACGTGGCGAGGGCGCAGGAGGGTGCGGCTGCTGAGAAGCCGGCGAGCGCCGCTCCCGCGGGCGAGGTGGCTTCCAAGCTGGAGCAGGCCACCAAGCAGATCGAGCAGCTCAACTACCCCGATGCGCAGCAGTTGCTCTTCGACGTGGTTCGCTCTGGCAAGGCGGCGTCGGAGCAGCTGGCGCTGGCGTATTTCAAGCTGGGCATCGTGGAAGCCGCCCTCGACAACGAGGTCGAAGCTACCGACTCGTTCTACCTGGCGTTGATGTTGCAGCCGTCGTTGTTGTTTCCGGAAGGCGGCTCGCCGAAAATCAGGCAGCGCCTCAACGAAGCGCGCAGCCGGGTGACCGAGGTGGGTGTTCTGGAGGTCCGCGCCAGCGTGAAGAAGGGCGTGCTCGATGTGCGCATCGACAATGACCCGCTCGAGCTCATCAAACGCGTCGAGGTGTTGATGACTCGAGCCGGCGGGGAAAGCGGGAAGGTCACCCTGCAGAAGGGTGAAATGCGCGCGGAGGTCGAGGCCGGCGTCGAGACGATTCAGGTTGCGCTCTATGACGACGTCGGCAACCAACTGAAGGTGATCGACGTAGACCCTGCCTCGAAGCCGAGCGGGGAGCCCACGCCCGGGCAGGGCGTCGGATCTGGCTCGATCTGGCAAAGCTGGGGCTTGTGGGCGGGGGTCGCCGGGGCGTTTGCGCTGGGCGGCACTTACTTCATCATGGAGTCAGGCAGCATCGGTGGTGACATCGACGCGGCTCGCGGCGAGACAGAGCCTGACACGGCGGAGATTGCCCGGCTGGAGGATAATCGAGATCGGGTCGGCTTGTATGGCGTAGTTGGCCTGTCGATGGCTGGCGCTGCAGCGGTGACAGCGGGCGCGATCTTGCTGTTCGGTGGGGACGACAAGCACGCCAACGACGCCACGGGGGAGGCGGCCGCGTCCCTGGTGCCCAGCTTGGCCCCTGGCCACGTTGGCGCTCGCTTTCAGCTGCGCTTCTGATCGCTGTCCTGCGCGCCACGAAAACGTGGACCGCGATCGAGCCAGCGGCGTGGCCAGACGAGGGACGTCTGCCTGCCGGCTCCGCGCTAGTCCCAGCACACCTGATTGCGGCCCAGGTGTTTGGCTCGGTACAGGCGCTCGTCCACCTGGGCGATCAGATCTTCCTTGGTGTTCGAGGGGCAGCCGCTCAGGGATGCGCAGCCGGCGCTGATGGTGACGCGCAGCGTGAGTCGCCCGACTCGGATCTGTGCGTTCTGCACGGCCACACGCACTCGTTCGGCGACGCTGGTGGCGCCGGTATGGGGGATACCGCGCAGCAGCATCAAGAACTCCTCGCCACCATACCTTGCGAGGACGTCTTCCGTGCGCAGCTGATCGGTGATCACCTCGGCGACCCGCCGCAGCACCATGTCACCAGAAGCGTGTCCGTGCCGGTCGTTGACGTGCTTGAAGTAGTCGACGTCCAACATGACCACCGACAGCTCGCCTCGGTGGCGCAGGGCGTAGGCAAGCTCTTCGTCGAAGCGCTTGTCGATGAAGCGCCGATTGTAGACACGGGTCAGCGCGTCCACGGTGGTCTCTTCGTAGAGGCGCATCATCGCGCGCTCCTGCTTCACGTCCATCATGCAGAAGCGAAAGCCTGCATTCGGCCCAAGCTGGATCAGATCGCCCTCCATGAGCGGAGCCCGCTTGACGCGGCGACCCTCCAGGAACGTGCCGTTGCTAGAGTCCAAATCCTGGATAAAGTAGTGGCCTTGCGTGTGCACGAGCATCGCGTGGCGACGGCTCACACCCTCATCGGTCAGGCGAAAGTCTGAAGCTGGGCTGCGGCCGATCACCAGCTCTGGCGTCTCCACGGAAAACACTTGCCCGTTCGCCGGCCCATCCACTCGAACCAGAACGCCGCGATCGCGAGCGGTGGCGCGTACGCTCTCCGTTCCCGGAAGATCGAACTGCTCGGTGATGGGCTCGTCGTCGTCGGTAGACCGCATCATTGGCGGGATGCTGGGTGGAGAGAGATCGAGGCTACCATCGCTCAGTTGGCGATAGAGCTTCTGGACTTCCTCCTCCTGAGACGCCAGACGAACTCCCGAGGTCTTACGGTTATAGCCGAGGTTTGAGCTGTCAGATTCCAGCTCCATACTGTGGGGGTTCACCACGTAATGGTGAACGACCCCCCCCGGGTGCTTCTTTATTAAAGCGACCCCATTTCGTACGCCTTTATCTGCCGCGTGTTGATTGGGGACGTGAGATACGGGCGTGGCCGGCCGCCGATGTGGGCGCACGGCCCCGGTACAAGGGCGAACGCTGCTCGTTACTCATAGTGTGATAGCTGGCCTCCCACGCGTCGCTCTTGTAACCACAGTTTTCGACGCGCAGCGACTAGCTTGCCGCCTCATCGCGGAAGCGCCTGAGTATATCGAATAATATGTCGTAACGATTGCCCGCGCTCCACGCGAACCAGCCTTCGGCATGCGCCTCCTTCACTGCACGCAGCTGCGCGCGAATGTAGTCAACCCGCTCTGCCGGGCTGAGCTTGAAACGGTGGTTGAACAGCTCGATGTAAGCGAGCACCGGGACCTCGTGCTCGCCCATCTGGCGCTTGAGCGCGGTCAATGAGTCGAACACCGTCTCGTAAGGTTGGTGCACACGTTCCTCGTACGGCTGGTAGTGGGATGGGTAGACCATCGGGCAAACGGCGTCGATTTCGCTGGCAAACAGGCTCATGTCTTGCCCGATGTGCAGAGAGGGGCCGTGAGACACCTCGCCGAACACGTCGATCTGCAGCCGGGCGCCGCGATCGTTCACGCGCTTTTTGAAAAAGCGCAAGACCTCGCGGATGTTGAGGGCGTTCTGCTTTGAGGCGGCGGTTTTCGAGCTGTACCGAATATAGTCTAACTGAACGTCCTTTGCCCCGAGGTCTATCGCGTAGTTTGCCAGCTTCCAGCGTTCCTCCCAAAACGCCTTGCTGCTCACTTGCTCGTGCGTGCCCCCGTCAGCGAACATGGTGATGCGCGGTATGTATCTAATGCCGTTCTCCTGAATGCGCTGGATCGCCGTTTTGTAGTGGGATGAGCGTACGTCGACATCTACCACCATGGCGTTTACGCCAACCTCCAAAGAGTTTCTGATCAGGTGGTCCAGGCGCTTGGGTGACTGGGCAACGCCCTGCTGCAAATAGATGCCCTGCGTCTGGAGCGCGTTTTGGTTGCTGTCGGCGCCTTCCGCGCGAGCGGAAGGGATATGTAAAATAGTAGCGAGCGCGAGCAGCGCTGCGAGGAGGATATGCACACGAGCAATCTAGCAAAGGTCGCCCGGCTCGCCCTAATGAACCGCGAGGCCAGAGACAACTTCAGCTCGCCGCTTCGATGACGTCCACCACCCCCCCCTCGCCAATGTCGCCGCTCAGCTGACATGAGCGCGCCACACCCTCGCTGTCGAAGGTCGCAGCTCACACCCTCACTCTCGAGGCAAGGCGAAGGCTAGGAGCAGAAACCCGAAGTCCGCGCCGTTTTGACCCATGTAGAGAAAGTGCCGACTGCCGCGGTCAGCCCTGGAGCTGGCTCCTGGCTGCGCCGGCGCCGACGAGGGCTCAGCCGCGGAACTTGCTGAGCATCGCTCGCACCGATTCGGGCAGCGGGGTAGACAGGTGGATAGTCCGCCGGAGCCGACGTAGCAGGTGGACGGGATGAGTCTCCGCGGGTGTCGCGACCGCGCGCGCCGCCGCGGCCTGAATCGCCTCTCGGTCGCTTTCGGCTTCTCTATGGCGCGTGAGGGTCTCCGCTGAGTCCGTCTGCTGCTTCGCTTTGAGCTTCTCGTGTATGGCCGTGGCTGCGACCGAGGCTCGCAGGGAGCGATGGTTGACCTTGGGGCGCTCCGCCCGTGGCGGTAAAGCTGGCCCGGGCGAAACAGGGCCTAGAGGTACGGCGGCAGGGGATTTGGCTACCAGAGGCTGGGCTGCACGAGACGGGGCTGCAGGAGACGGGGCTGTAGGAGACGGGGCTGCAGGAGACGGGGCTGCCAGCGGCTGCCGGAACTCCGGTTCTCGATCGAAATAGGCTTCCGGATTCAATTGCGGCCCGGCTTGCTGCAGGGCGACCGACGCCGCACTTGGTGGGCTCGATGACTTGGGCCGCGCGGACTGACGTGGCGAGGGGCTTGGCATCGGGATCATGGGGCGGACGTGGGCACCGTCCGGGGTAGAAGGGCCCGCTTCGGATGATTCAAACAGCGGCTCTTTGGGGTTCGCGTTCTGAGTTGCCCCGGCCGCCGCCTTGGCTAGGAGCTCTGGACTGGCAACTCCGGCCAGAGTCACATGTGCCGCGGGCCTGGCGGACGTGTTCGAGGGCTGAAGCGAGCCGAGAGACGACGCGCGGGCCGTGGCGAGGCTCGCCGTCGCTCCCGATCTCGGTGCGGCAGCTGCAGCTGGCACTGGCTCTGCGGCATCGCGTTGCGCTGAGCGGGTCTGCGCTGGGCTGGCCTCAGAGGGCGCGCCGGGCTGAGGGGCAGGAGCCCCGAGCGCTGCCGAGCCTCTCGACGAGGTGGGCGCAGCGGCCGCACTCGACGATGGGATGGGGGACTCGGAGCGCAGCTTGCGTTTACTCTCCCAGACGGGGGTAAAGAAGCCGGACAAGCGATCAAAGTCGCCCACTTTGAAGCTCTTCGAAGGATTGGAAGATTCAACGTCGCTGTCGTCTGTAGTCATTGCTGCTTCCCCGAATTTTGCAAACTGGTCTAGCACGTCGTCGCCGAGCCGCTCGCACGCCAGTTAGGCACTCAGGTCTAGTTTTGAGAGCCCGGTAGATCCTCGCGGCAGGTGGCCCGGGTCAATGGCCGGGGGCCCCCGTCAGAAGTGCCGGGTGCGACGCAGGCGTCGGCGCAGAGCTTGTCAAGCGTCCGCTCCTGACCGTCTGCGGTACAGACCAAGAGCTCGTTTCCGCTGCACAGGTAGGGTTGGGTGGGATCACAGAGGTCGCACTGCCCGTGAGTGGCGTCGCACAACTGATCCGGGGTGCAGGCTCGTACGAGCTCATAGCCAGTGCCGCCGGCATTGCAGGCCTGCAGGGTCAGGCCTGCCCTGGAGGCTCCGGCTTCGGGCAGCACGGGGTTCACCTCGGAGATGATGCAGCGATGAGTCCCCGGTTGGCACACCGGCGGTTGACATGACCCAGCACCACTGGCGTCGCACAAGGCCGCCGTGGTGCAGCGACGGTACGGGCGCCAGGCGTTGTCGCGGCAGCGCTCGAGCGATTGCCCGTTGCAACGCAGCGCGCCCGTTGGGCACCCCGGCACTGCCTGACACCCCCCGTCCACGCTCGGATCGCAGAGCGCCGACGGGCTGCCTTCGACCCCCGGCGTTGCCGCTGCGCAGTCGGCGATCAGCTGCCAGCCATCGCGGCTCGGGTTACATTGCTCGAGCCGCGCGCCAAAGCAGCGCCGCTGACCTGGGAGACAGAGGGGTGGGTCGCAGCGTTTTGCAGCGACGTTGCACAGCCCTTCGGTCGCGCAAGCCCGCACTGGGATCCAACCGGTGCGGTCGACGTTGCAGCGCACGAGATCGGCGCCGTTGCAGCGGTATCCGTTCGGTTCGCACGCGGCGGGCTGGCATCCGAGGCGAGTGTCGCATTGGGCTCCGCTGCTGCACCGATCATTGACTTGCCAGCCGGCAGGGGTGCAGACCTGGAACTCATTGCCGCTGCACTGCGTGGTGTTGACCGTGCACGGAACAGGCTGGCAGATCCCCGCTGAGGCGTCGCAATGCCGCGGGCTCTGGCACGTAGCCGCCAGGTCGATGTAGCCAGTGCGGTTGGCATTGCAGCGCCGCAACGACGCCCCGTCGCAGCGGAAGCGGCCAGGCGTGCAGCTAGGTGGATTGCAGCCGAGCTTTTCGAGCTCGGCTGGGGTTAGGTATTGTGTGTATGGGGTGCCGACGAGCTCTTCGATGAGCGCGTTGCAGTTCGCCGTGTTGAGGCAGGTCTCGACGTACTCGAAACCGGTCTGCGCGTCGTTGCAGCGCATCAGATCGCCGTCCATGCATTGGAACGGGTTAGGAACGAGCGTCGTTCCTATTCGACAGCCCGTCTGCCCGCAGCCGAAAGCGTTCGAGTTGGCGCTGCACAGGGCGTGCGTGGAGCACTCTTCGCTCAGGGTCCAAGCCCCCAAGCCCGGGGCGCATTGCTGCAAGGAAGCGTTGTTGCATTGGTACTCGCGCCCTAGCGCACCGCACGGTTCGTCGGCACAGTGACCGAGGCTAGCGTTGCATTGGCTCGGGCTCGGGCAGAGGTCGACCTGTGTCCAGCCGGTCTGCCCGGCGTTACACAGCTCCAGCGCGGCGCCGCTACACCTGAAATCACCCGGCGCACAGCTTGGCGCTCGACAACCCGGCTGATCCCCGCACTCATTCGGGTCGTCACAACAGAGCTCAGCCGTCGAACACACCCTCACGGTTCGAAAGGCGCCCGTCTCGACGTCGCAGAGCTGTAACGCCACTCCTTCACAGTGGAATTGATCTCGCTTACAGACTGAGAGTGAGGGGCCGCCGTCAGGGCCGAGGCCGATGATCACGACGCCGTCGACGTTCAGAATCTGCTCGCAGGCACCCACGCCCAGGGTGGCACCAGCCGCGAATACGAAGAATATCGTTGCGCGCGCCCGCCGCCACATCAGAACGTTCCCACGGCGCCGATACCTCCCAGCGTGACGTAGGGACGCAGCGTCACTTCGCTGGCTGCTTGTGGGGAGTCATCCGGCGCGGTGAAGACCAAGAGCAGACCCGTCGCGGCGAGCGCTCCACCGGCGATGAAGCTGATTGTCGCTGCCGTGGCAAAGGTATTGAGGTCGTCCTTTGCGGCCACTGCCCCGTTCTCCACGGCAGGGTCCTTGTACACGTAGCAGACGCTGCCCACTTGCGAGGCGGTACACTCGATGTCGTCGAGCTCCTGACGCCGGTTGATTGCGAGGATGCCGGTCACGCTACCGACCGCCAAACCCGCGCCGCCGAGCCCAATCGCGATGTAGCCGAGCGTGCTCTGTGAAAAGAAGCTCGGCTCCCCGCCGTCGGCGGTCATAATCGGCTGCGTGGACATCGTGGACACGGCGACGGGAGGTGGTTTGGGCAGCTCCACCATGCGTAGCTCGATGGTGGGCAGATGTTGGCCCTCGGAGAGCTGCACTTCGGCTTGAGCAGTGCGGTAGCCCTCGGCCTTGGCTTCGGTGTGCAACAGCCCCGGGTCTACAGGACGTTGAGCACCGAGCGCCGCGCTCGGGATCACGCTGCCGTTCAAGGTCACTTCGACCTGGTCGGGCTTCGCACCGACGACATTGACCGAAACCCAAGCCAGCCGCGGTTCGATGGCCTTCACCTCCTGCTTTGCTTCAGCCAGAGCGCGCTTGAAGGCTTCGGGTTTGTCGGGCTGGACGCCTTCGCGGATGATGGTCCGATAGATCTCATAGGCCTCCACCAGACGACCCTGGCCCACTCGGGCGCGCCCCAGGAGCACCAGGAAACTGGGCGCGCTCACCAGGTCATTGGCTCGTTCAAAGCGGTCGGCGGCGGTGTCGAAGTCCTGGTTCTTGAGGGCGGCCACACCTTCGTTACCCAGACGCCGTGCGGTGGTCCGGTCCGCCGCGGATGGCTGCTGAGCCCAAGCTCGCCCGGGCAGACTCGTAGCAACGGCCAATAAGGCAAAGGCAAGCAAGTGTTTCATTCGTTTTCAAATGCCGAAATCTAGGTCTCCGGAGGCCTTACGGGCCGGCTGAGATGTAGGAGCCGGCTTCCTCGCGGGGGGCTTAGCAGGGGGCGCTGGACGCGCCGAAGGACGTGGCGCTCGTGAGTCGCTCGCGCTCGGGACCGCGGCGTCGTTGCGTGCGGGTACCGACGCCGGCGCAGCTACCGCTCGCTCCGACCGTGAGTGCTGGGCAGGCGAATCTGCGCGCCCCGGTATGTCCGAAGCGGGCGGGGCCACGAGACCTGGGGCCAATTCTTCTCCGAGTCCTGTGCCGCCGCGAGCCAAATCCGAGGCAGCGCCCAGCTCGGCGAGCGAGTCCACGCTACCTGCCGGCGGGACCTCCACGCCCTGGGTGGGATCCGCGGAGGCCGTGCCCGGAACGCTGCCGGCGGGCTCAGCAGTGAGGGAGCCCGTGGCTTGCCCGATCGCCGCAGTACCGGCCACCGGCGAGCGCCCTATGACGAAGATCACCAAGGCAGCTGCCGCGCAGACCAGCGCCGCAGCCACGCGTTGGGGCTTGTGGTCGGGGCTGGTAAGGACGAAGCGTATGGTGCGATTGGTCGTGCTGCGCCAAGAACGGGGCGCCGTGTCGCCGTGGTCAGACGTTTCACCCAGTACTTCTGGCGCTGAGCGGGGCAGAAACCTCGGGCGGGGGAAGGGGACGGTGGGGTTGGCGGGGCGTCGGAATCCCTCCTCGGAAGCGAGCGCCGCGTCGACTGCGTCTCTGACCTTGCCGACCTCGATCGGCCTGCACGGCGCGCCTTCGATGGCGTTGGCCGCAGCAAGGCTGGGCGCAGCGGGGCTCAGGGACGCCGGTGGCGTTATCCCAACCAGGGTCTTGCGCGAGAGACTGGAGGCAAAATCGCGCAGCGGCGAGGGCAAAGGGGCGAACGTGCTGCTCGGGGCGGGCTGCCCGGTGGTGCTCGGAGACGCCGCCGCTGCCGCCTGCAGCGCGCGCAGCACCGAAGCGTCGGTGCGCCCGATGCCAGCGGACGTGGTGGACGCTGCAGAGGGTGCCTGAAAGCTCAGAGGCTGCGGGTTTGGTGGCAGCGCAGGGTTGGACGAGAGCGCAGGGTTGGACGAGAGCGAAGGGCTGGACGAGAGCGAAGCGCTGGACGAGAGCGAAGCGCTGGACGACAGCGCAGGGTTCAGCGCGGTGTTGACCGGCGGCGGTGAGTTGCCGACCGGCGTCAGGGCCTCGAGCGCGGCGGGGGGACGCTCGGGCAAGGCCGCCGAGCGCTGAGTGTGAGAAGTCCGCAGCGCCGGACCGAGAGCGCGCGCGAGCGCCGTCGCAAACTCCTCGGGCGTGTCGAACTGCTGCTCCAAGGCCTGCGCCCACCACAGGTCGAGAGTACCGGGCAGATTGTCTGCCACGCTGGTTGGACGCGGTGCTCGCTTCTCCAAGATCGCCTGGAGTACAGCGCCCATGTCGGGGCCCAAAAAGGGAGGACGCCCAGTGAGTGCCTCGTACACGATGATGGACAGCGCCCAGAGGTCCGCTTGCCCGCCCTTCGGCACACGCCCCAAGATCAAATCTGGGCTCAAGTACAGCGGAGTGCCCACGATCTGCCCGGGCCTGCGCCGGCTCACCCCGAAGCCCGCCGCTGACGCACGGGCGAGGCGGGAAGCAACGCCGAAGCCGATCAGCTTTAACTGACGCGACGGGTCCTTCTCGCCTCGATCGGCAAAGAAGATATTTTCCGGCTTCAGATCTCCGTGCGTGTAACCTGCTGCGTGCACGCTGGCGAGCGCCCGGCACGCCTCCTGAATGATGGAATGTACGGTGGGTGCGTCCTGCTTTGGGTTTCGGTCGAACAGCGCCCGCAAGCTTTCACCCTCGTGCCAACGCCACGCGATGTAGCGCATGCCGTCCCACACGCCTGAGCCGATGCGCTCGGGGAAGTGCGGACCCGTGAGCTCGCGGGCAAGCCGATCCTCGAGTGAGAAGCGCGTCAGAGCCTCTGGATGCTTGTGCATCGATCGATGCAGAACCTTGACGGCGCAGAAGCCGGCGGTGACCTCATCCTGAACTCGCCACACCGCGGACACACGACCGCCGCCCACCTTCCGTTCCAGACGGTAGCGGTCAGCGATCATCGTCCCTTCTCTCGGCATCATCTGCTGCACCGTATGTTCGGTTCCATACGCTTCACGGTCGACGACATGCGCTCCTGAGCAACACGCCTGAATCGACCTGCCCGAGCATTAGAACCGACTCCTTCCACCACCCTACAGTAAAGGACAAGGCACACTCTCTCGTCCAGCGGTTTTTCCTATTATTATGTATCATTTTGATGCGGGCCTATTTTTGGGAGGCCCGTTTTGAGAATCAACGCTCGAGGCCCACGAGGGCCGCGGCTATTCTGATGAGCTTCACGAATTGTTCCAGCGGTGATTTCGTCATCACGCTCGGTTCGGCGCGGCGTGGCTCCGATAGCGGCATCGCGCCCCTGTAGGGAGCAGCAGGTGCAAGCGAGTGTGCCGATGTAGGGTGCCCACAGGGTGGTCGACCGGCGTCGGAGACCGCCGTGCCGACCATGAGCCTTGCGGCGCTTACGGCGAGGTGACTTCGGGATGCATCCACTTGCTGAGCAGCGGCGACAAAGCCAAGCAAACCACCGCCGACACGACGGCGATCACCGCGATCTGGCCGAACACGTCACCGTAGAGATGCACGGTGTCGATTGGCGGTGGAATGACCTGCGCCTCCTCGCCTTCGCTACCGACCCCAGTGAGCTGCGCGATCAAACCCGCGAGGAAGTTGGAAAACGCGGTGGCAAGGAACCACGCACCCATGACGGTGCTGACGATGCGCGCCGGAGAGAGCTTCGTCACCATGGAGAGCCCAACGGGTGACAGGCACAGCTCGCCCGTGGTGTGCAGCAGATATCCCAAGAGCAGCCAGGTGACGTCGACCATGCCACGGCCGTCCGCGACGTGCGCGCCGTACCAGAGCACGCCGAAGCCGAGACCGAGCTGCAGTAGACCGAGCGCGAACTTGACAGGGGTGCTCGGTTCCAGCCCACGAGAGGCCAGGAAGGACCAGAGCATAGTAAAGGCCAAGCCAAACAGAATGATGAAGACCGGATTGGCCGCCTGAAACAGCGAGGCCGGGATCTCCGCGCCGCCAATGCCCATGCCGACGTTGCTGGGCAGGACCTGCCACGGCAGCACCGAGAGGTTTGGAGCGCTGCCTTGTCCCGCGCTGGCCCGCAGCTCATCCAGCTGGCTCAGCGTCAACGCCGACGCCGAGCCTCTGGCCTGTCCGAGTTGTTCTTGGGTCAGCGGCGGCAATTTCAAGAGCTCCGGCTCTGCCGTCTCGAGCGGGACGCGCAGCTCGAGGCGCCGACCGACGTCCGCATCGCTCGCCACGCGGGCTTCGATGACACGGTCCACGTTCCGATCCGTGAAGTTATTCACGGAGCTGCCCGCCTGCTCGAAGAAGGCCCAGAACAACATCGAGAAAAACATCAGGATCAGCACGACGAACAGCCGCTCGCGATCGACCTTGCTGCTCTTGAACGCCTCAAACACCAGCCAAGCAAACGCCACGCTGCCAAAAAGAGTGAGCATCCAGCCGGCAATTTCGTTGTGTTGCACGAGCAGCGCAAAAACCGGGATGGAGGCGGCCACGCCGAGATAGACGGGCCAGGCGCTGCGCAACTTGGCGGCCTCCGGCGGCGCGCCGGCGCCCTCTGGCAGGCCACCGCGCGACAACGCCAGGAACGCGACAGCGGCGGCGACCAGTAAGGACACGCCGACAAACAGGTTCACTAGCAGCTGGTAGACGTTGTTCTGCAGGAAGAACATCGCGATGGCCGTGGCGATGGCCCCGAGGGCGATCAATGCCTGGGTGAGCCGCGCCGGCGCGACGAACACCGCGACCCCGACCAACATGCCGAGCGTTGCCAGGCCGAAGCCGTAATGCCAGCCGTAGGTCTCCCCCACGTATCCACAGATGAGCGGCGACATGGCGGCACCCAGGTTGATGCCCATGTAGAAAATCGTAAAGCCGCCGTCCCGTTTGGCGCTGCCGGCGGGATACAGCGAGCCCACGATGGTCGAGATGTTCGGCTTGAAGAAGCCGTTACCGGCGATCAATAGGGCCAGCGCGGCGTAGAACGCGAGTTGCGTCTGAAACGTCATCAGCAGGTGCCCAGCGGCCATCAACAAGCCGCCCAGCACGACTGCTTTGCGGGCGCCGAGCAGGCGATCCGCCAGCATGCCGCCGATGAAAGGCGTCGCGTAGACCAGAGCGGTGTAAGCGCCGTACACCGCGTAAGCGGACCCGTCATTGAGCTTGAGAAAGCCCTTGATCATGTAAAGGACCAAGAGCGCCCGCATCCCGTAGTAGGAGAAGCGCTCCCACATCTCCGCGAAGAAGAGAGTATATAGGCCGACTGGGTGGCCGAATATGGTGTTTTCCTCTGCCCGAGACGTCGTCGTCATAGGGCTGTTTCCTATCGGGACTTCGGCCACGTCAACTTCAGACTTCGTTCTCGCGCAGGTTGCCGCGACGGCAGCTGGCCGACGGTCGTGTGCGAAGGTCGTGTGCGACGGTCAGGCGCGGGGAGCAGGCGCCTGGCGGATGGGTAGACCGCGTTCCGTCAGGTAGCTCTTGATCTCGGCGACGGTGTGACTTCCGTAATGCAGCATCGAGGCGACGAGTGCCGCGTCGGCGTGGCCCTCGGTCAACACTTCGTGCAGGTGGGAGCATTGACCGCCACCGCCGGACGCTATCACCGGCAACGAGACGGCATCTGCGATCTGCCGGGTGAGGGGCAGGTCATAACCCTCGCGAGTGCCGTCGGCATCGATCGAGTTGACCACGATTTCACCTGCGCCAAGCTCTTCTCCTCGGCGCGCCCAGGCGACGGCGCAGAGGCCCTGCCGCAGGCGCCCCCCGTGGATGACGACCTCGAATCCCGAGGGCAAGGCCGGGGTGATCGGGGCGCGCATCACGTCCATGGAGAGCACCACGCACTGCGCCCCGAAGGCTCGCGAGGCCTCGCTGATGAGCTCGGGGCGCTTGACCGCGGCAGAGTTGTAGTTGATTTTCTCGGCGCCGGCGTCGAGCACCCGCCCGGCGTCACTCACGCTCGACAGCCCGCCGCCGACCGAGAACGGAATGAATACCTGCTCCGCAACGCGGCGCACGACGTCCAGCATGATGCCGCGACCTTCATGCGAGGCCGTGATGTCATAAAAAACCAGCTCGTCCAGGCCCGCTTGGTAATACTGCCAGGCTTTCTCTACAGGGTCCCCGATGTCCTGGGTGTCCACGAATTTGATGCTCTTGGCGAGCTTGCCATCGCGCACGTCGAGGCAGCTGATCACGCGTTTGGTCAACACGTGGAGCCCACAGCGGATGACCCCGCGGCGGATGAAGACGTTGAGCTCGACGTCGAAATGGACGGCACCCAGTGCGCAAAGCGCTCCAGGACAGAGAGGCCGAGTGGACCGCTCTTTTCCGGATGGAACTGCACGGCGGCAAAGTTGTCACAAGCGAACGCGGAGGCGAACTCGATGCCGTGCTCTGTCGTCGCGAGCACCTGCTCCGGATAGGCCGGCTCGAGGTAGTAGGAGTGCACGAAGTAAAACTCGTTGTTCGGCGGCAGCCCGTCGAGCAAAGGGTGAGGGCGCTTCACCACGACGCGGTTCCAGCCCATGTGCGGCACCTTGAGGCCCTGGGGGAGCTCTGGGAAACGCCGCACCCGGCCCGGTACGAGGCCGAGACAAGTCGTTTCTCCCTCCTCCGAGTACGAGAGGCTGAGCTGCGCGCCGACGCAGATGCCGAGTATGGGCGTGCCGCGCCTGAAGGCGTCAGCTAACGCTCGGTCGAGCCCGCGCTCGACCAGCACCGCCATGGTGCTCCGGGCGTGCCCCACTCCCGGAAAGATGATGCGCTCGGCGTCCCGTACGACGCCCGCGTCAGGGCTGACGGTGGACTCGATACCGAGGGCGCCGAGCGCACGTTTCACAGATGTGGGATTGCCCGCATTGTAATCGACGATGACCATCATGACGCGCCGTTAGAGATCTTTGGTCGGGGACGAGGGGCTTGGCTAGCGTTACTCGGCAGCGGCGGCCCGCTGGGTCGGGCTCGGCGCGAAACGCTCGGTGGCAATTTGAGCGAGGAAAGCCTCGATGCTCATGGCGCCGAGCTCACCCTTCTCTCGGGAGCGGATGTTGAGGCCGCCCGATTCCGCTTCGCGCTCACCGACGACCGCGATGTAGGGCAGCTTCTGCAAGCTGGCTGCCCGGATCTTGTAACCGACGCGATCAGGGCCCAGGTTGATTTCGCTCCTGAGCCCCGCGTCGAGCAGCCGAGTATTCACCTGGTGTGCGTACTCCGAGAATTTGTCGCTCACGGGGATGAGCTGGATTTGAACCGGAGCCAGCCAGAGCGGAAAGGCGCCGGCGTAGTTTTCGATGATGATCCCTAGGAAGCGCTCCAGACTGCCATAACAGGCGCGGTGGACCATAACCGGCGTGTGCCGCTCCCCGTCTGCGCCGACATACGTCAGGCCAAAGCGCTCCGGCATGGAGAAGTCGAGTTGGATGGTGCCGCACTGCCACGAGCGCTTGAGCACGTCGCGAATGTGGAAGTCGATTTTGGGCCCATAGAACGCGCCGTCCCCCTTGTTGATGCGATACTCGATGTTGGCTCCGGCGAGTGATTTCTCGAGCGCGCCCTCGGCCTTTTGCCACACCTCGTCGCTACCGATGCTTTTTTCCGGACGCGTCGATAGCTCGATGCGAACGTCATTCAGATCGAACGCGGTGTAGACCTCCTTGAAAAAGTCGATCAGGAGCTGCACCTCACCCGAGATCTGGTCCGGAGTGCAAAAATGGTGGGCGTCGTCCTGCGTGAACGCCTGCACGCGAAACAAGCCGTGCCGCACCCCAGAGCGCTCCCGCCGATGCACCAGCCCCATCTCCGCCAAGCGCAGCGGGAACTCGTTGTGGCTCCTGAGCCGGCTCTTGTACACGATCAGATGGCCCGGGCAGTTCATGGGCTTCAGCGCCGTCGGCCGCTCCTCATCCACGTTGTCGAGCACGCCACAGCAACCAAATTCGTCGGCATGTTCGGTGTCACGCAGCTTGAGCTTCGTGAAGAACATGTTTTCCAGATAGTGGTCGTAGTGGCCGGAGGTGTGCCAGAGCTTTTCGGAAAGCACGATCGGCGTCTTCACCTCCTGGTAACCGCGACGCCGGAGCAGCGACCGCATGTAGTCCGCGAGCGTGTTCCAGAGCAACGTGCCCTTGGGTAGGTAGAATGGAAAGCCCGGCGCGTCCTCATCGAAGGTAAACAGGGCGAGCCGCTCGCCGAGCACGCGGTGGTCCCGCTTTTTGGCCTCTTCCAGCGCCGTCAGGTAGTCCTCGAGATCGCTCTTGGCGAAAAAGGCGGTGCCATACACCCGGACGAGCTGTTCGCGCGCCTGATCGCCACGCCAGTACGCCCCTGAGACCTTGGTCAGCTTGACGTTCTTGAGCCAGCTCGTATCCGGGACGTGCGGCCCTGAACAGAGATCGATGAACTCGCCATGGCGATAGAAGCTGAGCTCTTCACCCCGGCCTTTGATCGACTCGATGATCTCGCTCTTGAAATGGTTGTTGCCGCCGTCGATGCCGCGGTAACGCGCGAACACGGGGTCCGCAGGGTCGTCCTTTGCGACGCAGCGCTCGAAGGGATGAGCAGCCTTCGCGACCCGCAGCATCTCCTCCTCCAACGCGGCGAAGTCATCCGGGGTGATGGTGCCCCCCGCGGACATGTGGATGTCGTAGTAAAAGCCGTCCTCGATGGAGGGGCCGATGGTGAGCTGGGCTTCGGGAAAGCGGTGCAGGATCGCGTCAGCCATTAAATGGGCCGCCGAGTGGCGCAGCACCTCGAGCGCCTCGGGGTCGCGCTTGGTCAGGATCGAGACCTCGGCGCCCGCGGGCAGCTTGCTCCTCAAGTCCTTGACGGCGCCGTTGATTTTTGCGGCCACCGCGCCCTTGAGCAGACCCGGGCCAATCTGAGCTGCCAGGTCCTGCGCCGTGGCGCCCTCTTCGAGAGAGCGCACGCTTCCATCGGGGAGCTTTACATCAATCATCGTTTTTCCTCCTGGGCGAGACGGCTACTGTCCCGTCTTCGCGTGCCGCCGAGCGGATACTCCCGCCGACAGTCGGGGTAGTATACGATCCGCGCGCAGACCAGACAAGCGGGAGACGCCAGGATTGCACGACGGGACAGCCCGGTCTACGACCCGAGGCATGCCGATGACCGCCGCGCTCCAGCCAGCCATCGGATGTTTTCTGTTCGGACTGATGCGAGCGGCGACGGCAAAAATGGCGGAGCTTGCGCCTCTGTCGCGTCGATTATCGGGCTCGCGACTATTGGCGATCGCGTTCGGGTGCTTGCTCGCCTACGGAGTCGCGGGCTGCGGAGGTGGACCGGGCACGCCAGCGTCGAGCTCGAACCTGATTGCCGGCAAGGCTCCGCACGCGGCCGCAGGCGTGACTGGCGAGGAGAGCCTGACGGACGGCCGCGCCGCGGTGCTCGGTGATGACTGGGATACGGAGCTGACCGCGCAGTTCGCTGAAACCGATGCGTTTGTGACCTTCGACCTGGGAGCGGTGGTCCCGATCCGGGCTGTCTGGTTCCAGGCCGACCACAACGACAACTACCGATTCATGGTCTCCGAAGACGGAGTCGTGTTCGAACAGGCATGGGACGCGCCTCGGGTGAAAGCCAGCGGGCTTCGAGATCGCTCGACCGACGCGCTCTCGGTATCTGCCCGATACCTGCGGCTCGAACCCACGCATGGAGACGGCCGCTACGCGGTCGCGGAGCTCTCCGTGTGGAGCGAGGTGCCGGCGGTCTTCCCCCCCGAGATCAGTCGCATGCGCGGCAGCCCCCTCGAGGTGATGGTGCGCACGAAGGTGCTGTTATTTGCCGCCGCAGCGATTGCATTTTTGCTTCTTACCTATCGAGGCGCGCCCTGGTGGTGGCTCGGGCTGTGCGCGGCGTTGCCGGTGTTTACGTTTGCGGACGCCCTGCTCGTCATCCTGCGCGCCTGGCCCGTCGAGCAGCGTCAGGTATCGATCGTGAGAGCCGCGGTGGCTGCGATAGCCGCCGCGGCCATTGTGCGGGAGGCCTTTGCGCCGGCGCGCTACTTGGCGCATCGCGCCGCGGTTTACGCGTGCCTCGGCTTCTCCGGGCTCGTCGCGGTGCTCGCGTTCTATAACCTGGGGCGACCGCAGTTTTGGGATAGCCAGCATCAAACCCCCACTGCCGTACACCTGCTCGATTTGCGGCAATACTACGGGACCGCAAAATACTTCGACGAGCTGGGCTACCGCGGCATGTACCTCGCGGATATGGCCGCCTACGTCGAGGACATTCCGGGTGCGACGTTGGACAAGCTGCGCGATACGCCGATGCGCGATCTCACGACCCACCGCATGACGACGATCGGCGCCGAGCGCGAGAACATCGAGGCTATCAAGCAGCGCTTCACGCCCGAGCGCTGGCAGGAGTACAAAGTCGACGCACGCTACTTCCGCGAGGTGATGGGACAACAGGACTACCTGCGGTACATGTTCGACTTTGGAGGTAACGCCACGCCGGTGTGGATCAGCATCGCGCACTGCTTGTTCAGCGCTTTTCAGGCCAATACGACGGCCTTCCTCATCACCGGCTTGCTCGACCCGTTGCTGTTCCTGATCACGTTTGCCGCGATCGGACGCTGCTTTGGCTATCGCACGATGTGCGTCGTGATGGTCGTGTTCGGCGCGAACGACTTCATCATGTACGGCAGCAACTGGGGCGGCGCGACCCTGCGCCACGACTGGCTCATGTACATCGGCCTGGGCGCGTGCGCGCTGCAACGCAAGCGCCACGCTCTCGGTGGCTTTTTCCTCGCGCTCTCCACGCTGATCCGGGCGTTTCCGGCGATCACGCTGGTTACGGCCTGCTTCCCGGCAATTTGGTGGTTGATGGATCTGTATCGCGCCGAGCGCCATTGGCCGAGCGTGAGCGTGCTCCGGGTGGCGCAACGGCCGCTGTTGCGCGTGTTGGTGTCTGCCGCGATCACGGCACTCGTTTTGGTCACGGCCACGTCGTTGCGCTGGTCGCTGCCGGCCTGGGGTGATTGGCTGTCCAAGGTGTCTAGATTGTCGGCGGATCCGCACGGCAACTCCATCGCCTTGCGTGGGCTCATCGCGGGCTGGCAGTCGGGCCACGACCAGGTGCTCCTGGCACGTTGGCCATTGTATGCCGCGGCGATTGCCTTTTACGTTGGCCTGGTCTTTCTCACGTCACGCCACAAGCCGCTCGCACGGGCCAGCATCCTGGGGCTGCTCTTGGTGCCCGTCGTGTTCTACGCGGCGAACTACTACATCCACATCGTCTGCCTCTTGCCTCTGATCGCGGTGGAGCGCCGTACGCGAGCGAGCGAGGCTGGGCTGCCCCTGTCGGGGAGCGATGCCTGGGTCTGGCTCATTTTGCTCGGCCTCTGCGTGGCGCAGTACTGGACCGTACTCGTGACCGACCTGCCGTTGCACTTCCACCTCTCCACCGTCCTGTTGTTTGGCGCCTTGACGGCTATCCTCGTGGTGCTGGTGCGCGCCGATGTGCGGGAAGGTCGGCTCGACTTCCTGGCGCGGTTCTCAGGCGTGCCGGCCGCGGTGCAACGCCCCGCCGAGCGTTTGACGGCGGACACTAACTCCTAAAATGGGCCTAGATTTGGCGTCGCGCCCCGTCGGCCGGGCAGCGCCCGAGCAACGCTCGGCAGCGTTGCAGGATGTGGCGCAAAGTAATGGCCTGGTGCCGCCCAAGAGCTAAGTCCCGCGCAGCATCGACGCGACAGACGCGAGCGGTAATGGTACGCATGGCTGTGGTGAGTCGAGCTTCCCGCCCGCCCGGCTTTGACATGTCATACCGACCGCGTGAGTCCGTCTATTCGGTACCGTGGTTGGAACGCCTTCCGTCGTTGCTTTATCTGACTGCCGCGCTGCTCATCATCGCGTTGGTTGCCATCGGTGAGCACAGCGCGCCCGGCAGCTGGCTCTTTAACTATGTGGTGGTGCAGGACCGCGGGCGCCTGCTCGGCTCGCGCGCCTTTGCAGCCGTGCTGACCGTCGGCGCCATCGCCTCGGTGTTGCGCGGCAACATGCGCGGGGTGCGCATCTTCGGCGACGGGGTCGAGGCACGCGAGATCACGCAATTGTTCGTGCCGCGCGTACGTCGCTACCGCTGGCCGCAAATGGCGCTGATCGTGCTCGACCAGCGCCATGTCGCCCTCGAGCTGTGGGACGGCCAACGCGCCGTGTTGCCGGCTGTCGGGGATCGGGAGGGTCTGATCACGGCTCTGGAGCGGGTGGCGGCAGCGCGCGACATTCCGGTGCAAGGGGGCCGCGGCCTGGACGAAATCCCAGAGCCCTTCGCTGGTGAAGAGGAGAGCACGTGAGATCACTTTATGGCGTGTGGGCGAGCCTTTGCTTTTTGGCTTCGAGCGCGGCTGCTCTCGCGGCAGGCGCTGCCTGGTGGGACGAAGCACCGCTCGGGGTCAAGGTACACGAGCACGCCTTCCACCGCGTGACGGCCAATGGCATCGACTGCAACGTTCGCGTCAGGCTCTACTTCGACGCGCCTCACGCCGGGTACCGAGAGCCCGCCGCCGCACGCAACCATTATCGCTTTCGCGCTGAGCTCGAGCTCTCCGGAGGCAAGACCGTCGTCTCGGAGGTGTTCGACAACACGGAGGGCGGGCTGCGCGTGTTTGCTTTCAGCCACGACACCCGGAGCGACGGTTGTTGGGCCCGCGAGGAGCACAAGCTGCGGAAGGTGAACGTGCAAGCCTGCCGCGGCGAACGCTGCGTGCCCAAGGATTTCGACACCTGAGCGCCGAAAAACCTTTATGTATTCGGGCGGCGCCGGGTTAGAGCCTCTTAGGTCTGAGCGAACCCCCGAGGCACATGTCATCCCAAGCCTTCGTCTCCGAAATCTTCGACCCCGAGCTGTGGGAGCCCGTCGCAGGCTTCTCCTTTCAGGACATCACGTATCATCGCGCTCGGGACGTCGGTGCGGTGCGCGTGGCGTTCCACCGTCCGGAAGTGCGCAACGCCTTCCGACCGCAGACGGTGGACGAGCTGTACACCGCGCTCGAGCACGCTCGCACCTCGAGCAAGGTCGGCGCCGTGATCATCACCGGTAACGGGCCCTCGCCAAAGGACGGCGGGTGGGCGTTTTGCTCGGGGGGAGATCAACGCATACGCGGCAAGGACGGCTATAAATACGAGGCCGGGGCCGGGGCAGACCCGGCGGGGCTCGGGCGCCTGCACATCCTGGAAGTGCAGCGGTTGATCCGCTTCATGCCCAAGGTCGTCATCGCCGCCGTCCCCGGTTGGGCCGTGGGTGGCGGCCACAGCCTGCACGTGGTCTGTGATCTGACGATCGCCAGCCGCGAGCACGCCGTCTTCAAACAGACGGATCCTGACGTGGCGAGCTTCGACAGCGGCTATGGCTCTGCGCTCCTGGCCCGCCAAGTCGGTCAGAAGCGCGCACGCGAGGTGTTCTTCTTGGGCGATAACTACTCAGCGGAGGAGGCCAAGGCGATGGGCATGGTGAACGCCGTGGTGCCTCACGCCGAGCTCGAACGCGCGGCGCTCGACTGGTGCCGGCGCATCATGGGCAAGAGCCCGACCGCGATCCGCATGCTCAAATACGGCTTCAACTTGCCGGATGAGGGCCTGGTGGGCCAGCAGCTCTTCGCGGGCGAGGCCACGCGGCTCGCCTACGCGACTGAAGAGGCGCAGGAAGGACGCGATGCATTTCTCGAGAAGCGCCCGCCCGAGTACGACAAGTTTCCCTGGCACTACTGAGCCCGGGTCGCGAAAGCTCATGGGCGGCGAGGCGCAGCAGGATCCGCCCCGTGTGCACGTCGGCGCGGGTCCGCATGCCACGCTCGCGCCCGGGCGGAGCGTCTGGTGCGAGGACGCTCTACCCTGGCTGAGGCGTAACACACCGCTCGTTGGCTGCTCCTTGATCACCTCGCTGCCCGACGTTTCGGGCCTGCCGGAGCTTGGCCTAGCGGGCTGGCGCCACTGGTTTATCGCCGCGGCCGAGCTGACACTTGCGGCGACGCCCGACGAGGGCGTGACGATTTTCTATCAAACCGACATCAAGGTGGAGGGGACGTGGGTGGACAAGAGCTACCTCTGCCACCGCGCCGCCGAGCAGGGCGGCGCCGCGCTGCTGTGGCACAGGATCGTGTGTCGTAAGCCGCCCGGGGAAGTCAACTTGGGGCGCCCCGCTTACAGCCATATGCTGTGTTATTCGCGCGGCGTCCGCGATCGCGGGGCGCGACCTTATCCCGACGTACTGCCGGCTCTGGGAGAGATGACCTGGAGCCAAGCGATGGGGGTGGCGGCGTGCCGCCTCGCTTGTGAATACGTGCTGTCACATACAGCGACCCGCGCCATCGTTGACCCATTTTGCGGCTGGGGAAGCGTCCTCGCCGTCGCCAACGAGCTCGGGATGCCCGCGGTCGGCGTGGAGATTTCGCGCAAACGGGCCAGGAAGGCTCGCAACCTGCAGATTGACGCGGCGGAGCCTGAGCGCGGCTAAGTGAACCTGTCCACGAACGCGCGGTGGAGCTCGATTTCCGGCTCGACGGAGCTCTCGAGGGCCGCCCGGCGGTAGCCGGTGCGTAGCGAGAGCACGGTCAACGTGCGATCGGACACCGAGAAGTCCACGCGCCAAGCCTTGTACGCCAACACCCAAATCGAACCGTTGCGTTTGATTCTGCGGTAGGGGTGCGGCGTCGGACCGAGCCGCAGCACGTCTTCGATGTGGGGCCTGAGCAGCATGGCGTGCTGCTCGAGGAACTCGAGCTGTGAGAGCGCCCGCGGCGCGATCTCGACGATGTAGTCCGGGATCGGATCAATTGGCAGGGCCGCCACGTCGAGCCAGCCACTGGAAGCGTCCGGAATCGAGTCCGAGTAAGGCACGTAGGGCTTGAGGTCGAGGATGGGGGTTCCGTCCAACATGTCGAGGTTCCGTACCCGAAGCACGCGCCCTTCGATGCCGAGCAGCTCGACGGCGCTCATGCCGATGGGATTGGGTCGATAGGGCGAACGAGTCGCAAACACGCCGCGGCGCTGCTGGCTGCGCGGAGGTAACACCTTGGGGCGGAAACCTGCGTTCCGATGAAACCAGAACAGCACCCAGATGAAGCGAAAGCTCGCCAGATCTTCGAGCGCGTGCTCCATGCCGGAGGCCGCAAACAACTCCAGCGTACCCTCCCCGCCGAGACCCGCTCGGGGTTGGCGTGGGGCGCTCAGGCGGTCGCTGAACGGCGAGCGCACCACGCCGATCGGGTGCAGCGTGAGCGCCGCGGTCGGAGCCGCGTCGGCGGCGGGATCTCGCTCGCTCAAAGCTCTCCTGGGTCCGCTTGCCGTCGCCCTAACGCTGACATGCCGGGCAATAGTGAGAGCTGCGCTGGCCGATGACCGTGCGGACGATGGTGGCGCTGCACGTGGGGCAGGCCTCGCCCTCGCGCGCGTAGACCTTACGTTCCTTTTGGAACTGCCCGTCGCTGCCGTCCGGCGCGATGAAATCGCTGATGCTGCTGCCGCCGGTCTCAATCGAGCGCGCGAGCACGCGCTGCACGTTTTCTGCCAGCACCAGGTACTCTTTGCGCGTCACCCGCCGGGCTCCGCGTGTCGGGCGGATGCCGCTCAAAAACAGCGCCTCGTCGGCGTAGATATTACCCACTCCCGCCAATACACCTTGATCGAGTAGCAGCGTCTTGACGGGGACGCTGCGCCGCCTGGCCTGCGTAAACAAGAGCTCCCCGTCCGCTTGCAGCGCGTCGCGGCCCAGCTTCTCCAGGCGGGCGTCGCTTTGGCCGGGCGCGAGTAGCCTCACTTTGCCGAACTTGCGCACGTCCCGGAAGCGCAGCCCCGGAGGCCCGTCCTCAAACTCGAGCTCCAAGTGGGTGTGCGGATCGCGAGCGCCAGCGCCGCGCTGGGTGTCCGGCGTAGCATGGCTCGCGAGGCTCATCAGGCGCGGGCTCACCGCCCCGGCCATGAACAGCTGCCCGGTCATGCCTAGGTGCAACAGGAGGCGCTGGCCTTGCTCGAGACCCATCAGCAAGTACTTGCCTTGACGTTCGAGCGAAGTAATGGCTTGCCCCGTGAGAGCGACCACCAGCCGCCGTGGCGGCGTGAGAAAGAAGTAGCTCGGCGGACCGCACCGCACGCTCTGGATGCGGCGGCCGACCACGCGGGGTCCGAGCAGGCGGCGTGTGACTTCGACCTCGGGGAGCTCGGGCATGTCTGGGGCCTGGGGGGGAGTGCTCAGCGCAGCGTCGCGACGAGGCCATCCAAGATATCGCGCTCCGAGACCACGATCTGAGAGAGCTCGAAGTAGCGCATGACCTCCGCCAGGATGATGGTACCGCCCAAGATCACGCTGGCGCGCTTGGGTTCGAGCAGCAGCTCGGCGCGGGCCTCGGCGCTCCGCGCGCAAAGCTCGGCGTGCATGCTGTCAACAGCGCCGCGCGAGAGCGCGTAGCCGTGAGTCACCGTGGGATCATAGCGATCGAGCCGCGCGTCACGCGCGGCCAAGCTCGTGACGGTGCCCGCCAAGCCGAGCCACAGCTTGGCGCTGCGGCATGGCACTTCGCGCTCCACCCGCGAGAGCAGCCCCCGAATGTATGCTCCAGCGGCGGCGAGCTCTGCTCCACTGGGCGGATCCGCTTGGAAGAAGCGCTCCGTGATCCGCACGCAGCCGATGTCGAGCGAGATGCTGCGCTCCGGCTCGCTCGTGCCAAACGCGAATTCCGTAGAGCCGCCGCCGATGTCGAGCGTGACGAATGGCCCCTCGGAGGCTTCGCGATCGGCGGTCGCCCCGGCAAAGGCCAGCGCGGCCTCGGTTTCACCTGAGAGCAACTCCGGTGGGCTGCCCACGGCCTCCTCCACGCGACGGAAGAACACCTGGCGGTTGGCTGCATCCCGCGCTGCGCTCGTGCCCGTGACCCGGATCCGCTGCGCGTCGAACCGACGCAGCGACGCGCCGTAGCTCTCCAGCACGGCCAGGGTCCGGTCCATCGCCGCTTGCCCCAACCGACCACTCTGGTCGACCCCCTCGGCCAAACGCGTGATGTTCATTTCGCGACACAGCTCCGCGCCGTCCGGCCCAACGACGAGCAGGCGCACGGAGTTACTGCCGATATCGATCGCCGCAACCGCGCTCATGGCTCGGGGGTAGGCCGGTTGAATCAGGCCGTCAAGAGGCGGGGCTCACGGCCAAGCGGGCCGGCAAATGTCGCCAGGAGCTGGAGCCGAGCGTCACAGCGTCTTGGAGAACCAGACGCCCGCGTCGTCGCCGACCACCACGTTGTACAAGATACCGGGGCTGGGGAAGGCGACCTCGCGCGCTTCGGTCACCCCGTCATGCACGACGAACTCGCGCTTGGTGTCGAGCAGGCGCATGTGGAGCGTGCTCGTGTGCGTCTCATCGTCTCGCCCCGAGAGCATCATGATCGCGCTGAACTGCTGCGCGAAAATGAAGCTGCCTCGCGCCACCCCGGTGGCCAAGGACTCGGAGCTGCCGTCTGTGCGATCCAAGAGCATCAGCTCCCCGGTCGTGCCGTCGAAATTGGCGAGGAAGGCGTCGTCATTGGCCGCTCGCTTCGGCACGCCGCGAGCCAATACTTCGGTGGAGCGATCGGGCTTGAGCCGCAGCAGATCGCCGGTCACCCCATCGTAGTTGCCGAGCAACGTCAGGTCGTTTTTCAAGCGCCCGACCGGGTCGATCTCCACCACGTCCCGAGCCAGCTCGGTGAGCGCGTCATCATTCCACTCCATCAAGCGCCCGCCGTTGCTCGCCAAATCCACCAAGGTGAGCAGACCGCCACCCAGCGTGGTGGTCACCTGAGGTACGGGGGCATTTTCGGCGATTGCGATGGCTTCACCCTGGCCTTTGACGAGCCAAAGCGTGCCACTCGCGATATTTACGTCTTCCGTGGTGACATACGTCATAAACGATTCGCCCTCGACGTTGCGAATGGCGGGCGACCCCGCCACGTTGACGTCGATCACGCGGATCGAGTCGGCTGCCCTATCCTCCAGCACCAGCCGACGATCCGCGCAGGGGGACAAGTAGGAGAGCTGGCGGCGGCCGCCGACGCTCAGGTAGCGGACGTTGCAGGCGTCGGCCGCCATTTCACGGGGTGCGTCCGAACCGGTGGCAGTGACCGTGAACAACGTGCCGCCGCGACTCCCGTCCGGGCTCGCCTCGATGTAGGCGAGCTCTGCATCTTCGGGCGAGACGCTGATTTCCGTCACCGCCTGACCAAAGTAGGCGATCGGCTCGAGCTTGCTATCGCTGATCGCGATGACGCCTCGATCGACCCACAAGAAATGCCCGAAGGCCTCCAGCGGGTCACCCGAACGCACCGACTCGGCGAGCTTGCGCGTCGTCTGAGCCCACGGGTCCACCAGAATCAAGCCCTGCTCCGGCGTCCTGACGAGCAAGGCGGTCCCCGACCCGTCCGGCAACCCCTTGAGCGCCGTTCCAGGTAAGCCGCTCGCCGGCACGCTGAAGGCGCTCTGGGCGCAATTAAAGTCGCTAAAGCCAAGCGCGAAAGCATTGTCCCCGACGGGGACTAGCAATGGCACCAGAGCGGGACGCGACGGCGCGATGATGGCCTCGGCGCCGTAGCGCGCCACTACCCCCGTCCGACAGTGCGTCTGATTCTGGAAATCGATGATCGCGAGCTCGCTCGCCTCGTTGCGGGCCACCGCGAACCGCTGCCCCTGCTCGTCCGCCTGGATGCTCAGATCATAATGCGCTCCCTCGAGCCAGCGCTCCCCGGGTACGTCGAGACCCTGCACGTCCGGGTCGAGCAGCTTTTCCCCGAGGTCGCCAAAGTTACCGATATCGCAGCCCGCGGCGAGTGCGACCAGGCAGATCGCGGCGCCGGAGCAGCCCCGCTGGGCCGCGCGCAGAGCGCCCTGTATCAGGGGCTGGCAAGCGGGCAGACGAATCGAGCGTGTCGGGTGGGGGTGGGCTGACCCGAAAGGCGGCTGGGGCATCGGCCTCGAGTATAGCAGCGGGCGTGGCGGTGGCCGCCGCGGCGCCGAGAAATTGCCGGCTCCGGGCGGCTCGTCGGGGTCGCGCCTCGAAAGTTCCGCTTTATGCGGCCGTCTTGGCCAAAGGCTCCACTTGGCCCCGAGCCGCGCCTTTTCCTCGAGCCCGTCAAAGCTGCTATGCAGACTGCAGCCGGAGATGCGTAGACCGACAGCGAGCAGCGCAGCTCTGCCCTTCCTGGCGGTGCTGCTGGGCGCACATGGGATCTATGCCGCCCCGTCCGAGCCCATCGCGCCGCCCTTGGCTCCCGTGACTATCGGTTCGGTAGAGCCTGCAACAACGGGCGAGTCGGGTCCTCCCTCGGGCTCTCCAGCAGGCCCTGTCGAGGCGCTGGGCGCTCTGGTCGTCCCGCCACGAGTGTTGTCGGCGAACGTGGTTTACCCATCGGGAGCAGTGGGTTCCGCCACCATATTACTCGAGCTGGTCATCGATCGTGAAGGGTCGGTCGTCTCCGTCGAGCTCGTTTCGGGTCAGGAGCCGTTCTCGACCGCCGCGGTGCAGGCCGCGACCAGCTGGCGCTTCGAGCCGGCGCAGCGCGCGGGCCAGCCCGTACCGGCGCGCATCCGCTTCGAAGTGCGCTACACGCCGCCGCTACCGGAGCGGCTGCCAGAGATCGCCAAGCCGCCCAGCTTGCCGCGCGTAGGGCCGGCGTCCGCGCCGCCCGTGCAGGTCACCGAAGTGCAGGTGCTGGGGGAGAGCTCGCCGGGCGCGGCGTCGCTCTCCCAGTCGGAGGTGCGCATGTTGCCCGGCGCCTTCGGCGATCCGTTTCGCGCGGTGTCAGTGCTGCCTGGGGTGGGGCAACTCGTGACGGGGCTGCCCGTGTTCTTTGTCCGCGGCGCGCCGCCCGGCAACCTCGGATATATGATCGACGGGGTGCGCGTGCCGCTGCTGTTCCACGCGTTTTTGGGACCGGCGGTGATCCATCCCAAGATGATCGAGCGCATCGACCTACACGCGGGCGGCTACCCGGCGAGCTTCGGCCACTTTGCGGGCGGCGTGGTGAGCGCGGAGCTCAGCGAGCCGCGCGGTACGTTCAACGCCGAGTGGTCCGCGCGCCTGGTGGATGCCGGCGCTTTCGTCGACGTGCCTTTCGCTTCCGGGCGCGGCAACGTGATGTTGGCGGGGCGTTATTCGTACACGGCGCTCATCCTCTCGCTGCTGAGTGAGCTCGAGCTCGACTACTGGGACTACCAGGCGCTCGTGAGCTACGACTTGAGCGCGCGCGATCGCCTCAGCTTGTTCGCCTTTGGAGCCTACGACTTCGCCGCCGCCCCGCCCGATGAGGCCCAGGGCGAGGTCGAGGGCGACGGTGAGAACGCGGTGTTATTTCATCGCGTGGACGTGCGCTACGATCACCGTTTCAGCGAAAACACGAAGCTGCGCACCGCGGCGACCTTCGGCGTGGAGGGCACGCGGGGTGGCCAGGGCCTAGTGCGCGATGTGCTCGGCGCTGGACGGCTCGAGCTCAAGAGCCAGCTCAGCCCGAGCGTGCTCTTGCGGGCGGGTCTGAGCGCCAATGTCGATCGTTATCGGCTGGAGCTCGACCCGAACACAGAGAATTTCCTCGACGTGGTGCAGTTGTTTCCGAGCCGGGTCGACGCGGTGATTGGAGCAAACGCGGACCTGGTGATCGAGGCGGCGTCCGGCGTCACCGTTACACCCGGGCTGCGCATCGATCGCTATACTTCCGCTGGGCGAAGCGCGCTGGGGGTGAGCCCGCGCCTGGCCGCCAGCTTCCGCGTGAGCGACGCCGTGAGCATCGAGCACGCGCTCGGCATCGCCGACCAGCCCCCGAACTTCGTCCCCGGGGTGCCGGGCGTGGCGGTGGCAGGGTTGCCGGGGGGCTTGCAAAGGAGCGTGCAAACCAGCGCGGGGGTCCGAGCCGAGCTGCCTTGGTCGATCAGCAGCACCACCAGCGTGTTCAACAACATCTACTTCGGCCTTACGGATCCGTTTGGTCAGACGCAGGACCTCGATTTGGACGTCGAGCAGGCCAGGGTGCGTTCCCTCGGGCACGCCATCGGGCTCGAGCTGCTGCTCTCGCGGCGTTTCACCCGCGGCATCGGCGGGTCACTCGGGTACACGCTGTCGCGCACGACGCGCAGCCACGAGCGCATCCACACGTTGTCTGGCTACGACCGCCCGCATGTGGTCAACCTCGGAGCGAGCTTCGATCTAGGACGCCGCTGGCTCGGCAGCGCCCGGACTGTCGCCTATAGCGGAGTGCCCGGCAGCCGCTCGTTTGGTCAGCAACGCGTGTTCGACCAGTCCCGAGCCCGCCCGTTTTTTCGCATCGACCTGCGGCTGGAGAAGCGCTTCACGCTCAGCCCGAGCGCCTGGTGGGCAGTCGTCGCGGAGATGATGAACGCGAGCTTCAGCACCGAGGTGCTGCGCCGCCCGTGTGAGCCCGCCTGCAGCGATGAGGACGTGGGCCCCATCGTGTTGCCGAGCTTGGGAGTAATGGGCGAGTTCTAGGCAAAGGGCGGAGGCCGACCCGCGAGCGGCCTAAATGGGATTGTTTTCGAGCGCTGCCGGAGCGAGAGGGCGGCGCTTTTTCACGACGCCGAGCCAGCCTGCGTACAGCGAGGCGAGCACCAAGCCGAGCAGGCTCAGATACACGAGTGGCTCACTGTCGATCATAAACTTGCCGATGAGCACGCCGCACGACGCCAAACAGCCGCTCACAAACGGAAGGTAGCCGCGCCCGCGGCGGGCCATGAGAAATAGCGCGACCACAGCAACCGCGAGCGATGCCGCGGTCAGCGGCAACAGATAGCGGACGTCGACGACGAAGCTCAGCCCGAGCAGGCTCCCGAGGCCGGCGTAGGCGGACCAGCACGCGGGGCACTTGGGTAGGAGCGCGATTGCGACGGCCAGCAGCAGCGTGCTCGCACGCTTCCCCAGCGATGCGACGGGTAGCACCGTTCGTGAGGAGGAGCCGGCGGCGCAGCAGGAGTCCACGGTGCTCGTAGCTTATCCTCAATGCGACCCGTTGCCTCTACACAACGCGCGGGCTCTCGGCTCTCGGCACGTTGTGGGCGGGACGAACCGCCGCGGCTCGGCCCTGTGCGCCGCTGCCGCGTGCGAGGCAGATGTGCTCAGATTGGGGCGCTGACCGCGGTCACTGGAAGATTATGTCAAATCAAGCACAGCTGTAGGGAGGGGTCATCCGCTCCTATCGAAACTATGACAACTCTGATTGAACTCTGGGGACGGCGAACCGTTCAGCCCCCATAAGCGGGCTTTGCAGGGCTGCGCTGAGCTGGCATCGTGTATCGTTGATGAATCCCTGGCTAATGGGCCTCTTGGCCGCAGCGGTATCGGCTCTCGCCGGGGCGGGCGCGACGACTTGGTGGGAGTCCGAGCCTCTCGCCGATGACGCGGAGCTCGCGCTCTCGCGCGACGTCGAGTTGCCCGATGACGCGGAGGATGCCTCCGAGCGGCCTTGGCTCGGGCGCAAGGCGCCGCCCGACATCGACGTGGTACATCCACTTGCTGCGCTGGACGATGAGGAGCTCGAGAGGTTGGTCCGGGAGGACCCGACGGCGCTGGGGTCGATGTCGGTCGGAGCGCCCAATCGCGGGGCTGTAGTTAACGCAGTTCAGCTGCCCGAGTCCGCTCTGTGGAAGATGGCCGACCCGGACCACTCCTGGGGCACGCGGGAATCCATCGAGTTCGTGGAGCACGCGATCACCCGTGTGAACGAGTATTTCCCCGAGTCCCCCGTGCTGTATGTCGGTGATTTTAGCGCGAAGTTCGGCGGCCGGCTCAGGCCGCACCAGAGCCATCAGTCGGGGCGGGACGTGGACCTCGGGTATTATTACATCAATGATTCGGTGTGGTACCGTCGCGCCACGTACCAGAACCTGGACCGCGCTCGGACCTGGGCGTTACTCGAGACCCTGATCACCGAGACGCAGGTGGAGTACGTCTTCATGGACCGCAGCATCCAGCCCCTGCTGAAGGAGTACGCGCTGGCTCAGGGCGAAGATCCGCAGTGGTTATCCAGAGTCTTTGAGGGCAGCCCCGGTAACAAGGACTCGATTGTCCGGCATCGCTGGGGCCACGCGACCCACATGCACGTGCGCTTCGAGAATCCGACCGCGGAGCTTACCGCGCGCCGCTCGTACCCCTTGCTGCAGAAGGCGCGGTTGCTCTCTGGGGCAAAAAAGAAGCAACGTTTGGCCGTAAAAGCCCGGCGTCCGCAGCGCAAATAGCGAGCAGATAGCGATTGTGCCGTTTCTCGCCCGGCATTAGCTTCGCCGTGTGCACATGACGACGACTTCCGAGGCTGTCACGCGCGGCATTCGCGTGAACGTGCGCGCGCGGTTTTCAGACCAGAACTCCGACCCTCAGGGGCGCCAATGGGTGTTCCTGTACACCATCACTATCCACAACGAGAGCGCTGACCGGGTTCAGTTGCTCAAGCGGCACTGGGTCATCACCGACGCAAACGGCGAGGTGGAAGAGGTAAAAGGGCCCGGGGTCGTGGGTAAGCAGCCCATTTTGGAGCCCGGCCAGAGCTTCGAATACACCTCGGCGTGCCCGCTGAAGACCCCGTTTGGGTCCATGCACGGCACGTATCAGATGCTCGGTCCCGACAACGAGTCCTTTGACGCGGAGATCAAAGGCTTCGCTTTGCGCTTGCCGGGCACGATGCAGTAAGCCGTGCCGAGCGCACCCGGGGGGACGGCGCGTCCCCCCATCACAGCATCCGGACTATGTGCGCGACCGCCCGACTACTGTTGCGTGGCGATGGGCTTTGGCCCAATCCAGCGCTCCTGGCGGCTGAACGGCACGCCCTTCGCTTCTTCCGGGCCGACCGTGCTCTTGTCGTTCTTGTGATTCTTGGTGAGCGTGATCATGAACAAAGCGGAGCTGCCTTGCCCGCCGATCATCACGGACCAACCCAGAAACATCAGCCACATGCGGTACCAGCGCTGACCGTACTTGGCGACGATCGCCTTTTCGTTGCGCTTCCAGTTCTCGTACCACTTGTAAATCGTGATGGCGTAGTGGGTGCCGGTGTTCTCGACCCGATGCACCTCAAAGCCAGCTCGCTCGGCCTGCGACACCACGAACCCGAGCGGGCAGCTGGCGTCGGCTCCGGGGAAGATGTATTTGGCCATGAACAGGCCCCAGACCAGATCTTCAAACTGCCAGGAGCGGCGCAGGCCAGCGATTTGCAAATAGAAGATGCCGTCATCTTTGAGCATGCTCCGGACCTGCAACAAGAACTTCTGAAAGTTCTTGATGCCCACGTGCTCTGCCATCTCCAGGCAGGTGATCTTGTCGAACTTCTTGGCGGGCAGGTTCCGGTAGTCATCGACGATTACCTTCACGCGGTCGGAGACGCCTGCGCGAGCCGCCCGTTCATTGGCCCAATCCGCCTGCTCCTGAGCGAGCGTGATGCCGGTGCTGATCGCGCCGTGCCGCTGCGCCGCGTGCGTGATCAGCGGACCCCAGCCGCAGCCGATGTCCAGGTGCTGATCGCCGGGCTTCATGTGGACGTACTGGCACACCGTCTCCAGCTTGCGCTCCTGAGCCGCCTCGAGTGACTCGCTCGGATCGCGAAAGATGCCGCTCGTGTAGGTCATCGATTCGCCCAGGAACCAATTGTAGAAGTCGTTGCCGCGGTTGTAGACGTGAGCGATGTCACCCTCGTCACTCTTGACGCTGTGCGTGACGTTCTGAGTCAAGAACTCGCGGAAGTAGAACTTGATGTCGCCCCAGGTGAAGCAGAAGCGAAACAGTTGGTTGCGGCGCAGCATGGTCTCGTAGACGTCGCCCACGAAGTCGAGCTTCTCGGCCATGTAGGCCTCGTAGACGATTTCCATCGGGATCTTTTTGCCAAACCAGAGCTTGGCGTCGGCTTCATTGCGCCACGTGAGCGAGCCGCGCCAATCCACCGCGCCGGCGTCGTGTTGGTAGGACAGGTACACGAGGTAAAGCAGAGGCAGCACCACCGCGAGCAAGGGCACCGCTACCCACGCACCCACCATCGCCAGCCAGTTCATGCCCGTGAGCACACCGACGACCAGCGCGACGACAGTCGGTGCGCAGAGCAGGACGAGAACGTTCTGCTCGAGGAGCCAGAAGATGAAGGACAGGCCGTGCGTGCGCCCGCGTTCGTTGTTACGGGATGCGGGCGGTCCGGCCAAAGGCACGGGGGCGGTGAGTTCTGCGGTCTGGTTCATCTGGGGTCCCTGGTTTCCTTGCGCGCAGCGCGAACGACGGGTGCGCTATATGCCGGAGCGGGCCCCAAACCAAGCAAGAGGTGTGTCCTGCACTGGACCGAGTGGCCGGATAGCCGGAGTAGGAGGCCCCCGTCGTCAATCAGTCGTGAGCAGGGCCTCGAGTCGGCTCGCATAGACCTGCTCGTCGAAGCCCACCAGAGCGATATTCTCAGACACAACGAGCGGCCGCTTGATCAACTTGCCGTCTTTCGCCAGCTCCGCGAGCGCCTGCGTGAGGCTCAACGTTTTCAAGCGTTCTCTGTAGTTGCCGTCTCGGTAACTCTGCCCCGAGGTATTGAACAGCCGAGCGACGGGGAGGCCCGTCAGCTCGAGCACCTTGCGCAGGGCTGCCGAGGTCGGCGGCGACGTCACGATGTCGATGCGCTCATAGCGGACCGCATGGGTGTCCAACCAACGGAGCGCGTTGCGGCAAGTCGAACATTTTGAATATTGATACACGGCGAGCATGCGCCGTTTTAACACGATCTGTCCGTGGATTGAGGGCTGAGAGCGCGGCCTCGGTCCTCCCTCCGCGGGCGCTCACAGCTCGCGCACGATCCGCTCCGAGGCCTCCCAAAGCCGCGCCGCGAGCTGGTCGTCACGGCCGAGACGGCTCGAGGTCTTCACGTTGCAATCGGCGAAGTATTGCCCGTTCTCGACCGCTCGGGGATGAACCGCCAGGTAACACTGCGTCGCCGCGCCTTCGGGGATGCTCTTCAACACCAGGGGCTCGAGCGCGCGCCAGCCCGCCTGCATCCAGCTGGGCATGCTCCGCGTGAGATTCGTCGCGATGACGCCCGGGTGGAGCGCGTTGGCGCGTTGCCCGGGCAGCGGCAGACGCTTGGCGAGCTCGCGCGCGAACAAAAGGTTGGCGAGCTTCGATTGCCCGTACGCAGCCCACGCGCCGTAGCCCTTGTCGCCCGACAAATTATCGAGCTCGATGCCCACCTTCGGGGCGTTCTTGTGGGCTTCGCTGCTGACGATCACCACGCGCCCCTCTGGAGCGAGCTGGCTCGAGAGGCTCGTGACGAGCAAGAAGTGCCCGATGTGATTCGTGAAGAATTGAAGCTCGTAACCGTGGGCTCGGGTGAGCTCCGGCAGCGCCATGATCCCGGCGTTACAGATCACCGCGTCGAGCCGGAGCCCATCCGCCTTCACTCGCGCGATGCACTGGCGCACGCTCGCTGGCTCTGCCAGATCACACTCGAGGGGAAGTGCGTAGTCCGCCGCTCCTCTGCAGGCGGCTTGGGCCTTCGCCTGCGAGCGGGCGGTACCAATCACTCGCGCGCCGCGCCGAGCGAGCACGCTGAGCGTTTCCAGCCCCAGGCCGGAGTTACAACCCGTGAGCAGAATGGTTTTGGAGCTGAGATCCAGCCCATCGGTTACCTGATCGGCAGTGGACGCGTAGCCAAATCCGCTCGGGCCAGGGCTCTTGATGCGAGACAGGAGAGACATCTGGGCTCACCAAACTTCCGAGAAAGGGCGCGCTTCGACTTCGAAGGACCAGGCCGAGCGACGTTGCTCGGTAACCCCATACGTGAGCTCGGCCACGTCGTCCGGTTTGATGAAAAATTCGTCGGACTTTTGCGGAAAGCTGCTGCGCGTGCGCGGCAGGTCGATCACACCGTCCACGATCAAAAGGAAGACGTGAATACCGAGCGGCCAATACTCGCGTGCCATCGACTCGGCCAGGCTGCGCTGCGCTGCCTTGGCTGCCGCAAACGCCGCCGTCTTGGGCCGCCCGCGCCGGGACGCCGTGGCGCCGACCAGCGCGAAGTTGCCGCGCCCGGCCCGCCTCATGTCGAGGATGACTTGCTTGGTCACGAGCACCGCGCCCAGCGTATTGACCCGCCAGGCCGTTTCGAAGTCCTCAGGGCTGAGCTCCTCGACGCTGCCCCAGACGCCGGAGCCGGCGTTGTAGATTACGGTGTCGACCGGGCCGAGCTCCTCGCGGATGCTGGCGAAGCTCTGCTCGACCGAAGCGGCACGGGTGACGTCGCAGGCGAAAGCCCGCGCGCCGGGTAGGGCGCGGGCAAGCTCCTCACTCACGCCGAGGCTCCGCGAAAGGAGCGCGACACGGTAACCCGCCGCGGCAAAGCGGCGGCCGAAGGCCGCTCCGTTGCCTGGACCCACGCCAACGATGGCGCACACCGGGGATGTTTCGGTCGAAGTCGTCATCTCACTCCTCATTGCCGCCCTGTGAGCGATCGACCGCGGCGTACGGTCGTGTGCTGATCCCGTTGATACTCGTGGCTGCGGGTAAGCGCCAGCGTGCAACGGCCCGTAGAGCGGCTCCGCCTCGGGCGGCCAACACATCGGACTTCGAACTCCTCGAGCGCGACGGTCGCCTATTGACAACGGAATCGTCGGCAAATCGGCCCTGCCGGACCTGGCGCTCAGACGCGCTCTGCTCGGCGCGATGTCGAGCGCTCGTGCGAGGCTCGCGTGCCTACGGGCGGCACGGCGCGCCCTGTGCGCCGATCTGGAGCGAGGGTAGCTCTTACCAGCGTGCACTGCCGCCTACCGCAGCCCATAACGCGCGTCATGGCCCAAGCTGCATGCCCTCGTGTTGCATGGGGTTAACTCTGAGCCGAAATCGCGAATTAACGACCTGAAACGCGGCTCGTTCCGTTGCTAACTGTGGGACGGGCTTCGCCTGGGAGCATAAGTGGTCGTACCGCACGTCGTGCAGACCGAGCCAAATATCGCCGGCGAATCAGGACGGCCACCGAACGCCCGATCTCGAATGACGATCCATGAACGCCAGCAGTAAGTCCTCCAAACATGCACTCTCACGTCGAACCCACGATGCGACCCTGCCGCAGAGCGCGCTGAACGTATACGCGCCCCACAGCCACAGCTTTAGCCCCGAAGACTACGCCGTTGGCCAGGTGCTCTCGGGTCGCTTTCGCGTTGAACACGTCATCGGTGTCGGTTCGATGGGAGTGGTGCTGGCCGCCAAGCACCTGGAGCTCGATGAGCGCGTCGCCATCAAGTTCATTCGCTCCGACATGCAGAAGTTGCCTGGCGTGCTGTCGCGTTTCGCGAGGGAGGCCAAAGCCGCCGCTTCGATCAAGAGCGAACACGTAGCGCAGGTGTTCGACGTCGGAACGGCCGAAGGTATTGGACCCTACATCGTCATGGAGTATCTCGAGGGGCAGGATCTCGCGGCCGTGCTCGAGCTGGAGGGGCGGCTGCCCATCCGGCGTGCCGTGCATTATGTGATGCAGGCGTGCGAGGCCCTGGCAGTGGCCCATTCGGGGGGCATCACTCATCGCGACATCAAGCCGGAGAACCTGTTCCTGACGCGTCAGGGGGACCTGGAGCTGATCAAGCTGCTCGACTTTGGCATCTCCAAAGCCGAGCTCACAGGTAAGGTGTTCGGCGACGAGCTGGCCACGTCCGAGAGCACGTGCCTGCTCGGGACACCGCTGTACATGTCGCCGGAGCAAATCCGCTCCACGTCCGAGGTCGATCACCGCGCGGACATCTGGTCGCTCGGTGCCGTCTTATACGAGCTCATCACCGCGCGCAGCGCGTTCGTTGCCGACAGTGTGCGTCAGGTCTGGACGCGGATTCTGGAGACGGCGCCGACCCCGCTCGCGGCGCATTGCCCGGAGGCGCCCCCCTCGTTGCAGGCCGTCATCGACCGCTGCCTCGAGAAGGACCCGGCGCGCCGCTTTCAGGACGTGGCCGAGCTCGCGATCGCCCTCTTGCCTTTCGCGCCCTCGCGAGCTCGGGTCTACGCGCAGCGCGCTTCTTCCATCCTGGGCACGAAGCACGACAGCATTCTACCCGCGCCGATGCCAAGCCCGTTGCCGGCGCCCACCTCGATGCCCGCGCCGCTCTCGCGCTCGAATCGGCCCGTTCAGGCGGTACAGGCGGCCCCGAGCTCGTTCTTGGCCCTGCCCCTCTCGGACATCTCCGCGCCACCCGTCTTCGGGCGTCGTCCCAGCTACAACTTCGAGGACCCCAGCAAGGGCAAGCTCATCACGGCCATGGCCGTCGCCGGTGCGCTGGGCGCCCTGTTCATGTTGTGGATCGGCTCCCGCCGCGCCGAGCCTACGGCCTCGCGCATGGACTCGCCGGGCGCCAGGGCGGCGGCGGCCTGGGCCAACGCTACCGAGGCCCGGCCCCCAGCAGAGCCCGCCGAGGAGCTGCCCCTGTCCCGACCCATTCTCGTAGAAAGCCAGCCGAGCGGGGCGCTGGTGAAGGTCGGCGGACAGGCCCTGGGCGTCACGCCGCTCTCGACCCTGCTTCCTATCGGCACCCAGCAGCTCTCGATTTCGAAGCAAGGCTACGCGACGGAGCAGGCCTTCGTCCAGGTGGACGCGGCTCCTCGAGGTGCCAAGGCAGTGCGGACCCGCGTGGTGCTACAAGAGAGCCCGAGCGAGGTCCAAAGCCCACCGAGCGCGCGGTCATCAGCCAAGAGCTCGCGGTCCAGCCCGCGTCGCGCGGCGTCACGACGCCAGAGCCCGGTCGAAGCACCGCACGCAGAAGAACAAAGCCCAGAGAGCGCCGAGCCCGCGCCCGAGCCGGCGAGGGTCGAGCCCAAGGCGGCTTCGCCGCTCTTGGAAGAACAGAGCCGAGCACGCTTACTCGACGATCAGAGTCGAGCCCGCATCCTCGATTAGACAATGAACGGAGAATTTGTATTCATGAAAGCGTCCGCCAGCATCCGACTCCCGCTGCTCGTGGCTACGAGCATGGCTTTGGGCTTGGCTGCGGTCCCGGCCAGCGCGGCAAACGAGGCGCGAGCAGCCGGCGCGGCCCCGGCGAACCAGAGCAACGTGGCAACCCTGAACGAAGAGGGGGCAGCGTTGTACGCGGCGCGCGATTACCGCCGTGCGATCGAGAAGTTCATCCAGGCCTACGCGGTCGATACGGACCCCAACCTGCTGTTCAACATCGCTCGCTGCTACGAGGAGCTGGGCGAAGTCGACGCTGCGATCGAAAAGTATGAGACGTTTTTGAAGACCCCCGGCGCCGATACGCGGGGCCGTCAGCGCGCGCGAGAGTCACTCGCGACTCTGCGAGAGGCGCGCGACCACGCCTTCGTTGTCAGTGAGGCACCCGCCGCGTCGAACGCTGCGGGCAGCCCGCCCGAAACCGAGGCCCAGCAGCTCGCGCGTAGCGAGGACTCCAGCCAAGCGAGCACGCTCTTGCCAGTATTGACCCTGGGCGGCAGCGTGGTCTTTGCTGCGGTCGGCACGACGTTCTACTTACTCGGCGCGAACGACCACAGCCAGGTGACCGACGGCGCTGGCTACGGCGATTCGGAGGCTATTGCTGGCATGACGCGACGCCAGGCAGACGACTTGGTCAGCTCGGGGGACACCAAGAAGGTCGTGGGTGGAATTAGCTTTGGCCTGGCGGGTGCGCTTGCCGCGACGTACGTGGTGCTGCTTCTGACGGGTGATGAAAAGAGCTCTTCGGATCCAGAGCCAAGCCTCGGGTTTTCGCTTTCGCCGTCGCCCGAGGGCGCAGCCGTCTCGGTGCAAGGGAGTTTTTGATCATGAAAGGTTCTGCATCTCGCCTGGCGTGGCTCAGCGGCGGCGTGGCCCTCCTTGGCTGCTCATCGCCCGAGCTCGAGGGCACCAATTTTTCTTGTGCGACGGACTCTGACTGCGGCTCAGGCCAGGTCTGCGCGGGCCTGAACGGCGCGCTCGCGTGCCAGAACGTCGGCGATCCTACTCCGATTCGCATCGGCATGATCGGCCCAATGGAGGGCCCGAGCCAGGACCTCGGCCAGGAGATGAGCCGCGGCATCGAGGCCATGCTCAAGCGCTTCAACCGGGCCGGTGGGGCCTTTGGCCGCGAGGTGGAGCTGGTCAAGCGTAACGACAACTACGACCCCATGACCGCGGTTGCTATGACCCACGAGCTCCTGGACGTGACGGAGGTGGTCGACGACCTCGACCGCCCTGACACGCGCGGTGACAACGGTGTCTTCGCGCTGGTTGGCAACGTCGGGACACCCACCATGTTAGCCACGGCGCCGGTCGCCACCAAAAACAAGGTGGTCTTCTTCGCGCCCTTCACCGGCGCCCAGACCTACCTGCGAGACGCGACCAAGTCACCGTACGTCTACAACTACCGCGCCGGCTACTTCGATGAGACTGCGGCGATGATGGAATACATCTATCGCGGCCGCATCCCCAGCGTGATCAGCAACCCGCAGACGGATTACCAGCGCGTCTTGGTCTTCGCTCAGGATGACACTTACGGCGAGGCTGGCTACAAGGGTGTCATCGAAGCCTACAACCAGGTCGTGGCGGGCTTACCCAGCGACGAAGCCATCAAGCGCGTACGCTACATCCGTGAGCACCTGGAGACCGTTCCCAGCGCGATCGACGAGGCAAGCGCCTACCTCGAGGGTGTCGTGGCGCGTGCCCCGCAAGGGTCGAGCGGCAAGGAGCAGGTGGCGATCATCATGATCGATACGTACGGCCCGGGCGACTTATTCATTCGCGGCATCAAGAACTGGATCAACGCCGACGCGGCGCGCGCTTCCAAGCTCGACCCGCTGTTCATGAACGTGTCGTTCGTCGGCAGCAACTCGTTGGCAGAGGCCTTGATCACTAGCCCGAGGACCTACACGGACATTCTGGACCCCACCAAGCAACGGAGTTACGCGGAGAACGTCATCGTGACTCAGGTGGTGCCCAACTACGACTCGCAGGCCCCTGGAGTGGCGCAATACAGAGAAGACATCGGCGAGCTAGATTCGGGTGACCTCACCTTCACCTCCCTCGAGGGCTACGTCGCGGCCCGCCTGTTCACCGAAGCCTTGAAGCTGAACGGTCCCCGCCTAACGTCCGACAACTTCATCCGGACGCTCGACGACGAGATCGAAGATCTGGACATCGGCATCGGTACGCTGCTCAACTTCAGCCCGACGAACCACCAGGCCTGTTACACGGTGTGGGGCACGCACGTCGAAGACAACGGCAGCTTCACGTTGCCCTTCGTCTGGACGCGCGGCATCGGCCTGCAATGAAAGGCTAACCCCCGTCGCTGCTGGCGTCTGCCGGCAGCGAGCGGGCGTCCGGCGCGGCGTCCAACGCCCCGCCGTCGTTCGGTTCAGGGATCACCACGATCAGCACGCCGGGGTCGGGCGGCGTCTGGCCGGGCCGCGTCGGGATCTGGGGCGCTGAGCGCTGGCCCATCGTCACCGGATCGCCACCCGCGGGTGGCTCCGCTGCCAGGCAGCGCCCCGCGATACACAATAGACCGTCTCGACAGCCGCCGCCGCCCCGGCAATAGCAGGCTTCTTCCCCGACTTCGCACGCCTGCACCGCGGCATCGACGTCGGAGATGGGCTGCGGCGAGCCGTCCTCACACGCAAGCAGCCAAAGGACATGAGCGGCAGGCCAGATCACGGGCCACAGCCAGCGGCCGCTGCTGCGCTGCTTGCGTGACGCTCGTCGGGCGCCGCCGGTGCGGCCGGAAGGGCAAACGGCGGTCATGGCTCTCAATAGCACGCCGGGAGCATGTCAGCGGCGGGAGCCTGCGCCGCGGACACGCAGTAAATTCGCTTCACCTCCGCGCACTCGGGGCATTATTGTCCGAGGTCCGCCGCTGCTTTCCACCTCAAATGCCTCGACGCCGTCCAGCTTTCTCGCTCTCTGCCGCCTTGACCCGCACGCTGCGCTGATGCTGTCCGTGGCCCCAGATTGGGTGGTCCCCGCCGATGATCTCGAGCTCAAGTTCGTGCGCAGCAGCGGGCCTGGTGGTCAGAACGTCAACAAGGTCTCGACCAAGGTCGAGCTCAGGCTCAAGCTGGCCGTCACGGGGGCCTTGACCTCCGGCCAAAAGCGGCGCCTCGTCGCCGCGTTCCCGTCGCACGCCACTTTAGATGGGGACTTCATCCTCAACTCGGATCGATTTCGCTCACAGTCGCAGAATCAGCGCGACGCGGAGGAGCGCCTGACGGAGATGCTGCTGTCGATCCGTTTTCCACCGAAACGTCGAGTGCCGACCCGACCGAGTCGCGCGTCCAAGGCGCGGCGCGTTTCCGACAAACGCGCCCGCAGCGACATCAAAACACACCGCAAGAAACCCGGCGCGGACTAGCGCTGAAACTCGGTCGCGGGGTCGATGTTGGGCATCGGGCCGGCCCAGTGCCATCGAGAAGCCGGGTTGGCCCGTGATAGAAGGTTCCTCGAACGCCATGACTCAAGTCCCTCGACCGCCCACGCATCCTCCTGAAATCCCACCCGGCGCGCGCCCCAGCCTGCCTCCCGGGCAACCGTTTTCCTGGAAGGCGTGGTTGTTCCTCGGGCTGCTGCTCGGTGGCATGGCGTTGTGGCAATCGATGATGAATCAGGAGCAAGCCTACCCGTCGATCGACTACTCGGAATTTTGGCGACTGCTCCAGGCCAACAAGATTGAGTCGATCACGCAGAAGGGCGAGACCCTGGTGGGTCAGCTCAAGCAACAAGAGACGCGGGAAGGGGCCCCGTTCCAGAATTTTCAGACGCTGCGGCCCGATCCGGATCCGGAGCTGCTGCCACTACTTCGCAAGCAGGAGGTCGACATTCGCGTGCGCAGCCTGGAGCAGCCTTTCGCCGTTCAGATCATCGCTACGTTGCTGCCCTGGATCCTGATCGTCGGGGTCTGGATCTGGCTGTCACGGCGCGCGCAGCAGATGATGGTGAGCGGAGGGCCACTGGCGGGCGTGCTCAAAGGCAAGAGCCGGCGCTTTGACAAGCAGGCCAGCGTCTCCATCAGCTTCAAGGACGTCGCCGGCTTGAAGGCAGCCAAACAGGATCTCAAGGAGGTCGTCAATTTTCTGAAATACCCCGAGAAATTTCGAAAGCTCGGCAGCAAAGTGCCGCGCGGCGTGCTGCTCGTGGGGCCACCGGGTACGGGCAAGACGCTGCTCGCGCGCGCGGTCGCGGGGGAGGCAGGCGTGGCTTTTTTCTCGATCAGTGCCTCGGAGTTCATCGAAATGTTCGTGGGCGTCGGTGCCTCGCGCGTGCGCGAGCTGTTCGCGGAGGCCAAAAAGGCCGCCCCCGCCATCGTGTTTATCGACGAGATCGACGCGGTGGGGCGTTCGCGCGGCGCAGGGCTCGGGGGCGGCAATGACGAGCGTGAACAGACGCTCAATCAGCTGCTCTCGGAGATGGACGGCTTCGACCGCAATGACTTGACGGTGGTGTTGGCCGCCACCAACCGCCCGGACGTGCTCGACCCGGCGCTGCTGCGGCCCGGCCGCTTCGATCGCCGAGTGCTCGTGGATCGCCCCGAGCTGGACGCTCGCCGCGCGATCTTGGACGTCCACACGCGGGACAAGCCGCTCGGGGCCGACGTCGACCTCGACCAACTCGCGCGCGACACGCCGGGCTTCTCCGGCGCGGACCTGGCCAACCTGGTCAACGAGGCCGCGCTGGCCGCGACGCGCAACGACGGCGAGGTGATCACCCAACGAGACTTCGATTCTGCGTACGAGAAGATCGTGCTCGGTGATCCGCGGGAGGGCAAGCTACATCCGGATGAGAAGCGGAGGGTGGCCGTGCATGAGAGCGGGCACGCCATCACCGCGCATTTCGGCCTCAACTCGGAGCCGCTGCGGCGGGTCAGCATCTTGCCGCGCGGCATGGCTCTCGGCATCACTCAACAAACGCCGGGCGAGGATCGCCATATCCAGACGCAGCCCGAGCTCGAATCCAGGCTGACGGTGTTGCTCGGCGGTTACGCGGCGGAGCGGATCGTGCTCGGCAACGTGTCCTCAGGGTCGGCCAACGACCTCAAGCAAGCCACGGAGATCGCCTTCAAGATGGTGGCGCATTTCGGCATGAGCGACAAGGTCGGGCCCGTCTTCCACGAGCACAAGGTGGAGCACCCCTTCCTCGGCCAACGCCTGGCCACGGAGGGCGGCACCAGCGACGTCACGGTGCGGCAGATAGAGGACGAGGTGCGCACGCTGATCGTCAACGCTCAAAAAGACGCCGAGCGGCGCGTGGTCGAGCACCGCCTCGAGCTAGACAGCTTGGTGGATGCCTTGCTCGAGAAGGAGACGCTCGAACCCGAAGCCTTGAAAGGCCTGCTTGGGCCGGCGATGCGAGACGCGACCGAGGCTCCGGAGTCCGGAGTCCTGCATTGAGCAAGCTGTCAGTCAATCTGAACAAGGTCGCGCTGCTGCGCAATAGCCGCGGCGCGGACAACCCCGGCACGCTGTACGCGGCCGAGGCCTGCATCGAGGCTGGGGCCGCCGGCATCACCCTGCATCTGCGGGAAGACCGCCGGCACGCGCGCGAGGACGATGTGCGCGATATCCTGCGACTGTGCAAGCGGCGCGGCGTCGAGTTCAATCTCGAGGGAGACGTCAGGGCGGAGCTCTTGGCGCTGGCGCTGGAGCTCGTGCCGACCCAGCTGACCCTGGTGCCCGTGACTCCGGGCGAGGTGACGAGCGATCACGGTTGGGACCTGCCGCGCCAGGCCGAGCTGCTCCGACCGCTCGTCAGCGCTGCGCAGTCGGCGGGTATTCGCGTCGCGATCTTCATGGATGCCGATCCCGAGCGTGTGGCGCTGGCTGCTCAAACAGGCGCTGACCGTGTCGAGATCTACACCGAGCCCTACGCCGCTGCGTTCGGCACGGCGCGAGCTGCTCACGAGCTCGCTCGGGTGCGCGACTCGGCGCGGGCTCTGAGCTCGGTGGGTCTGGGGGTCAACGCCGGGCATGACCTGAGCCTGGTGAACTTGCCGGCGCTGTCGCGCGAGGTGCCCGAAGTGCTGGAAGTCTCCATCGGGCATGCCCTGATCGCCGACGCGCTCTACCTGGGGCTCGAAGAGACCGTCCGCCGCTACGTGGCGGCGGCGGCGGGTTTGGACGTGCCCGCCGTTCGCACGAAATGAGCAACGCTGCGGCGCCTTGACCTCAAAGAGAGAGCAAGGCTTTGAGCCGTCGCAGCGTCTTTTCGCCGATGCCACGCACCTCGAGCAGCGCTTCGAACGAGGTGATGGGTCGCGACTTTACGATCTCCTTGGCGATCTTGAGGTTGAGCCCAGGCAACCGCGCGAGCTCGTCGACGCTGGCGGTCTGCACGGACAGCGGTCGAGCCTTGTCAACCGACGCCGGCGACGCCGGGGCCTCGACGCTGCGGAGCGCCGCTGCGGCTTCGGCGACGAGCGGAGCCGGCTTCGCCTCGACCACGGGAAGTGCCGCCGCGACTTTCAGCCCGAGCGCGCCCCCCCTGGCCTCTTCGCTCGACGCGGCGGCCACTTCGAGAGCGACTGGGGTCGGTGCCGGCGGAGCGTTTCGGACGGGCTTGACCAGGCGCAGTGCCGCGTTCGACCGCGCGTCGGTGGCTTCCGGTCGGGCGTCGGTGGCTTCCGGTCGGGCGTCGGTGGGCGCTTCTGGCGCCCGGGAAGCGTGCTCTACGGCAGGCTCGGCGCGCACGTAGACGACGTCGAAGTTACGATAGTCACGCGTGCTGTAACCGTGCGCGAGGGTCCATTCGCGTAGCATCAAGCTCACGTGCCAAGAACCGGGCGGGGGCGCCGAGAAGGCGACGCGACGTTGCACGCCGGGAAGCTGATACTGCCCCCAAACGCTGCCGAGCTCACTGCTGGCCAAGCGATGACCTACTGGCGTTGCGCCAGCGTACGGCTCTGCCAACGCCCAGAGCTCGACACACAACGTGCCCGTCGAAGTACCGGGAGCGCGTGGGCTAGAGACCGCACTGGCGCTCAGCACCACTTCCTCTCCTTCGATGCTGTAACCGACGTTTCCATCGAAGTGGGGGCTCTGAAAGCGCTGCCGCTCCGAGTAGTTCGAAAAGTCGAGCACTTGCCGTGCGTCGCCAGAGCCTCCGACGAGGACCAGGACCATCGAATGTTCGCCGGCTCGAGCTGGAGGATGAGCGTCCGTTTGCACTTCCACGCGGTGCAAGTACGGGCCAATGGGCGTTGGGAGCTCGAGCTCCACCTGCGCGACCTTGACCCCCTCGGGTATTCCGCCCGCGTGCGGTCCGTCGCAAGCCCACAACTCGAGCGCCCAGTTCGAGCCCGAACACAAGGGCGGCACGTGCAGCTCCGCATTCAAAAAAGCAAGGTCACCTTCGACGCGGTAGCCGTGGTTATTGCCGAGGCGCACTGGCCGATCGTTGCGACGAGCAGACGGTTGAAAATTCATAGGTTGTTCAGGTCCGTTCAATTTTTGGGTCGAGCGGCAGCAATGGTGCGGGCTTGCCGCGTTCCGCACCCCTCGAAGTCAGCTCCAACGCGCCTACCGATCCCCTCCTAGAGCACCGAACAGGTTGAGATCATAGTAAATCTCATTGCTTAGGCAGCTTGATGGATCACTCGTTGAATGCCCTCGAGGTTCTGAATCGTCGCT
>JAYTOL010000222.1:0-44326 GCA_043747815.1 Deltaproteobacteria bacterium
GCCAGCGCGCCGTATTCGATCATGCCCCGTGATTAAATCGAATCGCTCCGAATGGAAAGAAGAATCTGGCCGAACTTCTGCCCAGCGGCACTAGCCCCAAGCTCGGAAAGGGGTGCGGGAATGCATACGCCACGCGCGCGTTGGCGGTGAAGCGGGGTGCGGTGGGCAGCAGGGTGCCGCTTCCGTCAGTGTCGTCACGTCGCGAATATGCTTCGGTGAAGTTCAAGCCGTAGCGCAGCCGCTGCGCCACGAGGCCCTCGGCGCCCGCGTTGAACCCGTAGCTGCGGATGCTCGCCACGTTCTGGTGCTGCGCATGCGCGACCCCCGGTATCGCTAGTGGCAAAAGGCCCTGCTCGGCGGCCAGCCGCGCTTGCTCGAAGCTGAGGAACCTGACCTCGATGAGGTCACGCCACCAGCTCTTGAAGACACCAAAGAACAGACGATGAGGCCCGAAGCGTTGCTCGAATGAGCCCTCGATAGAGCGCACCTTTTCCGGCTCGAGCGGCCCCGCTCGGGCCGTGATGGGGTCACCGTATTCGCTTTGGAAGAAGTTTGGCGCGCGAAACGCGGCCGAGTAGATCGAACGCAGGGTCGCGCCCTGCCAGGCGCCGAGTGTTGCCGCGGCCCGCGGCGAGACCACCGAGGAAAACCTCTGGTCGTGGTCGAGGCGGGCACCGGCATTGATCACCAGCTCGGGCACGGGCAGCCAGATTTGCTGCGCGTAGGCGCCGAGCGTGAGATCTCGCTCGTTGATGAGGCCGAAGCTGTCCAGCACATAGTCGCCGGTGTCCAGGTTCTGCATATCCTGTTTCGAGCCCACCGAACGTACACGGCCGTCCACCCCCAGCAGCGTCGACAGGCGAGCATCGCCCCACCAATCGTAGCTCGCCTGGAGCTCCAGGCCTGCCCAACGGGAGACGACACGGGTCTCGTAAGAGCATGTCCTCACGCCCTGGTAGGGGCACTTGTAAGCGGCGCTCAGGTTGGAGTGGTCGGAGATATCCATGGCGTCTCCGTAGGCACGCGCTCGCACTCTCAGCTTCGGCGTCAAGAGCTCCGAGTAGCTGACGTCGAGCGCCACGCTACGCGTCGTGAACGCGGCACCGGAGTCGTCGAAGTCGTGGGCAGTAAACGGGCGCCCAGCCTTTGACATCCCACCCCGGAGCGCGACCTCGAGATCGCCCACGCGCAGCCGGAACATGCCCATGGGTACGCGAGCGTAGCTGCTTTCTTTGGCCAGCCCGCCCCAGACGCCGTCTTCCAGCCCGTCACGGCTCGAGCGCCTGGGTCGTCCGCTCACCGGGTCGATGCCCAGCCGTTGGGGACCGAGCCGGAAGTCGGGCCCGTACTGGTGAATATATTGACCAGCGAAGGTTATTTTCAGGCGCTTGCTGCCGATGGGGACGGAGTAGCCGCCGAGCAAAGCGACGCGCTGACCCACCGGGATTTCCGCGTCCGCGAGCAGGTGCAGCCCGCCCAGCGCGAGAGTCTCCTTGGTGACCACGTTGATGACTCCCAACATCGCGTTTGAGCCATACAGAACGGATCCAGGCCCGACGATGACCTCGATGTGATCCACCATCTCGAGCGGAACACCGATGCCATAGTCTGGCGGGAGCGTGCCCAAAAACGGTTCATTTGCCGCATGGCCGTCGACCAGGATCAGAAAGTGTGAGCCACGATCGTTGGCCAGCGCTACGCCTCGCGAGGCGAGATCCGTGGTCGAGGTGAGCGACGGCCCGCCCGTGGTGGATACGCCCAGCGCGAGGAAGTCGATGGCCTCCTCGAGCGTGTGGATGCCGTACCGCAAGAGGTCGTCGGAGCCGATGGTAGTGGAGGTGGCCGGGGCCGTGCTGGCAGTCTCCGCCGTCTGCGACGCGGTCGTCACAATCGACGCGTCGAGCAACTCGAACAACTTGGAGTCGTCCGCCTGCGCGGTGTTATGCCGCAGGGCAAGTGCGACGATGGCGCACCCGACCCAGGAGAGCCGCGGCGTCACCGATACACCTTGGCAAGCTCGAGCAGCTCGCTCTGGAAGCGGACGCCGTTCTGCTGTGCGTGTCTCAAATGCACGAGGATCTTGGGGCGCCCTGCCAGGATCTGAAAACCGACGACCACGCAGCGCTCCACATACTCCGGCACGTTCGCCATGGTGAGCACGCCGAGCGGCTCGAGCGCCCTGCAGATTGCCTCTAGGTTATCGGAGAGACCCGCGGTGACGTAGACGATGGAGACTTGGCGCCGCCTGACCTCCGCCGCGAGGGCTTCAGCGCTGGCAAACGAGTGGACGAAGGTCTGGTGGGGAAGGCCAGCGATGAAGCTCTCGCGCAGCAGCGCGGCGAGCAGCAGTGTGCCGGCCCGAACGGACTCCGGCTCTGCGGAGTTGGTGAGGATCATGACGTGCGCCAGCCGCCCCGCCCGCTCGCGGAAACCGTGATCATAAGCAGGGATTTTGCTGAGCAGCTGGGCGAGCACCCCGGCAGGAATGTCGCCTCCGTCGGCCCGAGCGGACGCGACGACGAGCGAGACAGAGAGCGCCAAGGTGAACGCGGCAAGTGCGCGCAGCGCCCGCTGCCCAGGGCGACCCGAGGGGTCTTCCACCACTTTCGGGCGCATCCGCTCCGATACGGGTCATGCAGGCCTGCGCATAAGCGGCCTCGGCTTACATACACTCCCGACGCCAGCGTCCGTTGTTCGGCCATGGGCCGACTCGTCATGCTCGCGCCGTGCGCCCTGGTCGTAGTGGGGTGCCTGACTTCTTGCTTGGACATCGAGCCGGTCCGCGCTACCGCCCGTTCCCTCGATGCCGGACTTCGGGCGACGGACGCGGACACGCCGAGCGGGGCCTGCGAGACGTGCCTCCGAGATCCCGGAGGCGATCGCGGCAACTGCGACGCCGAGCTCCTGACGTGCTCCGAGGAGCCGAGGTGCAACACGTTGATCGCCTGCCTGTTCCAGTCGGGTTGCTTCGAACGACATGGCCAGGAGGAGACGACGAAGTGCGCTGTCCCGTGCGCGCTGGCCACCGGGGTCATCTCTCCCGTCGAGCACAGCGTGCAGCTCGTCACGCGGGTCGCGGAGTGTGGGCAGCAGAAGTGCCCGGCCTTGTGCTACTGAGTGGCTTTACTGGGCCGTTCCAGGTTTTCGACCCGCGGGACCAGCGGGAACGGTAGGGCGTGCGTTGAGCATCGGCAGCGGCAGCGTGAGCACTTCTGGGCCAAAGCCATCCGGTTGTGGGATGAGGCGGGTGGCCTGCTCGATCAGCCGAAGCTTTTCGCGAACGAAGCTTCCCGTCGCTCCGGTTACCAACTCAGCGATGCTCTGCTCCGTTACCACCTCCGAGCTCAGCGCCAGCCAGCACTCGAGCGCCACTGCGAATTGTTCCGCCGTTTCGTAGCGATCTGCGGGATCTTTGGACAGGGCCTTGAGGACGATGTCGGCCAGCTCTTGCGGATAGTCGCTGACCCAGGCCGTGGGCGAAGCCACCGGTTGAGAGATGAGCTGATACAGCGTCGACAGCGCGCCCTCACTCGCGAACGGGCTCCTCCCCGTCGAAGCTTCGTACATGACACACCCCAGGGCGAAGATGTCCGCGCGCCGATCGACCTCTTGCCCGATGACCTGTTCCGGCGCCATGTACGACAGCTTGCCCTTGACCTCCCCGGTGGACGTTGGCTTGTGGAGTTGACCTGTGGCTTTCGCTACTCCGAAGTCGGTCATCTTCACCTGGCCCTGCGTGGAGATGAGGATGTTCTGAGGGGACACGTCGCGATGCACCACGTGCATCTGCACCCCGTCGTCGTCCTCGAGCTCGTGCGCGGCATGTAGACCTGCACCTACCTTGGCAGTGATGCGGGCTGCCACACGCAGGTCCATGCGTGCGTTGGGGAGCCGATCCAAAACCTGCCGGAGGGATGCACCATCGCACCATTCCATGACCTGATACAACCTGCCGTCGTGCTCACCGAGCTCATACACACCGCACACGTTGGGGTGGCGGATGAGCAAAGCGATGCGCGCTTCATCCATGAACAGCGTCCGATGGTCAGGCCCCTCCTCCGCGCGTTCGGTTGCGGTCTTGATGGCTACTAGCCGCTCTAGTGGTGAGCCTAACTGCCGAGCTGCCCACACTCTGCCCATTCCGCCCTGTCCCACACACGTGAGCAATTGATAGCGTCCGAGCACGTCGCCGGGTCCCGGCCCGGACGCGGCCCCGTCGCTTAACGGATAGAACTGCTGCGGCAAACCGATCCGCGCTCGGGCCGCTCCATCACCCGCCAAGCCATCGGAGCGACGTCCGAAGGTCCGCCGAGCGAACCACAGCACCAGCGCCGAGAAGATCATCGTGAGCAGACCCGCGAAAAGCAAGATGCGGTTGCGTGTGCTCTCGTAACGCCGCAGCTCGGGGACGAGCGTGAAGCCCACCTTGACCGTGCCCAAATGGCGCGCCGTGGGGTCAGTAACCCGTTCGACGATTTCGAGCGCATCGGGCAGGACCTGACTCGCCAGGATCGCCGTCGCAGTGGACGGCGGCTCGCGCCCGAACCGGGTCAGCGCATCGTCCTCACCTGCACGCCAGACACCCGCGTACAGGACCTCAGCGTTGGACCGCAGATTCGCCATCTTGGTACGGATGCCCTCGTCGTCACCGAAGTCGAGGGGCGCCGCCAGCGAGGCCGCAAAAACCCGCACCACCATGCTCGCCGAGGAGCGTTTGGCCTCCACGAGCTCCGCGCGGGCGCGCTCTGCCAGTGCGCTCGCCGACCACAGGCCGACGAGACCCACCAGCGCCACGATAGCGAGCCCGAGTCCCAGGGTGAGCCGGTGCATCGGCGCGGGTGGTTCTGGTGCGCGAGCCACGGAGGACAGATTCCACCTGTACGACTGGTGCCCGCGGAGCTGAAGTCCTCGCCGGCCTTGCTGAGCGCCGGGCGCCCTACTGACTCACGCCAACCGCGGGAAATACATGCATTTTTCGCGGAGTGACGCGCCCGACCCGTGCCGGGGGCGAACCGCTTCAGGCGAGAGGGTGCGAGCGCTCCAGCTGCGCCGGCACTGCCTTTAGATTGACCTCGATTCAATAGCTTCGAGGTGCTCGTCGAGTGCAGCTAGGTTCAGCGAGCGCGCCCCTTCGCGCCGGTGCTCCGCCTGAGTGCTGACGCAGGAATTTATTACCGTGACCATCGTCGCATCGCCCTGGTGTCGTTCAGCCCGGGCCCCGCTCGAGCGACGCTTGCCCTGCGGACCACCGCAGTGGTAGCAGCCTCCGGCAGCTAGCGACGGATGGCGCCTGGCGCGCGCCGCCGGGCCCCTACGCCGTTTCGCTCTGCGGAACGAGGTTATCCCGCGATGCTGTGGAGATCGAAAATGAAGGACGAATGTGGATCGGACAAGGTTCGGCTCGGATGCCTCGGGCTCCTCACGAGTCTGTGCCTCTTAGCCTGCGGCGCGCCCACGATGATTGGTCCTGAACCCAATGAACCGGGTATCGACCCGGAAGCGGCGGGCGCCGCGGAGCATCAGGAAGCGGCCGTGCGCGAAGAACAACGACTCGAGCGGCACGCGGCGCTGTATGACCCGCGTGCACTGAAATCCTTGCGGCGCTGCGATCCGGATAACGTGCAGCGAAACAAGGGTGCCTCCGCGTGTTGGGTCGAGGCGGCCAACCCGACCGCTATTCATCAAGCGGAGATGAACGTGCACCGAGAACGCTCCGTGTTTCATCGCAAGGCCGCCCGCGACTTGCGCGCGGCTGAAAAGGAGACCTGTAGTGGTGTTGCTGGCGACCAGCACGACCTCCGCGCGTTCGTCCAACGCGGTGACATTCTGGGGGTCAACCCGCTGGAGAAGGCGGCGGACGAACCGAACGGTAAGCCGCGGCTCGTTGGTGCGACGATCTTCCTTCGCCGGTCAGCTGATGTCACTGCAGCCCAGCTGCAACGCGCTATGGATTGCCATACGGCTCGCCAGGCAGTCCAGGGCTATGGGCTGATCACCACGGAGGCGGAGCGGTCCCCGCTCAGTGAACGCGGCGCCCGGGCCACGGTGCGTGAGGTGAGCATCGGCTTTGCGGTGGATGTGCGGGCGGACGACGAATTCGCCGCGCAAGCCATCTGGCTCCGCGCGCAAAGGCTAGCCTTCCTCAAGTGATATTTCGAGGCACCTGCGCGGAGCCGCTCAGCCGATCCACAGCACCGTGAAGGCATCACCGCCGTCGTCGGGTCCGGCGGGTTGGGAGCGTTTGACGTTGGGGTGGTGACGCACGTGCTCGCGCACGGCGCTCTTGAGCGCGCCCGTGCCGTGGCCGTGGAGCACGAAGCCCACGGGCTCCCCGTCGCGCAACAGGCCGTCGATGAAGACGTCGAGTTGTTCGAGCGCGGGCTCGACGCGTTGGCCCACGAGGTTACGCGTGTTCTGCGGCGTGCGCAGCGGATCACCCCCTTCGGTGCCCTTCGCCTCCGCCTCGGGGCCCCGCTTGCCAGCCGAGCCGCGCTGGCTCGACTTGACTGATGGCTTGGGTGCATTGCCGGCCTTCTGCGCTGCGTTCGGCTGCGCCGGCAAGAGGCTCAGGGCATCGATGCTCACGGTGGTTTTCATCGAGCCCACCGCCACGGTCACCTGACCGCGACGCGGCTTGGCGACAACGTGACCGGAGGTACCGAGCCCGTTCAAGCTGACGCGTGCGCCCTCCGCCAGCTCCTCCCAGACCAGTCGCGTGACCACGGGTTTGGGCGTCGGATCGAGGGCGGCCGATGCCCTGCGGAGCTTGCCCCCGATGGCCACGAATTGGGCGGCTTCGTTCACGGCGCGACGCGCCTCGAGCAGCGCGCCCGCGCCGAGGTCGGGCTCCTTCATCCGTGCTTCCGCCTGGCGCAGCCGAGTACGCGCCTTCTGCACTTCGTCGAGCACCGCCTGCGTCTCCTGCGTCAGCCGACCGCGTTCTTCGTTCTGAGCGCGACGCCGCTCTCGCTCCAGCTCTCGCCGCAGCTCCTCGGCTTTTTTCCGCTCGCTCTCCGCTTCGGCGGTTGCTGCTTGCCAGAGCGCGCGCTGGTCTTCGAGCTCGCGGCTCAGCGCGCGCTGGTCGACCATGCCCTCGGGCAACAGGGCCTGTGCGCGCGCGATCACGCCTTTGTCGACGCCGTAGCGCTCGGCCACCAGAAACGCGCTGGAGGCGCCCGGCGCGCCGTAGTGGATGCGGAAGGTGGGCAGCAACCGCTCCCGATCGAAGCCGACCGCCGCGTTGTGCAAGCGGGGGTGGCTGGCTGCGACCGACTTGAGCCGCTCGTAGTGGGTCGTGACGCAGACCGCTGCCCCGCGATCGACGAGCGCCTCGACGACCGCGCACGCGAGCGCCGCGCCCTCGTCCGGATCAGTGCCGCCTGTGAGCTCGTCGATCAAGACGAGCGCGCCGAGACCGGCGCTGCGCAGACACTCGCTCACGTTCTCGACGTGCGCGCTGAAGGTGCTGAGCGAGTGCATGAGCGATTGGTTGTCGCCCACGTCGGTGAGCACCGGGTCGAACCAGCCGACCACCGAGCCCTCGGCGGCCGGGATGGGGATGCCCGAACGCACCATCCACGCCGCCAGGCCCAAGCACTTGAGCGCTACGGTCTTGCCGCCCGCGTTGGGCCCCGATAGCACTAGCCCTTCACCCTGCGCGAGCCTCAGATCGTTGGCGACTGGCGTGCTCGAATCACCGAGCAACAGGGGATGGCGCATCTGCAAGAGCTCCAGGCGCGCTTCGGCCTGAGGGGGGAAGGCGCGAGCGTCTGCTGCTCTGGCGAACAGCGCCAGCGAGCGCAGGACGTCGGCTTCGATGCAGGCCTTCTGCGCCGTGCGCACGGCGTCGAGCTGCGCCGCGAGGACTACATTGATCGCCGCGAGCACGCGCGCCTCCTCGGCGCGCACCTCGGCTTCGGCTAGCTGCACCTTGTTGCCGAGGTCGTGAGTGTCCTTCGGCTCCACGTACAGAGTGCTGCCCGAGGCGCTCGACCCGAGCACCAGGCCTTCGACCTTGAACGGCGCGTCGGCACGCACGGGGAGCACGTAGCGGCCGTCCCGCTCTGCCAGATATTGGCCTTGCATGGCTTCGCCGAGCCGCCCCATCAAGCTCGTGAGGCGCTCCCGGAGCTCCTGGCGTTGCTCCCCGGCGCGCTTGCGCGCCTTGCGCAGCGCGGGCGAGGCGCTGTCCAGGATGCCCCCATCCGGGCCGATGGACTGCACGATGAGCTCGTGCAGCTCTTGCAGGGCAGGGGAGGTGGAGAGCCAGCTGGCGAGCGCGGGTGCCTCGGCCGCGTGCCGAGCCAGATAGGCCCGGAGCCGTTCGCAGAGCTCGAGCGTGACCCCGAGCGCGCGCAGCTCGCCGGCGTCGAGGCCTGAGCCGCGCGCTGCTTGATCGAGAGCGCCTTCTTGGTCCTCGATGCGGGCGACGGGAATGGGCGCGATGGCGTTGACGACGATCGCTTCTCGCGTCCGTTGCATGCGCGCTCGGCCGGCCTCGAGCGAGGCTTCGGGCCGCAAGTCCACGAGCGCCCGGGCGGCGACTCCACTTTGGCAGAATGCGGCGACCCGCTCGAGCAGGCGGGGCCATTCGAGCTCGGCGGCGGTCTTGTCTTCTCGTTGTTGGGGCGTGGGGATCAATTGGCCGAGGGTCGTAGCACATTTCGATAAATCGGAAAGCGACCTCGGCCCGGCGCCCCAAATCACGCAGCGCGTGGCGCCGGCAGCCATGATCTCCGAGGGCGGCGGGTGATGCACGAACGTGCACTTCTGGAGGTGTGCACCTGGGCGGCGCGCAGAGGGCGCTCGAACGATCATAGCGGTCGTCAGAGGCGGCGACCCCCGACACATGTGGCGCTCGAGGATGAGCGCCGCTCCCGAGATTGTCAGCATCGCATTTGTCGTCGCTGCACGATCTGTGGGTTGCAGTGTGAGCAGCGCGTTGCACCGCGTGGACAGTCGTCAGCGCGTTGGGAGAGGCGCTGCGCCGCGGCTGGAAGCGTTCCCGGACTCGAGACGACGCGTGCGATCTGCATCGGCACACGTGTGATCTGTGAGATCTAATTGAGCCTAATTACCGTGGATTCGTCGCTTCACACCGGCGCTCTCCGATGCCTGACACAGCGCTTCACGAGCCCAGGACGAGCAGGGCAGAAATGGTGTCCCATCGAATTGTCGCGTGCTAGGTTGCTCGGCGGCGATGACGATCACGCTGCGCTCGGCGCGGCTGAGATCGTTTGTGTTCGACGCGGTTGATTTGGCGCGATGGATTCGACGCGGTCGATTTGACGGGGTCGATTTGACGCGATGGAGAGGCGAGGCGATGTTTGAGATGAAGCTGTTCAACGTGACGATCGGGGTAGCTGCATTCGGCATGGCAAGCATTGCCTGCAGTGCGCCAGGGCCCGGCACGGCCTACGGGGATAGCGACGCTCCCACGCCAAGCGCCGGTGCAACAGGCGCGAACATGCAAGGCGCGAGCGGTGCTGGCGCCGTCGCTCCGGGCGCGGGCGGCTCTGGCGCTTCCGGGCTCGCTACGGGCAGCGCCGGTGCTCCTGCCGCCGTGGTGCCCATGGACGTGTTGCTCGAGGACTTCAGCGACGGCAACGCGCAGCTCTCGAACGCGGGCTTCGCCGGCCGCTGGCGTACGTATTCCGATGGCACGAGCACCCTCACCCCCGCCGTCGACGCGGACATCCCCGTCGTGGACGGCGCGGTCCACGTGAGCGGCGCGGGTTTTTCGATGTGGGGCGCGGGCCTCACGGTGGATCTGAACAATCCTGCTGGGCAGCGTCAACCGGCGAACCTCGGCGCCTATCGCGGCCTGAAGCTGCGCGCCAAGGGGGTTGGCTCCATCGAAGTCGAGATCGTCACTCCTGCAACGACGGGCACCAGCGAGGCCGGCGGCACGTGTACGGCGGCAGAGGGCTGCTTCGGCCATTACGCCGCGAGCCTGACGTTGACGGCGGAGTACAGCGAGAAGACGCTGCTCTTCAGCGCATTTCGGCAGCCCACCTGGGGCCTCTCGACGCCGCTCGATCTGACGCAGGTGCTCGCCATCAACTTCCTGTCGCGTCTGGGGACGGGGCCCGTCGGTATCGACCTGTGGGTGGACAGCGTGTCGCTCGCAGTTCCCCAGCCAGCCACGGGCGTACCTGGGCAAACCCCCGGCGCCGGCGCGACCGTGAATGACGGCACCAACCCCTTCGCGGGTCGCACGTTGCATGCAGACGGCGGCGCTGCGTTCGGCGCGTACAACGGCGCGCAAGGCTTGGACAAGGAGCTCTTGGCCAAGGTGGCGCTCAATCCGTCGGCGTATTGGCTCCCCGGGGGCGAGCCGACGCGGGCGGGCAGCATCGTGGACGGGGCGGGCGGCGACTATACCGTGCTCGTTGCTTATTACATCCCGAACCGCGACTGCATGGGCCAGTCACAAGGTGGCGCGGGCAGCCCCGCGGAGTACCAGGGCTGGATCGACGCAGTCTCGGGCTCGTTGCAAGGCAAAGAGGCGGCCGTCATTGTCGAGCCCGACGCGCTGGCACAACGATGCGTGGCAGCCACCGAGGAACTGATCGCGTACGCGGTGAACAGCTTGAGGCAGAACCCTGGGGTGGCCGTGTACATCGACGGCGGTCATTCGAATTGGGTCTCGGCCAGCGACATGGCGACCCGCATGCGCAATGCGGGTATCGAGCAGGCGACGGGCTTTGCCGTAAACGTTTCAAACTTCCAACCCACGCAAGCGTTGATCAGCTACGGGCGCTCGCTGTCCAGCCAGGTCGGTGGCAAACCCTTCGTGATCGATACGAGCCGCAACGGCCAGGGCGCGCGCGGCGCGGAGTGGTGCAACCCCGCGGGTGCGGGCCTGGGGGAGGCGCCGACCACAGCGACGGGTGACGACGCCGTTCACGCCCTCCTTTGGGTCAAGCGTCCGGGGGAGTCCGATGGCGCTTGCGGGCAATGCGCCGGCACCCCCGCCGGCCAGTTCTGTACGAGTTATGCGCTCGAGCTGGCGCGGAACGCAGTGTTCTAGCCGTCCCGGTTTCGATTGACCCAATCTTGCTGAAGAGGTTTCGGAACAGCTTCACTTCCATTCACGCCGCGCTTCACCCCGAGAGGGCTCTCCCGAGGGGCCGCTCGTTGCTACTATTTAGCTCAGGTGCAGTTTCATGATATGGGCAAATGGATGAGCGAGCGGGGTGTGGGACGTGGGCTCTGGGTCTTGCTGGCGGGGTTGGCCATGCTCAGCTGCGCGACTTCGAGTGCGGAGGGGGAGCCTGAAGCCGGTGTCGCCTCTGCTGCTCCGGCAGATGGAGTGAAACGTGAGCCCGAGCGCGTCGTGCAGCGTATCGTCCCAGCTCCTGATCGCGCAGCAAACGCCGGGTCCCCCAAGGCAAGCTCGAGCCCTACGGAGCGGCGCCCGAGCGAGCCCATCAGCTCGAAGCACCTCGAAGCCGAGCTCAATCGCCTCGAAGCCGAGCTCGGTAAGTAACTGCGGAGGACCGAGGGGGTCGGCGGGAATCACTGGTGTTCCGCTGTCTGCTTGCCGTGGTCAGCCCGTTGCAGAACAGCGCAACGGCTTCACCGATTCGCGCTGAAACGCTCATCGAGAAGCTGCAGGCCCTGCCCGCCGAGTCTGAGCCCGGGCACAAGGCGCTCCTCGGTGGATTGGCATTCTTCGAGCGAGGGCCCCGGTGTCGTCCTTCAGTGACGGGGGGCGCGAAGCGCGCACTTCCCCCGAATCTCAGCAAGTATCGTCGGCGAGGGAACGGTTCCGCCCTTGGGGATGGTGTGCTCCTCCTCCCCGCGTGGCGGCTCCACATCCCCATCGAGAAAGCGCAACATCGGAATGCCCCAGGTCGCGCACGTCAGGCGAGTATCCAACGCGCTGCCGATGTCGCAGCCTGGAGGGTTTGAGGCATGGCTGGGCCATTGCGGCGGTGGGTCGCAGTTGTGTGTTTAGCGGCAGGGTTAATTGGCGCGCACGGCTGCTCGGGTAAGGAGCGTGACTTCAGAACCGCGGCCGCTGGGGACGGCGGGCTGGCAGAGCGGGAGCAGGACGTGGACGCGCTTCTCCCCGGGCCCCCGCGTCCAGCATTCTCAAGGCGAATGCACGTTCAACCCAAGTGCCTTCGCGGCTTGGGCCAGGCGAAAGTCGTACGTGACGAATGCGCTGACGTGGGTTTTGAGCGAGTTGGCCGTCGCAAGGTGAATCGCGTCGAGGCTTCGCAAGATGTCGGGTGAGAGCTTCTCCGCGGCCTCGACGATCTCGTCGTCCAGCTTCAACAGGGCTAACCCTCGTAGGACTTCGCGCGCGCGATCGATCCGATCAGGAGCGGCCCTCGCCACCGTGCGAACGAGCTCGATTCGCGCCAGTTGAGACGCGAAAAACGTCTCGCCCTCTTGCAGTTTGATCCAGCCTTGGAGCGCGGCGGTCTCCGCCTCTTGGACGACGAGCTTCACCAGTGCCGAGGTGTCGACATAGATCATCAAAAGCGCTCCGCATCACGCGCGCGCGCGAGCGTGTCGGAGAGCGTCGACTCACCCGCGGCAAGGCGAGGGACCAACGCGAGCAGTGCGCTGGGGTTCGTCGCGGGGGTGGCCCGCCCCTCACTCACGAGCCGATCGATGATCGACGCGTTGGCGAGAACGGGGACGATGCGTGCGATGGCGCGACCGTATTCTCGAACCTCGAGCGATTCGCCTGCCTTGACCCGTTCCAGCACCTTCGCAGTTTGCTGGTTGAGCTCGGTCACCGATACGCTGGGCATTGAAGTAGACTAGTACTGACTACTAGATTGGTCAAGGCGGGGCCGCCGGACGTGATGTGTTTTGCGCGGAGCTCGATGTCCCGCTCGATTACGAGGCACTCGAGGGCGACACGCTGCCCATTGCCATGAACCGCTTGCTCGCCAACCCGGACGAGCCTCACCGCGGCGTGCTCTTGTTCAACCCTGGCGGTCCGGGCGCCTCCGGCAAAGAGGTCGCGGCCTCATTGCACGACGCCGGAGTGTTCGACGCCATCGCGCCCGGCTTTGACGTGATCGGGTTCGATCCGCGCGGTGTTGCCGAGAGCGGCAGCAGGAGCTGCGGGCCGGTATCGGAGGACAGCTTGCGCAACGCGAGCGCCCAGCCTGCTGCCGCTGGAAATGGTGGGCTAAGGGGAAATTGTAGAGAGCGCATCGGCATCGTCGTAGTCAATTTTGGTCGAGCCGCGCCTCTGAGCGCGCGCCCGGAGGTCTCGAGCGTTGGGTATACGCGAAAGCGGGATGCTGCGCACGGACGCTCTCTCGAGCGCTGGTTCGCCGCCGGATCGCTCACAACCCCCCGACGAGCTGGGCCAGCACCTGTGCTTGATGCTCATCAAACGCGTGCCCGAGAACGCATGACGGCGAGCGGCCTGAAGCAACGGTTCTGATGCCCCAACTCGCGTCGCTTCGGCGCGGGTCCCATCCTATCTGATGTCAGCTCAGGGCGCGCCGGCGCTCCGCGGTCTTCCCCAACGGCGTACTCGCGCGCGTCCCGTGCAACCGCATCGACGATGTGAGCTCGTGGGCGGGTCACGCGCTCCGTTCGCCGGGGGAAGACGGCGAGATAGCCTTCGCAAACCACCACGTGAGTGGAACTATATGGCGTGACCCGGAGCCATGTCCGGGCTCGACACGCATGTCGAGCGGGTCGTGACGCCAGCTCACATACGGGCAACACCGGCCAAATAAATGAGCGGGCCAGCATCGGGCACCTACGATCACGGGATACCCAGCCGGTGCAGCTCGTGCTCCAGATCTAAGGGAGACGGTTGCTGCTCTCGGCGAGGAGTTAATCAGCGCGGAACGCTGTATCACGCGGACTTCGGCGCCCTCCACGACGGCATCGTGCACCTCAATCAACGCTCGCCTGAGGCTCCTTGACCAGGTGACCACCAGGGACTACCCTTTGAATATGAAAGCCGTGGGCGTCAAAAACCTAAAAGCTCGACTTTCCGAACACTTGCGCTCAGTCAAGGCGGGAGAGACGATTCTGGTGACGGAGCGCGATCAGGTGATTGCGGAACTGCGACCTGCGCGTGGGACGTGGTACGCCGAGGGACCTCTCGATATGGCGCTGGTCACGCTTGCCGACGCGGGAGAGCTGAGCCCTCCGGCGGTGTCTAAAGGTCACTGGACGTTGCGCACTCCTGGGCTCGGTTGGCCTCGAGGCAGTGCCCTCGACCTCCTCGATGGCGTTCGCGACGACAGAGTCTGATCCGTGGGCGCTCTCTATCTCGACACCTCCGCCGTGCTCCGCGCAATCCTCGAAGTGGGCACAACGCCGGAGATCGAAGATCGTATTTCCGGCGCCGACGTGCTGATCACCTCGCGCCTATCTTTGGTCGAAAGTGCGCGAGCACTAGTGCGCGCCAAGGTGCTCGGGCGCCTGTCCGAGCGAGAGAACGTACATGTCGAACGTGCACTCGATGAGGTTTGGGCACGCTGTCATGTCTGGGAAATCACGCGCGCGATTTGTGAGCGCGCGGCCAGCATCGCGCCGAGAACCTCCCTGCGCACGCTGGACGCAATCCAACTCGCGACGTTCGTCGAGGCCCGGCGCCGCCTGGGAGAGGTCGAGCTCTTGACGGTCGATGAGCGACTGTCAGCCGCCCTTGGGGCGCACTAAGGCGCGACACGGCCTAGCGCTCGCGACGGCCTTCGCCGCCGGGTCGACGACATGGGCCCGTTTCGGATCCGCATCCCGCCGGCCGTGCACCAGCGCTTGGTGGAGCCCTAGCGACCCAATGTGGGTCACGATGACGTCGCCAGCCATGCGGCGCGGGCTTTTTTTCGGCGCCATGGTTGCGGTGCCGAAGCAGAATTACCTGTACGTCGTTGCATCGTTGCAGATCACTGTCGCCTGTTCGGCGTGGGTGCATATGCTGGCCTCCGTGGAGCACATGCCAGCCACGCAGGCCTGCGCGCTAAACGAGCGCGTCCTGGCCTCGCAGTCGCAGCACACTTCTGCGCAATCGTCCGGGAGGGTGCAGGTGCCCCCTGCGGCAGTACCGCTGCGCAGCGGTGCGCGACACTGGTCGTTATACGTGAACACGAACACATCCACGAGGTCGTTACCGGCGTCGGGGTTGGCGGGGGCCTCCGAGGCGCAGCCACCACCCATAATTAGGCCGAAGGCGGCGACGAGGGAGCGCTGGTGCATGAATGATCTTTCAGCCGGACGGATTGACGCATCCGGTTCTTCGCTGGGGGTTGGTGTAACAGGGTATTCCGAGGTCGTCGATCAGCTGCTCAGCGCGACGGGCATCCTCCCGGGTACGCTCAGGTCTGTATAACGATCGGCCACGCCTCGGCTCCAACGTCTGCTTAGAGTCGGTGGCGTCCCAAACCTTCACGGTATCGGATTCGCCGAGTGTCGCGGAACTCAGAAAGCGCTCCCAGAGCAGCGTGCCAAGCCTTCGGTTGACCCAGGCGGAAACATCGCGTCGTACAGCTCCAGGGCGCGCATACGCTCCGAGGCGTCTGCCCAGAAGCCGTACCAGTCGTCAGAAAATCGGCGCCGCGCGATAGCGGCCTCGGTGTGCACCGGCAAGCTGCTGTGCTGAAAACGGTCGGGGCTCGGGCGTGCTATGGTGGGTCTTGACGGAAGTCGAGATCGAGCTCGACCAGCAAGAGATCGTCCGGTCCGATTTGGTGGGTTGGCGCCGGGAGCGTTTGCCCATGCCTTGGGGGCAGCGGCCGCTGCGCGCCTGGCTGCGGCTGGGCGCATGGCAAGACACCGAACGGGCGGGTCGCCCCGTTTGATGCCATCGAGCTCGAGCTAGAACGGTGGTTTCCGCCGCTCGCGTGAGGCGACGGCGCGTGCCTGCTCACGTCGCCACGCTCACAACCCCCGACGAGCTGGGCCAGCACCTGGGACAGGCCGAGGAAGCTGAAGAAGCCGACGATGTCGGTCACATGGAATAGCCCCCCGGCGGGTCCTGGCCCGTGAGGATGACGGAGAGGGCCTTGGGGGCGCCGAGGAAGGGCACGTTGATGAAGAAGGCGTGGCTCACTCGCGCTTGCATGCCTGGCTCGCCCAGCGCACGGTTCATGATCAGGCCGCCCGTCTATAAACGGCAGAGCAAATGGCAGCAGCTCGAGCAGCCGCTTGACCGTGCTGCGATTGCCCGACTGAGCGTCACGGGCCAGCTCCTCGAAGGTGGACAGCGCCCGGGAGGGGTGCAGGGCTTGCGCGCGCTGCTCCGCGCTGGCGTCCAACGCCCGGATCGCGGTGAACCGCCCAGATGCTGTTAGCAACCTCTCGCATCTTGGCCCCAGTGGACGGCTCGATTCACAATCTCGCGCATTGTCATTGCTCCATGTGTCGCAAGCATCACGGTGCGCCGTTTGCATCTTTCGCTCAGGTGCCCCAGCACATGTTTCGCTGGGTCGCCGGCGAGCATTCGCTGGCTAGCTACGCTGCGTCGGCCATGCGCGAGCGCCGTTTCTGTACCGTCTGCGCGTCCGTCGCGCCGACGCAGCTGGGCGACGGTCTGTGGGTGCCCGCTGGCAACCTATTCGGCGATCTGGGTGTTACCGGTGGCCTCCACATGTTTGTTGGTTCCAAGCCAGCGTGGCACGTCATTGCAGATGCGCTGCCGCAGCATGAGGCTGCGCCGCCAGGTTGGACATCCGCCGTAGAGCGGAAAGCGGCGCCCGCTGTCGAAGGCGCAACGCATGGATCGTGCTCGTGCGGCGCGGTGACCTTCGCAGTGACGGGCGCGCCCACACGTTGGATGCAGTGCCACTGTTCGCGCTGCAGGCGAGGTCGCAGCGCGGCACACGGGAGCAACGCATTTTATCCCAGTGCACAGTTCGCTTGGCGAACGGGACGCGAGCTGGTGCGAAGCTACAGGCCGCCAGAGGCCGAACGATTTGCGGTGTCCTTCTGCATCCGGTGCGGTGGCGGTGCTCCAGTCGAACGCGAAAAGGTGCCGTTTGTGCTCTTGCCCGCAGCTCTTCTAGATTCAGACCCGGGCTTCCGACCCGAAGCGCACATTCACGTGGCGAGCAAGGCGTCGTGGTACGCGATCCATGGCGCGCTACCGCAATTCGCGGAGCTCCCCCCTGCCTGATCGCGTCATGCCCCCCCCCTCGAGGCATGCCGTACTCCGACCTCCTCGGGACGCTTGCCATAGGAGTTGGTCGCCCTAGCTGCCAAGCGCTCGACGATGACTCGCGCCGGCACCGTCAGCAGGATGATGTGATCGAGCTGCGCGTAGAACTTGCGGGTGATGAGCACGCGCTGCATCACAGCAAACGACGATCGGCCTGACACGCCCGTAACCTCAGGCCAAGGCAGGGGCGAGCAAATGCCCATAATGTGGCGTGGAGTCCATCGCCCGGCTGCTTCGCCAACACGGCCTCGCGCCCCCGGCTGAGGAGCGAAGGAGCGCCTCGCCGAGGTTCGGAGCTGCGTACTCCGCGAGCATGGAGTGCCCGAGGGGGGGGGACATCGCAAACACCCGGACTGTCGCACCAGCGGGCGGGTTCGCCGCCCAGGTCCGCGTACCGGCTGCTCCCCTTGGCGCGCCGCGCGGTTCCGATTCTGCGTAGTCGGTGGGCTAAGTCCAACTTCCCGATCGCCTACGCATCGGTCAAGCCTGACACATGCGACGGGTCCGCGCGCTATTGCAGTGGAAAGCAACGCGCGTCGCAGCTCGCCGTGCTTGGTGGCTCGCAAAATTCGTTGGCGTCGATGCGGCCGTTGCCGCACGCCTCGAGCTCACAACCGCCGCTGCAGCCGTCGGCTTCCAGTGTGTTGCCGTCGTCGCACTCCTCAGGCGCCTCCACGCTGCCGTTGCCGCACTCTGCCCCGATGCGCAAGCAACCGGGACCGCACACTGCCGTGCCCGGCAGCTCGCAGTCCTCTCCGGGATCTATGCGCCCGTTGCCGCAGAACTCGAGCTCGCAGCGCATGTCGCAGCCGTCTCCGAGCAACACGTTGCCGTCGTCGCATTCCTCCGCCGCATCGACCACGCGATTGCCGCAGAACCGCGCGCTGCGCCGGCAAGAGGCGTCGCACGTCGGCGTGAAGGGGGGCTCGCAGTCTTCGCCCACGTCGAGGCGCGCATTGCCGCAGAATTCGAGCTCGCAGCGCGCGCTGCAGCCGTCGCCGTCTAGCGCGCCGCCATCGTCACACTGCTCGGGAGGCTGAAGCATGCGATCCCCACAGCGCTCCGTGCGAGGAAAACAGCGAGCGTCACACACCGGGGTATTTGGCGGCTCGCAGAGCTCGGCCGGGTCGAGCCGGCCATTGCCGCACGCCTCGAGCTCACAGCCGCCGCTGCAGCCGTCGGCTTCCAGTGTGTTGCCGTCGTCGCACTCTTCACCGGACTCTTGCACGCTGTTACCGCACTGGCCTGGCCGGGAGGCGGCCGGGGGCCGCTGGCAACGAACGTTGCACGAGCCCGTGCCGGGTGGCTCGCAGGCCTCGCCGAAGTCGATGCGGGCATTCCCGCAAAATTCCACGAGGCAGTTGTCGCTGCAACCGTCGCCGCTTTGCGCGTTGCCGTCTTCGCACTCTTCGTTCCGCTCGTGCAGTCCGTTGCCGCAGACCTCCCATGAGCAGCTCGGGCTACAACCGTCGCCGCTCCGCAGATTGCCGTCTTCACATTGTTCGCCGACGTCGACCACTCGATTGCCGCAGACGCCAGAGTGGCGCCGGCACGTGTCGCTGCAGCTCTGCGTGCCCGGCGGCTCGCAGTCCTCGCTGGGTGCGACGATCCCGTCGCCGCAGGCGCGCGCGCCGAGCACGAGCGCGTCCGTGCCAGCATCTACCGACAGGCGCGTAAGCCCGCGCAAGGCGGTTCGGTCGTTGCCGCAGCCCTGCAGCAGCAGCGTCGCCAGGCTCGCCGCTTCGAGCGCGCGGGCGGCCCAAGCCTGCCTTTCGCCGCCGAAGAGGGCCGTCATCGTTCGCTCAACGTGTCAGGGCGCATTGCGTCGAGCAGTTGCGCCGCTGGCAGGCGACGAGCTGATAAGCGTCACCGAGACCGTAAGCGATGTCCAGGAAGCGTTCGGTCACGCACAGGGCGACCGCGCCCGGGTCGTCTTCGCCGTCACACCCGGAGCTGCGAGCGATGACGTCGGCGCAAGCACCATTTCCACCCATCGCCAGGCACGTCGCGTTGGAACGCGTGCCGCAATAACAGGCCAGGCTGCTCGAGGCGGCGCAGCTCATGTTGTTGCCGACGTTGGAGCAGGTGCGGTTCTCCTGGCAGGCCGAGGCGCTCGGTTCGCTCTGGCACGACGTGAGCTGGGCCGCGCAGTTGCTCGACGTACAGGTCTGGCAAGCGTTCGCCGTACCTCCACCCGCGTTGCCGCCGCCCATGTTGCCCCCGCCGCCCGTACCACCTGCTCCGCTCACCACATAGGGCGTGCCGTCGTCAAAGCACTTCACCGCCGCTTCGGCCTGGTGCAAGCAACCGGCGCGCGTCGCGTCGATGAAGACCAAGAACTCGCCTTCCTCCGTGCATCGAAACGTGGCTCGCGCCCCGTTGCTGACGATGGCCCCGCCGTCACTGCTGAAGGCGACGCTCGGCGCGGGTCCGGAGGTCGGGAAGACATCGACACTGACGGGCACGCCGATGCCAGCCCGCGCCGGTGCCACCACGACGCGATCGATGACGGCGGGACACTCTCCCGCATTGGGGATGACCTCGCCCCGCACACGCGCAGCACCGACGGCGGGAGCCGCCGTGCCGCCTCCGCACTGCATGTCGACGATGACGACGACCTCTTCGTTCTCTTTGATGTCGAAGAGGCTGGTGCCCGAGCACGGCACGCCGGTCGTCGATGTTCCCGCGAGCGTCACCTCGTAGCCGTTGCCCACGGGAAGCTCGCTCAACTGCGCGCTAATGGTGCTGTCCTCCGGTCTCAGGTCGATGGTTTGCATCTGGGTTCGACCATCGGGAAACCGGATGCTGAGGCTCACCTGCTGAAAGATCAGACCCGAATCGAGGACGAGTTGCAGCGCGACGCTGCCGAGCACGCCCGCCGCAGGCGCTTGCTCCAACGCCGACTCCGTGCCGTTCGAGCAAGCGCACCCGCCCGAACCCAGAGCCATCCCAAACACACAGCACGCGATCGACCAAGTCCTCACGAGAGTCTCCTTCTCGAGGTCATCGAGAGCTGAACGCGGGATCAACCTGCGCGTCGCTCGCAACCACCGATTTGAATGAAGCCTATAGTAGACGGGGCGCCGGGCATGGGTAGGATATTGGGTGACGATGTACGTCATTTGTGGCTACCGATTGCTCAAAGGAAACTCGGGACCCTGCAGCGCTTGGGTTTTCGTCCCAGCAACGCTTCCCGGAAGCGCGTCGAGACCAGCAAAATGACCGTGACGCTCGACGGCTCGCAGGAGCCGGCGTCGTCGGGAAGGCCCCGACCATCGTCGCAACCGGCACTTCGGCGTGCTCTCGAGCCATCACGCGCTGCGGCGGCCTCCACCCCCGCGCGGGGCGCCTGAAGGCGGGCCCCGCAGAGCTGCGGCTCAGCCTCTCGACACCCGTGTTCGCTCCACCAGCGAGCCCCCAGGGCGGCTCTGGCTATCACGTCGTCTACACCGCGAACGTCAGCAGCGTGAGCGGCTCGAACTCAAACATGACGCTGACTGTCAATGGTGTTCCGGATACCTCGACCGTGGTGCGGTTCCAGCAAGTGACTAACGAATCGTACACCGGACAGGCAATGCTGACTCTCACCGCTGGCAGCGTCATAACCCTGCGCAACACGGGCTCGGACTTCGCCTTCGTGCAAGGCTCTCCTGCGGTCGGAGCGAGCATCAGCATCGTTCAGCTCAGCGGAGCCGATCCCTCGCCGGGCTGAGCCCATGCATGCGCTAGCGTCTCTCCCGCATCTTCTTCGTCGACAGGCGTGAAGACGGCCACAGCGCAAAGCGCGGCGAGCATTCGCCGTCGATGCGGAGCGCAAGACAGAAGCGCTCGTTTTGGCTTTCGCCACCTGCGAAGCACGCGGTCCTTCGCGCGAGCTCGTCGAGCCGCACCGGAAGCATGGCGTGCGACGAAGGCGTTCGCCTCTCGTCTCGAAGAGTAGCAGCACACCTCCTGCGCTGGAGCGGTGCTCGCCGTGCTGGGTATGACGCACAGCTCCCGCGGCGCGAGCCCGGGTAGGCCTTATGGCCGCCTTCGCCGGGCGTAGCTTGTGCCGGCGCGAACTTGGCTTGCGAGGCACTCACGGTCCTTCATCGGGACAAGCTTCTCGCCGTCCTACCGCACGCACATGCCGCGCTTGCCATCGCCGAACCTGTATGTCGACGCCCATCCACGGCGGGGCAGGGCTACGGAGGGTGGTTTGGGGACGTGGGTGACGAGGGCTACCCTCTACGCGGGCATTTTAACGCTGCTCCTTCCAAGCGTCACGGTCGCAGAAGACTTGGCGTTGCCCGCCGACGTGGAAGCGAAATTGAGCGCCAGCGTGGCCGCCTATGATCGCACCCTGGCCGCTCGTGCGCGCGACCGTGTCGTGATCGCAATCCTGACGAACTCTTCCGACGCTGACTCGTCTCGAGCCGCTGCTCAGCTGCAGGGAGCATTTCGTGAGCTCGAGACGATTGGACGGCTGCCCCACGAGGAGTTCATCCTGCCGTGGAAAGACGCCGCGTCGCTCGCGGCCGCGTGCGCCGCCAGAAGCGTCTCTATCGTCTTTCTATCGACCGGCTTGGGCCACGCTATCGAGCCGATCCTCAAGGCGCTCGAAGGCAGTCGCGCGCTGACGATTGCGGGCTCGCTCCCGTATGTGACGAAGGGTGTCATACTGGGGTTCGACCTCGTCTCCGGGCGGCCCAAGGTGGTCATCAACATCACTATGGCGAAGAAGCAAGGCCTGGATTTCAGGGCTGAGCTCCTGCGTTTGGCACTGGTGGTCGAATGAACGCACTGCGCCACAAGCTTCGGTCGAGCGGGCTCGTCGTGGGCCTATTTGTTGCGGGTCTGTTCGTCGCGGGGCGCGCCCATGCCGAGGAGGACGCGCTCGAGGCGCTGCTCTCGGAATCGATCGAATCGACCTCAGGCAAGTCCGCGGGCGCCTCGGACTCTGCGCCGGCGCTATCGATCAGCATCACGGCAGAAGATCTGCGTCGCTACGGGATCCGCACCCTGGCTGAGGCCTACAATTTCCTGGTGATGGGGATCGACGCCGAGGACCCACTGAGCGATCCCGAGGTCGGCGCCCGCGGTGTTCTGGTGACCGGCGATCGCGGCAAGCACGTGCTCCTGTTGCTGGACGGGCACACTCTAAATGACCAGCAGACCGGAGCTTCGCTGCATGGCCAAGGCCTGGGCTTACCGATCGAGATGATCGACCACGTGGAAGTGGTGCTCGGCCCGGGCTCGGTTCTGTACGGCGCCAACGCCATGTTTGGTGTGGTGAACGTCATTACCAAGCGGGCCAAGGATTTCTCGGGTGTTCGCGTGACCGCCGAGGCGTCTCTCTCACCCCCGTTGAACGCTGCCCATCGCATCATGGGCCCCGGAGACATCTCGCCTTACCTAGAGCACCTCGGCAACACGTATCGAATCGCCGCTGGTGCAGGCTACGAGTTTGGGCTTGCCGGCGAGCCCGCGGAGCTCACCGTCGGCGCCGAGTATTACTCGCTCGGTGGTCCAACCATGACGTGGGCCTTGGAGGTTGCCCCCCAAACGGACTTCGGCCCGCGCGGGACGTTTGGCTTCTACGGTGGGAGAACGACCGGCAGCTACTACGAGCAGACGCCATCGATCTATGCCCGCCTGTTGGCAGGTGAGCTTGAGGCTTCGATCCAGGCCGTCACGAGCCGGGTGTCGCCGCCCTATGTGCGCGTCAACGATCGGCCGCTGGATTCTACCGAATTTGACGACGTCGACGCCTATGTCGGCCGTCGCCGGCTCGCCGTCGAGCTGAAATGGCACCACAACCTGTCCAACGTGACCTCGCTGATGGCACGACTCTATGGGGACATCTCGGACGAGTCCAGTCGCCTGCACAATCGCGCCTTCTTCAACTGCTTCGAGCCACACATACCCGGCACTTATGCTCCATGTCGGCTCAGCTCCTCAGGTTTCGCGCAGTGGACCGGCACCGAGCTCCAGGCCACGTTGGATTGGCAGCGCGATCGAAGCATCGTCACGATGCTCGGAGCGGACGCGCGCGTGCGCAGAGTCGGGTTTCAGAATCAATTCCAGGATCTGATCACAGGTCAGCTCGAGCGCTACAGCGACGTCGAGCGTGTAGAGCAGGCCGCGGCCGTCTACGCCCAGCAGGTGTATCGCCCCGCGACCTGGCTGACCCTAAACGCCGGCGCGCGCTGGGATGTCGATAGTGACTTCGGCTCGCGCATTTCCCCGCGCGGAGCGATCATCGCCGAACCCTGGAGGGGCGGGACCGTCAAGGGCATCTATTCCGAAGCGATGCGCGCGCCGACGATGGACGAGCGCGCGTATCGGGATCCGCAGCGCGTGCTCGTCTCGCGCGACCTGGAGGCGGAATCGGTGCGGTCGTTGGAGCTGATCCTGACCGAGAGGTTTGGGGCCGATAGCCTCGTATTCGGCCTGTTCCGGTCCTGGTGGAGCAACATGGTCGTCCGCTATCGGCTGAACCGGAGCGCTTCAGCCGGGCCGGTCGAAGACAACACAGCCGTTAACGAGGCGCAGCGGACAGGAGAGCTGAGTCGAAACCTCGAGTACGTTTATCAATATCGAAACGCTGGGTCCATCGACAATTGGGGCCTCAACGGCGGCTGGGAAGGCTCTGCTTTCACCGGTCGGCTCTCGTACGCTTTCAACGTGACGTCGGCATATACGCGGGTCCGAACCCCGCAGGGCTTGAGCTTAATCCGCGTCACCCCGCGCTGGTTTGGCAACGCGAGAATAGCTTATGATCTGCAGGAACAGCTGCCCATCCTGGCGTTGGCGGCGCACTTTGGAGACAAACGAGTAGCGGATGTAGGAGACGATGGGCGCTTTGATCGGGTCCCGTACGCTCCCGCATCATTAGACCTCAAATCGAGCATCGTTGGACCGTTCCCCTGGCTAGAGGGGCTGAGTTATCGGATGACAGTCGATTACTCCTTCGCACCCACCGCGCCCTACACGGCGGGTCGAATTTACGACGTTCGTTCAGGCGCGGCGCCCCAGCTCATTCCAGAGAATCGGTTCACTGTCTTGTTCGGGCTAGAGCTGTCGTTTTGAGAGAAAATGAAGAAGAATCGTTCAAGTCGTTTCGGTGTGTCCCTCTCGCATGCAACCCTCGCCCTGGGGGCGCTGTGCTTGCCCGCCTGTGGGGGCTCGGAAGATAGCGACCCCGTGGCTGGGGGTGGTACGGGGGGCACAGGGCCTGCCATGCGGCCAGACGTGGGCACGATGCTGGCAAGCCCAACCACCTGCACCGAGCCGAACACCATCTGTATGAACATGGAGATCCCGTCCACCATGCAGGGGCAACCCACGCGCTTGGTCTTTAACCTGTACCCTTCGCCCGAACCACCCGCGAGCTTGCCCGCCGGTTTTGCTGGCTACTTCACCGCGCCGGCGGTGACGCCGGGCGAGCACAAGTACTTCAAGCTGAGTGATGCAGGTCTGCAAGGCGACTATTGGGTCTGGGTCATCGCGTACATGGAGGGTGGCGGCTACGGCGCGCCCGTGGACGGCATCGATTACGGCATGGCGAGCGCGCCGGCGGCGGTGCACCTCGACGGCACGCCGATCAACGTCGCAGCTCCTGTCGTGCTCGAGCCCAACTGACGAACGAGGAGCGCTAGGCGTTGAGGCCCTGCCGCGCACAGTGCCGTCCAACTCCAGCGTTCGGTCTTGCCCGAAGTGCCCATCCGTCACTGGTAGATGGCCTTGGCATCGAACCGGAAAAAACGACGATGGCCACCAAGCGCGCAACTTGACCATTGCCCGGTTCGCACCTGACAGCAAGTATCCCGCGGGCGCTGCCGAGGTCGCAGCCTCTCAGGCCACTTGCGGCGCGGGCTCACGCTCCGTTCTGGCGCTGCGCTCTGTTCTGGCGCTGCGCTCTGTTCTGGCGCTTGGCTCGTCAGTAGCAGTGCCGCGCTCGAGGCGTAAGGCCATGCGTTTGGTTTCGCTCGCCTCCACGTCCCCAATGCAGCGAACGCGACCAGCTTCGAGCACGCCGACGGGAACCCCGTCGCGGTAGAGAATGAAATTGTTGGGCGCTGCGGTCACGCGTTCACCGGGGATCAACGTACCGAGCAGGTTGAGCGGATCGCAGGCATTGAGGCACACCTCGTCGCCGACGGTCGCGTTCTTACGTTGGCTGCGGAGCAGCGGGATGGCTTCGGCGAGCGCGAACTGTTCGCCCGCGTGTCGCTGTACGAAGCGCCCGCCGCGCACTTCACCGCGCGCCTCCAGGCGCCGGTATTCGCGCAGGAGGTCGCGCCAGGGCGGCGCGTTTTCGCGCTCGAGCAGTACTCGAAAGACCACGCCGTAACGTTTCAAGAGCAGACGCGCCCAGCGCTCCACCTGATCGGGAGGGGGCGTCTCGACCGCGGGCAGGAGCGACCAACGCCCGGCGCTCTCGAGCCCCGCGCCAACGCGGCTCCGCCCGTGACGAGCGGCGCGCCATTGGCGTTTGTTCGCCGGCAATAGGCCGCGCATGCCGCTGAAGCTGTCGGAGGTGAGGCGGCCAGCTGCTACCAGCTCGGAGACGACGTGCTCGAGCTCGCCTGCCGCGCTGACGAGGCGCCGCAGGTCTTGAAAGAAGCACGCGCCGCGCTGGCGCACGTGCTCGAGCACCTGGAGGGCGGCGCTCGAAAGCTCTGCGTCCGCGACCGCGGGCCCGGCACACACGAGCCAGCCCCAACTTTCGCGATCGGCGAGCACGATCGGGGTCGTGCCAAGCGAACGCAATGCCTTGACGCCGGCGGGCGCGCTGGCGCGACCCCATGAGATTCGGCCTGACAGGCAGAGCGCATCGAGCCAGCTCGGATCGTAGTTGCCAATGCGCGCCGCGAGCAACCCGGGCTCCCAGGCTGCAGCCGCCGCTTCGAAGCCCTCGAGCTGAGCCAGCACGTTGGGCAGCGACTCGCGGCCGAGTTGGCGCTCTTGTCCGGAGACTTGCTGCCAGGCGAACAGAAAGCGCATGAACACGGCGCTCGTCACCGGCTCAATCTCGCGCCTGAGCCGCTCGAGCGTGTAGCGATGAATGCGCGCGAGCAGCCCGCGCTCACACCACTCTTCTTCGGCAGCCCAGGGTGAAAAGCGGCCGCGCATGGCGGAGCCTTCGCCCTCGAGGGCGAGCAGCGCGTGCCCGACGCTCGTGAGCGCCGCATCACCCAGCGCAGCTCGGAACGGCTCGGCGAGCAGCCGCGCGCTGACCGGACCGAGTGACTCGAGCCGCCCGCGGATCAGCTCGCGCCAGGCGTCGTCGGCGGGGATGACCGCCGCCAGACGCTCGGGCAAGACGAGCTCTGGACGAGCCCGCGCCGCCGGGCACACGGAGAGCACGGCCGCGAGCCGCTCAGCGCTCACCCACACCACCTCGCCCGCGCCCAGCTCGACCTGCGTCGCCCGCCCCTGCCCGATCAGCGAGTCGAGCCAATCGCGAGCGGGCGCTGCGCCTGCGCCTGGCCCATGCAGCGCCTCGGCCTCGCGCATGAAGCCCGTGAGAAACAGCGCCTCACACAGCTCGTTCGGGTCGTCGAACTGGGGCCAGGCCTCCGCCTTCACGCGCCGGATCGCGTCCGCGTCTAGCTGGGCGAGGTCGCTCGCGCTCTTCGGATCGAAGTAGCGGCGCGTGATCACGGCCTGCGTGCGGCGCTCCTCGAGCGGGGCCGGATCCAGGAACGCATACGGGTTGGCGTTGATGATTTCATGCGCGAGCGGCGAGGCTTCGGTCAGATCTCGATACAGCATGCGGATGCTCCCCGCTTCGATGCCGCGCAGCACTGCGAGGAAGCCCTGGGCGTCCATGGCTTCGGTCATACAATCATCGATCGTCTGCCAGACCAGGGGGTGGTCGGGGATCTCGCGTTCGCCAACGATGTTCTCGAGGCACGCCTGTTGGTCGGGGAAGGCGCTGGTGAGCAGGTCGTTGGCGCGGATCCGCACCAGGTTGCCGGGCACCTTCTTGCCGGACTGAAACCTGGGGGTGGCGAGCGAGCGCGTCGCGTTGTGGCGCCAGCGAATCTCGAACATCGGCGCGTCGAGCAACGCCTGGATCAAGACCGCCTCGGCGGTTCCGCTCTTCAGGAACTGGCCGACGCTCGCCAGATCGAAGCTGTGCGTGGGCCCGAGCGACAGGATGATGGCGTCTTCCGTAGCGGCGGCCTGTAGCTCGAAGTTGAAGGTTTTGCAGAAGCGCTTGCGCAAGGCCAGGCCCCAGGCGCGATTGATGCGCGCACCGAAGCTCGAGTGGATGACCAGGTGCGTGTTCTCGGCGGCGTCGAAGAAGCGTTCCACGACGACCGTGTCGAGCGTCGGCAAGGCGCCGAGCGTGCGCTGCGCCGCGGCGAGATAGTCGAGGAGCTGCCGCGCCGCCGGCTCGTCCAAGCCGCGCTCCACGGTGAGCCAGCGTAGCGTGCGCTCGAGGGCGTCCAGGGGCAGGGCGTCCACGCCATCGAGAATACCCGCATCGAGGCGCGCGGCGAGCTCTGCGCGCAGGCGTGACACGCTCATCGACAGCTCGTCGCTGCGCGCCGGCGCTTCTCCCACCCAGAACGGGATGGTGGGTGGCTGCCCCTTGGCGTCCGCCACCCGCACTAGGCCGTTCTCCACTTTCAGGATGCGCCAGGACGCATTGCCGAGCTGAAAGATGTCACCGGCCATGCTCTCGATGGCGAAGTCTTCGCCGACGCTGCCGACGTGGGTCATCTCGGGCTCGAGCACCACGCGGTAGTCGGTGTTGTCGGGGATCGCGCCGCCGTTGGTCAACGCGACCAGGCGCGCGGCTTTTCGCCCCTGGACCTGGCGCGTGACCGCGTCGTGGCGCACGAGCGCGCTGCGCCGCCCGCGACTGGTGCGGAAGCCGCTGGAGAGCATTTCGAGCACCGCATCGAACTGTGCGCGCGCCAGGTTGCGATAGGAATAGCTGCGGCGCACGCGCTCGAACAACGCCTCTTCCGACAGCTCCTCTGCAGCGGCCATCGCCACCATCTGCTGCGCGAGCACGTCGAGCGGAGCGCGTGGAGCTGCCACGGCGTCGAGCTCGCCGCGGCGTACGCTATCCACCAGGGCGGCGCACTCCACGAGATCGTTGCGGCTCAGCGGGAACACCTTGCCGTCCGGCAACCCGCCGAGCTGATGGCCAGCGCGGCCCACCCGTTGCAAGAGCCGCGCGATGGACCGGGTCGAGCCGATCTGGCAGACCAGATCGACCGCGCCGATGTCGATGCCGAGCTCGAGCGACGCCGTCGCGACCAGGGCCTTCAAGGCTCCCGCTTTCAGGCGCCGCTCGGCGTCGAGGCGCAGCTCCTTCGACAGGCTGCCGTGGTGCGCGGCCACGCGCTCCACACCCAGCCGTTCACCGAGGTGCCGGCACAGCCGCTCCGCGAGCCGCCGATTGCCGACGAACACGAGCGTGGTCGTGTTCTGTTCCACGAGCTGGGCGATGCGGTCGTAGACCTCGCTCCAGACCTCGCCCGACATCACCGCTTCGAGCGGCGACGCCGGCAGCTCGAGCGAGAGCCGCATCCTCCGCCGGTGGCCGCAGTCCACGATCGTGCAGCCTGCGCCCACCCCATCAGCTCCCATGCCCACCAGAAACTGCGCCACGACCTCGATCGGCTTTTGCGTCGCGCTGAGCCCGATGCGCGTGACGGGACCCGCCGCCAGCGCCGCCAGCCGCTCCAGAGAGAGGGCCAGGTGCGCGCCGCGCTTGTCCGCGATCAGGGCATGAATTTCGTCCACGATCAGCGTGCGCACGCTGGCGAGCGCCGCCCGCCCGCTCTCGCTCGTGAGCAAGATATACAGGGACTCCGGCGTCGTCACCAGGATGTGCGGCGGCGTTTTCCGGAGCTTGAGGCGCTCTGCAGCGGGAGTGTCGCCCGTCCGCACCTGGGTGCGGATCTCGACCGGTGGCAAGCCCAGCCTCGAGAGCTCTCGCTGGATGCCGAGCAGCGGTTGTTGCAGGTTCTTCTCGATGTCATTGCTCAGCGCCTTGAGCGGCGAGACGTAGAGCACCGATACCTCGTCCTTCAGCTCGCCCGCGAGCCCGCGCTGCACCAGGTCATCGATGGCGGCGAGGAACGCGGCGAGCGTCTTGCCCGAGCCGGTGGGTGCGGCGATCAGCGTGTGGTGGCCCGCCCGAATGGCGGGCCACCCGCGGCGCTGTGGCTCCGATGGCTCGCCGTGCGTGGTCCTGAACCAACTTTCGACCGCCGGGTGAAACACGGCGTCGGGGAACACAGCCTCGTTGGCGCAGGCCGCGGGTGGTGAAAAATCGAGGAGCGTGGGCGCGGCCGACATCGGCGCGACCCTAGCACCGCTGCCGGCAGACCCGAACGGTGTCAGATTGTGCTCGTATTTCCAGGTGCTTAGGCGACCTTGGTCGCGGGTAGGGGGCGTCCCTTCCAGCGTCGAGCGAGGCAAAATTGCGAGCGCGTTAGGCCCCGCTCGGTGCCCCTGGCGAACACCGGCTCTGTTAGGCTGGCGCCATGGGTTTGCAGCTCGGTTCGCCCTTCTCGAGTCACATGGTGTTGCAGCGCGGGCGGCGCAACGCGCTCTGGGGATGGGACACTCCGGAGCGAGAGATCGCGCTCAGCGTGGAGGGGCAGGGCGTGCACTTCGTCGACCGAACGCAAGCGGACCCACGTGACGGTCGGTTTGTCTTCGACTTGCCCGAGCTCCGCGCCGGCGGCCCCTACGTCCTCAGCATCTCGGGGTCCTCAGCCCTTCGCCTCGAGGACGTGCTGGTCGGTGAGGTGTGGATCGCGTCGGGGCAATCCAACATGGAGTGGCCGCTCGCTCTGTCGTCCGATGCTGAACGCGAGATCGCCGAAGCCCGGCACCCGCTGATCCGCTTCCTGTTCATGCCGCGCACCCCGAGCCCGGAGCCGCTGCCGCGAGTCGACGGGCACTGGCAGGTCGTGAGCCCCGACAACGTCGGTGAGGTCACGGCGGTGGGCTACTTCTTCGCGCGTGAGTTGCACCGCGCGTTGGGCGTGCCGGTGGGCTTCGTCGACGCCGCTTGGGGCGGCACGCGCGTGGAGGCCTGGGCGAGCCGCCGCGCCTTGGAACGAGTGCTGCCGTTCGAGGCGGAGCGCGCGCGTTATGAGCTCTCGCCGGAGGAGCGTCCGCAGGTCGAGCGCGAGCACGCGGCGCGGGTGCTCGGCTGGGAGCGCGCGAGCTTGCCCCCGGATCCCGGTAACCTCGGCGAGGCTCGCGGCTGGGCGGATCCAGAGCTCGATACCTCGAGCTGGCGCGAGCTGCGCGTGCCCGGCAGCTGGCAGGCCGCGGGTCTGCGCTTCAACGGCGTCGTCTGGTACCGGAAGCTGATCGAGCTGCCGGCGCACTTTTCCGGTGCGGACCTGAGCTTGAGCCTCGGTGCCATCGATGACTTCGATCACACGTACTTCAACGGTGTCGCGGTCGGGGCGCATCCCTCGGGGACGGTCGGCGCACATCAGATCCGTCGCCGTTACAGCGTGCCCGCGTCGCTGGTGCGCCCGGGGTGTAACGTCGTCGCCGTGCGCGTGTTCGATCACTTCGGTGAAGGGGGCATGCTCGGCCCGGCGCAAGAGCTGTACGCCGAGAGCCTGGCGCCCGGCGGAGGACGAGTCGCGCTCACGGGGCCGTGGCGCATCCAGGTGGAACGCGAAGTCCCGCTCGTGCCCGGCGATGTATTCGCATCCTATCCCGCAACCCCCGAGCCCCTGCAGCCACAGAACGGCCCGTCCGCGCTCTTCAACGGCATGATCGCGCCGCTCGTCCCCATGGGCATCGCGGGTGCTCTGTTTTATCAAGGCGAGAGCAACGCCGAGGCGTTCGCGGAGTATCGCCGCCGCTTCACGGCCCTGATCCGCGACTGGCGCACGCAATTCGGGCAGGGCCAGTTTCCATTCTACTACGTCCAGCTCGCCGCTTACGCCGCCTCCGCTGCCTGGCCCCGGCTGCGTGAGGCGCAGGCCGAGGTCGCGAGCGAGCCCGGAACGGCGATGGCGTGCACGCTGGACATCGGGGAGCGGGGCGATATCCACCCGCGCAACAAGCGTGACGTCGGGCGGCGCCTGGCCGCGCTCGCCTTGCACCACCACTACGGGCGTAGCGACGTGGTCGCGAGCGGCCCGTGCCTGTCGCACGTCGAGATCCGCGGTGGCACGGCCTGGGTCCACTTCAAGGCCGCCGAGGGGCTCACGACCCAGGGCGGCGCTTCGCCCTCCGGCTTCGAGCTGGCCGCGAGCGACCTGGTGTTCCACCCCGCCGTGGCTCGCATCCACGGCCAGACCGTGAGCCTCGAGAGCGGACGAGTGAGACTACCGGTAGCCGTGAGATACGCTTTCAAGGATTTCCTCGAGGTCAATCTGGTGAACGCTGCGGGCTTGCCTGCGCAGCCGTTCCGGACGGACTGCGACTGACCCAGCGCTGGCGCTGGGCAGGTGGCGCGCTCAACCGCTCGCGGGTTTGACGCTCGCCACCGCTTCAATCAAATGATAGCCGCCAGGCTCGAGCTCCCAACGCAAATAGGCGTGGGGCAGCTCCTCGGGGAAGAAGCCATCCGTGTAGTGATCGCTCAGCTCCACCACCAGCGTTTGCTCCTCGCCGGCGTAGGCGTTGGCCAGCACCTCCTGGTCGGACCAACGCCGCGCCGCGACGGTCAGGCCTTCCAGGCTGGGCGCTAGAGGACCGGACACGCGATCGTGAAAGCTCGCCCACGATCGGTGCTCGAGCGCTGCCCGCACCGCGCTCCTCACCGCCTGGAGCTCGGCGACCTCCGCCTCGGCGTCCAGCAAGCTCATGACCTGGCCGATCACGTTGCTGAAGAGCAGCGCCGGTTGCCCGAGGCGCTCGAGCAGCGGCAGCAGCCGCTCCGGGTGGCGTACCCAGTGATCTTTGCCGATGAACTCCAGGCGCGGCTGCCGCTCGAGCGGAGCCCGCCGCAGGCGGCGCTCGAACAGAAAGCGCGCTATCGGGTCGGGCTCGAGCACGACCACGGTCTGGAAGCGCTCGAACAGGAACGGTTGCAGGTTGTAGCCAGCGCTCGGCCCCACGAGCAGCAGCTCGCTCTCGCTCGGCTGCCAACCGAGCAGCCACTCACCGAGCGACCAGCGAAAGGGCTCCCACAGCTTCTTTGCGTAGCGCCGCGCGCGCAGGTGGTAGCGGATGCCGCCCGCGGGGTTGAGCGCGGCAATTCCTTCGCGAGCCTGACGCCGGGCGCTCATGCGAAGAGCTGAGCGAGCTCTGTGCGCTCTGGCGCGCTGAGCTCGAAGTCAAAGCTGGCGAGATCTTCCCGCATATGCGCCTCCGAGCTGGTGCCCGTGAGCGGCGCGATGCCGATCTGCGTGAGACACCGGAACAGCGTTTGTGCGGGCGTGGCGGCGTGCCGAGCCGCCACCGCAAGGAGCCTCGGATGCGCCAAGAGCTGCGGGTTGGCCGTGAGGGTCCAGAAGCTCTGGTAGATCATGCCCTTCTGTGAGCAAAAGGCGCGGACCTGCCGATCAAAGCCGGTCTTGGCATAAAAGCGGTTCTGCACGAGCGACGGCTTGACCCGCGCGGCGTGCCACAGGGCGTCGAGCACGCTAGGCTCGTAGCAGTTACTGATGCCGAGCTCTTTGACCTTACCGCCATCCACGAGCGCCTCCATCTCGCGCCAAGCCTCGAGCATGCGCGCCAGGGGGGAGATCGGCGAGTGCAAGAGCAACCCATCGAGGTACGCGGTGCGCAGATTGGCGAGCGACACGCGGCAGGACTGTTGCACCTGTGCGGCGAGGCTCGCCTTCGGGTCGTACGGGACGCTGCGCGGGTCTTGCCCCGCGAGCGGCGTGAACTTCGTCTGCAGGTAGAGCTCCTCGCGCAGCAGGCCCTGGTCGAGGCAGCTGGCCACGCCGGCGCCCACCCCCGGCTCGTCATAGTGTTTGGGCTGGCACGCCGTGTCCACGCCGCGGAAGCCCAGACCGACGGCGGCTGCCACGAGCCGCGCGGTCGCGCCCTTCTTCCAGGCGGTGCCATAGATGAGCGCCGGGACGCGTGTGCCGCGGGCGGAGGTGAAGTGGAAAGACATTGGGCGCGGGGACCTCTTCGGAGGATTGCCGACCTTGGCTCGGTGCGGGGCAGGACGCAAGGCGCGCGCCCGTCGGATGCGTGCTGAGGGCCCGAGGGGGATTTATGTGCGTTCGGTGATCAGCGCTGGACCGATGGGGAGCGCAGAGCGCGCGGAGACGGAGATCGGGGGCGCGCGTGAGTCAGGGGCAGCCGTGACCAGGACAACGGGTGCACGAAAACGTGGTCAGCCGCCTATGCGCCAGCGGCGACCGATCAACGCCCCTGGCGCGCGTAGGCGTCTTGCACGGGCGCGAAGGACCGACGATGGATCGGGCACGGCCCGTGCTGCTCGAGCGCCAGGCGATGCTCCCGCACCGGGTAGCCTTTGTGGCGAGCGAAGCCGTACGCCGGATATTGCTCGTCGTAGGCTACCATGCGCGCGTCGCGCTCCGTCTTGGCGAGGATTGAGGCGGCGGCGATGGAGAGGCTGAGCTCATCCCCCCGGACGATGCGGGTCTGCTCGATGGGCAGCTCGTGCAAGCGGCGCGCGTCGATCAAGAGGTGTTGGGGCTGCACCGCGAGCGCCTCGATGGCGCGGCGCATCGCCAGGATGCCCGCCCAGTAGATGTTGATGCGATCGATCTCCTCCGGCTCCACGAACGCCACCGCATACGCCCGCGCCTCACGCCGGATCAGCGCGGCCAGCTCCTTACGCTGCTCTGGCTCGACCTGCTTGGAGTCGTTGACGTGCGGCGCCCGCCAGCCCACCTCGAGCACGACGGCGGCGGCGCTGACGGGCCCGGCGAGCGGGCTCATGCCGGCTTCATCCACACCGGCGATCAACGTGACCTTTCGCTCCCACAGCTCCCGCTCGAAGCGGAGCATGTGGCGGAGGCGCTGGCCCTCCATTCGGTTGGCGCGCCGCCGCCGCTCGACCTTCTGGATCAGCGCGCGTGCGCTCGGGCGGGCATCCGTGCGCAACATTTGTTCGATCTCCGCGGGCAAGGGGCGCTCGCGATCGACGTAGCGCTGGCGAATCTCCGCAAGGTTGAGCCGAGCCATGCGCGCGCAGTATAGCCCAAGGGGAGGCGCTCCGTCTCAGCCGAGTCGCGTCCCGCGGGCCCTGGCTCCGGCGAGCCTGCTCGCGCCGGACGTCTACTCAGGCGAGCGCGGGTCGGCGTGCCAGCGCCCGGCCTCGGCCTCCGCCTCCGCCATTACGCTCCCACGGCTTCGGGACTCGTAGACCTTGACGGCGGGCAATTGCAGCGCGGTCAAGAAGCCGCCGACGCCGCAGCCCGTGTCCAGACCGAAGACACCTCCGTGGCGGAACAGGTCCGTGGGGTCCTCGGGCGTGTGCTCCGACAGAGCCTGCGGCAACAAGCGTGTGTTCGTGTGCCCGACCACGACGCGTTTGCCGGCGTATTTTTCGAAGAAGCGTGGGTCGCTGCACCAGGACAGCACGCCCGGCGGCTTGACGTCCCGCGGATGCAGGAAGCTGCCGTCCGCCTGCGCCGGCAAGCAACCGTGCACGTAGATGGCGTATTCATCCTCGTACCAGAAGGGGAGCGAACGCAGCCAGGCCTTGACCCGTTCTGGAAAGAAGCTCGCGTTCGACATCGCAGCGAACTCCTCCGTGCTCGGTGCCTCATCCGGGCGTGGGAACCCGCCGCCCGTGTACGAGCGCAGCGTGGCCAACGTGCCGTTCTTAGGTGTCGCGACGAAGTTGTCCCAACCCTCATCCATCACGCGCAGCCAAGCGTCCTCGTGGTTGCCGCGCAATGTCACGACCTTTGCGGGGGTGGACCCGGGCAGTTGCATCACGAGCTCGATCACCTGAGCAGAGCGCGGGCCACGGTCGAGGTAGTCGCCCAAAAATACGAGCGTGTCCTTGGCGGTGAGCGGCGGCAGCTGGGCCATCACGCACGACAACGCGTCCGAGTCCCCGTGAATGTCGCCGACGACGAAGCTGCGAGACATACCGTGTGATAAAGCGCCCGACGAGAACGTGCAAGCGAGCGGTCGCAGAAGCTCGAAGGCGGCGCGAACGGCCACGGGCTCACGGGGCCAGCGAGGCAATAGTGCAACCCTTGATTCTGCGTCTGCCGCGCCGCGCGACATCGTAAGCCCGGCCTCGGGCCGCCTCCAGCCCTAGCCCCGCGTCGCGCCAGCCGATGACGCACGTTCCGCTCCGTGACGAATAGCGCACCAGCATGGCTCTGGTTGACATCAGTTTGAAACGGCGATGCGTGAGATCGCCGTCGTGAGGTCGAGCTCACGCAAGTAGCTCGTAACCCGAGAGCCGAGCGCCTCGGCGTGAGCTCGGCCGTGCTGCACCAGAATGAAAAATCGCCGGATCTCGCCAAGGGCCAGGGAATCCGTCGAAGAGCTCTCTCCACATGAGACTAACGTCGGCCCCGCCGTGCCGTCGCCGCGCGGAATGAGAGCCACTCCTGGTCGGTTTCCGGCACGGCATCGGCACTCGGTTGATACTTCGCCGTGGAAACGATCTCGTTCCTGTTCGTGGCCACAGAGTGAGCTCGAGCGCGCGCTGAAAGCCCCTCAGATCGCCATGCTAGGGTCGCAACCCGTGCGCCCTAACGGAGGCGACCTGCCGACGGCGAGCATTCGCCCACGACACACGCGCGCGAGCACGGCAGGCCACGCAGATGAAGCGCGGCTCCGGAACGAAGAGCGCAGCGCCGAAGGCCGTGGCGATGCCTCCACACACGACGCACGAAAGCCTAAACGCGCCCACGTGGACGCCATCGCCCCTGCGCCGTGCCGTGCCGTGCCGTGCCGTGCCGTGCCGTGCCGTGCGCGATCCATCGCGGGTCGCTACTCATCCAGAGAGAAGCCAGGATGACACTTACCATCGCCAGCACAATCGATAGCACGCGGCTGACGTACAATCGCCTACAACCATCGCCAGGTCCGAAGCTCCTCGATAAACGCCGCTTTGCCCCGTTAGCCTGCTCGGCGTGCGGGCTGAATTCGGACGGTCGAGCCACGAACCCGCCGCGGCCGCTTGACGGGTTGGTGGCGGGGGGCAAGGCTCCGAGTGAGGTTTTCGTGAGCTCAGCGCGTCCCCATGCCCCTCCGTTTCTAGAGACCCTGGCCATTCACGCCGGACAAGAGCCAGACCCAGTGCACGGCGGCGTGATGCCGAACATCGTGCTGTCGACCACGTTTGCGCAGCCGGAGCCGGGCAAGCCTCTGCGCTTTGACTACTCGCGCAGCGGCAATCCGACGCGGCAGAGCCTCGAGGCGTGCCTCGCGGCGCTCGAGCACGGGGAGCAGGCTTTTGCCTTTGCGAGCGGCTGCGCTGCTGCGACCACCTTGCTGCATACCCTGGCGCCCGGCGACCACGTGCTGTGTGGGGACGACGTCTACGGCGGCACTTACCGCCTGTTCGTGCGGGTGATGAGCGCGTTCGGCATTACGACGAGCTTCGTCGACGCCGCCGACTTGGAGGCGTTCGAGGCTGCCTTCACGCCCCGCACGAAGCTCGTGTGGCTCGAGTCGCCGACGAACCCGCTGCTCAAGCTGGCCGATATCGGGCGCATCGCGGAGCTGGCGCGGGCGCGAAAGGTCCCTCTGGTCGTGGACAACACGTTCGCCTCTCCCGTGTTGCAGCAGCCGCTCGATCTCGGCGCCGATGTCGTGCTTCATTCCGCGACCAAATACCTCAACGGCCACTCCGACGTGGTCGGTGGCGCATTGATCCTGCGGCACGGAGAGCTGGCGGAGCGCGTGCGCTTTTTGCAGAACGCGATGGGCGCGGTGCCGAGCCCATTCGACTGCTACCTGGTGCTGCGCGGTCTCAAGACGCTGCCGGTGCGTATGGAGCGTCACTGTAAGACCGCGGCGGAGCTTGCGACCCGCCTGAGCGATCACGTCGCGGTAGAGCGTGTCTTCTATCCGGGCCTGCCCGACCACCCCCAATACGACCTCGGCCGTCGGCAGATGCGTGGCCCAGGCGGCATGGTGAGCATGGTGCTCGCGGGCGGCGAGGCCCCGGCGAGGCGTTTCTTGAAGTCGCTGCGCTGGTTTGCTCTCGCCGAGAGCCTGGGCGGAGTCGAGTCGCTGGCGGAGCATCCAGCGCTCATGACGCATGCGTCGATCCCGCGGGAGGTTCGTGAGTCAATCGGCATCAAGGACGGCTTGGTGCGGCTGTCCGTCGGTCTCGAACACTTGGAGGACCTGTGGGCGGATCTCGAGCACGCCTTGGACGTGGCGCACCGCGGGAGTGAATGAGGATGTTGGAGGAGCCCACCGTGGAGAGCCGCGAACAAAACGTCCTCTCGCTGATCGGCAACACGCCGCTCGTGCGCCTCACCGCGACCGACGCCGGGCCGTGCGAGCTATATCTCAAGCTAGAAAATCAGAACCCCGGCGGTTCGATCAAGGACCGCATCGGGTTGTCGATGATCGAGGACGCCGAGCGTCGAGGCAAGATTCGTCCCGGGGCGCTGCTGGTCGAGGCCACGGCGGGCAACACGGGCCTCGCCCTCGCGCTGGTGGCGGCGCGTAAGGGTTACCGCCTGCTCTTGGTCATCCCCGACAAGATGAGTCAGGAGAAGATCTTTCATCTCCGAGCTATGGGTGCAGAGGTGCGCATGACGCGCTCCGACGTTGGTAAGGGCCACCCCGAGTACTATCAGGACCTAGCCGCGGGCATCGCCGCTGAAAACGGCGGCTTCTACGTCAACCAATTCGAGAACGAGGCCAACCCTCTCGCGCATGAGACGACGACCGGGCCCGAGATTTTTCGTCAGATGGGCGGGCGCGTGGACGCGGTGGTCTGCGGCGTTGGCTCGGGCGGCACTATCAGTGGGTTGAGCCGCTACTTCGCCAAGGTGGCCCCGCAAGCGGAGCTCGTGTTGGCCGATCCGCAAGGTTCGGTCCTGGACGGGTATATCCGCACCGGGAAGCTCGGCAAGGCCGGTTCCTGGCTGGTCGAGGGCGTGGGGGAAGACTTCATCCCTTCCATCTGCGATTTGTCCCGCGTCCGCACGAGCTTCAGCATCTCCGACGAGGAGAGCTTCATGACCGCCCGCGCGCTCCTCAGCCAGGAGGGCATCCTGGGCGGATCATCGACGGGCCTGCTCTTGGCAGCGGCGCTTCGCTACTGTCGCGCGCAGACCACGCCCAAGCGCGTGGTGAGCTTCGTTTGCGACAGCGGTAACAAGTACCTGTCGAAGATGTACAACGACTTCTGGCTCCGCGAGCAGGGCTTCCTGCGCGGCGCGCCGAGCGGCGACCTGCGTGACGTCATGGGGCGCAGCGCCGAGCAGCACGCTGTCATCGCGGTGACGCCGGAAGACCGGCTGCTCGTGGCGTACTCACGCATGAAGCTGTACGACGTGTCTCAACTGCCGGTCCTCGAGCGCGATCGCATCGTGGGCATACTCGACGAGTCGGACCTGTTGATCGCACTACAAGCCGATTCGGGCGCGTTTCAGCGGACCGTGCAGAGCATCATGAGTGGTAAGCTCACGACGGTGCAGGTCAACGCGAGCGTCGAGTCCCTGTTCCCCGTGTTCGAGCGCGGGCTGGTCGTCATCGTGTGTGACGGCGAGAAGTTCCTCGGCCTCATCACCCGCATCGACGTGCTGAACTACCTGCGGCGGAAGAGCCCCTAGCACCACTGCTGAGTCGCGCGACGCAACCACGCTTGCTTCGCGCTCGACGAGCCTAGCGGAAAGCAAGGACAGGGCGGCACCCACGACGGCCGCCACAGGCGCGAGCAAAGCAGTCGCCAAAAAATCGTCAGTGGCCTTGCTGTCGTGCTTGAGACAGGCTTTGCGTAGCAGCACGCATCAAACCCTGTACTTGGCGAAAAGGAGCGCCTTCGTTCGCGTCAGGCGTCCGCTGCCGAGCCGTGCGTGGCCTGAGTGGCGTTGAAGTCAATTTGATGTCGCCAGAGCGCACAGCGTCACGCTCAGAGAGGGCAAGAACTGGGTTTATGCTGCGATCATGGAAGCAAAGTATCGACTCGGCGAATTCAGCGACGAAGCCTTGCTGGTCAATCTCAAGCGCTGAGTTGGCAGCGAAAATGAAATCACGGCACTCGTGTTGGCCCACCGTCGAGCTCTGCTTCGGCGTCCCGGCTTCCAGTCAAGCTTGGCCATCTAGGCCCCGTCCGGCACAGGCCTGCAGCGAGCCACCTCGATCCGCACAAACTTGACCCAAGAGCTGGGCCAGGGGCGCAGGAAATGGCCCGAGGGGTTGGATCGAGCGACAGAAAAAAGAGGGCCTGGGCTAGCAACCCTCACCTCCGATCGGCGAGCGAGCTGACGGTGGGGTACCTGCCAGGTCGGGCGAGCCGTCCAAAAAAGCGGCGTGTTCGGGAAGGCGAGCGCGTGGGGCTGGACGTATTCTTCTGCTCCGGTGCGGCAGTGTGGGCAGTGATTGCGCTGCGCGAGGCGGACTGCGCGGGGCAGAGCATGTGCGGGTCGGGTGTCGGCGAGCCGAGAGTCTGCCGCGCCAGCTCAGCGGCTTCGTCCAAACATAGCGATCCGGCGTTCCCGTCCTCTCCAAGCGTTACATAACGCCCATTCCGCGCAACGATCTGTGACGTCCCGTGGTTCTTGCACGGGTTCGGTCGGACCCTCACAGCAGGACTCATGCGCTGAGGGCAACGATGGCAATTGCAGCGGCATCCCGAACGAGGGGTGTGCTTGCATCAACGGCAATACGAGAGCTTGTGGCCCCGACACCGAAGTCGGCGTCTGTCAGCGTGGGACCCAAACCTGCGCCAACGGCGCTTTCGGTCAGTGCCAAGGCTCCGTGTTTCCCGCTGCTAGAAACTGCGGCTCGCAGCAAGATAACAACTGCGACGGGCGACCCGATAACACGATCGACAACGTTTGCGAGTGCATCCCTGGCCAGGGCAACGGTCCGTGCAGCGGTGACCCAAATAATGCGCGCTGCAACGGCCAGGGTCAATGCGTCCCGTGCCAGACGGCTGCGGACTGCGCTCTCGTTTCCGGAGGCCGTAATGTGTGCAGTGCTGGGGGCGGTATGCCTAATGGCATCTGCCAAGTTCCCACGACGGTGGGCAACGGCGCAGCCTGCGGCGTAAGCGCCAGCTGCGACAGCACGCTCGGTTTGCAGTGCCTTGCGAGCGGAACTTGCGGCTGCCCGACAGGACGGCACTTCTGCGGCGGTGGCACACCCTGCTCGGCGAACAACGACATCATCCATTGCGCGGTGACGTCTACGACCTGCACCGACTGCACCCAGGCTAACGCCAACGCCGCTTGCGGCGGCACCGGCTGCAACAACACGTGTCGCGGAACAACTTTGAGCTGCGCCGGGACGGGCGGAAAGCCCAATTGTGGAAGCTGGGACTTCGAAACGGGCACCCAGGGCTGGGTAGCGGGACCCGGGACCGTGGGCGCCATGACGGTTCGAGGGAGCACTGCGCAGCACGTCAGCGGCACAAGCTCTTTAGCTGTGGCATTTAGCCCGCCGTTCCTCCCGAATGGCTCCGTCACGAATGGCGTATACCGGGTCCGGGTGAGTCTGTGCGGTGGTCCGGCAATTGACCTTCGAGGCAAGAGACTTCAGGCGCAGGTCTTCGTGGACGCCGACCCCGTGAATACTCTACCCGCCGCAGGCGCCGACACCTACGATGCGCCGGGGGCGGCACCTGTCGTGTTGAACTCCGTGGGACTTACTACGGGCGTGTGGACGTTGGTCACCACGGATCCCCTTCCGGCCGGCACTGGGGTGAGCTCAGAAACCAACTTCGGTTTCGAGGTCACTGTCAAATTTGGTTCCGCGCCTACCCCGGGCACGATCTTCTTCGACGACATTTCGGTGTTGTAGATACTCGCTCACGAGGCTTGCGCGGGCGATGACAGGTCGGCAAAACTGCCCTTTCCCTGTCAGCTAGCTCACCCTCGCAAGCCCCTCGAGACGCGCGTTGCATCTGGCAGTACATCATTATCTCGTGGGCCCCTGGGCACGCGACCACGGTGCTCTATTTTGGCCCGACCTGAGCGGCCCGCCAGTCCGCGGCGCTGCGCGTGGAAACAACGAGAGGTGCCCCCATTGGCGCTGATATTGTGCGTATTCATCTCCGGGGCCGCTGGCGTCTTGTTCGAGACCCTGTGGTTCCGCGTGGCGGGTCTTACGCTCGGCAACAGCGTGTGGGCCTCCAACATCGTGTTGGGAAGCTTCATGGCAGGGCTCGCCGCGGGTAACGCGATCGCGGCCCGCTACGGCGAACGCCTGCGGCGACCGCTGCGGTTCTACGCTGTCATCGAAGGTATCGTCGGTCTGACTGGCCTCGCAATCGTGGTGCTGCTGCCGCCGTTGAGCCCGACTCTCGGACGGCTCTTCACGCACGTTCTTGCGCACGCCGGGCTCGTGAACCTTCTGCGCCTGACAGTAGCTTTTTCGCTGATGCTCGTGCCCGCGACCGCGATGGGCCTGACGCTCCCGCTGCTCGCTAAGGCCATTGCGCGCAGTGACGGCAATTTCGGGCGCGTGCTGGGGCGGCTTTACGGTTGGAATACCCTCGGCGGCATGGTCGGCGCACTGTGCGGCGAGCTGTGGCTGATCGGGTGGCTGGGCCAGCGTGGCACCGCGCTGGCCGCCGTCGCGCTCAACCTGGCGGCCGCAGCGTTAGCGCTGTTCCTGGCTCAGCGCGTGAGAGAGAGCACGGCGGCGCCCGAGATGCTCGGCGCGCGGCCGCTCGTCGCACGCCCGCTCAGCGCGCGGTCCCGGCGCCTGCTCGCGGCTGCGTTTCTGGCCGGCGCGACGCTGCTGGCGCTGGAAGTCGTCTGGTTCCGCTTCCTGCAGTTGTTCGTCTTCGGGACCAGCTTCATTTTTGCCGCGATGTTGGCCGCCATTCTCCTGGGCATCGGTGCTGGCGGGGTGATCGCCGCGCGCTGGCTGGGCCGCGACCCAGAGGCGCAGCGCTTCGCGCCGCTGGTCGCGCTCGCGGCCGGAGCGGCGGTTGCGCTGTCATACGTCCTGTTCGAACCCCGCGTTGGCGGGCTGGCCTACACCACGAGCAACACCGCTGGGGCATTCTCACTGTTCCTCCGCTTGATGCTGCCTACATCGGTTCTGTCCGGAGTGCTCTTCACACTGCTCGGTGCCGCGCAGCGCCACGAGTGCGGCGAGGCGGCTGAGGCGGTCGGCAAGCTCACCCTCGCCAACACGCTGGGCGCGATGGTCGGGGCGCTGCTGGCGGGCTTCGTCTTGCTTCCGCAGATCGGCATGGAGAATGCACTGTTCGCGTTGATGCTGAGCTATGGGCTGGTTGCCTGCTTGGCCATGGTTGTGCCTGCAGCCACGCAGCCGCACGGGCATCGACGCAAGGTCATGGTCGCGGCACTCGCGCTCTTCGCGCTCGGCAGCGCGCTCTTTCCTTTCGGCTTGATGAGGCGGCATTTTGTGCCGTTGGTGCTCGAACGCTACCAGTCTGACGACGTCCAGCTCCTGGAGATGCGCGAGGGCCTGACGGAGACGGTCATGTACTTGCGCCAGTCGTTTCGCGGCCAGCCGCTCTATCACCGATTGATGACCAACGGACACTCGATGTCCGCGACCACATACAGGGGCCGGCGCTACATGAAGTTGTACGCGTACTGGGCGCTGGCGGTCAATCCGAGCGCGCGCAAGGCGTTGCTGATCAGCTACGGAATAGGCACCACGGCCAAGGCTCTGACCGACGCGCGGCAGCTCGAGTCGATCGACGTGGTGGACATCTCGCCTGACATCCTCGAGCTGGGCGCGCTCGCCTTTCCAGGCACGCAGCCTCCGCTGAGCGATCCGCGCGTGCGAGTACACGTCGAGGATGGTCGTTTCTTTCTGCAGACGACCGACGAGAGATTTGATCTGATCACGGCTGAGCCGCCTCCACTGCGCGGCGCCGGAATCACCAGCCTCTATTCCCGCGAGTATTTCCAGCTCGTTCACGACCGCCTGCGGGACGGCGGTGTCGCGACCTACTGGCTGCCGGTGAATCAGCTGTGGCTCTCCGAGACCAAGGCTATCCTGCGCGGGTTTTGCGACGCGTTCCCGGACTGCAGCCTGTGGAGCGGCGCCGGGCTGCAATGGATGCTGGCCGGCACGCGTGGCGCGCGCCCCGTGACCGAAGAGCAGTTCAGCGCACAGTGGCAGGATCCCGCAGTCGCTCCCGAGTTGGCCGCTCTGGGCCTCGAGAGGCCGGAGTCACTGGGCGCAACATTCCTCGCAGACGCCGTGACGATCGGTGAGTGGACCCGGGGCGCCCCTCCACTCGACGACGATCACCCCGGTCGCATACTCGCGCGCTACCCACCGGACGAAAATGGCGATCCGATCTACCGGTCCTGGATGCAGCCGGGGGCCGTGCGCCAGCGCTTCGAATCGAGCGCGTTCATCCGCGACCTGTGGCCCCCGGCCCTGCGCGAGCGGAGCGTAGACTACTTGGGGCCGCAGGCTCTTTTCGACGACCTGTGCGTCTGGGGCTCCTTCAATCCGATTGTGGCGTTGCACGGCATTTTGACGCTCTCCTCGCTGCACACGCTCCCGCTGCTCTTCATGGATACCGAGCCAGCCTATCAGCGCATCGCCGTGCCGCTCTACGAGGCAGGTGCGCGGGATGCTGGCCTGGAGCTCGAGATGGGCGCGCGGGCCATGTCAGAGCGCGACTACGAAAGTGCGGCGCAGCACCTGGCCCTCGTGACGGAGGGCCCCCGAATGGTGCAGGCCCAGCTTCTGAGAACCCTTGCGTTGGGGCTGCTGGGGAGAGGTGCGGACGCGCGCGATTGCCTCGAGTCGATTGGGTTCAGCGCATTATCGCCCGTCAATGCGTCATCTGCCCGGTGGCTCGCGCGCTTTCTTCAGGACGTGCAGCGTCGATCCAGTGCTGCGGACAGCGGCCCCAAGGTGCCAGCGACGGCCCCGCAGTAGGCGCCGGTTGATTCATCAACCCTTGGCTTTCAGAGACTCTTCGAGGGCCTTGGTCTTCTGCAAGAAGCTCTCGTGAGCGGGCCGCTTGGACAGCCGCTGCACGTAGCTCTCGAAGACCGGACGCTGCTCTAGAGCACCGAACAGGTTGAGATCATAGTAAATCTCATTGCTTAGGCAGCTTGATGGATCACTCGTTGAATGCCCTCGAGGTTCTGAATCGTCGCT
>JAYTOL010000223.1:0-88795 GCA_043747815.1 Deltaproteobacteria bacterium
TGTCACAAGTTCCGTGATGACCCCGCACACGGACACGAGGCCGCACCCCCCTGATGCTGTAGTCCGTGGCTCAACCTCTCGCAGTAGTGCTAAGAGCGCATCCGCGGCCTCGTCATTATGCAGGCCGAGGGGGACCGCTCACCCATGGTCACCGAGATGCGCCGCGATCTCGAGGTCCAAGCCTGCGACGAGCGCTCGGCGATCACCGATCTCAGAACGGAGGCAAGGGCCCTGATCCGCTTGCCCCCGGTCGACCTCCTCGCCGAGCGCGTCTTCCAGCTCCGCGCTCTAGCTGAATCCCAAGACGTCCAGAGCGCCCGCACGGCCCTTCAGGGCTACTTCCAGGGCAGCACCACCACGACACACGGAGACGGCTTGGTCTACGTGGCACACGGCGACTTCATGCCTCTCGCGTTACTGACGGACAAAACCAGAACGCCCTCCGAGCTGGTACTGGGAGGGCGTTGTTCACGTCTAGTTGCGCGGGTAGGATTTGAACCTACGACCTTCGGGTTATGAGCCCGACGAGCTACCAGGCTGCTCCACCGCGCGGCAAGTGACCGGCAACATAGTTAGGTCGCCTGCTTCGTCAAGAGTCTTCTCGAGGGCGATGTACGATGCTCGGGCGGCGCGAGGTGGGGGCTCGAGATAGACGGAGTTTGTGCAGGCGGCCCGGTGGCTCGAACGGGGCGAAAACTGGGGCGGCTCGTCATTGACACCGGCAGCCCGACTCGTTACATGTTGCCTATCTCAAACCCTCACGCGCACGTAAGGGTTATGGTATGGTCCAAGGCACGTCATGACGGCATCTACCGGTCGGTTCCATCTCACCCTGGCTCACCCAGCGGCTGAGCCCCGGGCTGCGTCGGATTCCGCAGGCAGTGTATCGCCGGGGGCCTCATCTCCGAGGGCATCCGCGGCAGAAGCAGTCGAGCTGGAGGCGGAGGCGGTGCAGACCGGGTCGCCGCGGGAGCTGCTGCGGGTGGGGGATCTGGCAAAGATTACTGGGAAAACAGTGCGTGCCATCCACCATTACGAGGAGCTGGGGCTGATTGAGCCTGCTGGCCGCTCGAAGGGGCATTATCGGCTGTTTGCCGCCGACACGCCGGTGCGGATTCGTTGGATCAGCAAGCTGCAGAGCCTCGGGCTCTCGCTGGGGGAGATCCGGACCCTGGTGAAGAACCGGCACGCCTCGTCTTCGGCCCAGCAGTCGGCGGGTCACTTGCGGGCGATGTACGAGGAAAAGCTGCTCGAGGTCCGGAGCCGGTTGGCAGAGCTCTCTGCGCTGGAGCGGGAGCTCGAGGCGAGCCTTCTTTACCTCGATTCGTGCAACACGAGCTGTACGCCGGAGCTCGTCCCCACGGACTGCGCGCAGTGCGAGCGCCACGCCGAAGAATACGAGCCTGATCTCATTTCCGGGGCTCTTGTCTAGGCGGTTGGTCTAGGCGCCGCCAGTCACCACTCGATCCCCCACCAAGAATTTCTCATGGAACTCAAATTCCCCATCTACATGGACAACCACTCCACGACGCCCGTCGACCCGCGGGTGATCGAGGCCATGTTGCCTTACTTCAACGCGACGTTTGGCAACGCCGCCAGCCGTACGCACGCGTTTGGTTGGAACGCGGAGGCGGCCGTGGAGAATGCGCGGGAGGTGATCGCGAAGTTCATCGGCGCGTCCTCCGGCAAGGAGATCGTGTTCACTTCGGGGGCGACCGAAGCGGATAACCTCGCCATCAAGGGCGCTGCCGAATATTACCAGTCGCGCGGCAACCACATCATCACCACGACCATCGAGCACAAGGCCGTGCTCGACTCCTGCAAGCGGCTCGAGCGGCAGGGTTTCGAAGTGACGTACGTGGACGTGGAGAAGAACGGCATCGTCGACGTCGCCAAGATCGAGCGGGCCATCACCGACAAGACCATCCTGGTCTCGGTCATGCTGGCCAACAACGAGGTCGGTACCATTCAGCCGATCGGCGAGATCGGGAAGCTCACGCGCGCCCGGTCGGTGCTGCTGCACACGGACGCGGTGCAGGGCGTGGGCAAAACGCCCTTCGACGTGGAGAAGATGAACGTCGATCTGGCCTCCCTCACCGCGCACAAAATCTATGGGCCCAAGGGCATCGGCGCACTGTACGTGCGGCGCGCTCGACCGCGGGTTCGGCTGGTGTCGCAGATGGACGGCGGCGGCCACGAGCGCGGCAACCGCTCCGGTACGCTGAACGTCGCCGGCATCGTGGGTTTCGCCAAGGCGTGCGAGATCATGATGAACGAGGGCGCCGAGGAGAACGCGCGCATCGAGAAGCTGCGGGACCGGCTGCATCAGCGCCTGAGCGCGAAGCTCGATGAGCTGAGCCTGAACGGTGACCCGAAGCGGCGCCTGTCCGGCAACCTGAACATCTCATTTTCCTTCGTCGAGGGCGAAGGGCTGATGATGGCCATCAAGGACGTCGCGGTTTCGAGCGGCTCGGCCTGCACCAGCGCGAGCCTGGAGCCGAGCTACGTGCTCAAGGCGATGGGGCTGGACGAAGACCTCGCTCACTCGTCGCTCAGGTTTGGCCTGGGCCGCTTCAACACCGAGGAAGAAGTCGACTACGTTGCCGACTTGCTGATCGAAAAGGTAAAGAAGCTTCGGGATATTTCACCGCTTTACGAGATGCATCAGCAGGGCATCGATCTGAAGTCGATTCAGTGGGCGGCTCACTAGTCCGAGCAGTTTGGGCTAATCAAGTTAGTTTGGCTGAATCACAGCAGTTTGGGAGAAGTCATGGCCTACAGCGACAAAGTGATTGATCACTACGAAAACCCCCGGAATGTCGGTTCCCTCGATCCGAAGCGTGAGGACGTGGGCACAGGCCTGGTGGGCGCGCCTGCGTGCGGAGACGTGATGCGGCTTCAGATTCGGGTCAACGAGGCGGGCGTGATCGAAGACGCTCGCTTCAAGACGTTTGGCTGCGGCTCGGCCATCGCATCATCTTCGCTCGCGACCGAGTGGATCAAGGGCAAGAACGTGGAAGAGGCGGGTCAGCTGTCCAACAGCCAGATCGCGGCTGAGCTGAACCTGCCGCCAGTAAAGATCCATTGCTCGGTGTTGGCGGAAGACGCCATCAAGAGCGCGATCGAAGACTACAAGAAGAAGAGAGAGGCGCGGCGGGCGCTGGAGCAGAGCGCGGCGGCCGGCGAGTAACGCCCGGTGGACGGCGCCGGGGTTGACCCGGCACAATGACCCCCGACGAGAACGAGAATGGAAGACGTAGCCCAAGAAACAGCACCCTCGAGCACGGTGACCTCGAGCACGGTAAACCCGAGCACGGTAAACCCGAGCGGCCCCACATCCGCCAAGCGAGAGATTCGCATCACGGACGGGGCGGTGAGCTACGCGAAGAAGCGGCTCGTGGCGCGCGGCACGCCGGATGCGGCGGTGCGGCTCGGCGTGCGTGGCGGCGGCTGCTCGGGCTTCAACTACGTGATCGAGTTCTCGGACGATCCACCGCGCGCGAAAGACACCGTCAACGAGCTCGACGGCGTGAAGTTCTACGTGGACAAGAAGAGCCTGATCTATCTCGCAGGTTCCACTCTCGACTACGAGAACACGCTGATGTTCCAGGGCTTCCGCTTCAAGAACCCGCAAGAGGCCACGCGCTGCGGCTGCGGGCACTCTTTCACGGTGCGATAACGCCCTCGCTCTCGAGGGGGCAGCGAGCCTGGCGATGGCGCGCCTCACGACCGGGCCTGACGATCGTCGCGTGCCTCCGGGCGACGGCGATGGTGCTCGACTCTTTCGCCACTCTCCGTTGCCTGCTCGCGGACCTCGTTCATGCCAAATCCTTTTGAAACCCTGGGGCTGGCGCCCACGTTCGCGTTGGACGGCGCAGCGCTCGAGCAGCGCCAGCGCGATCTCAACCGAGCCGTGCATCCGGACCGCCACGCCGGCAAAGGCTCGGGGGAGCGTCGCCACTCCTTGAACCGCGCCATGGACATCAACCAGGCCTATCGGAGCCTGCGCGACCCGGCCTCGCGCGCCGAGGCCCTGTTCGAGCTGTGCGGCGTCCACGACGTCGGGGAGCGCACGATCGCGGACCCGGTGCTGCTCGGCGACATGCTCGATCAGCGCGAGCTCTTGGACGAGGCGCGGCGTGGCAAGGATTTAGCGCGGCTCGAGGCCTTGAAGCGGGACATGCTCGAGCGTGGGCGGCAGATCGAAGCGGCCCTCGCGAAGGCCTTCGAGGCGCTGCTGGCGAGCTCCGTCGCTGGCCAGAAACCTGGCGCGTTCGGGCCCGAGCTCGCGGACGCGCAACGGCTGTTTACAGAATTGAAGTACGTGCGACGGTTTGGCGAAGAAGTCGCCGCCATCGAAGACGAGATCTAGTCATGCTGCTCGATATTTTTGATCCCAAGGCGCCTCCCAAGGCCATCGGCATCGATCTGGGGACGACGCATTCAGTGGTCGCGCACGTACGCGACGGGCGGCCCATCGCCATCGACACCTGCGACGGCGGGCCGCTCTTGCCCTCGGTCGTGCACTACGGAGCTCACGGCGAGGTGATCGTCGGGCGTGCGGCGAGGGCGTACGCGGAGCGCGAGCCGGAGCGCACCATCGCGAGCGTGAAGCGGTTCATGGGTCGCGGGGCGGCCGACGCGCAGACGCGCGAGCTCGGGACCTACAAGTTTGCGGTCCCCCGCTCCGAGGAGGAAGCCAAGCTGGTGCGCTTCGACTTCGGCGACCGCACGCGCACGGCGGTGGAGATCAGCGCGGAGATTTTGAAGAGCTTGAAGCAGAGCGCGAGCGATCAGCTGCGCGCCATCGGGGGCGCGGTGATCACCGTGCCCGCGTACTTCGACGATGCCCAACGGCAAGCGACTCGAGACGCGGCCCGGCTCGCGGGCATCGAGGTCTTGCGCCTCTTGAACGAGCCCACCGCCGCGGCGCTAGCCTATGGGTTGGAGCAGAGCGCGCGGGGCAAGTTCGCGATCTACGATCTCGGAGGGGGTACCTTCGACATCACGCTGCTCGAGCTCGATGACGGGGTCTTCCAGGTCAAGAGCACCGGCGGGGACAGCGCGCTCGGCGGGGACGACATGGACCGGCTGATCGCCGAGAAATGCCTGCGGGCGATGGGCTTCGAGGCGCCGGAGAGCGCGCCCAAGAGTGTGATTGGGTTGGTCCTGGGGACGGCTCGCGAGGCCAAGCATCGGCTCACCGAGAGCCCAGAGCTGACTCTCGAGCTGCCCAGGCGAGGGGGCGGCGAGCTCACGCTCGTGCTCACCCGAGCCGAGTTTGACACGCTGATTGCGCCACTGCTCGAGCGCACGGGCCGCGCCGTGCGGCGGGCGCTGCGCGACGCAAAGCTCGAGCCGAGCGATCTGGACGGGGTGATCTTAGTGGGAGGCGCCACGCGCGTGCCGCGAGTGCGTCGCTATGTGGCGGAGCTCTTCGGGCGGGAGCCGCTCTGCGACATCGATCCGGATCTGGTCGTCGCTTACGGCGCCGCGCTGCAGGCCGATCAGCTCGGCAAAGACGGCCACGACACGCTCTTGCTCGACGTGCTGCCGCTGAGCCTGGGGGTAGAGACTCTGGGCGGCGCCGTGGACCGCATCTTGCCCCGCAACACCACGATCCCCGTCGGCGCCAAGTCCACCTTCACCACTTACGCCGACAATCAAACGGGCTTCGAGCTGCACGTCGTTCAAGGCGAGCGCGAGCTGGCCAAGGACTGCCGCTCGCTGGCTCGCTTTACGTTGAAAGGCATCCCTCCCCTGCCCGCCGGTCAGGCGCGGCTCGAGGTCAGCCTGCACGTGGATGAAAACTCACTCTTGCGAGTGCACGCGCGCGAGCTCTCGACCGGCATCGAGCAAGAGGTCGCCGTCAAGCCGAGTTATGGGCTGACCGATGAGCAGGTCGAAGAGATGCTCAGCGACGCCCTCGACCATGGCGAGGAGGACTTCGAACGGCGCCGGCTGGCAGAGGCGGTCGTGGAAGGCTCGCGCGTGCTCGCCGCGACGCGGAAGGCCATCCTGGTGGATTCAGATCTGCTCGCCGAGGGCGAGCTCGATACGATCACGCAGTGTATCACCGACCTCGAGCAGGCGCTCGAGCCCGGCGCGAAGGCGCACGCTCCTGGGCGCATCCAGGCGCTCACGCAGCTGCTCGATGACCGCACGCATGCCTTCGCGGGCCGGCGTATGGACCGCGCCTTCAAGAGCGCGCTGGCGGGGCAAGACGTGGCTGCGATTGCAAAGAGCGTGCAACATGCTCGCGGGGTCGACGCGCACGTCGAAGAACACGAGAAGGGCGCATCGTGACCAGCATCCGTTTTGCCGATCAGGGCTTGACCAGTGAAGCCAGCGTCGGGCAATCGATTCTCGAGGCCGCTCGCAAGGTGCATGCGCCCGAGGGCGATGCCTGCGGGGGCGTGTGCGCCTGTTCGACCTGCCACGTCTACGTCGAACAGGGGGGTGAGCTCTTGAGCCCTGCGAGCGAGGCCGAAGAGGACATCCTGGACAAGGCCTTCGACGTGCGCATCAACTCACGGCTCGGATGCCAGGCCAAGGTGCTGCGCGAGGGCACCATCGTCGTGCGCATCAGCCAGGAGAGCTTGAAGGCCTACTCCAACGAGCACCCCGAGCAGAAGCCGAGCGGCTCCTAGCCTAGCCCGCCGTTGCCCGGCGGTCAGCGCGGCGCTGGGGCGGACGCCGCGGGGAAGGCCTTGTCGGGCGCTGCTGCGGGCGGCTCGAGCTGGCCCGGGCGGCTAGCGCGTGCCGACGAGGGCGAGCGGCTCGGCGTGCGAACGGGGAGCTCGCGGCGCGGCGCGAGCGCCGGGGGTTTGGCAGGTTTTGGCAGGGAGCGCGTGCGCGTCTCCTCCTTGGCATCCCTCCGCTCCTCCTGCAGATCGCGGTCGACCTCTTCGGTGGACTCGCGAGCCTCGCTCTGAAGCCGCTCGACGAGGCGGGTGACGCCACCCTTCACCTCCGACGCCGCTTGGCGCGCCGCCGGCGTCCCCGCGATGGCCATCACGTGCTCGAGCGCGGTCTTCTTGCCGAGGGGCACGAAGACGAACGCGTAAATGGCAAAAAAGGCCACTACCGCCTGGAAGATGCGCTTGGCCATCGACCCGGGCAGTCTAAGCGCCGCGCCGATTGACGGGCAAGAACCCGGGGGATCCGCGGGGCATGCAGCGCTGCGACACGGCCCGGCGCGCGAGCACCAGCGTCAGATCAGGGGTTGGCGGGTGCTGCCGGGTCTGTCTCCGCGGGTGCCTCATCCGCCCCAGTGCCGGGTGCATCTGCGCTGGGTGCATCTGCCGCGGGTGCCGGTTCGGCCGGCGGAGGCTCCGCGGGCTTAGCGAGCTCGTCAGCGGGCAGCACGGGAGGCGCCTTGTTCGCGAGATCTTCCAGCGAATCACCCGTCGAGGTCGACAGGTAGGCGAGCGTGACGCTGGTCAGGAAGAAGACCGTAGCGGCGATCCACGTGGTGCGGGTCAGGAAGTTGCCCGCGCCGCGCCCGCCAAAGATTTGCTGAGCGCCGGCGCCGCCCAACGCTGCCCCGAGGCCGCCGCTCTTGCCCGGCTGAATCAGCACCACGAGCATCAGCATCAAGCACACGATCACATGGAGAACGGTGAGTGGAGTGTGGAGCAGGTCGAGCATTTAGGGAGCCCCGAGGGTGCGGCGAGAGTCGATTTAGAGCGCCTGTCGCGCCGCGTTGATGATGCCGAGGAAACCATCGGCCTTCAGGGAGGCGCCGCCGACCAGGGCACCGTCGATATCGGCTTGCTGCAGCAGGCCGAGGGCGTTGTCTGCCTTCACGCTGCCACCGTAGAGGATCCGCGTCGCCTGGGAAAGCTCTGGGCTCACGCTGAGCAGGCGCTGCCGGATCGCTGCGTGGACTTCCTGAGCTTGTTCGTTCGACGCGACTTTGCCCGTGCCGATGGCCCAGACGGGCTCGTAAGCGATGGCTGCCACGCCGACCTGCTTCGCGATCACGGCGCTGAACGCGTCGAGCTGGCGGTTTACCACGTCCAAGGTCTTGCCGGCTTCACGCTCTTGCAAGGTCTCGCCGATGCACACGATGGGCAGCAGGCCGGCGCTGAGCGCCGCTGCCGTCCTGGCGCGCACCGACTCGTCCGTCTCGCCAAAAAACTGGCGACGCTCGCTGTGGCCGATGATGACCCACTTCGCGCCCGCGAAGAGCAACATGCTGGCGCTGAGCTCACCCGTGAACGCCCCGCTCTGCTCCCAATGCAGGTTCTGGCCCGCGACGCCCACCTTGCCTGGAGCCACCTTCTCGACCGCCTGGGCGACGCGGTAGAGCAGCGTCGCCGGAGGCGCGACCACGATGTCGACGTCGGCGATACCGCGGCTCTCGGCGCCGATGGCGCTCGCCAGATCGATGCCGTCCTGCCCGCCGTTGTTCAATTTCCAGTTGCCCGCGATGAGGGGGCGTCGGCTTTTGTTCATGGCCAGTTCTCCAAATGGCGCCACTTGTCCGCAGCGGGCCTCGGGTTACGACGTTTTGTCTCCAACTGAAAGAGCGGACTTGCCCGACCCGAGCGGCGAACGCTGGCCCACGGGCTGAAAGCGCACGGGGTGACCGGACCCGCTGACGACGTCGAAGCGCCGCCCTCAGCGGATGAAGTTGCAGGCGCTGGTGCAGCCAGGCCCACCGTCGCAGGCTTCGCCAAACGCCGGATCCACGCGGCCGTCGCCACAGCGCGGCGCGCGCGCGCAAGTGCTGGTGCAGATAGCGTTGCCGTAAGCGTCAGCCGCACGACTGTTTCCGGAGCCCTGGTCGCAGGCCTCCGGCGGGGTCGAGATGGCGTCGCCGCAGAAGGCGGCGAACGTGCACCTCGGGTTGCAGGTGCCGTAGCTCGCGTCGTTGACGCCGTCATCACACTGCTCGCCCGCATCGACGAAGCCGTTGCCACACGCGAGCTCACAGCGCACGTCGCAAGCGTTGCCGACGGCGCCGTTGCGCGCGCCGTTGTCGCACGCCTCCCCGGCGTTGACGCTGCCGTTGCCACACGAGGGCAGTGGCACCGCGCTCCGGCAGTTGGTGGCACACGAGCCGGGAGTGCCGTCGTTGACACCGTCGTCACACACCTCGGCGAGCTCGATGTCGACGGCCTGGTCGCCGCAGAAGGGCGCGGGCCGACACTGGTTGGTACACAGGTTCGGAGCATAACCGCTGACCACGTTCCCGGCACCTTCGTCGCACGACTCGCCGAAGCCGGCTTGCACGACCTGGTCGCCGCAAAATGGGCCGGCAACGCAGCCCGGCGCACACTTGCCGTAAGCGCCATCGTTCAAGCCATCATCGCAGGCCTCGCCGTCCTCGGCGTCGACCACGGCATCACCGCAACGGGGGCCGAGCCTGCAATTGCTCTGGCACTTTTCATAGCCACCGGTGTTGCTCCCGAGGCCGTCGTCACATTCCTCCCCTTGCTCGAGGACGCCGTTGCCGCAACGCAGCCGGCAGGCAGCGAGGCAGGGGCTGCCCGCCGAGCCGTTGTTAGGTCCCGTGTCACATTGCTCGCCCTCGGTCGCCTGCACGACGCGGTCGCCGCAGCGCGGCCCGAGCACACAATTATTGCCGCAGGCGGCGTAGGGAACCTGACCCGAGCTCAGGGCTGCGTTGGCCACCCCGTCATCGCACTGCTCGAAGCGGCTGTCGATCTCGCCATCACCGCAGGACGGCGGCAGCTGGCAACCGGGTGCGCAGTCGCTTTCGAGCACACGGCGCGTGGAGCTGTTGACGCCGTTGTCACACGCCTCGAACGGGGCATCCACGTCCCCGTCGCCGCAGCGCGCGGTCAGCGTGCAGTTGGGGTTGCAGGTCTCATACTGGCCCGTGTTGCCCGCGCCGAGATCGCAGGCCTCGTCCAGGGTGACGACCCCGTCACCACACACGCTCACGCAGCTCGTGATGGGTGCGTTGAAGCCGCGCATGGTCAATGTGTAGTTGGATTGAGTGACGTGGCGCTCGGCTTGAAACACGGCGATCTCATTCACACCGCCAGGGTTCATGGAGACCGGAAAGGACTGACACGAAGCTCCGATGCAGAGCTCGGAGCCTGCGCCGTCGGCGCCGAGCAACTCGATGCTGCCGAACAGCTCGCCGTGGATGCCGCCGAGGTCCACCGTGAGCTGGCCGTTGACGAACACCCAGACGTCGTCGTCCCCGCTGAACTGGAGCAGCTCGCCGCCCTGGTACTCGAACCACTGCCGCAGCTCGCTCGTGAAATGAAAATTGCGGGCGCGGCCTTGATTGCCAAAGCCTTGTCCGTCGAGGGGAAAGAACTGGCTCGCCCCCGTCGCGGAGAATTGAAAAATGCCCGGCGCCGTCTCGCCGAGCGGCAGCACGTCCACGATCGTCAGGTTTTGCCCGGGCGCGTTGCTGTACCACTGGGCGAAGCGCTGCCCGATGACCGCGTCGTTCTGCAATGCCGCGCCGCCGCTCGCGACGGGTTTCGCGCCGTCCAGCGTCCAGGGCCGCCCATTGAAAGCAAACGCCGGGTTGTACACCGGTTTGCCTGCCCTCCCGAGGTCCGGCAAGACCATGCCGGGGAGGCGGCCGCTGTTGAGCGGATCGACCTCGAACTGCGGATGGCTATCGGCGAAGTCCCGATAGATGATCGGCAGCTCGAGCGGGCTCACGAGCTCGGCGGCCTCGTCCTCGCAGTCGAAACCCGGCTCGAGCTGGCAGCGATCGGAGCAACCATCGTCCGGGTTCGTGTTGCCGTCGTCACACTCCTCTTCGGGGAACTTCATGCCGTCGCCGCACACCGCCGTGCAGGTGTAACCCGACGCGCTGCTCGCACAGGTCGGCTCGTTCCTGCACTCGGCGTCGCAGCCGTCGTACGGCACGCGGTCCCCGAGGTCGCACTGCTCCGTGCCTTCACGACCGAAGGCACCGCAGGTCGTGGCGCTACACCGGTCGACGTCCTCCGGATCGGCAGAGGGCCCGGCGGGGTCATCGCACTTGAACCCCTCCTCGAGGCGGCAAGCGCCGTCGCAGCCATCCCCGACCGCGGTGTCGCCGTCGTCACACTGCTCGCGACCGACCCGAACGCCGTCGCCACACACGGCGCGGCACACGCCGCCGACGGGACAGGTGAAGCCGAGCTCCCGCTGACAGGCGCTGCAGCCGTCACCGACGACCACGTTCTGGTCGTCACAGGTCTCGCCGCCGTTGACCAGGCCGTCACCACACTCGACGTCCGAGGTGCACGCCCCGCCCGCGGCGGGGCACGAAAATAAGGCCTCGCGCAGGCAATTGGCGCTGCAACCGTCGCCGCCCACCGGCCCCGCTGCTCCCTCCCCGTCGTCGCACTGCTCACCCGTGACATTGACCAAGCCATCTCCGCAGCGCGCCACGCGCACGCAGCGCGAGCCCGGCCCCTCCGGGCAATCAAAACCGGGTTCCACGCTGCACGTGGCCGAGCAACCGTCGCCCGGAGCGGTGTTGCCGTCATCACAGAACTCGGTCGGAGCGAGCGCGCTATCGCCGCAGCGCTCCTCGAGCAGCGGCGTGCAGTCGCCGGCCACGGCCACCGCGCCGCCAGCAGTGCAGCTGAAGCCGGGCTCGGCGCGACACAGACTGGAGCAGCCGTCCCCGCTCGTGGCGCCCCCGTCATCACAGGTCTCATTGCCCGTGACCTGCCCATCACCGCACACGATCGTGGACTTGCAGGGCTCACCCGGCGTCGGACAGACGAAGTTCTGCGCGATGTTGCAGTCACCATCACAGCCGTCGAGCGGCGAACGATTGCCGTCGTCGCAGGCCTCGATGCCGTCCCTCGAGAAGCCGTCACCGCAAGACTCGATGAGCTCGCAAGCGCCACCCACCACGCGGCACACGAAACCGGTCTCTACCTGGCAGGCCTCCGAGCAGCCATCGCCCGGGACGGCGTCGGCGTCATCGCATTGCTCGCCCGCGCTGACGACGGCGTCACCACACGCGACGCTCTCGTTCGGAACGCACGCGCTCTGCCCACCGGTGGCGCTCGAACAGCCGAAGCCTGGCTCGACCGTGCAGCTCGCGGCGCAACCGTCAGCGCCGTCGAGATTGCCGTCATCACAGGCTTCGGCACCGCCGACCCTGCCGTCGCCGCACGCGATGGTCGAGCTGCAAGCCGCGCCGGCCGCCGTGCAAGCGAAGTTGGGCTCCAGATTGCACGCGCCCGTACAGCCGTCCCCGGGCAGCCGGTTAGCGTCGTCACACTGCTCACCCGGGTCGAGCGCACCATTGCCGCACGCGGACAGCCCGACCCCGCCGTCGAGACACGGGGGAACCTCGCACGCGGGGCCGGCGCCGGGCAGCTCGTCGATAAAGCTCTCGCTCGACATGGGAGCCGCCGCGCCGCTCTGACCCCCCGTCGCGTCGGCTCCGCCTGCGCGGGCTTCGAGCACGCTCGAACCTTTGGGCTCGTCACCGCCACACGCGGCAAGCCAGAAGACCAACGCGACGCCTACGGACCGCTGGAGCTTACGACGCACGACGCACCCATTCCTGCTCGAGGTTCGAGCCTCCACAGAATAACCGAGCGCGGGCGACGAACACATGACTTTGCGCCGCTGGGCTGCCTTTAACGTGCACGCGCCGGAACGCCACACCGGCGTACCCCTGCCACGCAGCGTGCCCCGTGATCGCCCGACGATCGCGCTCGGCGAGTGGCCACCACAATCGTAAAAAAATGACCTGAGCCGCTATTCGAGAGGGATCGCCAACGGCAGCTCATGTCATTAGAGAGCGCCAAGCTCTTGCCGTGGGTCCGCTGCACTTCTCAGGCTCGTCGCGAACCTCGGTGCAACTGCGCCGCCAAACGACCCCGAACTACTTCAACGCCGCCACGGCGCCGAGCGCACTCCAGAGCATCCCCCCAAAACCCCATCGGCGAGCCAGCGCCGGAGGAAGCTCGCCATCGTCAACGCTTCGAAGGCAGGGTCGCGCTCCGCCAAGTCTTCGCACACGGCGCCGAAGCTCAGCCCGCTCGCAAAACACTCGAGCGCCCTCGCTTCGGCCATGGACAGGCAGCGGAAATACGTGGAGAAGCCGCGCCGCCCCACCAGCACCGGGACGCCCTCCGAGCGCCGCCCCGCCGCCAGCGCTGCCTCGCGCCGCTTGGCGTGGCACGACTCGGCGACTCGCTGCACGTCGTGCTGAAGAGCGAGCCGAGCCGTGGTCGACGCAAGAGTAAAGCGCAAGCTCGGCCAGGCTTCGGACGGGACCGTGGCGAGCAGGCCCTCACTCAACACGTCCCCGTCGGGCCCATCCAGGGCTTGGCCCAGGGCCAACTCGAGCAGAGCCACATCGACGAGCAGCGGCGCGCGCTCGCCCTCGGCGTGTCGCCGCAAATACTCAGGCAGCCGCTCCCCGAGCCGCCGCAGATCGGGCGACGCCGACGGGCAGTCGAGCACGTAGTCGGTGACCAGGTTGTGAAACGGCACGTCACCGGTCAAATAGGCCAGGCGCGGGAACATCTCGCGCAGCGCCGAGAGCAAACGGTAAAAATAGGCGTCAGCGTAGATCTCGAGGCGTTCGACGCGCTCGAAACCGGCGCTGCCAGCAAACGTCCGCTCGAGCTGGGCCTCCGCGCCTGCCGTTTGCAGGAAATCCCGGGCGCCTTGGGGCCAGGTAATGGCCTGAAAAAATGCGCGCTGGGTCTGCTCGAGCGTGGGTCGTGGCTTCTCCCCCGAAGGGCTGGCGCCGGAGGCCCTGCGCTCTGGCGCCCCGGCGCGGCCGCCTGCGTCGCGCTCGCGGCCATCGACAGGAGCCAACATTGCCCTGCCCGCGAGCACCTGGCTCGCTCGGCGGCTGGCCTGGCGTTGCTCGGCGCGCAGCTCTTCCCAGCTCGGCACCTCTTCATCCCATTCGACCAGCGACGAGACGGGACCAAAACGTGCGAGCGCCGACTCGAACAGGCCCCACACCTCTGGCGGAACGGGGCCCCGGTGGTCGTCAAACTTGTGGTTATGACGCTGGCTGTGGTTGGCCAGGTGAAACTGGCAGACCTTGTCCCGCGGCACGCCTTGCAGATAGTCTTCGACGGACGAGCCGTGGTTGTACGCGCTCACGATCACGTTGTTCAGATCCAAAAGCAGAGAGCAACCCGATCGCCGCGCCACTTCCGACAGGAACTCCCACTCGGTGAGCTCGCTGGCTTGGAAACCTACATAGCTGGAGACGTTCTCGAGCAATAGGGGCCTGCCGAGCACGTCCTCTGCTCGCAGCACGCGCTCGACCACCGCGTCCAGCGCCTCCTCCGTGTAGGGCAAGGGCAAGAGCTCGTGCGAGTATTGGCCCTCGAAGCTGGTCCAACACAGGTGGTCACTCACCCACGCGGGCTCGAAGGCCTCCGCCAGCGCCTTCACCTGACGGAGATACGCGCCGCTCGGGCCGTCGAGCGAGCCTATGCCCAGTGACACACCGTGAAACACCAGCGGCACGTCGCGCCGCACCGCCTCCAGCACCGCGCGGGGCCGCCCGCCTCCACCGAAGAAATTCTCGGTGATGACCTCCACCCAATCCACGTCGAGCGCGCCCGCGAGAGCGCGCTCATAGTGCGGGACACGCAGGCCGACGCCGTGCCCGAGGTAGGGGAAATTCAACCCGCGCTCGCGGCGCCCAGCCCCGATCGTTGCATCAAGGCGTCGAGCGACGGGGGCCGCCCCATGAACTCCGTGTACAGCTCCATCGGATCCGCGCTGTCTCCACGCTCGAGCACGCTGCGCCGGAACGCCTCGCCGACCTTGCGGCTGTACACGCCCTCCTGCTTGAAGCGGGTGAAGGCGTCCGCGTCCAGCACCTCGGCCCACTTGTACGAGTAATAGCCCGCGGCGTACCCCACCGCGCTCGAGAACAAGTGGTTGAAGGAGGCGATCATCGCGTGATTCTCCGCGAGCGTGGCGGGCGTGAACGGCTGCGCGGCGCGGCGGGCGTAGGCCAGCACGTCTCCATCGCGCTGTGGATCGTAGTCGACGTGCAGCGCCAGATCGACGGTGGCCAGGCCGAGTTGCCGGATCGTCGCCGTCGCCTCCCGGTACGTGCGCGCGCGCTGCATCTTCTCGAACAAGGCGTCCGGGATCGCCTCTCCCGTCTCGTGGTGCCTGGCGAAGCTCGACAGCGCCTCGCGCTCCCAACACCAGTTTTCCATGATCTGGGACGGCAGCTCCACAAAGTCCCAGGCCACGTTGGTGCCGACCAGGTGCCGTACCTCGACCTTGCTCAAACATTGGTGGAGCAAGTGGCCAAATTCGTGAAACAGCGTCTCGACCTCACCGTGCGACAGGAGCGCTTGCTGCGCGCCGCTCGGCGGCGTCACGTTGGTGCAGATCAGCCCGAGGTGCACCTGCGAAGCTCCGGGCGCCGTCGTGCCCGAGATGAGTGAGTTCATCCAGGCGCCGTCACGCTTGCTCTCGCGCGGAAAGAAGTCCGTATAAAACGCAGCCAGCAGCTCCCCGTGCTCGTCCAGGATGTCGTACGCCCGCACGTCCGGGTGCCAGCGGCCCAGCGCGTCGTTCGGGCGCACGTCCACGCCATACAGGCGGCGCGCGGTCTCGAATAACCCTTCCACCACGCGATCGAGCGGAAAATAAGGACGCAGCTCCTCGGAATCGAAATCGTAGAGCGCCTGCCGCTGCTTCTCCGAGTAGTAGCCCAAGTCCCAGCGTTCGAGCTCCGGCGCCAGCGGCCCCTCGAGCTCACGCCGAAACGCCAAGAGCTCCTGCTTCTCGCGGGCGAAAGCCGCGCGGCACTTGTCGGCCAGATCGGCGACGAACTTGCGCGCTACGTCACCTGTCTTGGCCATGCGATCGGCGAGCACGAGATCGGCAAAGTTGCCAAAGCCGAGCAGCGCCGCCTGCTCTTGCCGAAGCTCGATGATCTTGCTGATCAGCGGCGGGTTGGCGGCCTCGCCCGTGGTGGCGCGGCACTCCGACGCCATGTAGACGGTCTTACGCAGCTCGGAGTCGTCCGCGTACGTGAGCAACGGGATCATGCTCGGGGCCTGCAGCGAGAAGCGATAGCCTGATTTGCCGTGGGCCTTCGCGTCCTCCCGGGCTCGCTCCTTGGCGGCCTCGGGCAGGCCTCTGAGCCTTGCTTCGTCCTCTATCAAGAGCTCGAAGGCCGCGCTCGACGCCACCACGTTCTGACCGAAGCGCGACGTCAGATCGGCGAGCTCACGACTGATGGCTTCCAGCCGTTGCTTATCGTGCAGCTCGAGCTCAGCGCCTTCCCGCCGAAACTGCTCCAGCGTTTTCTTCGTGAACCGCGCGCGGGCGCCCTGCAAACGCGCTGCCTCGGCAGACACACCAAAGGCCTTCAAACGCTGCCAGAGGGCGGGCCTGAGCGGGATGCCCGCGTAGAACGCGCTCACGTCCGGGCGCACGCGATTGTACGCCTCCCGCAGCTCGGGTGACGTCATCACGCTCTCGAGGTGCCCGACCACCGTCATCACCACCTCCAGCGCCTCCGTCGCCGTGTCCAGCCTACCGAACGTGTTTTCGTACGTGGGCGCCGACGCGTCATTCTCGATGGCTTCGATGTTGCGCCGCGAGGCCTCGAGCAACGCCGCCACCGCCGGCTCCACATCCGCGGGCGAGAGCGCCCCAAAAGGGATGTTAAAACCGAGCTTCAAGAGGGGATTGTCGAGCGAGCGGGGCGGCGAAGCCACCGCACCCGAAGCGCCAGAGGCCAGAGCACCCGATGTGCCAATTTCAGACATACCCCGAGCTTAAGACTGCGCGCCGATGCTTACCAGCCCCGTAAAACCCCGAACCCCGCCTTTAGCCCTGAAGCCGCCCAAAACGGCCCATGAATGCAACTAGGCGCGGCGACGAAAGCTGGCCAGGTAGTAGCCGTCCGTGCCGTGCACGGACGGCAACAAGCGGCACTGCCACTGCTCGGGCCCGGCGATGCGCTGGGCCTCCGGGGCGTCGAAGGGAAAGGGCTCGAGGACGCCGCGCACGCGCTCAGCCACGTCTTCGCACTCGACGCGCAGCACGCTGCAGACGACGAACAGGACACGGCCGCCCGGGCGCGCGCGGGTGGCCGCGTGGGTGAGCAGGAGCGTGGCTTGATCTGCGAGGCGGCGCGGGTCGTCCGGCGTGAGCCGTCTCGAGATTTCGGGGCGCCGGCGTAGCGTGCCGGTGCCAGTACAGGGGGCGTCCACCAGGACGCGATCCATGTCGCCGGGCAGGTCGCCGACGCCGAGGCTGAGGTCGACGGCGCGGCACTGGGGCGCCTGGAGGCCGAGGCGTTCGAACTCGCGACGCAAGCGGGCGAGCTTGCTCTCGGAGATGTCACTCACCCAGAGGCGGCCCTCGCTCCCGATGCGCTCGGCGAGCAGGGAGGATTTCTGGCCATGCCCGGCGCAGGCGTCGAGGATGCGCTCTCCCGGTTGGGCGCCGAGCGCCAGAGCCGCCCACTGCGCGCCTTCTTCCTGCACCACGAAGGCGCCCTCGGCGTAGCCTTCGAGGTGTCGCAAATCGCCGGAGGGAGGCAGCCACAAGGCGCCGGGCGCGAGCGCACCGGGCTCCGCGGTAGCGGCCCAGGCAGGGGGTGGTGACGCGCGTGAGGTCAGCCGAACGCAGAGGCCACGCCGCACACCCGCCGACGGTGCGCCCGCTGACTGCACGCCCGCGGCCTCTGCGCCAGCAACCGGCGCGCCAGGAATGCCGAGCAGGCCGAGCGCCGCCTCTCGCCCGACGGCATCACACAGGGCCGTGAACAACCACGGTTCGATCGAGGCCTCGAGCGCGGCCGCGAGGGGCAGGCGTGCGCCGCTAGCGGCCAGGCGCCGGAGGACCGCGTTGGCGAAACCGGCGACCTTGGGGCCGCGATGATGGCGCACCTTGTTGACGGCTTCGTTGATGGCGGCAAAGGCCGGCACGCGATCGAGCACCAGGAGCTGATAAGCCGCCACGAGCAGGTGTGAACGAAGCAGCTCGTCCCCCTTGGCGACACCGCGCCGCGCCAGAGCCGCCAGGCGCTCCGTCAATGCGGGCTCGAGCCGCACCACGCCGTAGCTGAGCTCCGTCGCCAGAGCGCGATCGCGAGCGGCCAGCCGTGAGCTGCCGAGCTCGTGGTCCAGCGCTTCGCTCACGAAGGCCTGATCTTCGAACACACGCTGGACGACGCGGGCGGCGACGCTGCGAGCGGACACGGCCTCGGGCGAGGCGCCGGCAAGGGGCGCCGTCACGCCGGACCCGTCAGCTCGCGCACCTGCCCCACCAACACGTCCCAGCGTTTTTCCAGATCATTTTTGAAGGCCACCGCCATGAGCGAGATCACGATGGTCATGCCCACGATATGCGCCACTTCTCTCACTCGCAGCGGCAAAGGTCGACGCAAGACGGCCTCCGCGGCCAGAAACACTAGGTGCCCGCCGTCGAGCACGGGGATGGGCAATAGATTGAAGAGGCCCAGGTTGATGCTGATGAGCGCCATGACCCAGATGAAATAGTCGGTGCCCTTGCGCCCTTCCTCCCCCGCCACTTCGTAGATGGTGATGGGCCCGGAGAGGGAATCGAGGCTGAGTCGCCCCTGAATTAGCCGCCGCATGCCGATCAAGATGAAACGTGTGACGTCGATCGTCTCGGCGACTGCCTTGCTGAGCGCGTAACGCACCGGGTACGGGTGCTCGACCCAGCCTGCGGGCGAGAGTGGCACCCAGTGGCGAACGCCGAACACGTAACGCGCGAAGGTCTGGCCGTGCTCGTCGGTGAAATCCTCGCGGCGCATCTGGAAGGTGCCCGAGCGCAGGCGCCCGTCGCGCTCGGACGAGAACTCGATGCGGTGCGCGCGATCGCGCTCGGCCCAGACGCGTTCGCGGAAGGCGGACCAGGCCGGCACGTCTTCGTCATCGAGCCGCAGGATCTTGTCCCCTGGACGCAGGCCGGCGCGATACAGGTACGAGTCGCGTGGCACGTGCGAGACGTACATATCGGCGAGCTCGATGCCCGTGCGCTCGAGCAGGCTCTGGCCTTGCGGCAACGGCGTGAGCGCCACGACCCCCGCTTCGAACACCGCCATCTCGGCGAGCCCGCCGAGAGCGTCATTGACCTCCGTCGGGCGCAGGTAGGTGACGGGCACTGTCTCGGCGAGGTTGGCCGCGAGCTCCGCCTCGAGGTCGATATAGCGATCGACAGGCTGCCCCGAGACGTGCGTGATCACGTCAAAGGTGCGCAGGCCCGCCCGATATGCAGGTGAATCCGCGACGACACCGACCACCGCGGCGGGCGCGCTCGGCTGTATGCCGACGGTGCCGATGCGCTCTTCGGGGTTGTCGAGCGGGCGTTGCTCCACGTCGTTGAAGAAGGAGGTTGCCAGGCTCTCTGTCGCGACGATCTCCACGTCGACGTGTTTGTAATCGCGAAACACCTTGAAGATGATGGGCTTGGCGGGGTTCTTGGCGACGATGCGCTTGAGCTCGTCAAAGGTGCCGATCTCTTCACCGTTGACGGCCATGATGCGATCACCCGGGAACAGCTTGCCGTCCGCGGGATGGCCGGGGAGCACGACGCCGACCGTGGGCGGCAAGAACGGGCCGTCCCCAACGAACACCGAAAAATAGAGCAACACCGGGAACACGATGTTCATCAGCGGGCCGGCCAGCACGATGAGCACGCGTTTGTAGGCGGGTAACGACTCGAAAGTGCGGTGTCGATCCTCGGGCAACACCGCGTCGCTCTTGGACGCCTCGAGCATCTTCACGTAGCCGCCGAGCGGCAGCACACCGACGCAGTACTCCGTCTCCCTACCGCGCAAGCGCAGCACCTTGGGCCCAAATCCCAGGCTAAAGGTCAGTACTTTGACGCCAAACGCCTTGGCGAACAGGAAGTGGCCGAGCTCGTGCACGAAGATCAGCGAGCTGACCAGGATGACGAAGTAGAGGAGATCCATGCGTTCTGAGCTGGCGGGGAGGCACTTTGCGCTCGGAACCAGCGCTGGGCAAGCCCGGGACGCCGCCGCCGCCGGACGATTTATCACCAAAGCCGCGGGGCAGATCCGACTTTTCTCACTTTTGGCTTCTCAAATTCGCGTGTTTCGCCTATCGCCAGCCGGCGTGGCGAAACAGGCCGCTCCGGCGTCGAAGGCCCGTTTTTTCGCCACCGCCGCCAAGGGCACGGAGACGCTGCTCGGGGACGAGCTGCGCGAGATCGGCGTGCCCGAGGTGCGGCCGGCGCGAGGCGGAGTGTACTTCGGCCTCGGGCCGCCCGACGCGTATCGGGTGTGCTTGTGGTCACGCATCGCCATGCGCATCCTCGAGCCGCTCGCGAGCTTCGAGTGCAAAAACGGCGACGACCTGTATGAAGGCGTGAAGGCGATCGATTGGTTTGCCTACCTGGGCACCGATCGGACGCTGGCCGTGCGCGCGGCGGGCCGCAACGATCAGCTGACCCACACGCATTTCATCGCGGTGCGCACCAAGGACGCCATCGTCGATCAGCTGCGCGAGCGGCACGGTGCGCGCCCCAACGTCGATCGAGATTCACCCGACCTCTTGCTCTTCGTGCACCTCGTGGGCAACCGGGCGACCGTCAACCTCGACTATTCGGGCGGCTCTCTGCATGAGCATGGCTTCCGAGTCGAGGAGGGGCTCGCGCCGCTGCGGGAAACTCTGGCGGCGGCCCTGGTGCGGTTCTCGGGTTGGCAAGGTGAGTCACCACTGGTCGATCCGATGTGCGGCTCAGGGACGCTGTTGCTCGAGGCGGGGCTCTGGGCGGCGCGGCGAGCGCCAGGTCTCCACCGCGAGCGATTTGGCTTCGAGCGTTGGAGCTCTTTCGATGCGAGCGCCAAGCGAGCGCTCGACGACCTGCGGGAGGCGGCCCGCTCCGCCGAACGCCCGCTGCCACCGCTCTTCGGCTCGGACACGGACCCAAGGGCCATCGAACAGACCGCGGCCAACGCCGCGCGAGCCAAGGTCAAGATCGAGCTGCGTACGCTGCCCTTCACGCGCCTTCGCCCGGAGAGCGCGAGCGGCGCGCTGCTCGCCAACCCCCCTTACGGCCAGCGTCTGGATCGCCCCGCCGATCTGGAGAAAGGGATCGATGCTCTGCTCGAGCGCTTTGCGAGCCATCAACGCGCGCTGATCGTGCCCAAGGGGTTTGAGTCGCGGCTGCGTTCCACGCGCTTTCAAGCCGTGTTCAACGGCCCGATCGAGTGTGAGCTGCGGCGCTACGATGCTGCAGGGCCGCGGCTGTCGTTCCGCCCCCGCCCGGGGCCTGCCAACACCCCGGGTTGAGCCAGCGCCTGCTCGAGCAGGACATGGGCGCAGGGCAACACCGTCTCCGAGAAGGCTCGCTGCCGCAGCGTGAGCCGCAGCCCGGGAGTGACGATGCCGAAGGCGAGCAGCTCTCGCTCGCGAGACGTGGCACGCGCTTCGCTTCGAGCGGGGAGCTGTCGAGCCTCGTCCGCAAAGGTCTCTCGAACGCGCTCGGCCAGGGACACTGGCGAACGGCGCAAGGCCCAGGCGACGAAGCGCCACGCGAGCTCGGCGTGTTGGCTTTCTTCCCGAGCGATGCGTTCCAGCTCGAGCCGCGTCGGTTCGTCCACGCAGTGCTCGGCCGCTGCCGAGGCCTCGAGCGCGGCGACCGTCTCGCCGATGCAACCCTCGCGCACACAGCTGAGCACGATGCTCTCCTTGTCCATGCCCGACAGCGCGTCCTCCAGGCTCAAGTTGCCAGGGCCGACGTCCTCTCCGCCATAGCGACGCGCCAGCGCAAAACACACCTGCGCGTGACGGGTCTCGTCCAACATGGCCGTGGTCGCGGCCGCGAGCAGCTCGGGCGGAGCCCCCAGGCTCATCAGCTGCAGCGCGAAGCGGGCGAAGGACGCGACCGAGGCGTGCTCCATGAGCGCGATCTCGGTCCAGGCCTGCGCGAGCTCGCTCCGGAGAGCGGCGTCTCGCTCGAGCAAGGGATGAACGGGCTCGAGCGCCAGCGCGGAAGACGCTAGCCAGTCGGCTCGCGGCGCGGCGTTGGCGAGGCGTGGGCCGTCGCCGACCAAGAACGGGCGGCCTGGGACCGGGCAGCCCTGCGCGGGCTGACACGATCGGACGCCCGTGTTGCCATCGACCGTGCAATAGGGCGCGGCGCCGGAGCAATCGGCGTGGACGAGGCACTCGTCCTGCGACGTCTGACATTGCCAGGCAAAGCTTTCAAATCCGCAGCCCGCATACGGGTCCAATTGGGTGCAGCGCAGGTCGCCGCCACACTCCGAGTCCGTCCCGCACGACGCCGGCACGCATTGACCTGCGGGAAAGCGGCAGTCGCAGACGCCCCAATCCCCGCAGTCTAGATCGCTCGCGCAGCCGTAGCTGCAATGGGTGAAGGCTCCGCCAAACCAGCCGTCATCTTCGTACGCGACCTGGCAATAGCCGTTCGCCTGCTCGGTACAATCCTGATCCCGCCTGCAGGCCATCAGCAAAAGCTTTTCTTCTAAAGACAACCCTGATTGCGCCGCGATCGCATCAATTTCGGCGAGGGTCGCATCGTCGATGGCCTGTGCTCGCGGTAGGTTGGCGGGGCACTGAGCTGCGTAGGGACGGTGCACCATGCCGTTATTGCAGCGCACGGCGCCACCACCGAGCGGAACGGGGGCTTCGCACGAAGTTGGCGCCACACGAGGGAGGCTCATGCCGGCCCCCGCTGCCCCGCCAAAGCCGGTGCCACCACTGCTAAACCCTCCAGCCGCCATCGCGCTGCCCGCGTTGCCACCGTTTCCCGCGCGAGGGGGGCTCGCAGCTCTGCCGCCGGCACCGCCGTTCCTACCGCCGCCATTCGATCCGCTTTGAAAGTCGTCGCCCTGCAACGCGTCTTCATCGGACGCGAGCGAGCGACCCCCGCAAGCGCTCGTCGCGCTCAGGCCGAGGCTGGCCAAGATCAACCAGCGCAGCGCATCCGGCGGGCTCTGCGCGCGCATGCGCCCCGCGCGCCGCGCTGGTGAGAGCCGTGCACCGAACTGAGATGAAACACTTGGGGGCATATCTCTCTCTCGTCGCGTTGCGCCGAGGAGCCCCAAAGGCCGTGCCTCGCCGCGGGTTGAGGTGTCCGAGCGGCGCCGAACCCCTTGGACTTTTGACGAGAGCAAGTTCTGTACCGCCAAGCATTCCCAGGCATTTTCTAGCCTTTGCTTCGAGACGTGTGCAGAGCAGCCGGGCTTAAGGCACACATTGGCACAACGTCTGCTGTAGGTTGGACACAGGCCTTTTCCACCCGCAGACCCCATGCTCCAGCCGCGCGAGAACAAACGCGGACCGCCTGGAAGCGCGGACGCGGCGACAGCTAAGACGCATTCAAAACGCGACCTCCGACGCGTTCGCGGTCTACCCTCAGATCGTCATGCATTTGGTGCACCTCACGAGACGAGGCTATGCTCGCTGCGGGCCAGACGACTCCGCTCCATTTCGAAGCTCAGCCTTCAAGGGCGAGGTCGCTGCGCCGCGAGCTGAAAGGGACGCCGCGTTTTGATTCACTCTGGCACTCAGACATCGCCGAAAAGAGAGCCCGCAGCCGGCCTCCGCAACGTCTACGCCTGCCTCGTCCACGAGTCGCAAGAGTGCGTGGTCGACCTGGTGCGCAACCTGCGCTGCCTCGACCCAGAGTCGGCCATCCTGCTCTACAACGGCGGGAGCGATTCGCAGCTTCTTCAGCCGTCCTCTTGTTTCGACAAGCTCGGTGCACGAGTGCACGACAGCCCGCGCCCGATAGGCGCGCAGACGCTGCACGAGTTCGCGCTCGACTGCATGCGCTACGCCGAGGCGCATATGCCCTTCGACACGCTGACGATCGTGGACTCTGACCAGCTCGGGCTGCGCGCGGGTTGGTCGGGGCTGCTTGCCGAGCACCTGGCGGGCAAGCGCAAGGTGGGGTTGCTCGGCAGTGGGCTGAGCGGCGCCGCGCCGGAGCGCCAACCCAAAAATACGCGCGTCACTCCCGCTATCGGGGCCTGGCAGGAGCTGCCGCTGTGGCGCCCGCTCCTGTCGCGCTTCCCCAACGGCGAGAGCCATTTCCCGCGCTGGGCGGCCTGGCCCGGCACCGTCTTCACGTGGGATGCGGCGTGTGAGCTGTCGCGCTGGTTCGAGCGCGACGCGGAGCTGCGGCGGATCGTCCTCGAGTCGCGAGTCTGGGCCAAGGAGCAGATCGTTTTCCCGACGCTCACGGCGCTGCTCGGGTACTCCGTGCTGCCGAGCCCGGGGAGCCAGGACTACATCAAGTATCAGGTCACCTACGATCCGAGCGACGCCCAGTCCGCGCTGGCCGACGAACGAGCCTATTGGATTCACCCGGTGGCGCGCCGCTACGACGACGCCTCACGCCGCGTGGTGCGCAGCCGCTTCGAACAATACCGGCATGCGAGCTCGATGCGCTCCGCGACCGTGGCTCGGAAGAGCATTCCCCCTGTGGATGACGGACTCCGCCAGCCCATCCTGCGCGACATGCGCACGATCGAAGGCTGGCTCACGACGGGGGAGGCCAACCTGCTCATCTCGGCCACCCACCGGGCGCTCTCGGAGTGTCCCCACGTGAACGCGCTGGTCGAGGTCGGCAGCTACTGCGGGCGGGCGACCTCGGTGATCGCCAGCGTCGTGCGCGCGGTGCGCTCGACGGGCCGGCTCTGGGCGATCGATCCTCATGACGGTTTCGTCGGCGCGCACGACCAGGGGCTGGAGCGCGTCGAGCCCACGCTCGAGACGTTGCGCAGGAACATCGAGCGCATGCACCTCGCGCCCTTCGTCGAGATAGTCCAGGGCCGAGCGCAGGACGTGCCCTGGACCGAGCCGCTGTGCCTGCTCTTCATCGACGGGCTGCACGACTACCCGAACGTGCTCAAAGACTTCAGCCATTTCGAGCCCCATCTGGTGGATGGCGCGCTGGTGGCATTTCATGACTACGCGGAATACTTCCCCGGGGTCCCGGCGTTTGTCGATGAGCTCTGCGCGTCGGGCCGTTATGCAGCCCAGGCTCGCGCGCGCAGCCTGATCGTGCTCAGAAAGGTGCCGGCGTCCGCCCTCCGCCCGAGCTCCTGACGGCATCTTCGCAGTGTCTTCCCAGTGCTTTTTGATCGCTGGCGCCGGCGCCAGCGCCGACTATGCTCGCGGTCGGAACGCATGCCTCGGACTTCCTCCTACCTTCTACTATTTGGGCTGCTGCTCGCCGGCTGCAGTCCTAGCGCGCCCTCGCCGCCACTCGTCTTTTATCCCCAGGGCTCGCTGTCCGAGGACATGTGTGAGCCTGCTGCGCTGCGGATCGAACACGTCGATGAGCCCACCGCGCTCGGGTTCTCCGCGATTGACGTGCTGGCGCAGGTGGCCGGGCCGCGCTACTCCCCGCTGGTCTGGCTCGAGCAGCCTGCCAACGGCGAATACGAGCTCTCCTATGGGCCCGAGCACGGCGTGTCCAGCATCGCGCTCGACGTGCGGGTGGCCGAGGGGCAAATTTGGCACCAGTATCGGGCCCCGCTCCTGGATGCTCCAGAAGGCACGGAGTGCGACCCTGGGTTCCTCCAAATCCCAATCGAGCTCAGCATCGAGAGCGCGGCCCAAGCCCTGAACGAACGCGTCTCCGCCGTGCTCGAGGCACGCGTCCCCTATCGCGGCCATGTCGTTACGACGTTCGAAAGCGCTGCGCTCGCTGGGGGGCTACGCATGGACAGGCTCGGCTCGCTGGATCCGTCGCGCTCGTTCTGGCTGGGCCCCCTCACCTTTGACGCCTGGCTGTGGAGGGACGGCAGCTCGGGCTCGCTCAGCGCCCAGGTCGGTTCGGCCTACGTCAAGGAGTCAAAGCAGCTCCGCCCGCCGCCTCTGCCGGCGGCGCAGCCCGGGGACCTGGCGCTCTGGCCGTCGGCACGCGCCTGCGACGACGGGAATTCGATCCCGCTGCCGAGCGACGCCAAATTGATGGGCTGGAGCGCGCGTGACGTCATGGACGAGCTCGGGGCCAAGCAGCCGCGCGAGCTCACCTGGTCGGACGGCTCCGTCACCGGGCTCGAGCTAGATTTTGCGGAGCTCCCGAGTGAGGTTTGCCAGTCGTTCGAGGAGAGCCTGGAGTTCGATGCCGCCCTGCGGGTCAAGACGTCGGACGGCCGCATTCACGTGCGCATGCCCGTGCGCGTCAGCGCAGCGCCAGAGCGCGGCGGCATCGGAGAGATTGCGCTGCGCCGAGGCGGCCCAGAAACGCCGCTCGATGCCGCTGATTTGGCCGCGTCAGGTATCACCGACGCACCCGTCGGGGATTACGCCTCGATTCTGATCGATATCGAGGGCACCCACCGCGGGGCGGGAGAGACAGGCTCTATCTCGCTGCGCGGCGTGGATAGCCAGAGGCCCGACGAGAGCGGCTTCTACGCCAGCACGGCTCTCGTCACGGGGCGCTGGTCGCGCTAACTCAGTTGCCGTAGCGTTCGACCATGTTGGCCCGATCGGCTGCCTTGGTCGCGGCCTCGGCATCGGCGCGCGCTCCCGGTGAGCCGCGGCTCGGGGTGAGCTCAGCGCAATCGAGCTCCGTTCGACGCGCCAACACGCTGAGGATACGGTCTGCGGCGGTGTCGGCGTCCGGGGCGGGAAATATCTCGGAGCGCTCGCCCTTCAGTGTTTGGCCCACCAGAGCGGTGTCCTTACATCCTCCGAGCCGCGCGAGGGCGCGCAGGTGGTCCCCGCTGCCGACGGCGATCTCTCGCTCGAGGGCGAAGGGGTGCTTCACGATGTAGTCTTCCGCGCTCCGGCGACTCGCGCTTTTGGCCGTCGGCAGCGGGCCGCACGCGAGTGAGACGATGCAAGCTGACGCGACCAGACCGAGACCGGCGCGACCGAGGCGGGCGGCAAGGCTCGCGACGGTGTCACGGACTGTAATCGGACGGGTGCTGGGACGCGCGCTGAGGCGAGCTGTTGGAATGGGCATGCAACGATGATGTCCGAACCCGCCAAATCCAGTCGCGCCGAGTCGCGCAGTGTCACCGAAGCGCAGCACGACGCCTGCGGGGCCGCCTGTCGGGCGTGCGGACACACCGCTCAGCCCTCGACGAGCGACTGTCCCCCATCGATCCAGATCTCGGTGCCGCTGATATGGCTGGAGCGCGCGCTCGCGAGAAACAAGACCAGCTCTGCCACCTGCTCCGCGCGCCCCGGTGTGCCGCCGGTGAGAGGAATGGAGCCCTCCGGGTACTCCACGGGAGGCTTGACTCGGTCGACGTGCCGCCGGTCCGTATTTTCATCGATCTCGGTGTCGATGGCCCCGGGGCAGATCGCGTTGACCCGCACTCTGCATCGGCCGAGCTCCACCGCCAGCATCTTGACGAGCGCCACCTGTGCCGCCTTGGAGCAGGCGTAAGCGGTCGCGCCGGTGTTACTGAACATGCGCGTGCCGTTGACCGAAGCGCAGACGATGACGGAGCCGCCTTGCTTCTCGAGGTGGGGCTTGGCGTATTTGATCGTGAAGAACGTCCCGTTCAGGTTGATGGCGAGGGTCCGCTCCCACTCTTCGACGCGGAGCTCCTCGATCGGAGCCCAGACGCCGTTCACGCCCGCGTTGGCGAACACGATGTGTAGGCCCTTCGCGAGCCTGGCAAAGCCGTCGATCGCCCGCTCTACCGCGCCAGCATCGGAGACATCCGCCAACGTCACGTGCGCGCGCCCACCCGCCTTCGCGATCTCGCCCGCGACCTCATCGAGCTCCGATTGGGTCCTGCCGAGCAAGCCCACGTGCGCCCCGTGCCGCGCCAAGAGCAACGCCGCGGCTCGGCCTATACCCGAGCCGGCGCCTGTCACCAGGGCGACCTTACCGACGAGCTCGCGCGCTGCCCCCTCACTTGCATCGTCGCTCATTCCCAACATGTCGGGCAGTAAGCTCGCACAGGCAAGTGCCGAGCGACCTGGGGCCTTTCCTCAGTGGCCCCCTGCAATCGAGCTCGGGGCGGATTGCCTCGGAGAGCCCATTTCGGTTGCCTCCTCGGTCTAGCCAAAGGGGGCGCGCGGACGCATGTTGGGGCGAGACAGCAAAATGACAGAGCAGACTCCCCCCCCCTCCATGAACCCGCGGCCCGTCCCCAATAGCCCAGATCAGCCGGCGCGGCCCTGGCGTACCGAGGGGCTCCCTTCGGGGCAGCAGCCTGCGCCGCAACGCTCGCGCTGGCTCAAGATCGGCATCGGGGCGCTCGCTTACCTGGCTTTCTTCAGCCTCTTCACGATGCAGGACCAGCTGAACGGTCCGCAGACCATCCCGTACACGGACTTCAAAGCGCAGGTCGCGACAAAGAACGTCGCCGAGGTGTTTGCTCGTGGCGACTCGATCCAAGGTGGGTTGCACAAACCCGTGCCGGTCGCCGGTGAGCCTCCGCAGACGTATCAGAAATTCACGACAGAGCGACCCACCTTCGCCAATGACGATCTGCTCGCGGAGCTCACCGCCGGCGGAGCCCAGGTGCGAGCCACCCCGCTGGTGCAACAGCGCGGCGTCTTCACCAACCTGCTGCTCTCCGTCGCGCCGTTCTTGCTCTTGATCGGGTTTTATATCTGGATGTTCAGGCGCCAGCAACGCGCCATGGCGGGCGGCCTGTTCGGCGGCACCCCGCGCAAGCCAGTCAATCCGGAGAGCGTCCGCGTCACTTTCGCGGACGTCGCAGGCATCGACGAGGTCGAGGCCGAAATCAACGAGGTCGTGGATTTCCTGCGCGGCCCGGAGAAGTACCGGCGCCTGGGCGCGCGCGCGCCCAAGGGCGTGCTCTTGTCGGGTGCTCCCGGTACGGGCAAGACGCTCCTGGCGCGAGCCACGGCAGGTGAAGCCAAGGTGCCGTTCTTCAGCGCCAGCGCCTCGGAGTTCATCGAGATGATCGTGGGCGTCGGCGCGAGCCGCGTGCGAGAGCTGTTCGCCGAAGCGCGCAAGGTCGCGCCCGCGATCATCTTCATCGACGAGATCGACACGATCGGGCGTGCTCGCGGCGGGCCCCGCTCGATCGGCGGGCACGACGAGCGCGAGCAGACGCTGAACCAGATCCTGACCGAGATGGACGGCTTCTCGGGGAGCGAAGGCGTCGTCGTTCTGGCGGCGACCAACCGACCCGACGTCTTGGATCCGGCGCTGCTCCGGCCCGGTCGCTTCGACCGGTTGATCACCGTGCACGCGCCCGATCACAAGGGCCGAGCGGAGATCCTGAAGGTGCACTCGCGCAATATACCGCTCGCTGCCGACGTCGATCTGGAGCGGCTCGCCGCCTCGACGCCGGGCATGACGGGCGCCGATCTCGCCAACCTGGTCAACGAGGCCGCCTTGCTGGCGGCGCGCCGTGCGCAGGACGTGGTGTATCAGCGCGATCTGACCGAAGCGCTGGAGAAGGTGCAGCTCGGCACGGCCCGCAACGTGGTCATGACCGAAGAGGTGCGGCGCCGCACCGCCTATCACGAATCGGGGCATGCGCTGCTCGGCATGCTCCAAGCAGGCGCCGACCCCGTGCGCAAGGTGTCCATCATTCCCCGCGGTCGCGCGCTCGGCGTGACCCTGTCGACGCCGGACACCGACCGCTATGGGTACGACGCGCGGTACCTACGCGGGCGCATCATCGGGGCGCTCGGGGGGATGGCCGCCGAACAGGAGGTGTTTAACGTGGTGACCACCGGAGCGGAGAGCGATCTCGAGCAGGTGACAAAGATCGCCCGCTCGATGGTCGGCCGCTGGGGCATGTCCGAGCGCATCGGGACGCTCTCGGTGCTACCGTCGGAAGGTGACCCGCGCATGGCCGGCGTCTCCGAGGGTCTGCTCAACGTGGTGGACGACGAGGTGCGTCGCATCGTGGACGAGTGTTACGCTGAGGCACGCCGCACCTTGCGCGAGAATCGGGGCAAGCTCGACGCCATCGTCGCACAGCTCCTGCTTCACGAGACGCTCGATGAAGTGGACGTGTACGCGGCAGCGGGTATCGTACGACCGTCCAACGTCGAGGCGCCCGTCCCGATCGCTACGGGCAAACGCGTCGTGGCGGCCTGAGCGCCGACCCCTGGGCTTCGGCTCGGCTGGCGCCCACTTCAGGCAGCTCAGCCGTTCAGCGGCGCGCCGACGCCGGCAAGCTGTCGTAACGGAGGCTGCCCGAGATTTCGAGCACGAAGTCCGCGCCGAAGCTCGCCGCGGGAGTCAACGCGCCCACGGGATGTGCGGACGTGAGCCTCTCCATGGCGAGAACGGCGCTGTGGGCGGTGAACGCGTAGCCGTCGGCGGTCTCGAGCCAGGCCTCTCGGGAGCGGCCGTCACTCGCCACGGCGCGAGCCCAGAGGTAAGCGCGCCCGGTCTGCCGCGCGTGCGCGTCGGGGTTTTTGACCAAGCCCTCGATGGCTGACGAGAGCACACGGCGTACTCCGGGTTGGCCGAGCCCCGCCGCGAGCACGGGCATCAGCTTGCTGGTCACGCCGGAGGCGCGCGAGACCCAACGCGCGACCCGCTCCGGCACGGCCATATAGGTGGTGATATTGGCGATGCCCGTGGTGCGGTAGGCGGTTTCGAGATCGCCCCACGGAATGGGCAGCACGCTGCGCCGCCGATCGGAGAACTGCACCTCGCGCAAGCCTTCACCCCAGGCGATGTCCGTGAGCGCGCCGCCCCTGCGCTTGAAGTTGCCGCGCTGGATACCCTCGAGTGAGGACTTGGCGGTCCCCGCGCTCGGCCCGCCCGTCATCGTAAATGCGATCTCGAGCTCGCTCGCCCCCGGGACAGCGTCTGCGACGAAGCGCGCCAAGCAGTCGCTCGGCACGACATCGAAGCCGACGCCGGGCATCAGCGCGACCCCGCGCGCCTCGGCCTCCCGATGTTTGGCGAAGACGTTCTGGAACACCGGCAGCTCACCCGTGATGTCGACGTAGCTGGTCTGAGCGGCCACACAGGCGTCGACCATTGGCGCGCTGGTGTGGACGAACGGACCCGCGGCATGGCAGACGACCTCGACGCTGGCCACCGCGCGCCGCAATGCCTCCGCATCCTCGAGGGCCACGCAGACGCTCGGTAGACCGAGCTCACGCGCCAGGGCCGTGAGCTTTTCACGCTGGCGCCCGGCGAGCAGCGGCCGGTGGCCGCGTTCGAGCGCCCGGCGAGCGATGAGCTCGCCGGTATACCCGTACGCTCCGTAGATCATGAAACCAGCGCGGGACTGTTGCATTCCTTGGCACTCGTACGACAAAGCCGAGGGCCGCGCCGGTTTTCTCTTTCCCCGATGGCGCTAGCCGACGCGCACGCCCCCTAGCGCGCCAATCACGCCAAAAGCCTGCAGTAACCAGATAATCAGCAGCAACACGACGACGATGTTCAAGATGCTTTTGACCTTCGAGTCCATCGGCACGAAGCTGTTGAGGGCCCAGAGCAGCACGCCGACGACGACGATGACCAGGATAACGGAAAGGATGGACATGAGGCGGCTATGAGCAAAGCCCATGCCAGGTGTTGTCGGGCAGAACGCGACGGGGTTCCGCGCCTACCATTACAGGAGTGCCTCGGGCGGGGCAGCTTGGTCGGGACCGAGTAGCAGGCAGAAGGAAACTGCGCTTCAGCGCTCGGAGCAGGCTGCCCTCCTCAGCCTGAGTCATGTTAAGGTCCGCCCGTGAGTAAGTTATTGCGAGGAGTTGCAGCAGGCTGGGGCGCTAAAAAGCTCGGCGGCGGCTGCTTTAGCACGATCATCGTTTTCATCATCCTCTGGTACGTGCTCGGCCACTTCGAAATCTTCCGCTGAGCTGGAGCGGAGGGCCGCAAGCAGGGCACGCCGAGGGCGCTGCCGACGGTCCCTCACCTGCTGGCTCGCACGATGGTTGAGAAAGCCGCCGCCTAGGGTTATTGGACCCGCACGATGAAGCGACGTGACCTCCTCCGGGGTGCCTTGGCGAGCGGCTCACTGGGCCTGCTCGAGGCGTGCAACAGGGCAGCACAGGCGCCCAGCGCGCCGGTGCAAAGCTCAGGTGTCCAGGGCCTCGGCGCCGGAGGCGAAGGAGCGGACCCGGTCTTCGATGCGCGCGTCACGAAGCTCGCAGACAGCGCCTTGCAGGCCGCGCGTGAGGCGGGCGCGACCTACGCCGACGTGCGCATCGCGGATTATCGTACCCAGGCGATGCGCACGCGTGAAGCGCGGGTCGTCTCGGTCGTCGACGACACGAGCCGCGGCTTTGGCGTCAGGGTCATCGCGCAGGGGACGTGGGGATTTGCGGCCAGCTCGCTGTGCACAGAGGACGAGGTCGTGCGCGTGGCGCGGCAGGCGGTAGAGCTTGCAAAGGCCAACTCAGTGATGCAACGCGAGCCCGTGGTGCTCGCGCCCGGCGAGCGCCACGTCGCGATCTGGAGCACGCCGGTGCGCCGGGACGCCTTCAGCGTGTCGCTCGAGGAGAAGCTCGCCCGGCTGCTCTCGATCAACGCGCTCGCCCTGAAGCAACCCGGCATCAGCTTCGTCGACTCACAGCTGTCGTTCGTGCGCGAGCACAAGTTTTTCGCCTCCAGCGAGGGCTCGCGCATCGAGCAGACGCTCTCGCGCCTGAACCCGAGCTTCTCCGTCACCTCCATCGACGAGAAGAAAGGCGGGTTCGAGACCCGGACCTCATACACCGACCCGCGCGCGCTGGGCTACGAATACGTCGAAGACTACCCGTGGGAAGACGACGTGCGCGAGGCGGCGAGCGATGCCCGGGCCAAACACAGCGCCCCCTCGGTCGAGCCCGGCAAGCGCGACTTGATCCTGCACCCGACCCACCTCTGGCTCACCATCCACGAATCGATCGGCCACTCTACCGAGCTCGATCGCGCGCTCGGCATGGAGGCGAACTTCGCCGGCACGAGCTTCCTCACCCCGGACAAGCTGCGCAAGTTCCAGCTCGGCAGCGAGCTCGTCAACGTGGTGGCCGAGAAGACGGCACCCGGCTCCCTGGCGACGTCGGGCTACGACGATGACGGCCAGGAGAGCATGTCCTGGCCGCTGATCGAGCGCGGCAAGTTCGTCAACTATCAGCTGACGCGCGACCAGGCCCATTGGATCGACGAGCCGCGCGGCTACGCCTGCTCGTACGCGCAAAGCTGGAAAGACGTGCCCTTCCAGCGCATGCCCAACGTCAACCTACTGCCGGGGAAAACGCCGCTCTCGCTCGCGCAGTTGATCGCCAGCACCGACGACGGCATCTTGCTCAAGGGCAGAAACAGCTACAGCATCGACCACCAGCGTTATAATTTCCAGTTCAGCGGGCAGACCGCCTGGCAGATCAAGGGCGGGCGCATCATCGGCATGCTGAAAGACGTGGCTTACCAGGCCAGCACGCCCCAGTTCTGGGCGGCGTGCGACGCGATCTGCAGTGAAGACGAGTACTACGTCGGCGGCTCTTTCTTCGACGGCAAAGGCCAGCCGAGCCAATCCAACGCGGTGAGCCACGGCTGCGCGCCGGCGCGCTTCCGCCAGATCGACGTGCTCAACACCGCGCGCAAAGTTTGAGCTTATGCTGAGCAAAGAAGAAGGTCAAAGGTGGGTCGAGCAGGCGCTCGCGGCGAGCCGTGCCGACGACGCGATGGTCACGTTGCAGGCCACGGAGGCCACGCATCTGCGCTTTGCGCGCAACGCTCCGTCCACGAGCGGCCGCCAATCGGATCACACCTTGACGGTGCGGAGCTCCTTCGGTCAAAAGAGCGCGTCCGCCACCGTGAACCAGCTGGACGCAGCGACCTTGAAAGAAGCGGTCGAGCGCTCGGAGCAGCTCGCCAAGCTGGCGCCGGATAACCCCGAGCAGATGCCGGATTTGGGCGCCCAGCGTTACGCGGAGGTCGCGGCCTACGACCCGAGGTTGCTCGAGACGGGCGCCGCAGATCTCGTGCGGGGCAGCGCGCTCGCGGTGGACAGCGCGCGCGAGCTCGGGCTCTCCGCCGCGGGCTACTCCGAGGCGAGCGCCACGGCCTCGTGGATCGGCAATCGCCGAGGGCTGCTTGGCTACCATCGAGCCACGGAGGCTTCTTTCTCGGAGACCGTGCGCACGCCGGCCTTTGGGGGCTCGGGCTGGGCCATGGGCGTGGGCAACGCCGTGAGCGACGTCGACTACGCGCGCTGCTCCGCCACCGCGATCGCCAAGGCGCAGAGCTCGATGAAGCCGCGGCCCCTGGCCCCGGGCAAGTACGTCACGATCCTCGAGCCCTCGTGCGTGGCGAGCTTGATGCAGATGCTGATGTTCACCATGAACGCCCGCAGCGCGGACGAGGGGCGCAGCTTCTTTGCAGAGCCCGGCGGGAAGACGAAGCTCGGGCAACGGCTGTTTCCCGAGTCGGTGACGATTCGTTCCGACCCGGCCGCAGCCTTGGCACCGGGCTCGCCGTGGAGCGACAGCGGCTTGCCTCAAGCCCCACGCACCTGGATCGATCGCGGCAAGGTCGAGACGCTATTTTGCGAGCGTTTCTGGGCTCAGAAGACGGGTCGCGAGGCCATCCCACCGGCTTCGAACTTGCTCATGTCCGGCGGCAGCGGCTCGCTCGACGACCTGATCGCGAGGACCCCACGCGGCGTGTTGATCACCAGCCTCTTCTACATCCGCTTCGTCGACCCCCGGACCCTGCTCCTCACGGGGCTGACGCGTGACGGGGTGTTCTGGATTGAGGGCGGCAAAATCAGCCACCCCGTCACGAATTTTCGCTGGAACGAGAGCCCGATTCGCGTGCTCCAAAATGTGGACGCGCTGACTTCGAGCCTGCGCACGTCACCACGCGAGAGCGCGGCCAGCAACGTTTCGGTGCCCGCTCTGCGCGTCAAAGAGTTCGAGCTGAGCAGCGTGTCCGACGCGGTCTGAGCTGCCCAATGGGGCGCTGGCTCAACGCCGGAACGTCACGACCTCGAACACCGCGCCCTCCGTGCCGTCAGCGAAGCTGCCGGGGAAGGTCTCGACGACGTTGTCGTAGGCGACCCGAACCGAGAACGCGATCTCGCCTGGAGTGCACTGCTTGAAGTTGACAACCGTCACCCGATATTGCCCGGACGGTGCACCCTCGGGCCAAAACACATTCTCGTTGTAAACGGCGCTCGGCACGCACATCGCGCCGGAATCGAGATCGAGCTCTCCACCGCTCAGGGAGGCGTTGTTCTCGTACGAGAGCTCTTCCCCGTTGGGTTCGAGCACGTGCAGATCGAGATCGTGCAGGCGATCGAAGGACAAGGTGATTTTTACGTCCCCCAAGCCGCTCTCCACGAGCTCGAGGCTGATCTCCGCGTACTCGCCGACGTCACCCGCCTCGTCCGTCAGCGCCACGCGCAGCACCAAAGCTTGTTGGCTTGCGCCTCCGGCCACCTGCACGCCGATGTCGTAGCCGCCGTCCGCCGCGGGTGTCCCCACCACCACCGTGTGGTAGCCGCTGTCCCCCACGCGCTCGACCACAAACTTCGGTGCATCGACAGGCGAGGCGAGCGTGATGTGCAGGATTGCGGAGCCGCCGTTCGTGACGGCGGGCGGACCCGTCAAGCTCAGGATCGCGGGCAACGCTTCGACCCCGCTCGAGGGCGGCGCGTCACCGCTCTGAAAATCGCCGCCCTCTACATTGATGACGTCGGTCGGGAGCGCGGCTGCACCTGTACCGCCCGCCGCTTCGGCTCCGGCGCTACCGCCGCTACCGCCGGCTGCGGCGCTCGGAGGGTCCTCCGCTCCGCCGCTGCCCCCTTCGTTCATCGCACCGGCGCTGGCAACGGGCTGCTCCGCCTCTGTTGCACTGTCGATTCGAATCACCGCACCATCGCCGCCACAGGCGATGGCCCCGAGCAAAGCCGAGCTAAATAAACGCCGCATTACACAGGGTTTCCACTGTTTGTTCCAGCTGTCAACCAAGCGCTAGTTTTTCCGCGTCCAGCGGTTTTTCCGCGCCGATTGCCGTCGTTGGGCGTTCGACTGCCCAACTGATGGGGCGCGCAGCGCCGACGCTCACCCGCGAGTAGCAGCGCGCCGCGCTAGGTGACCCGAACTGACCCACGGCTGCCGAAGCAGCGTGTCAGTTTGGTGGCGTTGTGGCGCAGTGGTGGCGTTCCTTCGCTGGCTCGCACCCCATGGCTGCACGGCGCGCAGGAGATTACGGCAACGTCGCGCTCCAGCCAACGCTGGCACGGGCTGTGCTCCCAGAGCCCCTTCGGCGGCGCGGGTGAACGCGCGCTACACAGCGGAGCTCGCGCCCGGGGGCGAGCTGTGCAGAGGTAAACAGAGCATGAGTCGATTGTCGCCATTGGCCGCGGTTTGCGCCGGAGTCGCCGCGGGTTTCGTGGGCTGTCTGGCGCAGGATCTCTTCTTTGCGTGGACCAGGCGCGCAGCGCCCTCGGCAGGAGCGGATGACTTCAAACTCCCCGAGCTCGAGCAGGCGGAAGAGGTGGCGACGCAGACCGTCGCAAGGCGCGTGGTGGAGGATTTGGTGCAGCGCGGGCCCGTGCAAAACAAGGCGCGCGCGGGGCGGGTGGTTCACTATGCCTTCGGATCAGCCTGGGGGGGGCTGTATGGCATCCTGGCGGGTACCTTCCCCAACGCCGTGACGCTCAAGGGTGGCGTCGTGTTCGGACTCGCAGTGTGGGCCGTGAGTGACGACCTGCTCTTGCCGTGGTTCAAGCTTTCGGCCTGGCCACATCGCTACCCCGTCAAGACGCATCTTTATGCGATGGCTGCGCACGCCGCTTACGGCGCTGCGGTGAGCACGTCTTTCTTCGCCTTGCAGCGCAACGCTACCCCCGCTGCAGCGTTGCTCGGATCGCTCTACCTCACGCGTCGAGTGCCGAGGCCATTGCGCCCGACGGCGCGTCGGCTCACCCACCGAGCCCTGCGGGTGTTGATTCCGGCGCGGCGCATTGGCATGGCGCTCAACGGCGCGCCGCCGCGCGCGCTGATCTGAGGGGGAGAGCCCCCGTGGATCGCGGCGGTTGTCTAAGCCACCGAACTCTGGTTTCATGACCGCATGTTGCAGATGCGAGTTGGTCTGGCGCTGGCCCTGGTCGTGGGCGCGTGTTCCGATGCTGGCGCGCCGCAGCCACCGCCGCTGGGTGGGGTAGAAGGCGGAGCCGCTGGCGCGGCGCAGGGCGGAGCCGCTGGCGCGGCAGAGGGCGGAGCCGCTGGCGCCGGGGGCAGCGCTGGCGCCGGCACCTTGCCCGGGCGTGTGCAACGCCCCAACCTTATCGTGTCCCGCAGCGCGACCGCGTTTTCGAGCCCCGCGAACGGTGCAGCCGTGATCGACGGCCAGTACCACAACGGCGGCTGGTCCGCGGGGTCTCCGAGCGACGCTGCACCCTCCTGGGTGGCGTTACGGCTCGCCGCAGGGCCGACGCGGCTGCTCTTGAGCTGGGATGATGGCGGGACCTACAACTATCAGGATCTGCCCGGGACGATGGTGTACGGCCTGCCCGCCGCCTATCACGTCGACGTGTCGGCAGACTCGACAGATGGGGTCGACGGCACCTGGGAAGCCGTCGCCACGGTGGCTGACAACAGCGTGCGAACGCGAGCCCATGCCTTTGACTTCACCGGCAAGAGCTGGGTCAAATTGGTGATCACCGCGCCACCTCCCGCCGCGCCCAACGGGGTGTCCATCGGGGAGATCGACGTGCACGACATCTCGGCGACGGGCAGCGGCCTGCCCGAGGACACTTGGTTCTTCATGGGCGACAGCATCACGGCCTTCGCTTACGACCGCGCCGGCGTTCATCAGCCGAGCTTCGCGGCGGGCGTCAACAGCGCCGTCTCCGCCTTCTACCCGGCGATGATCAACGGTGGCATTGGCGGGGAGACTTCGGCGGGTGCGCTGCTGCGCCTGCCCGACACGTTGAGCCGCAACCCGGATTATCGCTTCTTCATCCTCGGCTACGGGACGAACGACGCCGCGAATAGCCAGATCCCCGTGGCGCAGTTCAAGGCCAACCTGCAGAGCATGGTCGACCTGGTCAAGGCCGCCGGACGGGAGCCCATCATCCCCCATATCCCGCCCTCTGCGGACGGCTCCCACGCGGCGATCCCCGACTACAACACCGCCATCGACGAGCTGACGGCGGCGAACGACCTGGTCGTTGGCGCGGACCTGTACGCTTACTTCAACAGCGACACGGCTCTGTTTACGTGCCCGCCCTGCGGCGGCACGCGTATGACGGACAATCTGCATCCCAACGACACCGGCCTCGCGGGGATGAACCGCGCCTGGAGCGAAGCGATGCGCGCGCTCTATCCGTGAGCGGCCCTCTCCGTGAGCCGCGGCGAGCTCAGCGCGGCGCAGCCTGCAGCGTTTTTTCCATAACCGCGAAGCGCAGGTCCGGGCGCTTCGGCAGCCCGAAACGCAGGTTGCCATAGGGAAACGGCTCGGTCGCTCCCGTTAAAAGGTAGCCACGCCGCGCGTACCACCCGAGCAACTCCTGCCGTTGTTCGAGCACGGTCAGCTTCGCCCGCGCGGCCCCGCGCGCTCGGCCCACACCCTCCGCCGCTGCCAAGAGCGCACGCCCGAGCCCCTTGCCTTGCAACCCTGGGCGCACGGCGAACATGCCGATGTGCGCCGTCGCGCTCGGCGCTGGGACAATCAGCACACAACCTGAAAGCGCGCCCGACGCCAACGCGAGTAGGAGAGTCGCGTCGGGGTCGGCGATCAGGGCATCGACCTCGGCCCGGTCCGTGCGCTGTCCGCCGAGCAGGTCAGCTTCCGTCGTCCAGCCCGCGCGACTCGACTCGCCCCGATACGCGCTCTCCACCAGCGCGACGACGGCGTCTGCGTCACTCGGACGAGCGGGGCGAAACTCCAGCTCCTGGGCCGGCACGACGGCTGCTTCGGGCGGGGGCGCTCGACCGGGACGGCTCATCGAGGCCGACTTTGGCAATGATCACGCTCTCAGAGGGGCGCCGAGGTCAACAATCGGCCCGCCGGTCACGTTTGCCGGTGGAATATCGAAAACGTCGAAAGTGCTCTCTTCAAAGCGCTTTCCCGCTAGGACACGCCGTTCGTGAGCTGGAGCTCGAGAACACCCCGGGGATTGCGGGCTCCGCTCCTCTGAGTGCTATATGTTCGCGTTCGCGCACCTCTGACAAAGCTAAGTCGATCATGCTGACCTGGGTAGCCAAGAAACTCTTCGGTACCGCCAACGAGCGGACCATTCGCCGCACGCGCGCGCGTGTCCCACTGATCAACGCCAAGGAAGAAGGCCTACAGAAGCTGAGCGACGCCGAGCTTCAGGCCTTCACCCCAAAGTTCAAGGAGATGCTGGATAACGGCGCTCGCCTGGACGACATCCTGGTGGATGCCTTCGCGGTGGGGCGCGAGGCAGGTCGGCGCGTGCTCAAGATGCGGCACTACGACGTCCAGCTCATGGGCGGCATGGTGCTGCACAACGGCGCCATCGCCGAGATGAAGACGGGCGAGGGCAAGACGCTCGTCGCCACGCTCCCCATCTACTTGAACGCGCTCGAGGGCAAGGGCGTGCACCTGGTCACGGTCAACGACTACCTCGCCAAACGCGACGCCGAGTGGATGGGCCAGCTCTACAATTTCCTCGGCATGAGCGTGGGCACGATCATTAACCAGCAGGCTGACGCGGAGAAGCGCGCGGCCTACAAGTCGGACATCTGTTACGGCCAAAACAACGAGTTTGGCTTCGACTACCTGCGCGACAACATGAAGTTCTCCGCGCTCGACTACGCGCAGCGCCCGCTCAACTTCGCGATCGTGGACGAGGTCGACTCGATCTTGATCGACGAGGCACGGACGCCGCTGATCATCAGCGGCCCGGCGGAAGCCGCTAGCGAGAAGTACCGGATGTTGAACGAGGCCGTCCCGCAGCTGCGCCGGGACGAGCACTACAACGTCGACGAGAAGGCCTTCAGCGTCACCTTGACCGACGAAGGCGTCGAGCTCATGCAAAAGCTGATCGGCATCAGCAACCTGTACGACCCAATCAACGTGCAGGCGCTGCACATCCTGAATCAGCTGCTCAAGGCGCACGCGCTCTACAAGCGCGACGTGCACTACATGGTGAGCCCGGAGGGCAAGGTCCTCATCATCGACGAGTTCACAGGGCGCGTGCTCGCTGGGCGGCGTTGGAGCGACGGCTTGCACCAGGCGGTCGAAGCCAAGGAGAACCTGTTCATTCAGGAAGAGAGTCGCACGATGGCGACCATTACCTTCCAGAACCTGTTCCGCATCTACAAGAAGCTCGGCGGCATGACCGGCACGGCCAGCACCGAAGCGCAGGAGTTCCACTCCACGTACAAGCTGGACGTGGTGGAGATGCCGCCCAACCGCCCTATCCAGCGCATCGATGACGAAGACCTCGTCTACAAAACCGAGCGCGAGAAGTTCACGGCGCTGATCGCCGACATCCTGCAGAAGCGGGAAGAGGGGCGGCCCGTCCTCGTCGGCACCACCAGCGTGGAGAAGAGCGCGGCCATCGCGCGCATCCTCGGCAAGAAGAAGGTGCCCCATAACGTCCTTAACGCCAAACACCACGAGAACGAGGCGTACGTGGTGGCCCAGGCGGGGCGTTCGGGGAACATCACGGTCTCGACGAACATGGCCGGCCGCGGCACGGACATCTTGCTCGGCGGCAACCCGATCATGATCGCTCGCCTGCAGTTCAAGGAGCATAACCGCCTGCCGGAGGCCGAGCCCGAGGCCTTCGCGGTCCTCGTGACGCAGCTCGAAGCACAGTGCAAAGCCGATCACGAGAAGGTGAAGGAGGCGGGCGGCCTGCACATCGTCGGCACCGAGCGCCATGAGTCGCGCCGCATCGACAACCAGCTCCGCGGTCGCGCAGGGCGCCAGGGTGATCCGGGCACGACGCGCTTCTACCTGTCGCTCGAGGACGACCTGATGCGCATCTTCACGGGGGAGCGCGTCAAGAACCTGATGGATCGCATGGGCATGCCCGATGACGAGCCCATCGAGCACCCCTGGGTCACCAAGAGCGTGGAGAACGCGCAGCACAAGGTCGAGCAGCGCAACTTCGACATCCGCAAGAACCTGCTCGAGTACGACGACGTGATGAACGCGCAGCGCAAGACCGTGTACTCGCTGCGCCAACAGCTCCTATTGGGTCGCTACGAGCCCGAGGAGATGGACGAGTCGGGCAAGCCCACGGGCAACAAGCGCGACCTACCAGTGCGGCAGGAGATTCGGCAGGAGATCGCGGGCCTGGTGGCGCAACTCGTCGGCATGTTCGGCGACGTGCCCTTGCAGGTGACGGACACTAACGGCCGCGCGCGGGCGCCGACGCGCGAAGAGATCGGCCAGATCAAAGAGCTGGTGGATCAAGAGGCGCTGCAGCACGAGGTGTATCACCTGTGGGGCGTCAAGTTCGAGATCACCCGCAAGCAGCGCCCACCGATCGAAATTCACGATGAGCTGGTGGAGCTGGTGGCGCAGGGCTTGAGCGAGCAGCGAGAGCGCCTGCTCGACATCATCGACCGGGTGCTCAGCGCCATGGTCGAAGAGAGCTGCCCGCCCAACAAGCCGCCGGAGGACTGGGACTGGGGCGAGATCAACAAGGGTTTCCGCGAGCACTTCAAGCGCTCGCTCGACAAGAGCGTAGAGGAGCTAGGGGAGGTCGAGGACCTGGCCCGGGCCATCTTCGACTTCGGCGTCAACATCTATCTCGAGAGGGAGAAGCGCTTTGGCGTCGCCAACATGATGCGCTTCTTCCGCCACTTCTTCTTGCAGGAGATCGACAAGGAGTGGGTCGATCACCTCACGGCCATGGAGCACTTGCGCGACGGCATCGGCCTGCGCGGCTACGGCCAGCGCGATCCGAAGAACGAGTACAAGAAGGAGGGCTACGACATGTTCTTGAACATGATGGCCAACGTCTCCTCCAGCGTGCTCGTCAAGGTGATGGAGTACAAGCCGGAGGGCGGCCGCGCCATCGAAGCGCTGGAGGCCGAAGCCGAAGAGCGGCACCTGGCCGAGCTCGAGGCGACCGTGGCTCGCCACCCGGGCGAGGACGGCGTCGTTGCCCCACCCGCGGCGGCCGCCGGAGCCTCCCTCGACGAGCTGCGTGAGCAAGCGGCGGACCGCCCGTCGACGCGTGGCGCCCCCAAGATCGGGCGCAACGATCCGTGTCCGTGCGGCTCGGGCAAGAAGTTCAAGCAGTGCCACGGCTCGGTGCTCGAGGACGAGCAAGCGTCGGCTTGAGCGGCGTGGCCGACGGGGACGTACGGGCTCTGCCGGGCACTCGGTAGCGCCTGTGCGGCGTCGAGGGTGACGGCCGAGAACGGCGCCCGCTCGCGGCGGGCAGCGTGGCTATCGGGTGGAGCTAGCCAATGAGCTGGCCACGCAGATCGGTGCGCAGGTCCACGGGGCCGTCGAACGCGGGGCGCTGCATCGAGCCTACCGCGACCACCCGCGCGCTCGAGAGCAGCTCAGAGACTTGCCGTTCTAGGCCCGCGTCCGCGCAACCGACCACCGTGAGCCAAGACCCGAGAGCAGCCAGCGCGGGCCCGAGGCGTGGCACGGCGATGACTTCCAGGTAGCGGCCGACGGGGGGAAGCTCGAGCGGGACCTGCCCGACGAGCGCTGGCTGCCCTGGCACCGCTCGGGGCTCGTCCGTAGCCCGCAGGTAAACGGCACCCTGCCCTGCTTCGAGCAGCGTGCCGAAGCAAGCGCTGCATTGCCGATACCAGGTCGCGTCGGCGAGCTCGTCCGGCTCCATTCGCCCGCGAGGCACACGCTGCTCGAGCTCGCTCAATGCTCGCGCCAAGCGCCCTGCGAAAGGCGCGGCGCCCTCGGCTGCGCCGAGCCCGAGCACGAAGCGGGGGCTCAGACAACCTCGCTGATCGAAGCACGCCGTGTCCTCCGCGATCGCGAGCGCCGTGGCCTCGAGCACCTGCTCGCCCGCGCTCAGATCGACGACGGCGACGCCAAATCCGCTGCCATGCGCGTGCAAGACGGCCCCTCGGGGCAGCTCATGTCGAAGCGCGTCGAGCGTCGTGTCGCTGCCATAGGCCCAAACATGATCGCCCGGCTCGACCTCGAGGCGCGAGACCCGCTGGAACAGCCCCGGCGCCTGCGCGAGCACTGCTTCGACCCAGGCAGGCTCACGGCGCGAGGCTTTGACGAACACCTGCTCGGAGGCGGCGAGCGCGAGAGCCAGGGCGCGATGCGCGGCCACGAACACATTGCCGGGCAAGATGACGTGGGCGCGTCGGGCGGCGGGAACGGCTCGTATCAGAGCGGTCAGCTCTTCTGGGCTGGGCGTGAGCTCTAGACAATGGTCGAGCCCCCAGTCGATGCCGGGCAGTGACAGGCCTGTGGTCTCTCCAAGCCGCGCCGAAAGCGCGCGCCGCTCGGCAGATCCGGGCGCTACCGCCTGGCTCGCCGCCGTGAGCAAACGCTCCAAGCGCCCTCGGGCCCCGGAGGCCTCGGGTCGTGCATGCCACGGCCCTTTTTGGTGCGCGGCGACCAAGGGCTCGGCCGCCGCGCTCGCTCCCGAGGTCGCTCCGTTCGGGAGCAAGGCCTCCACCGCGAGCGAACAGCCGCGCAGGCGCGCCCCGGCTTGACGCCCCACGAGAACGATACCGCCTGGGACGCGCCGCACGCGGTCCTGCGTGAGGACGTTGAGCGCGGAGTCGACGTTGCACAGGTCCGTAAACAGCCCGAGCCCCACCTCGCCGAGGGCCACGGGCGAGAGCGTGACGGGATCCACGGGAGTCACCCGCAGCCAGGGCGGCTCGACGTACACGCGCTCGGCCCCGACGGCCTGGGGCAGGCCGCCGTCGTAGAGCTGACTCGAGAGCTCGGTCATCCCGTACTCACCGATCACGTTCAGGGCTTCGACCCCCAGGCTCTGACACAGGCCACGCACGAGCGACGCGTCGTCCAGCGTCCGGGCATGCCCCTTGAAGCCGCCGGTCAGCATGATGACGCTCTCCGGAGGGAACCGCAGCCGCTCTTCGCCGAGCGCCTCGAGCAGCCAGACCAGCGCGAACGACGTGGCGCACAGGAGCAGCGGCTCGGCGCGGCGCTCGCCGAGCTCGATGCCGTGGCGCAGCGCGGGGAGATCTACGGCGCCGCTCGCGAGCAACCAACGCCCGGGCTCGCGCACGTCGAGCGCGCCGCTGCCCACGAGCGGCCGCCCGTCGAAGTCGCGCATGAACTCTTGCAGCATGTAACCGAGCGAAGACTTGCGCTCCGGCTCGAACGGCGCAGCCAGCGCGAGCACGGTGCAACTCTTGGTGCCCGCTCCGCCGCGCAGCAGCGCCCGCCGACCCCAGCTGACGCACAGCTCGCGATAGGTGTCGAGGCTGCGAAAGGCGTGCACGCCAGCGCCGCCGCTGGTACCGCTGGTGATGAAGCGGGCCACGTCCGCTGACTCGGGGTGCCCCGCCACTCGGCCCAGTCGGAACGCGTCCGCCGGTAGCACGGGGATGTCTTCGAGCGCCGTGAGGGGCGCGCCGCTCTGGGCAGCTAGGCGCGCGATGGCCCGATGCTGTCGGGCCTGGTGGCGCGCAATGTCGAGCGCCAGCGCCTCGAAGCTATCGGGGCTATCACCCGCGCCGAGGGCGGCACGCCCGAAGCGCCGCACGCGTTCGTGCAGCGCGCCGCTGTCGACCCGCGCAGTGCTCACGCGGGCACGGCCCGCAACGCGTCAGCGAACGCGGACACGAAGCCGTCGAGCAGAGCTTCGCAGACATCGAGCGCGGGGGTGAGCACGAGGCTCTCGCGGCGACCGCCACCGAGCGACACGATGTAGCCGCGCCGGAGCAACTCGCGCGCGAGCTCGATGGCCACGGGCTGGTGGGGACCCGGGTCGATGCCCAGCATCAAACCCTCGCCCCGCACCTCCCACCCGCTGGGCCAGGAGGCGGGAAATGCCTCGGAGAGAGCTGCCGAGAGCTCGCGGCCGAGCTTTTGGGAACGCTCGACCAAGGCCTGCTCTTCGAGCGCGGTCAGCGTTTCGAGGGCAGCCGCACAAGCCAGCGGAGCTCCCGCAAATGTGCTGGTGTGGACGACCTCCTCCGAGCGGGACCAGGCGGCCATCACCTGCCGCGAACCGATGCAAGCGCTGATGGGTAGCCCTCCTCCGAGGCCCTTCCCCAGGCACAGGATGTCGGCCTGGACGCCCTGCGCTCTCGAAAAGAGCCAGTGCCCCGAACGACCGAGACCGGTCCAGACCTCGTCGGCGATGAGCAAGCTGCCAAACTCGCGGCACGCCTCGGCGAGCCGCTCGGCAAACGCCGCCGGCGGTACCACGACCCCAGCCCGGCCCAAGATGGGCTCGTACACCACGGCACCGACGTCACCGCGCGAGAGCTCGCGCCGCAGCGAGCCGAGCACCCGATCGAGCGCCTCCTCGCCGTGCGGATATTCCACGAAATGGACCGCCGGGTTGAGCTGTTCGGCGAAGGGGGAACGATAGCTCTTGCGGAGGCCGCACAAGGCGAGCGGCCCGTACGAGAGCCCGTGGTAAGCCCCATCAAATGCCACGACGCCGGGCCGACCCGTGTACAAGACGGCGGTCTTCAGCGCGGCGCTCAGCGCATCCGCTCCCGACTGACCGATGATGCCCTGCCCCCCACCCTCGATAAACGTGGCCAGCCGCTCGAGCAGCTGGATCTTGATGTCGCTCGGGTGCACGTCCCCTAGCGATTGTAAGAGGCGCCCGGACTGCGCGTCCATCGCGGCCTGAACGCGCTTGGGGCGGTGCCCGAGCAACAACGAGCCAAAGCCCGCCGCGAGATCGACGAATCTGTTGCCATCCACGTCGATGACATTGGCGCCGAGCGCCTGCCGATAGACCATGGTCGCCGCAGGGTCCGCGCCGGCTTCGGTCGGCGCTGGCGGACGCGGGCCCATCGGAGCCGCGACCTCCGCGAACCTCGCCAACCAAGCCCGCGACTCGGGCCCCGGGGGCGCAGTGAGCAGCGCCGGCAGGTCGCGCCCGGTGGGCAGGGCAACAGCGGCAGGCGTAGAGGTCACGAGTCCTCTTAGCGGGCCGGGTGACCCGGACGCAAGCGCGGCGCGCGGAAGGAGCGAGCGCGTCGAGACGTCACACCAGATCTTGGACGGAGCGTTCGCTGAAGACGACCACCCCTGGATCTTGCAGAATCCTCGCGGCGCCCTCGTCGTCGCGTTCCTTGTATCGCCTACACCATTCTGACCCTGGCGCTCGGGGCGGTTGTCTGCTCGCGGCGATTTGATATATCGGAGCTCCGTGACGAGGAGCGCAGCAAGAGGTGTGACAGCGAGATCTTGGCTCAGAATGATCGGGGCGGTGATCGGGACAGTGATCACGACACTGATGCTCGCTGGCTGTATCCGCTATCCCCCCGGCGCTGGCCAGCCGAGCGCGGAGGCGAGCCATTCGGCGCTAGCCGCCGCCGAGCGCGGCCAAAAGCCCTCGAACCTCCACATGTACGTGCTGGGGCGTGAGCTCTACGACCGCTGTGGAGAGAAGGTCGTGCTCAGGGGCATCAATCACATGGTGATCTGGACCGACCCGAATGGCGAGACCTTCCCAGAGATCGCCAAGACGGGCGCCAATAGCCTGCGCGTGGTCTGGACGGTGAAGGACCACCCGGGTGAAGCCGCGCTCGATCAGGTGCTCACCAAAGCCGTCGCTTCAAAGTTGATCCCGATCATCGAGCTGCACGACGCGACAGGTAAGCTCGATGTGGTGCCACGGCTGGTCGAGTTCTGGACGCGGCCAGAGATCGTGGCCGTCTTGAAGCGTCACGAAGCCCACCTGATCCTGAACATCGCCAACGAAGCAGGCACCAACGGCACCCCAACCGCGCAGTTCGTCGCGGTGTATCGCGCCGCGATCGAGGCCATTCGCTCCGCTGGATTAACGCTGCCGCTGATGATCGACGCTCCGGGCTGGGGGCAAGACATCGACGTGCTGCAAGCGGCGGCGCCGGAGCTGCTCAGCGCAGATCCAGAGAAGAACTTGCTCTTCTCTGTGCACATGTGGTGGGTCAAAGGGCTGGGGAGCGACGACCCCGGCAGCGCCAAGCGCATCGCGAACGAGCTCGAGCAGTCGGTGGCGATGGGCTTGCCTTTGGTGATCGGCGAGTTCGCGCATGCAGGCGTCGGCTGCCAGAAGTCCATCGACTACCGAGGCATCCTCGATCGAGCGCAGCAGCACGGCGTCGGCTGGCTCGCGTGGTCCTGGGGGCCGGGCAACAACGACTGCGCCGAGATGGACATGACCACCGACGGTCGCTTCGAGACCCTTCGTGACTGGGGGCTGGAGGTCGCCGTGACTCACCCGAGCAGCATCCAGAAGACCTCCCGCATCCCCGAGTCGATGTATCGGGGAGAGTGCGCCCGGCGCCTGGAGTGACGCTCGAGCCAGGGCGGGAAGCGTTCAGAATCGTCAGGCAAAACGTCGGGATGAAGTAACAAAAAGGCCAACGGTCCGACAAAGCCTCTCGCTGTTTAGACCCATACCCGCGCTCGACCGGAACGGGCCGGCGAGTTTTTGTTGCAGGGGAGTGGCTGATACCTCGGTGACCGGACATTTATGGGGAGGCGCGGCGAGGGTGCAGCGCTCTGAACCTCCCCATGCTCCTCTCCATGGCCATGCTTCGGCGAGCGCTGTTCCTGCCGGCAGCCGCGGCGGGGCGTTCTGCGTCCGAGCCGGCGCTCCGCATCGAGAGGATCGCGGCGGAGCACGTGGACCGCGTTTGGCGTACGGCGCGCGATCTCGGTGTGCCAGATCGGGATCTTGAAGATGTCGTGCAAGAAGTGCTGCTCGTGGTCGTCCGGCGTCTCGGCGACATCGATGTCGATCGAGAGCGCGCGTTCGTGGTGGCGACCACCGCGCGTGTCTCTGCTAACTGGAGGCGCACGCGGCGGCGCCGTCCGGAGGAGTTGACGGACTTCATGGACGCGGTGCCCCTGCCCGACGGCGGCTTTTACGGACAGCAGGGCCCGCGAGGGCCCGAGCAGGCGCTCGAGCGCACGCAGAAGCTGGCGTTGCTCGCGGCGGCTCTCGGAGCCATGCCCGAAGCGCAGCGCGTCGCCTTCACTCTGTTCGAGCTCGAGCAGCTGACGGCCAAGGAGATCGCCGAACACCTCGGCATCGCAGAGTCGGCGGTGTTTGCTCGGGTTCGCCGCGCCTGGGTGGTGTTTCGGCGCTGCTGCGAGCAGAGTCGCGGCGCGGCTCGCGAGGAAGAAAATGAAGCGGAGACGGGAGATACGCAGCGTGGCTGAACGGCATTCGAGCTCAGAGGACACGCTCCCGCTCCGGGCGCTGCTCGACGACATGCGTCAGCTTCGCCGGGACGAGCGAGCCCCCCAGGGCCTGCACCAACGGGTGTCCGAGCGCTTGCAGCGCGAGCACGCGGCGGATCGCCTCGCGGGTCGGCGCGTCGGAGCTCGCAGCGTGGCGCAGCTGCTCGCGGCCGCCGCAGTGTTGGGCCTCGTCTTCGCCGCGCTTCCGCGTCTGGAAGGCCTCGGCGTCTCCGCGCGCAGGGAGATCGCTCCGGGTGCCGAGCCCGGGTCAGGCGATGCCGTGCGACCGGCAGCCGGCCAGAACGCACCCGAGCTCCACAGCCTGAGCATCCCCTATTTCGAGGTGACCACGCTCGCGCGCGCTCACGGTAACGATATCCTGATCGCGCGGGCCCGCGATCAGGTGCGCCAGGGCGACCCGGCGGGCGACTCCATGTGGCTCGTGACCTATTCGCGAGATCTGCTGCGCACCCCCGCCGTGCAACCCGATTATCGGGTCGTGCCCGGGGAGCTCTGCAGCCTGGTGAGCGGGACACAACACCTGCTCGGCGGCTGGCCGTGGGACGCGAGCCGTTCCGAGCCGAGCTCCTTCGAGCTCGAGGCGGGGCAGCGTTATCGGCTGTCGCTGCGAGCGTCCGCTTCTGGCCCGCTACCGGTGAAGCTGCTGATCAAGGTGGGCCATCAGAAGGTGGGCAAAAACGTCGCGCCTCAGCCGGCCGCGGTAGTGGCCGCGGTGCCGGTCACGCCGACGCGCCAGCTCTTCACGGTGGATTTCGAGCCTCAGCTCGCAGATGACGAGGCAGGCGTCGCGTTCGTGCTCAGCAGCACGGACGCTTCAGCCGGCACGGCGCAGAGTAAAGTCTGCTTGCACGAGATCGCGCTGACGCGATTGTAGCGCAGTGACCGCAGTGACCGCAGTGACCGCAGTGAACCGCTGCCAGCAGGCCAGCCTCAGCCGCCGCTGCTCGCCTTGACCCGCCGGCGCTTGACTACGCGATCGGGCTCCGCGCCCTCGATCTCCCCTCGGGAGTTGCGATAACGCACCTGCAGCAGGAGCCGGTCTCTGCCGAACCAGCCAGCCCCCGGCTCGCGCCACGTACGGACCTCGCGCGAGAGCCCGCGCGCTGAAGCCTCCAGCGCAGCTTCCGATTCGTCATCGATGGTCCACTCGCCGAGATCTTCGGGCAACCCCTCGAGCTCACCCCAGCGCTCCGTCACGGCTCCGGGGACCTCCCTGAAGACCACCAGCAAATAGACGGAGACGGACGCGATGCCGACAAACAGTAACATCAGATAAAGCATTGGATCCGAGACCTCAGGACTCGAAGTCGGGCGGGAGCGAGAGTGCTTCTCGAATCAGGCTCGGGATGTTTTCGTGCTCGACCCCGCGCCAGTAGACGTTCCACTCGGCAGTACGCACCATGCCGTGGCACTGGCTCAGGTACCATGGCGTGACGGGATTTTGCGGGCGCGCCCGCCAGAACAGCCGCTCGTGATCACGCGCCACTGCCTCCCACAGATCGCGCCCGATGCCGAGGCCTTGCGCCAGACGATCCACCACGAACTTCGTGAGATAGGTCGCCGCGCTGCCCGCGCTGACCACCGCTGCGCCGAGGTAACTCTGCTCGATGTAGACCCCGGTGGGTTGACGCTCGAAGAAGGACGGCCGCAGGGCGCGACCAAAGGTGGCCGTGAGCAGCGCGGCGAGCCGCCCGAGGTCGACGTCAGCATAGCTCGCGTGAAACTCGATCAGCGAGCCATGTTTGATCAAGGTGCCGGCGCCCTTGACCGTGAACAGCTCGTAGAGCAGGTTCGTCGGCGCAGCGACGCTCGTGACCAGACGCTCCGTGGTGGACGTACGCACGGGCTGGCCGAGAGCGTCGTCGTTCGACATGGCCTCGCGTACGCCGCTCAGCAAATCATGCTCGCTCGCGTCGAGAGCGCTGGAGGCGAGCAGCGCGTCGTAGTCGCGCCGCAAGTTGATGAGAGAGATGCCGCGCTCCGTGGTCAACAGCTGATGATCGGGCGCGAGCTCGATGCCGCCGGCGAGGTGCGGACCGATGCCGCCGCGGCCACGCACCAACACCAGCTTTCGCACCCCGAGGAGCCGCGCCCACTCGCCGATCTGTCCGAACCGGGAGAGCAGCTGCGGCGTCCGGTCACTGAACACGACGATGGGGATGCGACTTTCCTCGAGGTCGACCTTGAGGCGCTCGACGAGCCGTGGCGCGTGCGCGGCGTAGCGGCGACTCTTGAGCCGCGCGGCACCGAGCTCCCGGCTCAAACCGTCGGCTTGCGCCTCGGCGTCGATCGGTTGAAAGAGCCCCAGCACCACCGGCGCAAACAAGCCGAGGTGCGCGAGAAAGCGCAGATCGAGCGCCACTCGGCCCTGTGCGTCCTCCAGCGCCGGAGCGTCGGGGGCAACGATGGCAAAGCTATGTTTGGGCAGCTCCCGAAACAGCCGCAGGTAGAACTCGGCGTCCTCGCGGCGGCCGACGCTTTCGACGAGCGTGACCACGATATCTGCGGGGATGACCTGGGGTTTCGGAGGCATGCTTTTCCGATAGCGATCGAAAACGGCGCCCGGCTCCAAAGTCGACGGGCCAGGGCCGTGGGGCAGCCCTTTGGACCAGAGGGGCCCGGCGCCAGAGGGCGGGCTGTCCTAGCGCCTTTCGCGTCGTTCGAAAAGCCTCTACCCGCGCGCGCGGGTAGAGGTTCTGGTCGGCGCGCACGGAGCGGGTAGGCTACGGTCCGGCATATGACCGACTCGGTTCGACTTCGACGTGTCTCTTGGCACACGTTTGCGCTACTGGGGCTGGCGTTCAGCGTTTGGCCGGAGGGGGCCAAGTCCGCCGCTGCGGAAGAGGTGACGGTGGCGGAGCCTGCGGCACGTTATCCGTTCGACCCTGTGTGTCCGTGGGGGCGCGTCGCCGATGGGCGGGGCCTATTGGTTCGTTGCCTCGAGCCGAGTGAAGCTCGGCGGCTGGTGTTGAGCGCGCCGGCGCCGCAATCGGTCGTGCCGTCCACGTCGGCGGCAGGCGCGGCAGCACCGCCCAACGCGCTCGTGGCACCGCATGCGCAGGCGCAAAAATCGGGCCGGCGCGTCGTCGTCAAAGAGGTCGGGCCGGCGATCGCGGACACGGGCGCGCTGCCGGAGGCGCAACGCCAACTGCGGCTGCCCGCCGATCGCTACGCCGCCTGCGTCGAAAGCAACGGTGGTCTGGAAGCTGATACGGGTGAGGTGACACTCCGCTTCTTGGTGCGTGAACGCGGGCGGGCGGAGGGCGTGGCCGTGAAGGAGCGGCGCGGCGTGTCCGTGTTGGCCGCGAAGTGCATCGCCTCTGTGGTAGACCGCCGCTATGTCGGCTACCCCGCGGCCCCCATCGTGGGCGCCAGCTTGACGATCAACCTCGGTCTGGACCGCGCGGCGCGCTGACGATGCGACCCATGAAGTTAGCCTCTGAAACACGATCGGGCAGCGGCGCAGCCAAAGCTACGGGGCGCCTCGAGCGTTACCAGGAGTACCAGCGGCGTGCGGCCGAGTTCCGGCGCCAGGCCGAAGCGCGCGCCCGGCGTTCGGGCTTGCTCTCCAACCTGCGAGGGCTGTCGTTCGCCATCGGCGTCATCGCGTTGCTGAGCGGGGCCTTCTCCACGGACGCCAGCCTGAGCATCGGAGTGGGCTTGGCCGCGCTCCTCAGTTTTGGCGTGCTGGTCTGGTTGCACGCCCGCGTCCTCAGCGCCGAAGACTTGGCCTGGCGTTTCTGGCGAGTGAACGAGAACGCCGCGCAGCGCGCGCAGGGCGAGTGGCAAGCGCTGCCGGAAGACGGGGCCGAGTTTCAAGATCCCGAGCACCCTTTCAGCGCCGACCTGGATCTGTTCGGGCCGCGCTCCCTGTTTCAATTCATGAACGTGGCGCACACGTCGTATGGGCATGCGGCGCTCGCCCGGCACCTGTCCTCGATCGATTCGCGCGACGCCATCATCGAGCGCCAGCGTGCGGTGCGCGAGATCGCCCCGCAGCTCGATTTCAGGCAAGAGCTCGAGGCTTATACCCTGCGCAACGCGAACCCACCCGGGCAACGCGCCTCGCAAACTCACGCCGCTCTGGATCTGCAACCCTTGATCTCCTGGGCCGAGTCCGCGCCCGCGTTGTTACCGCGCACCGGGTTGGTCTGGGCCGCGCGGCTCTTGCCGCCGCTGACGCTGCTCGGGTTTTTGCTCTCGAAGTTTCTCGACCTGTCGCTGGTCTTCTGGGCGCTGCCGTTGGTTTTGCAGATCGTGTTGACGCTCACCACGGGCCAAGACGCAGCGCGTGTGTTCAACGCCGTATCGGCGTCGCCGGGCGCTTTCTCTCGCTTGCGGCCCACGCTGCGCTCGATCGAAGCGCGCGAGCTCGAAGCGCCCCTGCTCCGGAGCTTGGGCGGCGTGCTGGGCAAAGGCGCCCGCTCGGCCAGCGAACAGATGCGGCGCTTCGAGGGCGTGCTCGGCTGGTTCGAGCTGCGCCACAACGGCATGGTCTATCCGTTCATCAACGTGCTCTTCCTGTGGGACGTGCACTGCGTGGTCGCGCTCGAGAAGTGGCAGAAGCAGTCGGGGCGCGCGCTCGCGCCGTGGCTTCAGACGCTCGGTGAATGGGAGGCGCTGTCTTCGCTGGCTGGTCTCGCCCACGACAACCCCGAGTTCACCTTCCCTGAGCTCGCCAGCGAGGCCTCGGTGTTCGAGGCGAGCGGCCTCGGGCACCCGCTCATCCCGGCGCGCGTGCGCGTCGACAATGACGTGATTCTGAACGGAGCGGGCAGCGCGTTGCTGGTCACGGGCTCAAACATGTCCGGCAAGAGCACCTTGCTGCGCGCCATGGGGCTCGCCGCCGTGCTCGGGCTGGCGGGTACCGCCGTGTGCGCGGGGCAGATGCGGCTCAGCGCCATGCAGGTCTACACCAGCATGCGCATCAGCGACTCGCTCTCCGCGGGGGTGAGCCACTTTTATGCGGAGCTGAAGAAGCTGCGCGCCGCGCTGTCGGCGGCCAAGGGCGAATTTTCTGTGTTCTTTCTGCTCGACGAGATCCTGCACGGGACGAACTCCGAGGAGCGACAGATCGGAGCCCGCTGGATCTTGAGTGAGCTGATCGCCGCGGGGGCGACGGGAGCAGTTTCGACACACGACATGGCGCTCTGTGCTCTTCCGCCCAACCTGATGCACCGCGTGCGCACGGTGCACCTGCGGGAAAGTGTCGAGGGGGAGCAGATGACCTTTGACTACAAGGTCCGACCCGGGCCCGTAAGTGGCGGCAACGCCTTACTTTTGATGCGCTCGCTGGGGCTGGATGTGCCGGTCATTGCCGCCCCCGCTACAGACGCAACATAAGCGCCTGTCGAGGGTTTGCCCGCAGACGACGGCCAACGCCCTGACATGTGCGCGGAGAACGCACGTTTCCCCTACAATTGTTCCGCGCGCTGTTCCCTCAGTGCCCTGACCCGCCTTGACCGGAGCGATCTGCGAGGGCTACCCTCGGAATGCGTATCGGCAAGTCGACGCCCCTGGCGACGCTGGAGGATGAACACCTACAAGCTTGGGCCCTCGAGAGCCGAGTAGCGAGCGCTCGCCAGCGTTACGTACTAGACTCATTTATTGACGAGGGTTCCTTGGAGAGCAGTCCGTCCGTGAACGAATTTGACGAGAAGACTCGCGTAACTCAGGTTTCGCAGACCCCAACGGACCAGATCAGCGCCAACGATTGCGTGGTGGTCATCTATACCAAAGAGCCCACGCTCCTCGGTAAGCGCATCGTGCTCGATCAATCGACGATGCGGATCGGCCGCGGCACGGACAATCACATCGTGCTCGACGGTGACTCGGTGTCGCGCCGGCATGCGCATTTCGAGCGCCGCAACGACACCTGGTATGCGGTGGACGACGGCTCGACCAACGGCACCTACGTGAACGAGCGGCAGATCCCCGAAGGGGTGCAGCTACAGAACAACGACCGCATCCAGGTGGGGCCGACCATCTTCAAGTACCTGACTGGCGCGGACGCCGAGGCCAAGTACTACGAAGAAATTTACCGCATGACGATCGTGGACGGGCTGACCCAGATCCACAACAAGCGCTACCTGTTCGAGGCGCTCGAGCGTGAGCTGATCCGCGCGCGCCGGCACTCCCGGGCGCTGAGCTTGATCATGTTCGACATCGACTACTTCAAGCGCATCAACGACGAGTGCGGGCACCTCGCCGGTGACTACGTGCTGCGAGAGTTGGCCGAGGTGGTGCAGGAGCGCATTCGTCGTGACGAGGTCTTCGCGCGCTACGGCGGGGAAGAGTTCGCCATCATGTTGCCGGAGACGGAGCTCGAGGGCGCCGTCACGCTCGCGCAGACATTGCGGGACAAAGTGGCGGAGCACCGCTTCAGCTTTCAGGGCCAGAGCATCTCGGTGACGGTGAGCCTCGGGTGCGCCTCGATGGAGCCAGACGACACCGCCACGGCCATCATCGCGCGCGCCGACGAAAAGCTCTACCAGGCCAAACGCTCCGGCCGCAATCGTGTCTGCTCCTGAGCGCGTCTGCTCCTCGGCAGGTAGCTCCGTGGGCCGTAACGAGTCGTCCCCCGTGCGTTTGAGGGGACATGTGGCATATTCTAGAACGTCAACTCTCCCTGCTCCGCTGGTGCCCCCCTCAGAGCGCGCGATGAGCGCGCTGTCCACCGTCTTGACTCTGGCCATGCACGCGGCCGTGCTGCTGGTGCTCTGGGTGCCCTTCACTTGGGAGCTCGGGGCGCTCGGGGTCGGCAGCTACCTGCTGCGCATGTGGGCGATCACGGCGGGCTATCACCGCTACTTCGCCCACCGCACCTTCAAGACGTCGCGAGCCTTTCAGCTCGGGTTGGGCGTGCTGGGCACCATGGCCATGCAGAATGGCCCGCTCTGGTGGGCGAGCTGGCACCGGCGCCACCACCGCTACTCGGATACGCCGAAGGACGCGCACTCGCCGGTGCAGCGCGGGTTCTGGCACGCACATCTCGGCTGGTTCTTGGACGGCAGCCATGATCGCCCGAGCCTCGCCAACGTGCGCGACCTGGCGCGCTACCCGGAGCTCCGCTTCCTCGATCGGCACAAATGGCTGCCCCTCGTCAGCTACGCCGGAGGCATGTACCTGATCGCCGGCTTCGGCGGCGTGGTCTGGGGGTTCGTGGTGAGCAGCGTCGCCTGCCTGCACGCCACCGCGTGCATCAACTCGCTCGCGCACGTGTGGGGTTCGCGCCGCTTCGACACCCCCGACGGCTCCCGCAACAACGCCCTGCTCGCGCTGTTTACGCTCGGCGAGGGCTGGCACAATAACCACCACCACGAGATGAGCTCAGCCCGCCAGGGCCTCTACTGGTGGGAGATCGACGTCACCTATTACACGCTCCTCGTGCTGGAGAAGCTCGGCGTGATCTGGGACGTTCGCCGGCCACGCCTGGCGCGCCCCTGATCGGGGGCTGTTCATTGGTCCCATTTCGAAAGAACGGCACGACCCCCGAAGCCTCTACTGCGGGGACACCCCGCGCCCCGGGCGGCCATCTGCTATGTCGCCCTGCGCTTCCGGTCCTCACCGTAGGGATCGGGGGAGAGCCGTTTCCGTATCGGTACACGGCGCGAGGCTGCGCCGAGACAGCTTCGCGCTCGGCTCGAGCAGACCCCTCGCCCGTCGCGACAAAGCGTCGTGGCGGCTTCAAAAAGCTGCAACCAACCGCAGCAGCTACTCCACTAGTCAAGGGACTCACGAGTACCCATGACCATCCAAACTGCGTTTCCTAGGGCGATGCGCCCGAGTAGTGTTTGTGTTTTGCTGGCAGGCCTGGCTGCGGGATGCAGCGCCAGCGCCGACGGCGACCCCACCCGGCGCGCCAACCCAGTCGCGGAGGCCCCATCCAATTCAGCGGACGCGCCCTCGAGCGGTGATACCCGTACCCCGTCCCTGCCGGATTTCGCGGGCCTACCGGCTGCCAACGTCAACGCGCCTCGCGACCCCGCGACCTGCGTCACTGCCCGGGCCGAAGCGGAGGTGATTCGAACAGCGGTCGATATCGTCGTGATCATGGACAACTCCGGGAGCATGGGCGACGAAGCGCGCTCGGTCGAAGCCAACCTCAACCTCAACTTCGCCACCGTGCTTCGAGACAGCGGGGTGGACTACCGGCTGATCGTCATCTCGCGCCATCGGGAGCGCGATGGGCTCTTCGGCAGCACGTCGGTCTGCATCGCCGCTCCCCTCAGCGGCCTCGCCCAGTGCCCCGCCGAGGAGCACGCGTCGAGTGAGCGCTTTTTTCAATATAGCGTGGAGATTGGCAGCCGTGACTCGCTCTCCTTGCTGCTCGAGACGTTCAACGGCGCTGTCCCGGATGATTTCGATCTCGCGCCCAACGGCTGGTCTGTGTGGTTGCGCCCCGCCGCCAAGAAGGTGTTTTTGGAGATCAGTGACGACAACGCCAATACGGCCGCCTCCGACTTCGTCGCCTCGCTGACCGCGCTCGGTCCTGACCAGTTCGGCGACGCCAAGCAGCCCAACTTCGTCTGGCACAGCATCGTCGGGCTCGCCGAAAAGAGCGTCGTTACAGAGCCCTACTTCCCCAGCGACCCGCTGGAGTCGGGCGAGTGCTCGGGCAACGGTAACAACGTCTTCAATGCGGGCGAGACCTACCAGGAGCTGTCCCGATTGACCGGTGGGCTGCGTTTCCCGATTTGCCAATTCCAGGCCTATGACGCCGTGTTTCAGACCATCGCCGACGACCTCGTGAGCGTCAGCGGCCTGGCTTGCGGCTTTGCCATCCCCACCCCACCCACAGGGCAAGCCCTCGAGCTAGACAAGGTCGCTGTCTCCTATGCTCCAGGCGGCGCAGGCCCGCCGCAGCTCCTCGGCCAGGTCAAAGACCGCGCCCAGTGCCAGGCCAACGCATTCGTCGTCGATGCCACGGGCATCAACTTGTGCCCAGAGGCCTGCGACGCCATCCGGGCCGACCCCGGGGCGGCCCTGGACGTGTTGTTTACCTGCGAGAGCACGCTCATCGTCCGCTGAACGTTCTCTCGAACACCCCCACACGCGGCAGACCGCCCGCGTTCGAGTCAGCGCATCAGGGCGTGGATGCAACGTCGCCATGCAGCAGGCTCGAGCGCCTCGGGCAGCTCATACGAGAGCTCGGGGCCCGAGGGGTTTGGCGGGGCACTGAGCTCGAGGAAGAGGCCTCGCACGCCTGAGTCGTCGTCCTTGATGGCGCAAGCCACCATGCTGGCGCTTTGCACGTAAAACAGCACGGCCTGCTCTGAGCTGAGCGTGTACGGGATCGCCTGCTCCATGGCCCCGAGCGACAGCGGGCGCGCGGCCACCCGTGCGAGCCAGCTTTTATCCAGCCACCAGCGTTCACGCGCGACGTGCATGGCGATTCCCTCCTGCGCCCAGGTCGGGCCCAGGAGCCCAGCGCTGATGAGCGCGTGGTGCGTGTACTCGTGCAATACGCTATCCCGAACGTCGGCGTGGCTGAGCACGACGTGCAGCGCGCCATCGTAGTAGGCAACCACGTCGTCGTTGGTGCAAGCCGCCGCGAGCAGCAGCTGCGAGTCGAAGTAAGCAAACACCTCGGGGCGCTCGGGCTCGAGACCCAGATCAGATTTGATAATGAGCTCAGCCTGCTCCAGGTAGCTCACGAGCAGGACGTGGGCGCCAGGGGGCAAGCGCGGATCGATGAACAGCCGGGCCGTGTCTCCCCAGCTCACGTCGTGGAAGCGGGCGCGGAGCCCGTCACGCGCAGCAGCGGCTTCGATCGGGTCCGCACACAGGCCGGCCTGCGACCAGCGCCGAAGCGGGGCGAGCTCGAGGGGACGCGGGTTCGGCGCTCGGGTTCGTACGCTCTCATCAGCTTGTGCGGGCTCTGCTCGGGGCAGTTCTGGCTCCTCCTGGGACGGCGCGGGCTCCGGGGGCAGTGGCTCCGCGAGCGAGGACTCCGGCTCCCCTTCGCTCTGCGGCGCCGGCAACCGGCTGCTCGGAGCGTCGACTGCCGCGTCCCTTCGGTTCTGAATATCGGCGCTGGCGGCGCGCTCCATGGGCGGCGCCGATTCGAACCTGGACTGCAGGCTGCGACGCTGGGAGGAGCTCGGTGCCGGTTTGCGGGGAGCAGCTGGCGCGCCGTCCCCGCTCGTCGCGTTCCACGCAAAACGCGCGACGATCAGCGCGGCCAGGCCCGAGCCCAGACCGAGAAAGCAACGCCGCGCCAGGCTCATGGGGACCGGAATAGCAACTCCAGGCTGCTCGATCTACGGCGTTTGGCGGCCCGGAGGGCGAGCCCACGTCGACGCGGGGTCTTGCATCAGCCCCGAGGGGAGCTAACACTCGGAAGACCTCGACGCGCAGCACCGATGGGGCGCCCGCCCAGCTGCTCGCTCGAGAGCGCCACGGTGCCGTTGGCTTGCACCTCACGTAGCTTGCACTGGGAGCTCGGTGCTGGGGCGCGCGCCGAGCTGCCTCTGGAGCATGCGGAGCGCGCGGTGTACGTAGCGGCGGGCCAGATCGAGGTGGAGGGGCGGCGCTTCGAGGCAGGCCAGATGTTGGTCTTCTCGGCATCTAGCCCCGCCGCCATCGCTGCCCTCACGCCCGCCAGCGTCATGGCTTTTGGGGGCGAGCCCCTGGGGCCCCGCTTCATCGAGTGGAACTTCGTCTCCTCCTCCGAGGATCGCATCCGTCAGGCCAAGGCAGATTGGCGGGCGGGGCGCATGAAGCTGTCCGACGGCGACGCCGAGGAGTTCATCGCGCTCCCACCAGACCCACCTCCGCGTGCCCATCCGATGTCGTGAACCCGAGGCGCGCTCTCGCTCGGGTCCGGCGCTCCGTCGCTCCGAGCTCGGTCAACGTTCTCTCTTCAATTCGCCCTCCGCTCAGGCTCGGCCGCGGGCACAGCGAGGACAGACAAAGCGATCTCGACCAGCTCGAGATATCGGCCCCACGGGAAGTGCGCCCCGGGGTCGGTGTGGGTCGATCGATTGAAGGCACGCGTCACCTCAATGTGACCACAAATACCGCGCCGGCCAGCTTTCACCTCGGGCACCGTCAACTTCACGACCGGAATCGAGTGGCGCTTGCAAATCTCAGCGCAGAGGGCCGCAGAGCGCGCGAGCACCTGCTCAGAATAGGCGTCGGCCCAATCCGCCGCGCCCTGGGCAGCAAAACCGGCATGTTCCAGCTGGATTCCGTTGCCGTTCGCGCCAGGAGCTGCCCACGCGACGTCCCGCTCGTGCACGCAGCCGACCACCTCTGTCGCGTCGATGCAGTAGTGGGCGCTCGCTCTCGGCGCGTTCTTACCTGAAAACCAGAAGGCTACCGCCAGCGCGGTATTCGCCCTTTCCGGCGCCTCCATGCTGTGGATCACGACGAGGTCGACAGGCCTCGCGGTGGCGACAGCCGTGTAGTGTCTTGCCTGAACGAATTTCATAGTCCCTCGGTTTGCCGTGGTGCTCGCTGCGCACCACCGCCCCTCATGCATTTTGACGGCGCGAGCGCAGCGCCGTCGCACGAGGGCGAGCGCGTCGAGGCGGCACACCGTCAGCGCATCAAGGGTCGGTTTGAGGCGAGGGCGTTTCGCCACAGGTTACTCCGAGGGGCTCCGGTCGGTCGGCGCTGGACGTCACGAGCGGCGCCGCTGCGCTTGACGTCGCCCAGGTCGCGTCTCAAAAGCAGGCATGGAGAATCCAATCGATGCGCGGGCGAGCGGGACATTCAAGCTGGGCGGCGACCTCGAGGTGCACCGCCTGGGGTTCGGCGCGATGCGCATCACGGGCAAGGGCGTCTGGGGGCAGCCGCGGGACGTGGCGGAGGCGCGGCGCGTGCTGCGGCGCGTTCCGGAGCTCGGCATCGACTTCATCGACACCGCCGATAGCTACGGGCCCGAAGTGAGCGAGGCACTGATCGGCGAAGAGCTTGCGCCGTATGCAAAGGTGACCGTGGCCACCAAGGGTGGGCTGGTGCGCCCCGGCCCCGACCAGTGGCTGCAGCGCGGCGACTCCAAATATCTGAGGCAATGCGTCGAGGGGAGCCTCGGGCGCTTGCGCTCCAAGCGCATCGAGCTGTGGCAACTGCACCGCATCGACGCGAAGGTGCCGAGGGACGAGCAGTTCCGCACCATCGCGGAGCTGCAGCGCGAGGGGCTGATCCGCCACGCCGGGCTGAGCGAAGTGAACGTGGAAGAGATCGAGGCGGCGCGCCGCTTCTTTCCTGTGGCAAGCGTGCAGAACCTTTACAACCTGGTCAATCGGCAGAGCGAAGCGGTGGTCGACTATTGTGAGCAACACGGCATCGGCTTCATCCCGTGGTTCCCGCTGGCGGCGGGTAGCCTGGCGGAGCCGGGGGGCCTCCTGGCAGCGCTCGCTGAGCGGCTCGGTGCCACCCCCTCTCAAGTCGCTCTGGCGTGGATCCTGAAGCGGAGCCGCGTGATGCTGCCGATCCCCGGCACCAGCAGCGTGAAACACCTGGAAGAGAACGCCGCCGCCGCCAGCCTGCAGCTCGACGACGCTGACTTCGAGAGGCTGAACGCCGAGGGGCGTGAAGCCTGGCAACGGCAGTCCGCGCGGGCTTGACGCGGAGCTCGGGCGCTCGACACTGCCTCCCGCGTGGCAGCGCAATGTATCAGAGCTCGTGCAGCAGGCGGTGGATGAGCTGGACGCAGACGGAGCCTTCACCCACGGCGGAGGCCACGCGTTTGACGCTGCCGGAGCGGGCGTCGCCGACGACGAACACGCCGGGTAAGCTGGTTTCGCCCAGGTAGGGTTGGCGGGTGAGGGGCCAGCCGGCGTCGGCCAGCTCTTCGCGGCTCAGGTCGGCGCCGGCCTTGATGAATCCCTTCTCGTCGAGCTGGACGCAGCCCTTGACCCAGTCGGTGTTGGGCAGGGCGCCGGTCATGAGGAAGACGTGGCGGATGGGACGCGTCTCGGCATCACCGCTCTGGACCTGGCGCCAGCGAATTTTCTCGAGCCAGTTCTCGCCTTCCAGGGCTTCGACCACAGTGTGGGGTCGTAGCGTCACGTTCGGGCAGTCTTCGATACGTTGGATGAGGTAGCGAGACATGCTGTCGGCCAAGCCTGGTCCACGGATCAAGACTTGCACCGAGGCCGCGTTCTGCGAGAGGTACACCGCGGCCTGGCCCGCCGAGTTGCCACCGCCGACGATGGCGATGTCTTCGCCCTTGCAGATTTGCGCTTCCATGTGTGTCGCGCTGTAGTAGACGCCCGCGCCTTCATAACGTGAGAGCTCCGGGAGCTCCGGCTTGCGATACTGGGCGCCGGTAGCGATGACGATGGTCTTGCCGCGGACGACGTCGCCGTTCGCCAGCTCGACCTTGTACTGCTGCTTGGCGTCGCAGTGCAGCCGGGCGACGCGTTGGGCGATGGCCATTTCCGCACCGAACTTCTCGGCCTGAGTGAAAGCGCGTGCGGCGAGCGCTTCACCGGAGATGCCCGTCGGAAATCCGAGGTAGTTCTCGATGCGCGAGCTCGTGCCGGCCTGGCCACCGGGCGCGGTCGCTTCGAGCACCAACACATCCAAACCTTCTGAGGCCGCATAGACCGCGGCGGCGAGCCCGGCGGGGCCTGCTCCGACGACGATCACATCGCGGATCGCCTCCGCGTCGAGCTCGACGCTGAGCCCCAACTCGGACGCGAGCCGCTCGATAGAAGGGTTGCGCAGCACACCGCCGGACTGACAGATGACCACTGGGATGTCGTTCACTCCCACCTGGAAGCGATCGAGCAGGACTTGCACGCCAGGGTCGGTCTCCACCTCTTCGTAGGTGAATGGCTGGGCGTTGCGCGTCAAAAACTCCTTGAGCCGCAGCGTGGCTCCGGAGTGGCGGGACCCGAGCAGGACCAGATCGTTGTCGAGCTGGGAAAGGAGCCCCACCCGACGTAAGATAAAGGCGCGCATCAAGAGCTCGCTCAGCTCGGAGTCCCGCTGCACCAAGGCGCGCAAGCGTTCGCGATCGACCGCGATCACGGAGCCGTCGCTCAGCGCGCGACCCCGCACCAGGCTGCGGCGGCTCGAGAGCATGTTGATTTCGCCCGTGAACTCGGAAGGCCCATGGACCACCACCGGCTCTTCGCGATCGGCGACGGGGCGAACTACCTCGATGCCGCCCTCGACGACGACGAAGAACTTTGTGTTCTGCTGACCGACCTCGAACAGGACCTCGCCCCGGGTCACCTCGCGCAATTGCCCGATGTTGCCAATGCGGGCCATCTGTGCCGGCGTCAGCCGCGGAAACATCTGCTGTCGTCGATCTACGCTAGGGTCAGCCATATCGTCCTCCGGGCGGGGGCGAAAACCAGCCCGCCTCTGGCCTGTACCTCGGTCGCCGCGAAATCTCTACGAGCGCCCGGGCCGGCAATTGGGTCGATGAGGCGCACGGGGCAGGCAGGCTCAATCCGCGGCGGGCAAGCGACCCTAGCTGACTCGTTGTCCCGAGCCGTCCCTACATCAAGGCAACTCCCTTCACCTGGGCGTACAGGCGCATCCCCGGCACGAGGCAGAGGGCGTCACGCGAGCGGCGCGTGATGCGCGCCAGGAGCAGGCTTCCCGCGCTGCCCAGATCGAGCTTTAGGTTCACGTAGTCCGAGCCCGTGTCACTGATCTCGACGAGCTCGGCCTCGAGCACGTTGAGGATGCTAGTCCCGACCGGATGCGCCAGAGCCACGCTCACGTCGCGGGCGTGCACGCGCACCCGCACCGGCGATCCTCGCGGACGTGCCACGTGCCCGATCCAGAGATGACCGCCCGGGAACTCGATGCGCGTGAGCTGATAGCGCTCATCCTGATCTCCCAGCTTGGCCTCGATGACTGCACCGGCGTCATCGGCATAGGCCGTCGGCAAGTCGAGTCGGGCCAGGGTCGAGGCCAGAGGCCCGCTCGCCACGACCTTGCCAGAGCTCAAGAGGACTAGATCGTCCGCCAGCCGCGCCACCTCATCCAGCGAATGGCTGACCATCACGATCGGGATCTCGAGCTCGTCGCGCAGGCGCTCGAGGTACGGCAGGATCTCCAACTTGCGCAGCGGGTCGAGCGACGCGAGCGGCTCATCCATCAAGAGCAGCTCGGGGCGGACCAGGAGCGCCCGGCCAATTGCCACGCGCTGACGTTCCCCCCCCGAGAGGTGCGCTGGCATGCGCGCGAGCAGGGGACGCAGATCCAGCAGACGAACGACCGCGTCGAGCTCGGCCCCGCCCACCAGGCCGGCTCGCTGCATGCCGAACTTTAGGTTCTTCTGCACGCTCAAATGGGAGAACAGGCTGGCCTCTTGAAAGACCATGCCCAGCGAGCGGCGGTGGGTCGGAACCCATACGCCCTCGTCCTGCCACACTTGGCCATTCACGCGCAGCAGGCCGTTGGGGCAGCGGATCAGCCCGGCGATGCAGCGCAAGAGCGTCGTCTTACCGGAGCCAGAGGGCCCAAACAAAGCGGTGACCGCCCGCGCCCGGAGCCCGAGCTCCACATCTAGCAAGAAGTCTCCGAGGGCGACGCGGAAGCACGCCTGGATCGCCCCCTCAAGCATGGCGCTGGTTCGTACGGCTGGCGTACAGCGCCAAGAGGACGCAGAAGCTGAACACGACCATGAAGGCCGCCAGCCAGTGCGCACTCGCGTACTCCATGGCCTCCACGTGATCGTAAATTTGGACCGAGACGACGCGCGTCTCACCCGGGATGTTGCCCCCGATCATCAGCACCACCCCGAACTCGCCGATCGTGTGCGCGAAGCCCAAGATGGCAGCCGTGACGAAGCCGGAGCGCGAGAGCGGCACCGCCACGTTGAAGAACTGGTCCCAGGGCCCCGCGCGCAGCGTGGCGGCGACCTCGAGCGGCCGTTCACCCGTGGCTTCGAATGCGTTCTGGATCGGTTGAACGACGAACGGCAGCGAATAGATCACGGACCCAACGCAGAGGCCCCAAAACGTAAAGGGCAACGCGCCTAGCCCCAGCCAGCGCGTGAGCTGCCCGACCGGACCTCGGGGCCCCATGGCGAGCAGGAGGTAGAAACCAAGGACGGTGGGCGGCAACACCAAAGGCAAGGCGACGATCGCGCTCACCGGGCCTTTCCAGCGCGAGGGAGTGCGGGCGAGCCACCAGGCGATCGGCGTCCCGATCAGAAGCAGGAGCAAGGTCACGACGCTCGCCAGCTCGAGCGTCAACCAGATCGCTGAAAAATCCGCCGCGGTCACTCGAGCGTATATCCGTACTCCTGAATCACTGCCTTGGCCGTGTCTCCCTTCAGGTAGGTCAAGAGCGCCAGGGCCGCGGCCTTGCCTTTGCCGACGCTCAATAGCACCGCGCTCTGCCGTAACGGCCGATACAGCTCCGGAGCGACGACCCACTGCGAGCCCCCGGCTCGGGCTTGGCCCCCCTCCATCAGCTGAGAGAGCGCGACGAAGCCTAGCTCTGCGTTGCCCGTAGCGACGAACTGATAGGCTTGCGCGATACTTTCGCCCTGCACCAGCTTCGGCGCGAGCCCATCCAACAACTTCAAGTGCGTCAACACGGCGACCGCCGCGGCGCCGTAGGGCGCGGTCTTCGGATTGGCCAACGCCAGGTGTTTGAAATTCCCCTTCCGCAGCACCTCACCTCGCGCGTCCACGAGCCCGGGCTGCGCGGACCAGAGCACCAGCTTGCCCACCGCATAGGTGAAGTGGCTGCCCGCCACCGCGGCCCCCTCCTGCTCGAGCTTCAACGGCGTCGTGTCATCCGCTGCCAGCAGCACCTCGAACGGCGCACCGTTTTGGATCTGCGCGTAGAACTTGCCGGTCGCACCAAAGGCCAGCACGGCTTTGTGCCCTGTGTCCCGCGAGAACGCGGCGGCGATCTTCTGCATCGGCGCCGTGAAGTTCGACGCCACCGCGACCTGCACGTCGTCCGCGCGCGCGACAGACCCGAGAGCCAGGACAAATGCGGAAAAGAGCAGCTTCATCCGGAACATGCGGCTCCGACGCTAGCATGAGCCGGGTCCCGGGTCTCCCGGATTTGAGGCCAGGCGCTGCGCTGGTCGAGGCTGCGCTGCTCGAGGCTGCGGGCGGCGCGCCGCGACCGGAGCTTGTCGGCAGCGACGAAGGAGACGTCGGCGGTGACGACCTCGCCATCCCTCGGTAGCGACGTCGCTCTCGGGGGTCCCCATGATGAAGCGGAGCCCGGAGTCCGTGTTGGCAACCGGCATGACCCACTCGACGCTGAAGGAGTGCTGCTCGCAGCGAGCCTCCGCCTCGGCGCGCCAGCGACTGAGCTCCTGGAGCCAACGTTGCTGGGCGGCCGTGTCGAGAGAGTCCAAGCGATCGATGTCGAGGGCGCCTCGTGGCAACGCCGCGAGCAACGTGCCTTGCCCCTCGGCGAGCAGCGCCGCAATCTGCGCGTCAACGCTGTGCTCGCCCAGCTGCCAGAGCAACGCCCGCGTCGCTTCGAAGAGCCACCCCTCCTCTCGATCGACCGTCCACGTGAGCGTGCACAGGTCCTCACTGGCGTCGTCTTCTGTGTCCTCGCTCGTCACCACCTCTGGCACCCCCGACGCCCCTATCACCTCTGGCGCCGCCGCGTGCTCCTTCAACACCGCGTGCTCCTTCAACACCGCGCCGCCCGTAGCGAGCTCCTCGGCCACGCCGCTCACAGCACCCTCATCAGCCACGGCCTCCCGCACGAGCACTCGCATCTGCCGCACCGTCCGGCTCTTGGCCAGCTCGATCCAGCCCGCTTCATCCAACGGCTGTGCCACGCGCGCCAACAGCTCAGCCATGCTCCACGATACCCTGCCGCACGCGCCCTCCAAGGCCATCGCACGGCGCAGCCCAGGCAGCGCTTCTACCCTGCGCGCGAGGCAGCGCGCCGCCTCGACCCACCGCACACTCCGGTCGCAACGCTCGAGCACATAGGCCGCGACCGATGAGAACCCGAGCTCGTAGTCGATGGGCTTATGAGTCGTTGACGAGGTCGTCGCCAGCGACGGCAGCCTGCGCCGAGCCCTCGGAGCTGCGCGCTGCCCTCACCATCGTCAGTTCTTCCCTCGCTGCCGGGTTGTTGTCGCGGCAGCGATGAGGACCACGCGCAGAGCGAAGCGGCGCGGCGCGCGCGATCGATCCATCGAGAGCTACGTGATGCGACGCCGGTCATGGTCGGGATCATGGACGAGATCGAGAGCGGCCCGGCGAAGCCCTTGGAGCAGGCGTGGGTCGACCCAAAAATCTCGTCACATTGTTGCAAGGCGGGAGCGACCAGGTGACGCCCGCGTGAACACTCGTGAATTGTGAGGCGGCCTTGAGAAAGGCATTGCTCGCGCGTGACCAGGTCAGTTACGGGAGAGTGCGTTGCGGCCAGGTCGGCTTTAACCCGCAACGACCCCGAGTGACGTACGGCGGGAGCGCATTGAGCCTCGACCCCCGATGCCAAAGTTGCGGCCGCGAGGGCACCAAGATTTGCTTGCACTGCCGCATTCTGTCTCGTATATGGGACATATATTTCACCTACAGGCGGCTGCTGCAAGCCGCCCGTGCCTGCGCGTGCTTCCGACCCTCCTCCGCTAACCCCTGTGTTTCATCGTTGGAATGTCGTGGTGTTGCAGCGCAACATGGCCAGGGGTGCGCGACTCGAGCGTGGCCGGAGGATGTCGACGGCCTGGCAAGACGAAGATCTCGTAAACAAGAAAGACTAGAATTATGCGTAGCTTCCCTCTTTCGAGCGCGGCCGGTGCTTTGCTCCTCACGGCGACCGCCGCCTTCGCCCAAGTTCCCTCGCCGCCTCCGCCGGCTGACCCGAGCGTCCAACCTGCGACCGCCCCGGCGCAGCCCTTGCCCGGTCAGGAGCAACCACTACCCGCGCAAGGCGCGGCCTTGCCCTATCCCGACGGCGCTGCGGTGCCGGCCGATCCGGGGGCGTACCCCGCCGCCCCGGCGCTAGCTCCGGCTCCCCCGGAAGCCATCGAGGCGCCGGCGCCACCGCCCTTGCCCGACCGGATCGGCATCGGGAAAAATGGCGGTTTCTTCCAACCGGGTGCGCTGCTTCAAATCTGGGGCGTAGCGACGCACTCGGACGCCGCTCCCGGCACCGACACGACCTTTCGCCTGCGCCGCGCGGAGCTCAAAGTCCGGGGTGAGATTTTACCGAAGCTACTGAGCTACACGTTGGTCGCAGACTTTGCGAAGGTCCCGGCGTTTACCGCGAACCCGAGCAACGTGAACGTGGTCGCCGCCGATGGCACGACGGTCGGAACCGTCGCGGTGCCTCAGCCGAACCTGGCCGCAGACCGCTCGCCGCTGCAGGACGTCTGGATCACCGTCCTCACCGACTACGCGGACATCTCGCTCGGCCAGGGCAAGATCCCGGTCAGCTTTGAAGGGCTACAATCGTCATCCAAGCTGCTCTTCCCCGAGCGCTCGCGCGTGAGCCGGGAGTTTGGTGACCGCCGCGACATCGGCATCAAGGTCGAAAAGAAGATCGGCGACGTGTTCTACTACTACGCTGGCTTCTTCAACGGACAGGGCCAGAACGTGGTGGACGCGGATCGGCGTAAGGACGCGGGCTTGCGTCTGGAGGTCTATCCCATCCCGGGCCTGACCGTCGGGGCCGTGGCCTACGGCACCGTGGGTGGCCGAGACCTCAACGTGAGGGATCGGTTGGAAGCAGACGTGCGGCTCGAGATCGAGAAGCTCGTGGTGCATGGTGAGTACATTCACGGCTGGACGGGGCCAGAAGCCCGGCGCCTCGAAGGCCACGGTCTGGTCGGGAGCGCCGGCTACACGTTCATCGATCGCCTGCAGCCGGCGCTGCGCCTCGGTTTGTTGGACATCAACCTAGGCGACGACATCGCCCCGCGCACGGAACCCGAGAGCGGGCCGCTCAGGTTCTTCGAATTCGGTCTGAACTATTTGCTGCACGGCCCGGACGTCAAGTTCACGCTGGCCGTCGCCCAGTACTCGCAAGAGAACGGCGCGGACCTGACCGAGGGCACCATGCAGTGGCAGGCCAACTTCTGAGCTCGGTGTCGGCCGACTAAGATGAACCCCTAACGGTTTGATCCGGCGCGCCGAACCTCGTCATTGGGGGGTGCGGCACTAGTATCCGATGTCCGCCGCGGCGCTCGTTGGCGTCGCGGCTCGGCTCTTCACGCGAGGCCGTAGCGGTTCAACTTGGCGTAGAGCGTGCGCAGGCCGATGCCCAGGCGAATGGCGGCGAGGCGGCGGTTGCCGCCCGTCGTGGTCAGTGCTTGCTCGATCGCGGCCCTTTCGATCGAGTTCATGGTGGTCGGAGCCGCTTCTTCGCTCGTGTCCTCGCGTGCCGGGAGCAACGCTAGGTCGCTCGGGGTGATCTCGCTCCGATCGGCGAGGATCGCGCTGCGCTCGAGCACGTTCGCCAGCTGCCGAACGTTGCCGGGCCAGTCCGCCGCGGCCAGGGCGTGGCGCGAGTCGTCCGTGAGGCGCAGCTCCTGCCTGCCGAGCGCGACGGCGATGCGCGCGAGCAGCCGGTCTGCGAGCGGCGCGATGTCCTCACGCCGCTCCCTCAGAGAAGGCAGCTGGATCGGAAAGACCGACAAGCGGTGGTACAGGTCTTCGCGAAAACCCCCGCGTTTGACCATGTCCAGGAGGTTGCGGTTCGTCGCTGCCACCCAACGCACGTTCGCCACTACGGTCTGGCGCCCGCCCACGCGCTCGAAGCGCTTCTCTTGCAATACTCGCAGCAGCTTGGCTTGCAGCCCATGCGCTAGCTCGCCGACCTCGTCGAGCAAGAACGTGCCGGCTTCGGCGAGCTCGATGCGACCGCGCTGGCGCGCGTGAGCCCCGGTGAACGCGCCCTTCTCGTGGCCCAAGAGCTCGCTCTCTAGCAGCTCCGCCGAGAGCCCCGCGCAGTTGACCGCAACGAACGGCGCCTCCGACCGCGCGCTCCAACGGTGGAGAGCGCGCGCCGCCACCTCCTTGCCCGAACCGCTCTCGCCTTGCAAGAGCACGGTCGCGTTCGTGGGGGCGACCTTGCGCAGGGCCTGCTCGACAGCGCGCATCGCCGGCGACCCATACCCGAGCGGCGGCTCGGTGCTCGCGGCCCCGATGTCCTTCCAGGCGCGCAGGCGATGACGCTCGACGGCGCGCGAAACGACGGCGCGCAGCTCGGTCGGGCTGCTCACGGGCTTCACCAGAAAGTCGAAGGCCCCTTCCTTCATCGCTTCGACGGCGCTCTCGATCGAGCCGCGAGCGGAGAGCACGATGACCTCGGTCTCGGGGTGCTCGCGGCGGATCTCCCGCAACATCGCCATGCCCCCCATGCCCGGCATGCGCAGGTCGGTGATCACCACGTGAAACGAGCGCCCGGCGATGCGGGCGAGCGCCTCCTCGGCATCGGCGGCTTGCACCACGCAATGTCCGTCGCTGCCAAGCGTGTCAGCCAAGAAGGTCCGCATCCCCTCCTCGTCATCGACAACGAGCAGGTTTGCGTTCTTCGCGTCGGACACGCTCGAGCTGGTCGCGCTCGGCGCACTCCTCTCGACTCTGTCGAGAGCTGATGACTCGGCTCTAGACCGCATGGCTCTTTGGAATGAAGACGTGAAACAGGGAGCCTCCGCCCACGGCGTCGACCACTTCGAGCCTGCCACCGTGCAGCTCGACCAGCTTCTTGGAGATGGCCAGGCCGAGCCCGGTCCCGTGCAGCTTGGTAGTATGGAACGGCTCGAATATCCTGGCTCTGTCGGCCAGGGGCACGCCCGCGCCCCGATCGCGAATCGCGAACAGTAAGCCGCCGCCCGAGACGCTGGCCTGCGCTCGCACTTTCAGAGGTCGAGGGGTGGCGGCCAGGGCGTTCTCCAGCAGATTGATCAGCACTTGCTCGATGCGGCGCGGATCAAAGGCGGCCCGCAATGGCGCGGACTCGCACGCGAGCTCGACGCGCTCGGGCTCCGTCGCCAAGGCAGCCCTTCCGAGCACCTCGCTCGGGCTCGCCACCACCACGTCGAGGGCGCCAGTGCGCGCGAAGTCGAGCAGGTCGTTCGTGAGCTCATCCAGCCGAACCGATTCTCTGACGACCCGCGAGACGCGAGACGCGAGAGCCGAGTCCGTGACCTCTTCCAAGAGCAGCTGGGCGTGGCCCTTGAGCGACGCGAGCGGATTGCGGATCTCGTGTGCCAGCACCGCCGACATCTCGCCGAGTTGCGCCAGGTAACGCTGGGCCGAGAGCTCCAGCTCGATCCTGTCCGCGCTGCGAGCCCTACGCCACAGCACTACCGCCGCCGCGGTCAGGAGGACGGCAACGCCGCAAGACAGAACAAATACCCAAATCGCGCGCCGCAGGATATCCTGGGCACTGATCGGCTCGAACTCGATCACGAGGTAAGGGTGGTGCGGTAGCGCTGCGCCACGACGCGAGAGGCTGAGCCCGTCGACCGCGATGGCCCGCGGGAACAAGGGCGGCCCCTCGAAGGACAGCCCACCACGCACGACCGGGATGGCGCGACCGTCGCTCGGGGCGAAGTGAAACGCCCCTGAGTCGGGCCCGCCGAAACCCACCATGCGCACCCGACCCTGACCAAAGGCGGGAGCCCCGACGAATGCCGCAGCCTGAGCCAATAGCGGTCGTCCTGCTTCGACCTCGATATTTCCGTCGATCGCGACCGCAAGATACGTGAGCCCGAGCGATCGATTGGCTTCCAGAGTTGCCGCCATGTCGGCACTGCGAAAATCGGCGCGGGCGAGCCCCCCGGTCAGCGTGACGAGGAAGCCGATGCCCTCGCGCTCCGCAACGGCGGCGACGGCCCGCTGAGCATCGCAGTAGGACCGCCCCGAAGATGCGACCAACGCCACGCCGAGCAGCACCGCGATCAACACCGTTCCGGCACGCTCCACCGAGCGCCAAGCTTTGAGTCTCATCGGCCTAACAGCACAGCGACCCATTCGGGGACCTATTGCTGCCAGTCCAGCCTGGCAAGCCAACGCGGCCCCGTCCAGCAGCGAGGCACGTCCCAATCGGCCAGTGCGCTCCTTTTCCCGCCACAGGAGTCTATGCGCCACACGAGCCTCCCGCTCGAGCCGGTCTGCGTGCGCTGGCTCTGCAATTCTTCGCCTGCGTCCCGCTGCTGATTCGGCACTACCGCTGCGAAATGAGCAGCTCGCCGCCGCAACGGCACGTCCCGGATCTCTGGCGGTGTCGCTCTTCCGCGGGAGTGCTGCTGCACTTCTGGGCTCGCGCTCCATCAGCCGACCCTTGGCATGCGACTTGCGATACGCCGCTGATGAATTCCAATCCGCCCCTCAGCATTGAAGAGCAGCTCGAAGCCACGTCGAGCTCCGTTACGGCGCGTGCTCTCAACCGACGTGAGGCGCTGACGCTGCTCGGCTCCGCGGCGGCGTTTCTCGCCGGGTGTAGCGGGGAGAGCGCCGCTGCTGTCGCCTCTGGCGCGGGCGGAGCCGCGACCGGTGCTGGTGCTGCTGGTGCCGGCGGTAGCGCGGGCGGTGCCATGGGCACCGTCAGCTGGGCCAGGGGTGGCACTCAGGTCCTCGGAGCCAGCTACCCCGATCCGTTCTCGAATCCTCTCGGCTCGTCCTGCTCCATCACCTGCCGGGAGGTCATCGGCCCCTGCTATGCGTCGAGCATCGAGCGCCGCGACATCAGCGAGGGTTACCCGGGACTGCCGGTGCGCCTGATGCTGCTCGTGGTCGACGAGAATTGCGAGCCAATAGCGGGAGCTAACGTCGACGTCTGGCACACACGCAACACCGGCCTCTACTCGGGAGACGATGCCGGGCAGGACGCTGACGGCGCGCCCATCGTGTTTGGTCCTCCTCCCGGGGTCGATGCGGGCGGGCCTCCCCCCGGCATCGTGATTCCCGCGGGCGGCCTGGTTGCGGCCTGTACCAGCAACGACCCGGACGCCCTGAGCCACCGCTTCTTCCGCGGCACACAGACGACCGATGCCACCGGGCGTGTACAATTCGACACGTGTTACCCCGGCTGGTACCTCGGTCGTGCGCTCCACATCCACTTCATCGTCCGCCTCGCTGGACGCGAATCGGTGATCTCTCAGCTCTACTTCGAGGAAGAGCTGACGTCCGAGATCTGCGCGGTCCACCCGGACTACGCGTCACGCGCGCAACCCGACACCGTCAACTCTACGGACGCCTTCTACTCGGGTGCCGAGCGGGTGCTCAGCGCCGCTCAGCAGGCCGACGGCAGCATGCTCGCCTGGAAGACGATCGTGCTTCGCAACTCCTTTGACGAAGCGTCGTGCGGGTCCGATCTTGGCGGCGGCCCGCGCGGAGCAGAGTAGCGCCAGGCTGCATAAGCAGATGGCTTTCAGAGTAGCGGTGTTGCGTTCCTGCCTCGAGAGCATGGAACGGCTGAACCTGACGCGCACGGAGCTGCTCCGCGATATCATTGACGAGAGCGTGATCGATCGAGACGACTCGTGGGTCGAAAATAGTGAGTTTTACGCCATCATATCCCGCGCCATTCGGCTCTCGGGCGACCCTGCGTTGGGGCTCACGGTGGGCGAGCGGGGCAACTTCACGGCGTTTGGTGCCGCCGGGCTGCTGTTTTCCGTAGTGCCGACGTTTCGAGAGGCGATGGTCGCGATGGCCCACTTCCATCGCGTCGCGCGCGACGAGCAGAACCTGTTGCTACGAGAAGATGCTGACAGCTTCAGCGTCGAATATCTGCCGTTCGACGCGCCGCCTCCTGCGCGGCAGTTCAATTCGGAGTTGGTCCTCGCCCGTCTGCGGGCGCTCTTGGCTCAGTTCGGTGGCCCGCTCGGTGTGCCCCTGAAGGTACAGTTTGACTATCCCGCACCGGCCTACGTGGACGAATATTACCGAGTCTTCGGCTGCGAGGTGTCCTTCGGTGAGCCCCGCGTGGCCATGATCGTCGACCGCGTGGTGGCTCGGCGGCAGCAACTGCTCTCCCAACCCGAGCTCTGCCAGGAGTTGCGCAAGCGGGCCCAAGTCCTGTTGGATCGAGAAACCTACCCAACGACCCTCCCCGGTCGAGTGCGCTATCACCTCCGGGAGAGTTGGGGTGCCGAGCCTCCCCGGATGGAAGCGCTGGCGCGCCGTCTGGGAATCAGCCAACGATCGCTACACCGATCCCTAGCGCGCGAGGGCCTCGACTATCGAACACTGCTCAATCAAGCGCGCTGTGAGGTCGCGAGCCATTTGCTCCGTCAGCGCGGCTCGTGCGTCAAGCAAGTGTCCATCGAGCTGGGCTTTTCCAACCCGAGCTCGTTCTATCGAGCCTTCAAGCGCTGGATGGGGTGTAGCCCCTCCGCCTATGCCGACCATAGCTCGCCAAATGGCGATCCTCCCAAATAGCCAGCAGCCGCAGGGAGTGTGGCGGCTGGCGCAGGCGAGTGAAATTGGAGCTCAGCGGCCGCGCTGCCTCGGGACACAGAACGTCTGAAGGTTTACTGCTTTCCAGCACCCGCTTCGGCCGCCACCACCGTTGCCACATCCGCGGCGGGTGTCGGCGTATATGAATAATTCTCCGACGGGGTCCAAATCGAGTCGGTCGAGATCAGCGCCGGCCTGACGGTGGTACCCGCTGCTGCCGCCGCCTGCGCGTGGCTCATGATATCGATCGGCGCGCCGTTGAGCGTCGACCCCGAATCGAAGAAGTACGTATTCTGGTTGAGGTCGAGCGGCGTTCCGGTGGTCGGGGCTGCTCGATGGAAGAGATTGTACACCGACGATTCATCCGGAGCCGGGTCGCCCGGCGGGGCCGTCAGCTCGAAGACGTTGTTCTCGGAATAAATCTTCGCCAGGTAGCCGATTCCGATGCCGTAAAGCACAGGATTTCGAGCGCCTTCCCGGTCGGGCAACTCTGCAGGCGCAACCTCCGGCAAGACTTCACCAGTGATGTAGTTCGAGTACGTGTGCACTCTGCCGAAGCGCACCCTGGGCAAGCGCTGCCCAGCGTTCTGGTAGTAGTTGTGGTGCAGCGTCACGTTCAAAGCGCCCCAGCCGTTTCGCGTGGTCACCGTGTCGCTGCCCCCGATTAGGTTCACCTTGTCGTGGTTCCTGAACACGTTGTAAGAAATCGTGACGTACTCGGAGAAACCCGTGACATCGACGGCGCCGTCATGGGGGATCACGATGAAATTACTGCCGGCATAGGGTGCCTGCCAAACCGACGGGAATAACCAGTCTTCGCGCTCACCGTCGCTGAACGTGCAATGGTCTACCCAAACACGAGCGCCTTGGAAGATCGAGATGTTGTCATAACTCGAGTTCCAACGGCCGCCGGGGCACTGATGGGGGCCGTTATCCGTCAACGCATCGTAAACCGCTTGGCATTGCGGATACTGGCCCTCGGGGTTGGCAACCTCCGGAGGCGCGTTGAACGAGTCCGCGGGGTCCCACTCGGGGAAGAAGTCGAAGGCATCCTCAAAGGTGATGTTGCGGATGATCACATTCTCGGTCACCGGCGGGAGCGTGGAGGGCGGCGGCGGGGCCGCAGGCGCCGGCTCGGGTGCGGGCGGCGCCTCAACCTCCGTGCACGGAAGGATGTTCGAGGCGGCGGGGCCTGGTATCTGGCCGACGATCAGACTGCCATGCACGATCTTTGCGTCTGCGCCGAGTCCGAGGATGGAGGTGTTCGAGCCCACCACGATGCGAGCTACACGGTCTTGGCGCGCAGCCGAGCAGGTCCGGAGCGCCTCCTGCGTGGTAAGGGGACACACGGGCAAAGCGGGTGGGTCGCCGTTTACCAGAGCTTGCTGATTCCACACCTTCGGATCGTAGGCGGCTTTGTAGGCTTCGAAGTCGTAGCCCTCGCAGGCATAGTCCGCCGCCGTCAATTCGACGCCGAGGGCGTTGCTGCTGAGGCTGATCGTGCCCCGAACGTTGATGATCTTCGGGGTAGAATCGGGGCCGTTTGCCGAGCTGAAGGTGCCGTCCTCGGCGATGACGGCGTCCGGATACAGCGCTTGGACTAGCTCCGTGCGATTCGTCACGGTGTACGTGTGACCCGCGTCTGCATCAGCGCCTCCAGTCGTTGCAGGGGAATCGCTCGTCAGGCTCACCGCCGCCCAGCCGTCGGGCAGGTCATCGTCCTTGCCGTTGTCCAGGCTTGGAGTCACGGGGGATTCGGTCGCAGGTGGGCTGCTGGGCGTTGGGTTGCTCGCATTGGCCGGCGGAGTCATAGGAATGTCCTCGGCGGGCACCGCTGACACGGGTGGGACGGGGGGTGCGTCGTTGGTCTGTGTATCATTGGAGCACCCGGACAGCGTGGCAGCGGTAGCGAGCATGAATGCGGTAAGGTGCACGGGGACTGGCGTGGAGTTCATGGAGATTGAATCCTCTTCGACTGACTTCGATGGGTGTGCGAGGACGCGAGAACGATGCGGACCCAGCCAACTGTCACGGCCATGTGTCAGTTGCTTGCATTGCCGCAGCGCTCGGTCGATGGCGGTCTCAGCTACCGATGCAGTATGACGACCGACGAGATTCATGCGGCTTCATGCGATTGCAGTTCAGGACAGTATTGCGTGCGAATCGGCCAGCGCCATTGAGCAAGGCCCATCTGCGAGCACGTGTCGCGCGTGTTCGACGAGTTCGTCCCGGATCTGGCCGGATCCGGTCCGCTTTCTCGGGATGTTTCAGCGCTCAAGAGCGGAGATGCCACCGTCGCGCCCGGCGAAGGCGCGATGGGGCGGGCACCCTCGCTAGGGTCCGAGCGCCTCTGGAACCACCCGCAGGCCGAGGCGCAGCGCATTGTCACGCACGCGTTGATCGACGCTCAGCACGGTGACTGGGCCGAGCGCGCGCACGATCTCCATACAGGTCGCGAGGTGGATTGCATCCAGGGCGCGGACGGGCTCGATCGGGAAGGGTTCACCCGCGCGATCACGCACCGGCTGGTCGATCTCCACGAGCACCCAGCGTCGCACGGCATCGAACAGCATCTGCCGCAACGTCGCGTTGCTGTTTGCGTCGAGCTCTGGAGTGAGCCGAGCGAGCACGCGGCGGCACTCGAGCGGCGTCAGCTGAGACGCTGCGACTCGCTCGGCCCGCTCCAGCTCTAGACGTACCAGCTCGCCATGCTCTTGCCGGAGAAGCCACCTCAGGACCGCGCTCGTCTCGGCGTAAAGCATCATTCGTCGCCGCGGATCTCATCGAGCAGTCTCGAGGCCGTTCCGGGGGGCAACGACACGGGAGAAACGGGGTAAGGGGCGCGGGTCATCGCATCGTCGAGTTGGGCCCGGCCCTCCCGAAGCCACTGCTCCATGCGCCGATCTAAAGTTCCGGAAGGGGCGACGGCCGCCGTCCCAGGGGCGCGAAGCTCCGCCACCACTCGACCGCGATCGGTGACCAAGACGACCTCGCCTCGGCTGACGGCACGAAGCTCTTCGCTGAGCTTGGCTTTCAGCTCGCGGATTCCGATTGTGCGCATCGCCGATAATGTAGTCTCATGAAACTACATTGTCAAAATCGCGAGCCTGAGGTTTGCCGCTGCTCGCGGACGCGGGCCCCCAACTGGACTCTGCTATGCGTGGGCACCCACACACGTTAGGGTCTCGGCCACGTCCGCATTTCGGAGGAATCATGCGACAGCTCGCGACGCTCATGGCCGCCCTGATCATCCACGCGGCGCAGGCGCAGGCGCAGACCCCAGCCCCGCAGGCCCCACCGGCAACGCCGGCCCCACCAGCAACGCCGGCCCGGCCCACGCCGCCCACTCGCGCCGTCGACGGTCCGGGCGCGCCGCCCTTCACGAAGATCCCCTCGGGAAACGCGCCGCTCGCCGCAGGCGATTTCGTCATCGGCCCCGACTACTCGCCCGCCCCCGAGCTCAGCGTGAAGGACGGCGTGCCCGTGGGCAATGTCCTGCAGTTCACGCTGGAATCGAAGGACAGCAAATTCTATCGCGGCATTGCGAAGGATGCTCCCGGTACGCCGGACCCCAAGAACCCCAAGTCGCTGATCATCGAGACGCATCCCCAGGATTATCAGCGCACGATCACGGTCTACGTGCCGGCACAATACAGGAAAGGCAAGCAGGCACCGTTCATCGTCTCGCACGATGGCCCGAAGCTCGGCGAGCCCGACACCACGCTGCCGCACATTCTCGACAACCTGATTGCACAGAAGCGCGTGCCGCTCATGGTCGCCGTGATGATCCAGAACGGCGGCGGCAACGGGCAGGGCTCCGAGCGCGGGCTCGAGTACGACACGATGTCCGGAAAGCTCGCGGAGTTCATCGAGGCGGAGGTGCTGCCGGCGGTGGAGAAGAAGGCAAGCGTCAAACTCTCGCGCAAGGGCAAGGACCGCGCTGTCATGGGCTGCAGCTCGGGCGCTGCCGCGGCATTCACGATGAGCTGGAACCACCCCGAGTGGTACCAGCGCGTCATCAGCTATTCGGGCACCTACGTGAACCAGCAGTGGCCATTCAATCCCGCGACACCGGGCGGCGCGTGGGAGTACCACAACGGCATCATCGCCGCCTCGCCGGTCAAGCCCATCCGCATCTGGATGCACGTGGGTGACCGCGACAACTACAACCTGCGCGACGACATGCACGACTGGGTGGCAGCCAACCATCGAATGTCTCAGGTTTTGAAGTCCAAGGGCTACCACTATCAGTACGTCTTCGCCCTCGACTCGCCCCACTGCGACCCGCGCGTGCGAGAGCAGACGCTCCCCGCCGCGCTCGAGTTCGTGTGGAAAGATGAGTAAACGCCGTCCTCGCGCGGTCGGCGAACGTTGCCGCGACCGCCGGCTCTGCCCCGCTTACGCGATGCTGAGCTAGCAGCCCTACGAGCGATGGGGGCCCGTGTTTCGCGCTGCCGCAGCGGGTTATGAGGATCGGAGCCTGCCCGTGAATCCGCCGCTCGTCAGCGAATGCCGAGCGGAATGACCTCTGCGCCCAACCGGAAGATCAAGAAGTCGCGCGTCGCGTTGGTGTTGCCACCTGGCCAGATGAAGGGGCTGCCCATGCCCTGATCAGCGCGCCAATCATACCACATCCAGCGGGCCTCAGCCTCGATGTCACAGGCGATCCGGAATTCGTTGCCGAGCGACGGACGATCGCGCTCGGTGCTGTTGTCCTCGCCGAACACGACGTTCCCTCGAGGTGTTGGGTTGGGCCCCACCCAGCCCTGGCTCGTCCGCGCGGCATCGCCTCCGCCTGCATTGCAGATCGCCAGCTGCTCATTGATTTCAGCCCTGGATGGGCCCCCCATTCCCGGGTCGAAGTCCTGCCCGGTCGCGCAAACCTGCCAGGCACCATTACCGGTAAAAATGGCCGGGGCGCCCTCACGAAAAAACTTGCCGATGACCCCCTGGGTCGTCTGCTTGTCCGCGTAGGTAACGATGTACAGGAAGCTGCCCGCATTACCGTCTGCGGCTGGGACGAGATATTGCTCGGGACCGTTACCGACGGGGCACTGGAAGATATCGTCGCTGCTGATGTTCTCGACCCCGCCAAAGTAGTTGACGAGCTCGTCGGCAGCTCCGTAGCCGAAGCCGTAGGCATTGTCCGCGGTGATGATCACGTTCACGTCGGACGGCAGCTGTGGCAACGGCAGCGCTCCGGTGTTCGTGGCCATGCCATTTTCGTCGACGAACTCCGGGCCGACGCCGGATTCCGCCTCGGGGCCATCGAAGAGGATCGGGGGACCATCCGTCACGGTCGTGCCGGAAGTGCCCTCGCCACCGCAGGCCACGAAAAAGAGGATGCTGGCACGCGCGAGGGCCAGGCCCCAGGCGCGCCCCGAAGCATCGGCTGGAGCGCGCGCGTCATCTAGAAAACGGGGATTCATGCGTTGAGTCGTCAGCATGCCAGAAAGGACGGCCTCCAACCAGCGCGGGAATAAACGCGCGCAGGCAGACCACGAGGGCCACCCGCGAGGGGAAGGCATCAAAACCGTGCTCGAACTGCGCCAGACGCTGCCACTAGAATCTAGACCCTGGATTCGGCGCTTGCATGCGCCGCCCGCAGCGCCGCTGCTATGGTGCGGGCCCATGTTGACCCGCCGCACCGTCATCGCCAGCGCCGTCCTGTTGCCCGCCAGTTACGCCCTAGCCGCCGCGGCGCCGGCGCCGGCCCGAGCGTTGCCCGACACAGTGAAGTCGCACAGAGCGCCCTATCCCACTTTCGGATCCAGCCCAACAGCAATCGGGCGAGATCAACCATCATGACGGCGGGCGGGGTACATACTTCCGGGACCCTGACGGTCACCTGCTCGAAATCATCACTCGCCCTTACGGCAGTGGCGGCTGACGACAAAGGGCGGCGCTGCCCACCCGGCGGAGCCCACGGGTCGTGACGCCGATTCTGACGTGGCCGACGCCAACGCCGCGACAGCGCTCATTCGAAGATGCTGGCGGGCTGCGCCGTCTCGGCGATGCGTGCCATGACGTCACTGCCCCATTGCGTCAACGGGCCGCCCCAGTCCTGCACCATGTCGAGCTGCGCGATGTCCGGGCTGTTGCCCATCCACGACCACGCGATGTAGCCGAGGCGCCGCTGCTGGGCGCGCTGGACGATATTGAACCAATCGACGTTGTTGCCGCTGTGGAACCAGCCGAACTCGCCGACGATGAACGGGATGGAGGTGCCCAACTCCGCGCGGTTGAGCAGCAGATCGACGTCCTGTTGCGTCGTGTAGTAGCCGTACATGTGCACGCTGAACACGAGGTTCCGCTCGGGGTCGCCCTGTAGCAACGCCCCCGCGTCACCGAACCAGGTGCTGATTTGCGCCTGCCTGTCGAGCCCGTTCGTGTAAATTTGACCGAAGCCCGGCGCGTCGATCACGAGCGTGTGCGGGATGCCGGCGTTGCGCAGGATGCCGATCGCTTGTTGATACGCGCTCCGGTAGTTGTTCGTGCCGCTCCACTCATTGGCGATGTTGATCAGCAGGTACTGGCGAAAATCGAGCAGCACCTGCTTCACCGCGGGCGTCGCATAGTACTGCGCCATGCGCACCAGGCTCGCCGTGTCCGATAGCCCGGAGGCGTCGTGCAGCTCGATCATCGGCACCATGTCGAGCTCTACGATGCGATGCAAGACCTCGGCGAGCAGGCTAGGAGGGGGCGGCGGCAACGTCGCGCCGTCTGCGCCCACGCCGCCTTGCGTCTCCCACACCACGCGCACCGTGTTGGTGCCGTAGCCGGCGATCTCATCCAGAGCCTCGTACGCGAGGTATTGCCCAAAGGGATCGAACCAGGCGTGTGCGTTGCCCACACCGCGGATCACGAAATCGTTGCCGTAGGCGTCGAGCAAGCGCCCATTCTGCACGTAAAAACCCGGCCGTTGAGTGTTGCCGGGCAGCGCCGGGGGGACGAACGAGGGCGGGTATTCGATGGTGCGACACGAACGGCGCCCCGCGCTCGTGGGCGACCGCGGGAGCACGCACGCCGCGTTGTTTTCATACGCCCAATCCGCCGCCGCGGGAGTCAGGGGATCACTCGGGCCCGTGCTCGCGATACACAGGGGCACGCAGCTCGAATCGGTGTCGAGGACCAGGATGATGCCCGGGCGAGGCTCGGGCTCGGGCACTGGCCCGAGCGTCCTGCACGCCTGATTGGCGCCGGTGATCGTCCCGGGGATGATGCAGGGCGCGCTGTTCTCGAAAGCCCAATCGTCGCCTTCAGGGTCGAGCGCCGCGTCGGTGAAGAAGCCGCACAGCGCGACGCAGCTGCGCGTAACCGCCGTGCCGTCGAAAATCACGACCCCGGCCCGGGCCTCGGGCTCGGGCACGGGCGAGAGCGTGGTGCACGCCTGGTTGGCTGCCGTGGCAGTGGTCGGGATGATGCAAGAGCCGCCGTTCTCGAAGGCCCAGTCGTCGCCTTCTAGATCGGTAGCGGGATTGACGTTGATGGTGCACAGCGCAACGCAACTGCGCACGCCCGCCGCGCCATCCACGATCACTACCCCCGGTGCGGGCTGTGGGGTGGGTGCGGCTGGCGCGGGGGGAGGCGGGGTATCGATGGGCAGCGCGCCGGGCGCTTCGCTCACGCCTGCGGGAGCCATCGTATCCGGTGCTTCGGGAGTGACCGGGTCCGCGACAGGGCCTTCTGAGCTCGGGGGTTGCGGCGTCGTGGGCTCGGGACTACCGGTGGAGGCCGCGGGCGCTGTGCTCGGGTCGTCGCTACTGCCGCAGCTTGCGAGCGTTGCCGCCACCAGGGCGGCGATCAGCCGTGGCACCATCCCGCCTCGCAGAGCGCGCAACGTCGCGTGGCGTTTCTCGCTGTCGGCGCATGGCTCGCCCGAGGATACGTTGTCTGAGGTTCCGTTCTCGAATGACATGCCTGACGCCTCTCGTACGATGGCAGGCCCGCATGCGGGTTTCCCGCCCTATCCCGCGCGCGCAAGCTGCCTGGACCGAACAATCTGAACGATTGTCCGCCTGGTGCCCAGTGAAATGGGTACCGGCTGCTCCTCGGCTCGGAGCTGCCAAGCGCCGAGGGCGGCCACTGCCATGAACGGCGCAGACGGAATATTCGTGCCCGCTAGACCGTGACCCAGCGACGGGTCCTGTTTTCGCTCTCGCGTCGGCGACGACCGACGTCGCGACAGCGCGTCCCGAGGCCGGTCGCCGTCCGGAGTGTCGTCGCTCATCGGCTGAACGATATCTGGTCGGCCTCAGCGACGGGATTCCGCGTGCGCTCGTTTTTTCCGCCGCAGCCCACATCGACGGGCGAGCCAAGGCGGGCACGGCAAGGCTCGCCCGCGAATCTCGGAGGCCGTCTACCGGTCGTCGCGGACGCAAACCGTTTCAGCAATGCGTCAGGATGTCGCAAGCGAGAGCCACCCGAGGTCTTCGTCGCCGCGCCGTCGCCACGAAACCGTGGCGCCACAGCTCCGGCGGTTCAGGGAAACCTCTACCTGGCATGAAGGCCCGCTACTCGTTGCCGGCGACCCCCCGCGCAATGTGTCTCGTACGTAAGGTCTCGGCGACTTCCCCGTGCGCGACCTTAAGCTCCTCCCCACCGTCACCCCAGGACACCCGCCATGCCCAACAATCAAGGTCGGATTCAAGCCATCCAAGAGATCACCCGTCGGCCGCTCCAGCCGGTGACGACTCCCCCCAAGCTGGAAGACATCTGGGCGGAGGACGTCTTTACGCTCAGCAAGATGAAGGCGATGCTGCCCAAGAGCGTGTACAAGTCGCTCAAGGCGACCATCGAGGAGGGCGGCAAGCTCGACGTCGGCGTCGCTGACGTGGTGGCCACCGTCATGAAGGAGTGGGCCATGAGCAAGGGCGCGCTCTACTACGCCCACGTCTTCTACCCGATGACGAACGCCTCCGCCGAAAAGCACGACGGGTTCATCATGCCCTCGGGCGACGGAACGGCCATCAGCGAGTTTCCGGGTAAGCTCTTGATCCAAGGCGAGCCGGACGGGTCCTCCTTCCCGAACGGCGGCATTCGTACCACGAACGCGGCTCGGGGCTACACCGCCTGGGACGTGACGAGCCCCGCCTATGTCATGCGCACCAACAACGGCGCGACGCTGTGTATCCCCACGGTGTTCGTCTCCTGGACGGGCGAGGCGTTGGACAAGAAGTCCCCCTTGCTACGCTCCAACGCCGCGATGAACAAGGCGGCCCAGCGAGTGCTGAGGGCGCTCGGACACACGGACGTCGCGACGGTCAACTCCAGCTGCGGTGCGGAGCAGGAGTACTTCCTGGTGGACGCCGCGCTGGCGAGCCTGCGCCCGGACCTGCTGCTGACGGGGCGAACCCTGTTCGGGAAGAAGCCCGCCAAGGGTCAGCAGTTCGACGATCACTACTTTGGGGCGATCCCCGAGCGGGTGCAGATGTTCATGCAGGACGTGGAGTACAGCCTGTACAAGCTCGGCATTCCAGCCAAGACGCGCCACAACGAGGTCGCGCCGGGCCAGTTCGAGATCGCTCCTTACTTCGAAGGGGCCAACGTGGCCGCGGACCATCAGCACCTGCTCATGACGACCTTCCGCAACACCGCCAAGCGGCACGGCTTCATGGTTCTCTTCCACGAAAAGCCCTTCGCGGGCGTGAACGGCTCGGGCAAGCACGTCAATTGGTCCGTCGGAAATTCGACCCAAGGCAACCTACTCGACCCGGGGGATACCCCGCACGACAACGCCCAGTTCCTGGTCTTCTGCGGGGCCGTCATTCGCGGCGTGCACAAGTATGGCCCGTTGCTTCGCGCGGTCGTCGCGAGCGCGAGTAACGACCACCGGCTCGGGGCCAACGAGGCGCCGCCCGCCATCATGTCGGTGTACCTGGGCGACCAACTGGAGGGCGTGTTCAACCTGCTCAAGCAGGGCGCGCCCACGGACTCCAAGGCCAAGAGCCTGATGAACCTGGGCGTGGACAGCCTGCCCACGTTCCCCAAGGACGCCGGGGACAGAAACCGCACCTCGCCGTTCGCCTTCACCGGCAACCGGTTCGAGTTCCGCGCGGTCGGTGCCAGCGCCTCCGTCGCCGGACCGCTCGTGGCCATGAACACGATCCTCGCCGACTCGCTCCATTTCATGGCCGACAAGCTCGAGGCGAGCGTCGCGACGGGGACTCCTCTCAACAAAGCCATCGCGTCGCTCCTCAAGACCGTGATGGAAGAGCACGGTGCGGTCGTCTTTGGTGGCAATGGCTACTCCAAGGAGTGGCACGAAGAGGCCGAAAGGCGCGGCATACCCAATCTCGCGACCAGCGCGGAGGCGCTCCCGGTCTTGAAGAAGAAGGAAATCGAGGCGCTGTTCAGCAAGTGGGGCGTGCTCACGCCGGTCGAGCTCCAGAGCCGCTTTGACGTGTATTCGGAGCAGTTCATTCAATCCATCAACGTGGAGGCGCGCCTGGTCATCAGTATGGCCAAGACCCTGATCTACCCCGCAGCCATGGAGTACCTCTCCGAGCTCACGCGCACGCTGAGCCAGCTCAAGGAGCAATCCCTGGACGCGGACAAGACGATCCTGAAGAAGGTCGCGGAGCTATCGGACAAGTTGCTCGCCACCGTGGGCAAGCTCGGCTCCGCCATGGAGAAAGAGCACTTCGACACCACGGAGGCCCACTTGAACCATTGCGCCCACGTGGTGCGACCGCTGATGGACGAGGCCAGGACGTACGCAGACGGGCTCGAGGCCGAGATGGCGGACAAGTACTGGCCCCTGCCCACGTACCAGGAGCTCTTGTTCCTCAAGTGATCGCAGCGTCGAACGTGCGTTCGGTGATCACGCCCTGAAACGTGTCCGCCGGACGCACCAAGCGTTCGATGCCAGCCATCGACTCGCGCGCTAGCGGCCCTCGCTGCCGCCCGAGGGCGCATTGCAGGTAGACCGCCAGCTTCAAGAGGTGCTGGCGATCGGCCTGGCAGCGCTGCTCCCAAACGTCCGTCGAGACAGCCTCTCTCGAGACGCCGATCTCGAAGTCGATGGGCAAGACCTCGAGCGGTGACGGGCACACGATGAAGTTGTGCAGGTGGGCATCACCATGCGTGAGGCCCCCCTGTTGCATCCGGCTGAGCAGACCGAGCGCCTCTTCCGCCAGCCGCCACAGCCCGGCAGCAGTGGCGAGCGACAGCGCATGAGCCAGGCCGATGTTGCTCTCGTCCGGCTCGGTCCCGAGCGAGGAGAGCCGATTGAGCGGCGTGCCCGGCAAGAAGCAACTGCGGAAGCTGTTGGGCGTGCTGCCGATGGGAGGCGGGACAGCGACCAGCGTGCTCGCCAGCTCGTGCAGCTCGAACTCCGTTTGCGGATCGCCATGGAGCTTGCCGGGGTAGTACGTCTTGCGAAAATGCAGCGGATAGACCCGCGCCAGCTCATATTGATCCCGCGTCGCGGCCCCAGCGATGACCAGATCGCCCATCATCAGCGTCATTTCCCCGGCCTTGCGTCGCGCCAGGTTGCGCACGACGAAGTCCTCTCTCGGCGCCTTGTCGATCATCATCAAATAGTCATCAGCCAACGCAATATGGTGGCGAGGCGAGACCTGAATCGGGCGGGGCATGTGCTGGCTTTAGCGCGGGCCTCGGGCTTTGTCCGCAACGACGGAAGGCGGCCGAGGTGGATCGCGTCCGAGAGTCAGCGCGTCGATGAAGAGCCGTAGTCGCGCGGGCATCTGGCGCTTGGAGGGGAAGACGACGGCGATGGGGAGCGGCGGTGGCTCGAAACGCGCCAGGATTTCGGAAAGGCTTCCGGCGGAGAGGGCTGCAGCCGCGAGATAACGCGGAGCTTGCACGACCCCGAGGCCTGCGCTGGCGGCGAGGACCAATGCTTCGCCGTCGTTGGAGGCGTATTTGCACTCGGGGTTGAGCTCGATGAATTTGCCGGACACGCGGAATTGCATGGGGCGGTTGCGACCCGTATTCGGCAGGCGGTACCGAAGGCACTCGTGTCCCGCCAGGCTCGCGATGTCTTTGGGCCGCCCCCGCCGCTCCAGATAATCGGGTGATGCGTACGCGCCCAACCGCTCGGAGTCGAAGACCCGCCCGATGAGCCGCGAGTCTTTGGCCGCCCCGCCAATGCGCACGACCGCATCGAAACCACCAGCGATCACGTCGTTGTACGAATCGGAGAGCCGAACATCGAGGCCTAGGCCCGGATGGTTTTCCGCGAGTCGGGCCAGAATCGGGAGCACCACCTGCCTGCCATACGTCACTGGCAGATCCACCCTGAGCACGCCGGTCACCTCCTGGCTGACGTTGGCGGCGGTGGTCTGCAGCTCCGCGAATTCGCTCAGCACCTTCTGACAGCGTCCGAAGAGCGCCTCACCCGCCTGAGTGAGCTGGACCTTTCGGGTGGTGCGCTGAAACAGACGCACCTGCAGGGCCTCTTCCAGGCGAGCGACACTCTTGACGACCGCCGACGGCGACAGGCCCAGCTCGCGGGCAGCACCGGCAAAGCTACCCTGCTTGGCGGCTTCCGAAAATACGAGGAGCGACTGGACGCTAGACATGCGCTCATGAATTATTGTCTCTAATGTCGTGATTGTTAAGTCTCTTCTCCGATCGCCAAAATGAGCCCAGGCTGGGCTGCCGGTGAAAGCGAACCTGCATGGAGAAGGATATAGGCATGTCAAACATCGAAACCATTCAGCAGCTCTATGCCGACGTCGGACGTGGTGACATCGCGGCCATCCTGAGCCGGTTGTCCGAAGCCGTGGAGTTCGACTACGGCCTCACGTCCACGGACGTGCCCTGGCTACAGCCGCGCCGCGGCCGTGCCGAGATCACGAAGTTTTTCGAAGCCTTCGATGCGCTGCAAATCAACAGTCTAAAGCCCAAGATTTTCTTCGAAACGGGTCTGATCGTGCTCGTCCTCGTCGATGAAGACATGACGGTGAAGTCCACGGGCAAGCGGGTGGTCGAGGAAGATCAGGTGCACATCTGGCACTTCGATGTCGAGGGGCAGATCGTGCGCCACCGGGCGCGCGTCGACACCTATTTGCACTGGTCGGCACAGCAAACGGCGGTCGAAGCATGATGGGCGCGAGCACACGGAAACGCTTGCCACCCCAGCCCTAGAGATCACGCGACGAGCGTAGCACGATCCCAGAAAATTCGCTGGGGCCCGGACCGGGCCCATCACGCCGGATGGTGTGTCGTTCAAGCAAAGCCTAGCTTTCGGATCGCTTTGGAATAGCTCTGCTCTGGAATCCCTGTATGCCGCGCGACCAATTGCTCGTGGCTGCGTCAAAAGAGGGCAACCTGCTTCTGCTCAACTGGGCTCGCCCCGTGCGAGCGACTGCTGCTCATCAGAAGAACGAGGCCGTGCTCGCCACTCGATGCACGGTTCCGCTTCTTCCATGCGGCTGAACGGTTACGGAGGTGGAGCATACTCAGCCACGAACTCGGCGACGAAGTGCGGGCGTCAAAAACGTCCGCGCAGATCGCATAATTTTCGGGCCCCTTCGAGCTCGTAAGCCCGGTGCCCGTTTCGTGCCCGTTTGGCGGGGGCAGAGTTGGCGCAGATGATGTCGATTGTGGTGAGCCCGGCGACGTCGACGGAGGGAGCGACGGTCTGCAAGCTACGCCTGGTCGGTCGAGCGGAGCGGCGAGGGCCAGGAGGGACGGGAGGAGAAGATGGTCGAGGTCGGGCGTACTGGGCCCGGGTGGTGGCGCTAAGGGGCCGCTACGCTGACTGCGCGGCCATGGCAAGCGACAAGGCTTCGGTGTTTCGCAGTGGACCGATAGGCAATGCTGGGCCTGTCCGGCACGACCCAGATCCTGCTCTTCACCGGGGCGACTGACATGCGCAAGGGCTTCGACGGTCTTTCGGCGCTGGTCACGGCAGCGGGCGAAAACCCGTACAGCGGTCATCTTTACGTCTTCGTCTCCCGCCGCAGGGACCGCGCAAAGATTTTGGCGTTCCAGAAAGGCGGCATGGTGCTCTGGCATAAACGCTTGGACCGCGGCCGATTCCAGATCCATTTGCCCGACGCTGATGAGCGCGCGGAGTTGGATGCGACGCAACTCGCGATGCTGGTCGATGGCATCGACTTCGGCCGCGTGAAGCGACCCCGGCACTGGCAGCCAAAGCGCGACTGAAAAAACTCGAGAAGGGGGATCGACAGATCGAAGCGATCATGATCTAGATTCGTCGATGGCGGCAGGCGACGTCGATGATCTGGAGGCAACGCTTGACGTCGCGGCGCGCCTGCTGGTGTCGCATCTGCGCCGGGAAAATTCAGAGCTTCGCGCGCAGCTCGCCAAGAACGGCGAGCTCATCCAGAGGCTCATCGAGCAGGTGGAAGCGCTCAACCGTCGCCTGTTTGGCAAGCGCTCGGAGAAGATCCCGACCGTCCGAGAGGAGCTGCGCAAGCAGGTTGATCCGGGCGAGCTGACCGTCGACGGCGAGCCGATGCCCGAACAACCCGAGGCACGCGCGAAGGAGAAACGGCGCAAGGCACGGCAAGCAAGCGAGCCAGAGCGTCAGAAGCGCCGGCGGCTTCGCAAAGACATCCCCACCATCGTCGAAGTGCGAGAGGTCCAAGCGCATGCTCTTCCCGAAGGCTACTCGCTCGGGGACTTCCGCGTCGTGGGAGACGGCAAAGTGCTCCATCGCGTCGAGCATGTTGCCGAACACCTGGTGATTCAGAAGTGGGTGCTGCAAACGCTGGCGTCCAAGGATGGTCATCACGTCACAGGCGCCGCCGGGTGTCGTCGACGGCGGCCATTACGGTCCGGGTCTCCATGCTCACGTGGCGGTGAGTCGTGGCGACGACAGCATCCCCTTGTACCGTAGCGAGAGAGCACTGGCGCGCGCCGGTTATCCCATCGCGCGCAGCACACTATGCGCCCTCTTCCACCGCACCGCGGAGCAACTGAAGCCGCTCTACGACGAGATGCGACGCGTCGTGCGCAGTGGCCGCTACGTGCATGCCGACGAAACGGGTCAACCCGTCCTGGACAAGGACAAGTGCTTTCGCGGGTGGATGTGGGTGATGCTATCTCGCATGGCCGTCGTCTATCACTACAGCGACAGCCGCGACGCGGCCACGGCCGAGACACTGCTTGGTGGAACGAGCGGTAACCTCACGATCGACGGCTACGCCGCATACAACGGGCTGAGCGATAAGACGGCCTCGCGTCGCCGCAGTGGATGTTGGGGCCATTGCCGTAGGAATTCTTCGAAGCCATGCCGGTGGACAGCCTTGACCATGAGAACCGAGAGCTCTTGGCCATGATCACCGACCTCTATCGGATTGAGGACGAGGCGTGCT